>CAKPVJ010000023.1 GCA_934193515.1 uncultured Megasphaera sp. | reverse complement strand
TCATAAATAACAAACTGATTTTATTGCCAACAAGTTCCAGTTAAATAAAATACCCACAACAACTTGACACTATCTATTTGCTTTTATAGTTGTCAAACAAACTTTAAATGCGGTATAATAATTTAGTATGGGAAATTTTTATATTTTAGTAAACTAAAGGAAAGGAGAGGCGTACTTATGTCTACAACACAAACGACATTAGCCGGCTCCGTTTCATACAGTGGAATAGGCTTGCATGCGGCGCAGGAAGTTCATATGGTTATGCGGCCGGCACCAGCCAATACAGGTATTGTATTTATTCGTACCGATTTGCCGGGACAGCCGTCGGTTCGGGCGCATTTATCAAAGGTAACGAATACGATGCGGGCGACGACGCTGGAAGACGGCGAAGCAAAGGTGTTTACTGTTGAACATGTACTGTCTGCGCTCAATGGCCTGCAGGTAGATAATTGTATTGTAGAAATGGATTCAGCAGAACCTCCTGTTGCTGACGGCAGCAGTTTAAATTTTGTGGAATTAATCCAAAAGGCAGGCATACAGTCATTAAAAGAACCGCGGCAGGAAATTGTCATTCAAAAACAGCATTTGATTCAGGAAGATGATAAATTCATCGCCGTGATTCCGTATGATGGATTTCGGATTACATTCACATCTATCAATCCCCATCCGTTATTAGGGGTACAGTTCTTTGATGCGGAAATCACGCCGGATGTGTATGTCAAGGAAATTGCCTATGCACGGACCATTGCGTTTACAGCAGAATTGGAAATGATTCGGAAACTAGGGCTTGGCAAAGGCGGCAACTTGGAAAATACGATTGTCTATGATGAGACGACTTGCTTATCTAAGGTACGAAGTGCGGACGAATTGGTTCGTCATAAAGTATTGGATGTTATTGGCGATATATCCTTGCTGGGGAAACCTATACGGGGACATATTATTGCTGTAAAATCAAGTCACAAGTTGAATAATTTACTGACGCATGATATTTTTAAAGAAATCGGTTAGGAGGAATTAGAATGACTTTGGAAGTTACGGATATTATGGAAATTTTACCGCATCGGTACCCGATGCTGCTCGTGGACCGCATTATTGAATTGGAACCGATGAAATATGCGATTGGTATTAAAAATGCCACTTTTAATGAATTGTTTTTTCAAGGCCATTTCCCGGGACAGCCGGTTATGCCGGGCGTACTGCTTGCAGAAGCAATGGCGCAGGTAGGCGGCGTAGCATTGTTGTATCCGGAAGAAAACAGAGGCTTGATTCCGTATTTCACAGGAATTGACAAACTGCGTTTCCGTCATCCTGTACGCCCTGGCGATCAGGTTGTAATGCGTGCCGATATTGAAAAAATCAAAGGCCGCATGGGAAAAGTAAAAGCACAGTGCCATGTAGGAGACACGCTTTGTGCGGAAGGCGAATACTTGTTTGCTCTTATGCCGGGTCAAAATCCTAAAAAATAAAGAGCATTTATGTCCTTTCGCTATGAAAAACGGCGAAAAATAAAGTATATAATCTGCAATATAGTACTTTTCCCATAAAATAACTAGTATATTTTGGTATTATATGGGTGAATATATCACTATATAGAATTTATTATTAGGCACCTGCTTTAGCGGCAGGTAAGCAAGGAGTGACTTTAATGACCGAGGAAAGAGAAACCATGCAGCAGCGCATGATACATCCAACGGCTATTATAGATCCACAGGCAAAAATCGGTGCGGGCGTGAAGATTGGACCCTACGCTGTAATTGGCCCCCATGTTACTATTGGCGATGGAACTGAAATTATGGCTCACGTCGTTATTGATGGCTGGACGACAATCGGCAAGAACTGCCGGTTTTTCCCCAGTGCATCCATTGGATCGGAACCGCAGGATTTAAAATTTAAAGGTGAAAAAAGTTATGTTATCATAGGCGACCGTTCGGTATTTCGCGAATATGTCACCGTCAGCCGCGCAACCGGTGAAGGGGAAGAAACGCGTATTGGCAGCGACTGCCTCTTTCAGGCATGCACGCATGTGGCACATAACTGTATCATAGGAAATCATGTTATCATGAGCAACTGTGCAGGCCTTGCCGGGCATGTAATAGTAGAAGACCGTGTGGTCATCGGCGGCATTGCCGGTGTACATCAGTTTGTCAAAATCGGCCGCAACAGCATGATTGGCGGCCTTGCCAAGGTAGTGCAGGATATTCCGCCGTTTGTGATTGCTGACGGCCAGCCGGCACGCTGCATTGGCTTGAATAGTGTAGGCTTGTCCCGTGCGGGAATTCCGGAAAATGTACGCCGGGAATTGAAAAAAGCATTTCGTCTTTTATATCGTTCCGGCTTGAATTTACGGGATGCGATTGCCAAAATGGAAGAAGAATTGGACAGTTCGGAAGAAACAGAACATTTTCTCCGCTTCCTTCGCGATGCCGATCGTGGAATTTGTCGGGGTACAAAAGACTAATGAACATATAAAAAGGGAGGGTAAGAGGTTCTTGCCTTCCTTTTTTTCTGCAAGTTGCCTCGGTAGTTACTGACATCAGACACATTTTTTTGTATAATATAAAAATGGATATTTTATTCATTTATAAGGGTGATGAATATGGAAAAAGTAGGGTTGTTTGCCGGTGTAGGCAAACTGCCGGTAGAATTTATGCGTGCGGCTCAACAAATGGGGCATGAAGTTGTCGTTATTGCGGTTGTCGATGGGGTGGCACCGGAGCTGGAAGCAGAAGCGGATACGTATTATGCGATTAATGTAGCTAAACTCGATAAAATTATAAAAACAATGCGTAAAGAAGGCGTAGCCAAAGTTACGATGATTGGCAAAGTTACCAAGGAAATACTATTTAAAGGCTTGAAATTTCCTGATTTCCGCGCCATTAAAATGCTGGCTAAACTACGCAACCGAAAAGATGATACTATCATGCTGGCCATTGTAGATGAATTGGCCAAAGATGGGATTGAAGTAGTCGATCAGACATTGTATTTAAAACCGCTTATGCCGGCGGCCGGCGTTTTGACAAAACGCAAGCCGAGCCAGGACGAGGAAGATGATATACGTTTTGGCTTTGCTACGGCCAAGGCCATGGGCGGTATGGATATTGGACAGACTGTTGTCGTCAAACATAAGGCTGTCATGGCAGTGGAAGCTATTGAAGGAACCGATGCCTGCATTCGCCGCGGCGGTACTCTGGGCAGAGGCAAATCCGTCGTTGTAAAAGTAGCCAAACCGAATCAGGACACGCGGTTTGATGTACCGGCTGTCGGTTTGGCGACCTTAGAGTCCATGATAGAAAGCGGCTGTAATGTCTTAGCTATGGAAGCAGGACGCACGCTGTTTGTAGAACAGGACGAAGTATTGAAGGCCGCTGATAAAAACAACATCTGTATTTGTGCTGTAGATAAGACCTTTTGATTTTTTGAGGTAGATACGTTATGAAAATCATGTTTTCAGCAGGTGAAGCATCGGGAGATATGCACGGTGCCAAGTTGGCCGAAGTAATGAAACGACAAGATCCGTCCATTGAACTCATCGGGATGGGCGGAGAGCAAATGAAAGAAGCGGGCGTACGGATTGTGTATGATATTCAGAATCTGGGCTTTATCGGCGTAGGTGAAATCCTGCGCAAAATCCCCTTCTTTTTTCGCCTGCGCGACTTTTTGGTGCAGACGATGCTGGACGAAAAGCCGGATGTTCTTGTTTGCATTGATTATCCGGGGTTTAATATGCGTCTGATTAAAAAGGCAAAAGAAGCAGGCATTCCTGTTGTGTATTATATTTTGCCGACTATTTGGGCATGGCATAAAAGCAGGGGCCATACGATTGCCCAATATACTGATTTGGCTATTTCTTTATTTCCCTTTGAAGCCCAAATGTATGAAGACATGGGGACGCATGTTGTATATGTAGGGCATCCCTTGCTGGATACAGTCCATGCAACGCAGAGCCGAAATGAAGCCGCTGCGTATTTGGGACTGGATGCCCAAAAGAAAACGGTATTGCTCATGCCGGGAAGCCGCATGCAGGAAGTCAAAGGATTGCTGCCGGCTATGCTGGAAGCAGCCAAAGAAATCAGCAAAACCGTGCCGCAGGTGCAGTTTTTGCTGCCCCGTGCGTCTACTATCGACCGCAGCGTGTTGGAACAGATGATTGCAGACAGCGGCGTTGCCGTGCATATAGGAGAGAGCAATGTATATAATATGATGGCAGCCAGTACGGCAGCTATTGCTGCTTCCGGCACAGCTACGCTGGAAACGGCGCTGATGGAGCTGCCGACACTTCTTATCTACCGTGTCAGCAGCATAACATACTGGTTGTCTAAACTGCTGGTGCATATTGACAATATTGGCCTGCCCAACATTATCATGGGACGGCGGATTATGCCGGAACTGTGGCAGGATGAGGTGACGGCTGAAAACATTGCCCATACGATTATTCCTATGCTGACGGATACGGCACGGCATGAAGAACTGAAACAGGCAATGGCTGAAGTCCGCCGCACGATGGGACGCAGCGGTGCCGTACAGCGCATTGCTGAAACTATACTAGAATTTGCTAAGGAGAAACAGGGTGAATGAAAAAATATAACAGCTGGCAGAGCTACAAACGATTGCTGATGTTTGTACTGCCATATAAAAAGCGACTGGTAGTGGCCGTTATCTGCATGGCTTTTTCAGGAGCCAGCAATGTTGTCGTTCCTTGGCTGATAAAAGATGTCATTGATAAAGTATTGGCTAATAAGGATACGGCAACATTAAACTTAATTGTCGTTGGCATTTTGGTATTGTTTTTATTGCGCGGCTTTTTCTATTTTGGCGAACGGTATTTGATGAGCTTTGTCGGCCAAAAAATTGTCAATGATATTCGAGAAAAGCTGTACCGGCATTTACAGACCTTGTCCTTGTCGTATTTTGACAGACGCAAGACCGGCAACATCATGAGCAATTTGACTAATGATGTATCGGCACTGCAGACGGCGATTGCCGGCAATCTGATTTCTTTTGTGCAGGAAGTCGTCATTTTGGTTGGTTCGTTGGTGTCTATGATTGCCTTGTATTGGAAACTCACCCTGCTGACACTGGTCATTGTACCGCTGGTCGTGGTGACGATTAATTTCTTTGGCAGCAGACTGCGAAAAGCCGGCCATAATGTGCAGGGGAAAATGGCTGATATTACAGCTCTTTTGGAAGAAGCGATTTCGGGTATTCGGATTATTCGCTCGTTTAACCGGGAAGCCTTTGAAATTAAGCGGTTTGTCGTACAAAACGACAGCAATTTTTGGGCACTCATGACGACGACGAAATTAACGTCCATGCTGACGCCGTTTATTCAATTTTTTGCAGCGATTGCCGTTACAGG
Organism: uncultured Megasphaera sp.; assembly: GCA_934193515.1. Taxonomy (GTDB): domain Bacteria; phylum Bacillota; class Negativicutes; order Veillonellales; family Megasphaeraceae; genus Megasphaera. Next base: position 26,481 of record CAKPVJ010000023.1, on the reverse strand, counting down.
GATTATTTGGTATGGCGGCATGAGTGTTATTGAAGGGCAAATGACGGCCGGGGCTTTGATTGCCTTTTTGATCTATGCCATCAATTTGGCAAATCCGGTACGACGCATCAGTGAAATTTATGGAGAAATCCAGAAATCACTGGCAGCTGCTGACCGTGTGTTTGAAACCTTGGATACAGTGCCGGAAGTAAAAGAAAAAGAAAATGCCATGACGCTGCCGAAAGTACAGGGACATATTGTATTTGACCATGTATCCTTTTCGTATGATGAAGAACATGAAGCCTTGACGAATTTTAATTTGGAAGTCAAGCCGGGAGAGGTTGTGGCCTTGGTTGGGCCGAGCGGTGCCGGTAAATCCACCGTTGCGAATTTGCTGCCGCGGTTTTATGATGTAACAGGAGGCCAATTAACTATCGACGGCATCAATATTAAAAATGTTACATTTTCGTCACTGCGTCAGCAAATCGGCTTAGTACCGCAGGAAACGATGCTTTTTAATGCGACTGTACGGGACAACATTTTATACGGCCGCTTGGATGCTTCGGAAGAGGAAGTCATTGCGGCAGCGAAAGCAGCCAATGCTCATGATTTTATTATGGCACTGCCGCAGGGATATGATACCAATGTCGGGGACCGCGGCAACGCATTGTCCGGCGGCCAGCGGCAGCGTATTGCCATTGCCAGAGCAATTCTGAAAAATCCGCAGATTTTAATTTTGGATGAAGCAACATCGGCACTGGATACGGAAAGTGAAAAAATTGTGCAGGCTGCCTTGGACCGGTTGATGGAAGGACGAACGGCTGTAGTCATTGCCCATCGTTTGAGCACGGTACGCAATGCCGATAACATTGTCGTTATCGACCACGGCCGGATTGTAGAAGAAGGAACGCATGCTGAACTTTTGGCTAAAAAAGGACTGTATGCCAATTTATATGCTGTTCAGTTTAAAGATAAAGCAGAAGGATAAGTGGAATGAAAACAAACTTAAAAGCACATCCTATGTATTGGCTGTACAATATGCTCTTGCTCGTTTATTGGGCTATTTTGATTCCACAGCTTATTTACCGCTTGATTCGCGAAGAAGGATTTTATCAGCGAATTAAACAAAGCATAGGATTTTTGCCGGATGATTTAAAAGAAAAAATATCAAATCGTCATGCTATTTGGGTACACGCTGCGTCGGTAGGTGAAATCGTTGCGGCAAGCCCGATTGTACGTGAAATGCGCAAGACCTATCCGAATGAAGTCATCATTGTGTCGGTCGTTACGGCGACGGGATTTCGTATGGCCCATCAAATCATCAAAGGGGCTGACGGTATTTTATATTTCCCATTGGATTTGCCGTATTTGACCAACCGCATTTTGACGATTGTCAAGCCGCAGGCCATCGTATTGGTAGAAACGGAAATTTGGCCGAACTTTCTGCGTATTGCAGCAGACAAACATATTCCGGTCATGATGATGAACGGCCGCATCAGTCAGCGCAGCGCCGTACGGTACCGCTTGATTACGTTTTTTACGCGCAAGGTACTTTCGACTATCCGCATGTTCTGCATGCAGAGCCGTATTGACGCGCAGTATATTATTGATATCGGTGCCGATCCTAACAAAGTAATCGTTACGGGCAATACAAAATACGACCAGACATACGGCATCGTGACGGAAGCCGAAAAGAAACGGTTCCTTCATGAATTAGGCTTTGCTGAAGGCACCTATCCCATCATGATTGCCGGCAGCACGCATAAAGGGGAAAACGGTTCTGTGTACAAGGCATTCAGCAAAGTCCGCCAGCGTTTTCCAGAGGCCAAGCTAATCATTGCGCCGCGGTATATTTACCAGGCGGACCTGATTCGCGATGAAGGCCTCAAGCATGAAATCACGATGGTTAAACGCAGTGATATGAAAGCAGGGAAACCGGTCAGCGATTCATATGACGGCGTCATTCTCGATACGATTGGAGAATTGGGACGTGTATACAGTTTGGGAGATTTGATTTTTGTCGGCGGCAGTTTGGCTCATATTGGCGGGCATAATATTTTGGAACCGGCAGCCCACGGCAAACCGATTATTGTTGGGCCCAACATGTTCAATTTTGTGGAAATTTTTGATTTGCTGAGCAGTCGGGGCGCCTGCATTATGGTCAAAAATGAAGAGGAATTTATTGATACCTGCCTCGAACTTTTGATACATAAAGATAAAGCAGAGGCGATGAAACGCCATTGCTTGGAAATTGTCAAAGAAAACCAAGGGGCTACCAAAAAGAACTTGGATGAATTGCAGCAGTTGCTGCAGGGAACGTGTTAATGGAGATGATTCTATGTCGTTGCGTACAAAACTGGCAGCATATTTTTTATATTTGATGCAGGATACACCGCATCACGGCATAGATATTCCAATATTAAAACTATTGGAATGGGCATCTCTCGCGTATAAAAAGGGAGTAGAAAAAAAGTATAACTCGTATCTGCGAAATCCACAGAAACAGACCAAATTATCTGCCAAAGTAATTAGTTTGGGAAATATCACTGTCGGCGGCACTGGCAAAACGCCAATGACCTGTTTGCTGGCTCGGTATTTACAAAGAAAAGGATTCCGCACAGCGCTCCTCAATCGAGGGTATCGGTCGGAAACGGAAGGGAAAGCCGCCATTATGTCTGACGGTGAACATATCCTTCTTACGGCGGCTGTCGGCGGCGATGAAGCGTGTCTAATGGCGCGGAGCCTGCCGGGAATACCGGTTTTAGTAGGGAGAAATCGAAGCAGCAGCGGCCAAATGGCCATTGACATGTTTCAGTCTCAAGTTCTTTTATTGGATGATGGATTCCAGCATTGGCAGTTGTATCGCGATTTGGATATTGTTTTGATTGACGGTACCCATCCCTTTGGCAATGGGTATGTACTGCCCCGGGGGATTTTGCGCGAGCCTATGGAACAGCTGCGGCGGGCTGGTTTGGTTATCATTACGAAAGCCGATTTAGCCACAGAACGGCAGCTGCAGTCTATCTATGCAGCGCTGCGTCAGTATCATCCCCATGTACCCGTAGCAGAAGCCGTGCATCGTCCTAAATGGTGCATTTCATTTGCTGATTGGAATAGTTTGCAAAAACGGACCGATTGTCCCAACCTTGTCGGCGGACGGTCTGTCATCGCTGTGTCGGCATTGGGGAATCCGGCATCTTTTGAAGCTACGATTCGATCTTTTGGTTACGCGATTGCTGATACGATACGGCATGACGATCATCACCAATATAGCCGGGATGATTTAGCTGCCATGGCAAAGAAAGCGCAAGAACAGGGAGTTGTTTTAGTTACGACAGAGAAAGATGCTGTAAAAATGGATGCAGCGTATATTGCAGCGCATCATGTACCTTTGTATGTATTAGGAATTGAAATTGAGATTATAAAGGGAGAAACAAACATAGAGAACGTTTTAAAACAAGTAGTAGGAGGCTAGGTTTATGAATTTTGTATGCATTATTCCATCACGGTATGCTTCAACGCGTTTACCGGGAAAACCGCTGTGTGATATTGCCGGCAAGCCTATGGTGCAGCGGGTATATGAACAAGCCGCTAAGGCTGCTAAATTGTCCCAAGTCGTAGTAGCTGTGGACAATCCTAAAGTATATGATACAGTCGTTACGTTTGGCGGCCATGCTGTGATGACGCGGGAAGATCATGCTAACGGCACAGACCGGCTGGCAGAAGCAGTAGAACATTTCCCTGACGCAGATGTTATCGTCAATGTACAGGGAGATGAACCTCTTATTGCACCGGATGTCATCGATGCGTTGTGCCAAGCCTTTGAAGAAGATCCGCAGCTGACCATGGCGACAGTAGCCACGCCGCTTGCCAAGGAAGAATATGATGACCCCAGCGCCGTCAAAGTAGTCTTAAATCTTCATGGCGAAGCGATGTATTTTTCCCGTTCTTTGATACCGTATCCAAGAAATGCGTTTGCAGGCGTCATGAAACCATATAAGCACATTGGCATTTATGCGTACCGCCGCGATTTTCTGCTGCAGTATGCCCATATGGAACAGACACCGGCTGAAAAAGTAGAATCACTGGAACAGTTGCGGGTTCTGGAAAATGGATATAAGATAAAAGTAATTACTACAAACCACCAGTTTATTGGTATTGATACACCGGAAGATTTGATACATATCCGGAAATATTTTGCTGATAAAGGAGATATATAATGGAAAAAGTAAAATCCGTTGTAATTGGCAATACAACAGTTGGCGGTGACGGCAAGCTGTTTGTCATGGCAGGGCCTTGTGTCATTGAAGATCCGGACCGTATTTTAAAAATCGGTCAGGAAATGAAGCGCATTTGTGAAAAACTAGGCGTGACCTATATTTTTAAGGCTTCCTATGATAAAGCCAATCGTTCTTCATACAAATCGTTCCGCGGCCCAGGCCTCGTAGAAGGATTGAAAATATTAAAAGAGGTAAAAAAAGAACTGCAGGTACCGATTATCAGCGATGTCCATTCGATTGAACAAATTGAACCGGCAGCAGACGTATTGGATGTGTTGCAGATTCCGGCGTTTCTCTGCCGTCAGACCGATTTGCTGGAAGCGGCTGCTAAAACCGGCAAGTGCGTCAGCGTCAAAAAAGGGCAGTTTATGGCACCGTCTGACATGAAAAACGTATTAGAAAAAATGTCGCATCTTGGCAATGAAAACCTGATGTTGACAGAACGGGGATTCAGCCTGGGATATCATAATTTGGTAGTCGATATGCGCAGCTTCCCGATTATGCGCAGCTTTGGCTATCCCGTTGTATTTGATGCCACGCACAGCGTGCAGCTGCCCGGCGGCGCCGGTACATCATCGTCCGGCCAGCGGCAGTATATTGGCAACTTAGCACGGGCCGCAGCAGGTGCCGGCATAGACGGCGTGTTTATGGAAGTGCATGACAATCCGGCAGAAGCATTGTGTGACGGTCCGAATATGCTCTATCTGTCGCAGGTTGAAAATGTACTGCGGGATATGATTGCTATTAATGAAATTACGCAGAAAAGCATCAGTACAGCTAACATATAAGCTAGAGGTGAATGGAATGGATATATTAGCAGAAGCAAGAGATGTGCTTCACCAAGAAGCACAGGGCATTGAAAAATTGATTCCTACACTCAATCAAAATTTTGTCAATGCTGTCAATTTGATTATGGAATCCAAAGGCCGCGTTATTGTTACCGGCATGGGAAAATCCGGACATATTGCCCGTAAAGTTTCAGCTACGCTTTCCAGTACGGGAACGCCGTCTATTTTCCTGCATCCTGCCGAAGGTATTCACGGTGATTTGGGCATGGTTACCAGCGAAGATGTTGTACTCGCTTTTTCCAACAGCGGGGAAACGATGGAACTCCTCAATATACTGCCGTCTCTCAAGCGTATCGGCGCTAAATTGATTGCAGTCGTAGGCAACCACAATTCTACATTGGCTAAAAATTCGGATGTCATTTTAGACGCATCTGTAGAAAAAGAAGCGTGCCCGTTGGGGCTGGCACCGACGACAAGTACGACAGTGGCGTTGGCCTTGGGAGATGCCTTGGCTGTGGTGCTGCTGTCTGAACATCATTTTACTAAGAATCAGTTTGCTATTTTCCATCCGGGCGGCGCATTGGGGCGTAAATTACTGCTTACTGTAGAAAATGTCATGCATAAAGGCGAAGATAATCCTGTCATTTCAGAAGACAGTACCGTACAGGATGCCTTATTTATGATGACAGAAAAAGGATTGGGTGCCGTATCGGTAGTCGATGAAGAAAATAAACTGATTGGCTTGGTTACAGACGGCGATGTACGCCGCGGCCTGGAAACGGGTTCTAATTTCCTGCAGTGGCCTGTAGATGCGATGATGACAAAAAATCCGCGCCTTATTTCCAGCGATAAACTGGCAGCAGAAGCACTTCACATCATGGAAAAAAATCAGCCGCGTCCTATTACGGTGCTGCCGGTTGTCGATAAAGATAATCACGCAGTGGGTATGATTCATTTGACGGATTTACTTCGCCAAGGTGTAGTGTAATGGATGCCAAAATGATTAAGCTGATTGCTTTTGACGTCGACGGCGTGTTGACGGACGGCACGATTTATTATGGGCCGCAGGGAGATGCCTTGAAAGGGTTTTCAGCCCGCGACGGCATGGGAATTTCATTGGCACGGGCTGCGGGAATCAAAACGGCCGTGATTACGGGACGGCGTTCTCCTATGGTGGAAAAAAGGGCAGCCGATCTGCATGTGGACTATATTATGCAGAACGTGTCGGTGAAATGGCAGGCTTTGGAAGAGATTTGCGATACTATGGGCATTACGGTGCAGGAAGCTGCGTATATGGGAGATGATTTGAATGATGTCGAAGTGATTTTCCGTATCGGTTTTGGTGCAGCGCCGGCAGATGCCTGCTGTGAAGCCAAAGAAGCGGCACAGTTTGTAGCTACTTGCCCGGGCGGCCATGGCGCACTGCGTCAATGGATTGAACATATTCTAAAAAGACAAAATCAATGGCATACTGTTCTCAGCCGGTATTTCAGCGGCAAAACAGTAGTGAAGCAATAAAAGAAAGGAGTGTCTGTATTGTGTTTAATGAGTGGCAGTATCATGCTGCGCGCGGAATAGGAAATGTGCTTTGCCATTTTTCTTATCCAACGATCATTTCATTGGGACGCAAACTAGGCCCCCTTGTTGGACGGATATTGCAGAAACAACGCAAACGCGGCATTTTTCATGTTATGCGCGGCATGCAATGCAGCGAAGCGGAAGCAAACCAAATTATTGATGAATTATTTCGTAATTTAGGTCAGTCCCTGATGGAAATTCTGTATACGCCCCGGCTGAATAAGGAAAATATATCGGAGTATGTTACGTTGGAGCATGCAGAATGGCTGGATGCCGCGCTGAAAGAAAATAAAGGCGTTATTGTGCTGACAGGTCATATTGGCAACTGGGAATGGATGGGTGCATCGCTGGCCTTATATGGATATCCGACGACGACGATTGTTAAAAAGCAGCCCAATGATCAGGTGACACGCCTTTTAAACGAAAACAGGGAAATGATGGGCCTGGAAGTATTTGCCCGCGGCGGCAATGAAATGATAATTGCGGCTAGAGCATTAAAGAGAAAAAAAATTCTCGGCTTTTTAGCAGATCAAGATGGCGGCTTCTATGGCGTTCCGCAGCCTTTTTTGGGAAAAATGTCATCTACGCCTAAGGGACCGGCTATGTTTGCACGTAAGTTTCGTTCGCCTATTTTGCCGATTTTTGCGGTTCATGACGAAAACCATCGTCATCATGTCGTGATTGGCGAAGTCATGTATTATGAAGATACAGGCAATAAAGAAGAAGATATTGCGCGTCTGACTCGGAAGATGGCCGTTTTGACGGAAAATTTTATCAAGGAACATCCTACAGAATGGCTGTGGTTCCAGCATCGTTGGAGTACGGAACCGGAAGATATTGTAGCATTGCAGCAGAAAGCGGAGGCAGAACATCATGATGATAGAACGAATCAAGAAAAATAAACTGACTATCATTGGCTGTATTGTCGTGATTGGTTTTGCTGCTTTGCTGTATGAGTTCATGCATCCGGAAACGACGCCGGATGCTCCTGTCAATCCGGATAAACTTGTTGAATTTAACGGGACAGAGCTGGAAGAATCCAAAGACGGCAATTTGGTATGGAAATTGACAGCGGATAAAATTATGGTAGATCCCGATACAGAAAACATGTATTTTACCAATCCCAAAGCGGTTTTGTATGATGTAGACGGAACAGAAATGACCATCACATCGGACAAGGGCATTGTCGATAAGAAAAAACGGACGATTGAAATCAAGCCGCCGGTCAAAGGCGTAACGAATTTATCGGATACGTTGCAGACAGACGGGAGTGTGTATTATAATATGGATACACATATGATACACGGCGGTAAAGTGGTTATCAATCGTCACGACAGTACAGCACTGCACGCCGATGCGTTTGAAACCAATACACGGCTGGATAAAGTAACGCTTACAGGACATGCGCAGGTAACCAAGGGAGAAGAATGATGATGCAGTATATACGAAGCAAGATACTAACAGCTGTCTTAGCCGGGGTGATGCTTATCCCTTCATTGGGAATGGGAGCAGAAGATACACATACCAGCTCTGTTTCTGTTACGGCAGATACCTTGGTCTATGATGGCAAAACACAGGTGGCTACGGCGACCGGCAACGTTGTTATCGTTCGCGATCAGGCTACGATGACCGGCAATCAGGCGTCATATAATCTAAAAACAGCAGAAGCTGACATGGAGGGCAATGTAGCAGTACAGCAGCCGGACATGCAGCTGAATGCGGATAAAGTCCATTCGACAAACCGCAACTATATTGTAGCGACGGGTTCCGTCCGCGGTGTCTATAATGACAAAAAAGTCAATGGCGATCAAGTAGAATATTATTTAGACAAAGATTACGGCATTGTAACGGGAAACGGCTATTTGGAAGCACAAGGCTCTCAAATGTGGGCAGACCATATCGATGCTTGGTTTAAAGAAGTACGGGCAGTCGGACAGGGAAATGTCCATATTGAATCACCGGCTGATAATCTGACTGCCTATGCGAAACAGGCTGTGTATACGCAGACACCGAATGTCAATGACGGCGTCATTCATTTAACCGGTGAGGTGCATGCGGCACAGAAGGGAAATACATTGAATGGCGACAATGTTGTTATTCGCCTGGCAGACAATTCTGTACAGACTATGACACGTTCTACTGTCGTGATACTGCCGGATAACAATTAAAAAGGAGAAACGAATGCTGATTCAGACCCATGACCTCGTAAAACTATATAAAGAAAAACGTGCTGTTGCTGGTGTCAGCATCAGCGTCTCTCAAGGTGAAATTGTAGGCTTGCTGGGACCGAATGGTGCCGGCAAGACAACTACATTTTATATGATTGTCGGGATTGAACATCCTACTGAAGGAAAAATCACGATTGATGACAATGATATTACCGGCTTGCCGATTCACAAACGGGCGGCATACGGTATTGGCTATTTGCCACAGGAAGCGTCTATTTTCCGCAAGCTGACAGTAGAAGAAAATTTATTGGCTATGTTGGAAACGACAAAACTGAGTGAAACAGAACAGCACCAAAAAGCAGAAGCGCTGATGGAGGAATTTTCCATTATCCAGCTGCGGGACAGGCTGGGCATACAGCTTTCCGGCGGCGAACGGCGCCGTGTGGAAATTGCTCGCTGTCTGGTCATGGATCCGGCGTTTATTTTGCTGGATGAACCGTTTGCCGGCATCGATCCGCTGGCAGTCAATGAAATCCAGGGAATTATCAGTCATTTAAAAAATCGCGGCATGGGCGTGCTGATTACCGACCATAATGTACGCGAAACGCTGAGTATTGTAGATAAAGCCTATATTTTGAGCGAAGGGCGCATCCTTTTGGAAGGCAGCCCGGAAAAGATTGCCAGTGACCCTGTCGCCAAAAAATTCTATTTGGGTGAAGATTTTAGAATGTAGCGGTCAGGGAGACAGGAATGCGAATATTAGACAGATATATATTAAAAGAATTTATAGGCCCTTTTTTATTTGGCGTTTGTGCGTTTACAGCGGTTTTTATTGGCACGGGCACACTCTATCGCATTGCGCAGCTGATTAACCAGTACGGCGCGACTGCCTGGGCAGCGTTCCGCGTTTTTATACTGGCCATACCGTCCATTGTCGTCGTCACCTTTCCCATGTCCGTATTGCTGGGATCTCTGATGGCCTTTGGCCGATTATCCAGTTCCAGTGAAATGATTGTCATGCGTGCCGGCGGCCAGAATTTTATGCGGCTTGCCATGCCAATTTTTATTGCGGCAGCGTTTATTTCGCTGGGAACCACGGCGTTTAATGAATATGTAGTTCCGAAGGCAAATAATGCATATAATACGATTATTAACGAAGAAATCAAGCATAATGCGGCACCGGCAACGCAAGACCACGTCATTATTAAAAACACAAAAGGCTCCGACATATCCAGTTTGATGTATGCACGGCAGTATGATGCCTCATCGAAAGAACTCAAAGATATTACGGTGCAGGAGTTTGAAAATGATGTTCTCATGCGAGTAGAAAAAGCCGACCGGGCCAATTGGAATGGCTCTAAATGGGTTATGCATGAAGGCATGATTTATGATGTATCCGGCGGCGAAGGAATCAAACGAACGCTGAAATTCCAAAATCAGGCGCTGCCGATTTCACAAAAGCCAAACAAGATCTCTTCTTCGCAAAAAAAACCAGATCAATTGACGATTCGGGAATTGCGGGAACAAATCAAACTGCTGGATGACAATTCCGTAGATACCAATAAATTAAAAGTAGAAATGTACAATCGCTTTGCGCTACCGCTGGCTAGTCTGGTATGTGCCATTGTCGGCGCGCCGCTGGGCATGCAGAAGCAGCGTGGCAGTTCATCTATTGGTTTTGGCATCAGCGTTGTCGTCATTTTCATTTATTACTCGATTATGACCTTGGGCAATGCCTTGGGAAACGGCGGCCGCATTCCTCCGTATCTGGGTGCGTTTTTGCCGGACATTATCTGCGGCATTACCGGCATTATTCTGGTGTATCGCAAATCAAAATAAAGCAGTTAGCAGCGATATTTTTTGAAATGACGCTGCTAGCTTTTTTTTACTCAAATTTTTCATACTTTGAAATTAGAGAATGACAGAATGCCTATAATGTTATATGATTATAGTAATAAGGAGGTGCATTATGGAATACGGATGGGTTATGCTGTTTATCTTGGCTGTTATGGGCGGTATTATCGCGTATTTGGGAGATAAAATTGGTTCTCGCGTAGGCAAACGAAAAATTGTATTGTTTGGACTGCGGCCCAAATATACATCTATATTGATAACTATTTTGACGGGAATCAGCATTGCTGTCGTTACGCTCGGCGTCATGTTCGTATTGTCACAAAATGTACGTATTGCCTTATTTGGGATGCATCAGCTGCAGATGCAGAAAGCAGAATTGGAAGCACAGCGGGAAAAATTGAGCAAACAAGCAGAAGCATTAGGAAAAGAACTGACAGATAAAAACATCCTGATTGCATCTAATGAAGAATTATTAAAGCAGCAGCAGGCACAGTTGGACGGAAAAAATGAAGAAATCCGCATAACCCAGCTGGATTTACAGCAGGCGCAGCAGGCACGTGATGATAAAACGAGACAGTTGTCTGTCATCCAAGTGGCAATGGATGAAGCCAAAACCGATAAAGAAAATGCAGAAGCGGCCAGAGATGCAGCTGTAGCTGATAAAGAAAAAGCCCAAAGTGATTTGTCCATGCTGGAAGAAACGAAAAAAAGCATGATGGCAACGATTCATACATTAGATCAGCGGATTCGTCTGCTCAATCAAACGATGACCAATATTCGTGAAGGTGTCGTTGTGTTTCGAGCTGGGGAAGTGCTGTCCAGTGTCGTTTTAAACGGCGGCATGAGTGAAGCGGCAACGCGGCAGGAAGTCAGTCAGGCTATGAGCCAGACCAATACGATGATTTGCCGCCGCTTGGGCATCAAAGATGAAAATACGATACTTGTTTATATTGCACCGGATGAATTTGAAGCGGTTATTCATGATTTGCAGCAGTCCGGCAATAAGAAAAAATTACTGCGCGTTATTGCGGCCGGCAATATTGTCTTGGGTGAACCTACGCTGGTACATATTGAAATGTATGACAACCAGCTGGTATATCACCGCGGTGAAACGGTCTACGAAGCGAAGCTGCCTGCTAAGGAAGTCAGCGGCAATGCGGAACTGCTGGTTTTGCGTTTCCTGCATACGGTAAACCAAAAAGCGCAGCTGAAAGGCATGCTGCCAGATCCATTGACGGGTAATGTCGGTGCTGTTACCGTAACAGAAATGTTTGACGCGATTTCCAAAATCAAATTGTACAGCGGCAGCAACGTAGTGCTGCGGGCCGTGACGATGAACGATACCTATACAGCCGGTCCGCTGGGTGTAGATATTATTGTAGAACCGGCTAATGAATAGGAGTGAAATCATGATTGCAGCAATAGATCCAGGTTCAGAAAAAACGGGAACGGCGATTCTGAACGAAGACGGTACATTAGTAGAAAAGAAAATTGTTCCGACAGCTATGCTGATACCCTATTTGCAGCAGGCATATGAAGCCTATTCGTTTCATCATATTGTCATGGGAAACGGCACGAATCATAAACATCTGCAGCCTTGCGTAGAAGCATGGATACAGAAAGAAACCAAACAAGTCACGTTTTCGTTAATTGACGAAAAATATACGACTGTCGAAGGAAGAAAACTGTATTTTAAATATACGCCCAGAAAAGGCTGGCGGCGTTTCATTCCTCTGGCACTGCAGTATCCGCCGGAACCGGTAGATGATTTTGTTGCTTGGATTATTGGCCTTCGCTACGTACAGATAAAGGGAGAAACGACATGGTGAAATATGGTGTACGCGTGCTGGGATTGGCCTTTGGCGCGTTGATTTATACATTGGGATTGGATGTTTTTTTGGTACCGAATCACGTTATTGACGGCGGCGTCGTAGGCCTGGCGTTAATGGCGGCCCAGCTTACAGGTGTCAGCTTCAGTGTGTTTATTGTACTGCTGAATATTCCGTTTTTTATTTTAGGATATAAAAAAATAGGGACAGTTTTTACGATGCTGTCTTTGTTTTCTGTTATTTGTTTGTCAGGATGGAGTAAGTTTATTCATTATGCGCCGGTTACATCCGATCCGTTTTTGTCAACGATTTACGGCGGCATTATCATTGGGCTGGGCGTCGGCCTTATTATACGCTGGGGCGGCTCATTGGACGGCACGGAAATTTTGGCAATTATTGCCGATAAGAAAACCCCCTTTTCTGTCGGCGAGATTATCATGTTTTTCAACCTGTTTATTTTGGGTAGTTCCGGATTCGTATTTAGCTGGGACAGTGCGATGTATTCCTTGGTTGCGTATTTTATCGCGTACAAAATGATTGACATCGTAACCAATGGGCTGGATGAAATGAAAGGGCTTTTGATTGTGACGGCGCATCATGATGAAGTGTCCCGCTGCATTACCCATGATATGGGACGTGCCGTTACGCTGTTAAACGGTGAAGGTGCGTATAAACGGGAAAAAACGATGGTTTTGTACTGCGTGGTGTCACGACTGGAAGTCACGAAAGTCAAAGAAGCCGTGCGGCGTGTAGATCCGAATTCCTTTATCTCCATTTTTGATATCAACGAAGCCCATGGCGGCCTGTTTAAACGTCGTTCGCATCATTAAAAATAAAGGATTATACCGATATAATATAGCACAGACCGAATGTATTGGTATTCGCTATAATGGGATAGCATGATTTATGCACTAATGATTGACATACTCGGTATATTTGCTATTATATAAACTGATGTTGTTTTAAATCAGAAAGTAATTTTAGACGTTTCGCAGCGTCTTTAGGAGGGTATACAATGGCTCAGTTAAATTTTAATATTGAAGATGTGTGCGGGACCTTGTCGGAAAACAAGGACGGCTGGCGCAAAGAATTAACGTATATTAGCTGGAATAATCGCGCACCGAAATTTGATTTGCGTTCCTGGGATCCTGATTATCAGGCTATGACCAAAGGAATTACGCTGACTAAAGAAGAATTAGAAAAATTACGTGATGTATTAAACGAAATGGATTTTGATAAGTATTAAGGAGTGTGAAGTATGCGTTCAACAGTTCAATGAGATGAAATGATTGAATGCATACTTCTTTTCTTTTACTTGCAAAACTTTACGAAACATTATATAATCTCTAGTTGTATGTACTATTAGTACTTGGTCATAATTGTTAAAGGTGATGGAATGGTCCGTATAGCGAGAGACAAGCGACATGCCTTGCTAAAAAAACGAATAGAAGAAAACCCGTTTATCAATGACGAAGAATTGGCTGAAGAATTTTCCGTCAGTGTGGCCACTATCCGTTTGGACCGCATGGCACTGGGAATTCCGGAAATGCGTATTCGCATCAAGCAAAAAGCAGAAGCAGCGCAGCCTAAACAGCAAAATGCAGGCTTTGTCGGCGAATTGGTAGATTGTACGGTAGGCCGCAGTGCTATTTCAATGATGACAGCAACGGCAGATATGGTAGATGAAGCTCATATTGTGCGCTCGCAGTGTTTGTATGCGCAGGCAACTTCGCTTGCCAGAGCGGTGCTTAACCTGCCTGTATGTATTACAGTGGTAGCCAATATTAAATATAAACAGCCTGTGACGGTAGGTGACAAGCTGATAGCCGTGGCAGAAGTAATTCGCCGCCGCGACCAAAAATACTATGTATGGGTGAAAATACGAAAGAATGCGAAGGAAGTATTTCGCACGAAGTTTATTATAGAATCTTTAGAATAATGGAGCGTAACGTAAGTATGAAAATAGCTGTAGATGCTATGGGCGGCGATTATGCACCAGAAGAAATCGTACTGGGTGCGATTGAAGCTATCAAAGCGTATAACTTTGATGTCGTCTTAGTAGGTGATAGGGAAAAAATAGAAGAAGTACTGGCTAATTATGGCGAAAAAGAAAGTGAACGCTTATCGATTGTCCATGCCAGTCAAGTTATTGATATGGGTGAACATCCTGCACAGGCCTTTCGTAAGAAAAAAGATGCGTCTATTGTTGTAGCGACAAAACTCGTCAAAGAAGGAACTTGCGATGCCGTTGTGGCAGCTGGCAGCACGGGGGCGGCTGTTACGTCAGCATTACTGGGATTAGGCCGTATCAAGGGAATTGAACGCCCTTGCATTGCTACACCCATTCCGTCTAAAAAAGGAATTACCGTGCTGCTCGATTCCGGAGCAAACTCGAACAGTAAGCCGAAGCATTTAGTAGAGGGCGCTATTATGGGATATCATTATGCGAAAGCGATTCTTGGCATAGCCAAGCCGACGGTAGGCCTTTTAAATATAGGGGAAGAAGCTTCTAAGGGCAATGAATTGTCCCAGGCTACGTATCCGATGCTGGAAAAGCTGAAAACGATTTCGTTTTATGGCAATGTAGAAGGCAGGGATATTCCTAAAGGTACGGTAGATGTCGTTGTATGCGACGGATTTGTTGGTAATGTCATCTTGAAGTTTGGCGAAGGCATGGCCATGTTTATTATCCGTTTAGTAAGAGAAACTATTAAAAACAGCGGCTTTATTGCTAAATTGGGCGCGTTGGCCGTATATCCGGCACTAAAATCGCTGAAAAAACGTCTTGATTTTACAGAATACGGCGGGGCTCCTTTGTTAGGCGTAAATGGCAGCTTTATCATCTGTCACGGCAGTTCAAAAGCGAAAGCAATTAAAAACGCAATTCGCGTTGCCGGCGAATTAGTACAGCAAGATGTAGTAGGTCATATTCGCAAAAGTATTGAGGAAGAAGAGGTAGAACAATATGATAATGAAGGCTAACTCGGCTGGTGTACTGGGAACAGGTCATTATGCGCCGGAAAAAATTGTTACAAACGCAGACTTGGAAAAAATGGTGGATACATCCGATGAATGGATTCAAACGCGCACGGGTATTAAGCAGCGTCATTTTGCTTCAGAAGGCATGAATACATCCGATATGTGTACCAAAGCGGCAGAACAGGCATTGGAAATGGCTCATACATCCCCGGAAGAACTGGATATGATTATTGTCTGCACACTGACGCCGGATATGACGATTCCTTCGACAGCATGTATTGTTCAAAAAAATCTGGGAGCTAAAAATGCAGCTGTGTTTGACTTGTATGCTGCCTGCTCTGGGTTTGCGTACGGATCTATTACGGCTGCCCAATATATTCAAAGCGGTATGTGCAAAAAAGTACTGGTTATCGGCGCTGAAATTTTAAGCCGCTTCATGGATTTTACAGACCGAAACACATGCGTCCTCTTTGGCGATGGCGCAGGGGCTGCTGTGTTCGGCGTTGTACCGGAAGGATACGGCATTTTAGGCGCAGATATGGGCGCTGACGGCAACGGCGGTAAATATTTGAATATTCCGTCAAGCGGCGTAGCCATTCTTCCTACAGATGAAGCAAGAAAAAAACATTTGACATATATTAAGATGGACGGTAAAGAAGTATATAAATTTGCTGTCAAAGTCATGGGACAGACTGCGGAAAAAGCATTGGAAAAAGCGGGTCTTCAACATGAAGATATTGATTTGCTTATTCCGCATCAGGCTAATATTCGTATTATCAAATCAGCGGCGAAACGGCTGCATCTGCCCATGGAAAAAGTGTTTGTCAATATTGATAAATATGCCAACACTTCCGGTGCGTCCATTCCGATTGCGATGGATGAAGCCAACCGCAATGGGCGTATGAAACGCGGCGATGTGGTAGTACTGGCAGGTTTTGGTGCAGGTCTTACGTGGGCCGGCTTAGTTATGAAGTGGTATTAATCATTACGAATAATGAGGTGAATGATACGATGAAAAAAGCATTTGTATTCCCAGGCCAGGGCGCTCAGAAAGTGGGCATGGTCAAAGATTTATACGAAGCGTATCCGATTGTGCGCGAACTGTTTGAAGAAGCAGATGACGCATTGGGCTTTTCTTTAACCAAGCTTTGCTTTGAAGGGCCTGATGAAGAATTAATGAAGACCTATAATACCCAGCCGGCAATTCTTACGGCCAGCACGGCATGCTGCCGTGTATTGGCACAAGAAGGCTTGACGCCGGATATTGCGGCAGGCCATAGCTTGGGTGAATATTCTGCTTTAGTAGCAGCCGGTGCGCTGACCTTTGCCGATGCCGTACGGACGGTACGCCTTCGCGGACAGTTTATGCAGGAAGCCGTTCCTCTTGGCGAAGGAAGCATGGCCGCTATTTTGGGACTGGCAGAAGATACGATTAAAGAAATCTGTGCCTCTGTTTCTGCACAGGGCGGCGTAGTACAGGCTGTTAATTTTAACTGCCCGGGACAGATTGTTATTGCAGGCAGTGCGAAAGCCGTAGAAACGGCAGCAGCTGAAATGAAAGCGGCTGGAGCAAGACGGGCTGTTATTCTCCATGTCAGCGCACCGTTCCACAGCACGCTCATGGAACCGGCTGCTAAACGATTGGCAGACGTTTTGGATTCGATTACGATTTCTGATGCTAAAATTCCGGTCGTTGCCAACGTCAACGGTCAAATTGAAACGGCAGCAGCAGACATCAAAGCATCGCTCGTCAAGCAGGCTGCCAGCCCGGTTCTTTGGATTGACTGCACTAAAACCATGCAGCAGTTTGGCGCAGAAACGTTTGTGGAAGTAGGACCCGGCAAGACGCTTTGTGGATTTAACCGTAAAATCGATCGTGCTATCCACAGCGAAAATGTAGAAGATATTCCATCCTTACAGAAAACACTTGAATTTTTCCAGGGGGTTCGATAAAATGCATTTAACGGGTAAAACAGCGATTGTTACCGGCGGTTCCCGCGGCATTGGCCGTGCGATTGCCCTTTGCCTTGCAGAAGAAGGCGCGAAGGTAGCTGTCATCTATGCAGGCAACACATCGGCAGCAGAAGAAACGCTGCAGGCTATTACGGAAAAAGGCGGCCAGGCTATTTCCATCCAGTGTGATGTAGCCAATGAAGATGCCGTAAATGCCATGGTAAAACAAGTGAAAGAACAGTTTGGCAGTGTAGATATTTTGGTCAACAATGCAGGGATTACCCGCGACGGGCTGCTGATGCGTATGAAAACGGCTGATTGGCAGGCTGTTTTGGATACGAACTTGACAGGGACATTTTTCTGCACCAAGGCAGTGACCAAAATTATGATGAAGCAGCGCAGCGGTGCGATTGTCAATTTGACTTCGGTTGTCGGTCTTACGGGCAATGCCGGACAGGCCAATTATGCAGCTGCCAAATCGGGTATTATTGGCTTTACCAAATCGGTAGCTAAAGAATTAGCATCCCGCGGCATTCGTGCCAATGCAGTCGCACCGGGATGCATCGATACGGATATGACTGCCGTTCTCAGCGATGCCGTAAAAGAAGAAATGATAAAAACGATTCCGCTGGGCCGTGTCGCACAGCCGGAAGAAGTCGCAAAAGCCGTACTTTTCCTTGTTTCTGATTGTGCCAGCTATATTACCGGTCAGGTTCTCAACGTAGATGGCGGTATGGTAATGTAAATAGACGGATACTCCACTGAAAGGGGGTGAATGGAATATGAGCGATAACGCTACGTTTGAAAAAGTAAAGAGCATTGTTGTTGAACAGTTGGGTGTTGACGAAAAAGAAGTCAAAATGGATGCCGCTTACATTGATGATTTAGGCGCTGATTCCTTGGACATTGTTGAACTGATCATGGCTTTCGAAGAAGAATTCAATATCGAAATCCCTGACGATGTTGCTGAAAAAATCAAAACTGTTAAAGATACAGTTGATTACATCGAAAAGGAAAAAAAAGCGTAAGTATGCAATAAGAGCCGGAGGGGGAGGCCGTACGGCACCCCCCAATGGTGTCTTGAATGGAGGAAAACAGAGTGAAGCTGCCAGAATTAAAAATAGGTAAGCTCGTAGCAAAGGTGCCAATCGTCCAGGGCGGCATGGCCATCAGATTGTCCACAGCCCGGTTGGCCGCAGCAGTAGCCAATGAAGGCGGTATTGGCCTTATTGCGGCCTCTGGCATGCCCTTTGAAGAATTAAGATATGAAATCCGCTTGGCCAGAAAATTGGCGCCAACTGGAATAATAGGTATAAATGTAATGGTTGCAGCCCGTGAATTTAAAGGGATTGTGACTACTGCAATTGAAGAAGGAATCGATCTAGTCGTGGCAGGAGCAGGCTTTTCCCGAGACATGTTTGCCTGGGGTAAAGAAAGCGGTACGCCTATTGTGCCGATTGTATCTTCTGCCAAGCTAGCTAAAATATCCCAAACCCTGGGTGCTGCTGCCGTCGTAGTAGAAGGGGCAGAAGCAGGCGGGCATCTGGGAACTAATCGTTCAAGCCGGCTGATTGTGCCGGAAGTACGAAAAGCTGTTACTATTCCCGTCATTGGTGCCGGCGGCATACTGCATGGCGAAGATATCGCCGAAATGCTGCGTCTCGGTGCTAACGGTGTACAAATGGGCAGCCGTTTTGCCGCCAGTGTTGAATCAAACGGTGCCGATGAACTCAAAAAAGTATATTTGCGGGCCAATAATCCGGAAGATTTTATTTTGGTTCACAGCCCGGTCGGATTGCCCGGCCAGGCAATACGCACGCCTTTCTCGGAACGCATTTTACTGGGAAAAGCGCCGGCTCCGGAACACTGCGATCACTGTCTGAAAAAATGCAGCCATAAATACTGCATTATCCGGGCATTGACACGGGCGCAGCAAGGCGATGTAGAAACAGGCTTAGTGTTCTCCGGCAGGAGAATGCAGGAAATTCATGATATTCTGCCGGTAAAAGACATATTTGCATATCTTAAACGTGAAATGGATGAAATCCCTGATTGATTCGTTCACAGATGATTTTTGATAATGAGGTGAAAACTTTGGAAAAACGTGTAGTGATTACAGGCTTGGGCGTCATTTCTCCTGTAGGCATTGGCAAAGAAGCATTTTGGAATGCCTTGCTTGATGGTAAAAACGGAATCGGCCCTATCACCCACTTTGATGCGACTGAATATGCAGCGCGCATTGCCGGCGAAGTAAAAGATTTTAACCCGGCTGATTATGGCATTGATAAAAAAGAAGCTCGCCATATGGATCCATCTACCCAGTATGCTGTAGCAGCAGCAAAATTAGCATTGGATGATTCCAAAATGAATTTGGATGATGAAGACCGCGACCGCATTGGTACGATTGTAGGTACCGGCATTGGCGGCATGGAAACCCTTCATAATTTGTATAAAGGATTATTCTCCAAAGGCCCGTCCCGTGTCAATCCTTTTGTTGTGCCAAAAATGATTGCCAATATGGCTTCCGGCCAGGTATCCATTTTCTTTGGCTTGAAAGGTCACTGTGCCAGCGTGGTAACAGCATGTGCTACCGGCACGAACTCTATCGGTGACGCATACCGCATGATTCAGCGCGGCGAATTGGACGCAGCTGTTGCCGGCGGTACCGAAGCAGCTGTTTCTCCGGGCGCTGTCGCAGGCTTTGCGGCTATGAAAGCCTTGAGCACCAACAATGACGATCCGGCGCATGCATCCCGTCCGTTTGATAAAGAACGCAATGGCTTTGTCATGGGCGAAGGTGCCGGTATTGTCGTATTGGAAGAATTGGAACATGCTAAAAAACGCGGTGCCCATATTTATTGTGAAATCGGCGGCTATGGCAGCAATGCTGACGCATACCACATCACTGCGCCGGCTCCGGAAGGTATTCAGCAGGCCAAATGCATGCAGCTGGCTATTGCCGATGCCGGCCTGACACCGGATGCAGTAGACTATGTAAATGCACACGGCACGTCTACGCATTTGAACGACTTGAATGAATCCAAAGCCGTTGCCCGCGTATTTGGCAGCCATGCAAAAGATGTTCTGATCAGCTCGACAAAATCCATGACAGGCCATCTTCTCGGCGCAGCCGGTGCCGTAGAAGCGATTGCCTGTGCCATGACGATTGAAACAGGCAAAGTACATCCGACGATTAACTTGGAAGAACCGGAAGATGAACTGAAAGAATTAGGCTTGAACTATGTACCAGGAAAAGCAGTAGATGCCAATGTTAACGTCGCTATTTCCAACTCCTTTGGCTTCGGCGGCCATAATGCAACATTGCTTTTCAAAAAATACGCTGAATAATCTATACCATATTAGAAAAGACTGTGTGAATGAAGACGGATAGAAAAGAACAGTTAGAAAAATTCATTGACGTATTAGGACTTTCATCGTTTCATAATTTGCTTATTTTAGATCAGGCGTTGACACACTCATCGTATGCGAATGAAAATAAAGCAAAGCACGGCTATTATAATGAACGCCTTGAATTTTTGGGAGATGCTATTCTGGACTTGGTCGTAGGGGAATATCTTTTTTTGCAGTATCCTCATATGCCTGAAGGTGAATTATCAAAAGCACGCGCCAGTGTAGTCAGTGAAACCCCATTAGCGTCTGTTTGTGCCAAGTTTCATATGGGAGACTACATTCTCTTAGGGAAGGGAGAATTAGCGTCAGGCGGACGGACACGGGCCAGTATTTTAGCGGATGCGTTTGAAGCGGTTGTAGGGGCTATTTATATTGATTCCTCTTATGAAGAAGCGCGCAAGTTTATTCTTCATCAGCTCAAAGACTACTTGTCTTTGGTTGCGACCGGCGAATATGGCAAAGACTATAAAACACTGTTTCAAGAATTTGTACAGCGTGACGGCGAGCAAAAGATTGAATATGTGTTGTGCCGCGAAGAAGGACCAGATCATAATAAGACCTTTTATATGGAAGTTATTGTCAATGGTAAAGTCCTTGGGGAAGGCGCAGGCAAATCCAAGAAAGACGCAGAACAACATGCTGCTCATGAAGCATTACTGCGATTACATGCATTATAAAGAAGATGTGGCTGAGCCACATCTTCTTTTTTTATATAGGTGATACTATGAAAACTTCAATTATTCCTATTTTTATTCCTCATATAGGGTGTCCGTACCGTTGTGTTTTTTGCAATCAATGGAAGATTACGGGACATCAGGGAGTTCCTACGGGCGACATGGTTGCCAAAACTATCGATACCTATACGGCATCTGTACAGGAGCCGCGGCACTGGGAAGTCGCTTTTTACGGCGGCAGTTTTACGGCTGTTGCGGCAGCTTTGCAGGAAGAATTGCTGCAGCCGGCTTATGAAGCACTGAAAAGCGGTAAGATAGCGGCGATTCGCTGTTCTACCCGTCCGGATTGCATTACGCCGGAAATTTTGGAACGGCTGACTGCCTATGGCATGACAATTGTAGAATTAGGCGTTCAGTCGATGGATGACACGGTGCTGCAAACGGCAAAACGGGGTCATACAGCGTCTGACGTCATTCGGGCGACAGCCTTGCTGCGAGACAGAAAGTTTGTCGTCGGGCATCAGCTCATGCCGGGATTGCCCGGAGAAGACTGGCAGAGTTTGCAACAAACGACGGCGGCTATTTGCCGGTTACAACCGGATATAGCAAGGATTTATCCCGTTGCGGTTATTGATAACACCGAACTCGCCCAAATGTACCGCCAGGGCATATATGCGCCGCTTTCTATTCACGAAGGCGTGCAGCGGGGTGCCTACATGAAACAGGCCTTTGTCAAAGCAGGCATTCAAGTAATACGAACCGGGCTGCAGGCTACGCAGGAATTGGATGATGCCTCACAAGTATTGGGAGGCGCTTACACGCCGGCTATGGGCGAGCTGATTGACACCAAACGGTATCAAACCAGAATCTTTGCTGTATTGGATACAATTCAGGCAGCATCGGTACAAATTTTTTATCACAGAACAGATACCTCCCGCGCCAGAGGGTATCATAATGTAACCGTCAAAAGAGCCCGTCTGCGCTATCCTTTCACGGTGACATGGCAAGAGGACAATACACTGCATGCCGGAGAGATAGTCGTAGCGGCGGGACAAACGATATATACTATCCATATCGATACCGAAATGGTGAGTGTACGGTAAAAAAGGGCGGGAACAAAAAAATAATCGAAATAGGTATCTATTCCAAAAATTCCTGTGAAAAAGCAGTAAAAGTTACAATAATTCTCTTGCAGTTTTTGATAATAAGAGTAAACTATATACATCATGGAAGGAGAGTTAAAAGACTATGCATATTTTAGACACCTTTTTGGTTCATTATCTGAGCCATTTTGATAAATATTGTTTTACAGTGGCTCTGCATGATAAAACCTATACGATTGGTGAAGGCACGCCCCTGTTTAATATTACGATTCATAAAAATATACCTAAGGCTGAATTGATGCGGTCGACATCCCTGGCATTGGGAGAAGCGTATATGCGCAAAGATATTACGATTGAAGGCGATTTGTTTACGGCACTGGAATGTTTCTTGTCGCAGCAAAACCGGTTTTCGATGGATCGCAGTGCCTTGAAGCGGCTGTTGTTCCCTTCAGAATCTAAAAAAGCACAGAAAGAACAAGTTTCATCGCATTATGACCTAGGCAATGATTTTTATGCCATGTGGCTCGACCCGACGATGAGTTATTCTTGTGCCTATTTTAAAGACGATAAAAATACATTAGAAGAAGCACAGCATAACAAAGTTGACTATATTTTGGAAAAACTCCATTTGGAAAAAGGCATGACGCTGCTGGATATTGGCTGCGGCTGGGGGTATTTGCTTATTGAAGCAGCTCAGAAATACGGCATTATTGGCTATGGCTGCACGTTGAGCAAAGAACAGTGGAAAAAAGGACAGGAACGAATTGAAAAATTAGGCCTGCAGGATAAAGTCCATATTGAGTTGATTGATTATCGGGATTTATTAGATAAAGATATTCAATTCGACCGTATTGTCAGTGTTGGCATGTTGGAACATGTAGGACGTTCCAATTACCCGTTGTACATGGAAGATGCCAGCCGGCTGTTAAAAGAAGGCGGGATGTTCCTTCTGCACTATATCAGCGGCCATGATGAAAAGGTAGAAAATCCATGGATGCGCAAATATATTTTCCCGGGCGGTACGCTGCCGTCTTTGCGTGAAATCATCAGCTTAGCATACGATGATGATTTTCAGGTTATTGATGTAGAAAGCCTGCGTCGTCATTATTATAAAACGCTCATGTGCTGGTATCATAATTTTGAACAGGTACGTGACAACGTATTGGCCATGAAAGGCGAAGAATTTGTCCGCATGTGGGAACTTTACCTCGTAGGGTGTGCCGTATCGTTCTTTATCGGTAATATTGATATTCATCAAGTACTGATGACCAAAGGCACTAAAAATGATTTGCCAATGACTCGTTGGTATTAATAGATAGAAAAACCTCTTCATACGATATAATGGAAAATCGCATGAAGAGGTTTTTTATGCGTCAAAAATACTAGGAAGAATCCCTGCAACATTGTATTTTCGTAACGAGGCGGTTTGGGAGCAAATACTAGTAATGACAGATGCTTGTATGCTGAAGTAATACGACTTATTATATCACCTAACCCAAATAAATGTATGGTGTTATGAGTGGTCGTGATTTTTGCCTAGAAATTCATCCTGATTGATTTGATTATAAGTATAGTATACGTATAGGTATATTATTTGTATATGTGATATGTTTAAAAGAAAGTATGCTGTTTAGGAATTTGTTATATATATCAGCATATGGTATGCTAATATTAACGTAAGGCAATATGGATGGAATCTACGAAAAGATCTATACCTGGTACGTTGCTGTGCGTTGTCTAATTTAATTTTATAGCATATCGCTTGGATCGAAAGACCGGGACGAATTCTTGTAAACGTACATGTTGCGCATTCCCCCGTGGAGTGCGCTTTTTTTTAGGAGTTAGTGTATGCGTATAGGTATTATTGGCGCCGGCAGAGTCGGCGCTTCTTTTGTATTGGCACTACCGCAGCATGTTGTGGGGATTACCGGGTCTACGGCAAAAAGAACAAGAGAGCAGGCCGCTTTTTATGGCGTAAAGCCCTATGTGCAGGGTGCAGACCTTGTGTTGGATTGTGATGTTGTATTACTGCTTGTCCGTGATGATTTGCTGCAGCAAGTCAGTCAATCGCTGGCAGCGCAGCTGGCGGACTGCAGCAGGCAGTCATTGGCACGGCATACGGTTTTGCACGGCAGCGGAGCAGCCGATGTATCGGTACTGCAGGCGTTGGCAGACAAGGGAGTTCATACAGGCAGCATACATCCCCTGCAAAGTTTTCCTGTGCCTTCTGCAGCGGCGCTGGCGGGGATTTATATGGCTGTCGATGGAGATGAAACGGCTATGGCCCGTGCGAAAGAAATAGCGGCCATGCTTCACAGCAAGCCCTTTCATGTACCGGCTGCAGAACGCATTCTCTATCATGGGGCCGCTTGTTTTTGTTCTAATTATGTTGTTACTGCTGTTGCAGCGGCACAGATGTTAATGAGCCGTTGGACAGATACGCCGGAAGATGCGGGGAACGCACTGCGGCCGCTGTTTTTGGGGACCGTGGATAATATACAATCCCAAGCACTGGCGAG
This sequence comes from uncultured Megasphaera sp., assembly GCA_934193515.1. Taxonomy (GTDB): domain Bacteria; phylum Bacillota; class Negativicutes; order Veillonellales; family Megasphaeraceae; genus Megasphaera. Next base: position 1,366 of record CAKPVJ010000023.1, on the reverse strand, counting down.
ACAGGCTCTGACAGGCCCTATTTCCCGCGGTGATATAGGTACCGTGCAAAAGCATATATCTTGTATGCCGCAGCCGTTTTGCGATGCCTATAAAGCGTTTGGCAGTATTGCGGCTGATATTGCGCTGGCTAACCAGACGATTACGAAGAAACAGCATCAAAAACTGATGCAAATCCTTGCGATGGCAGAAGGAGAAACCAATGAACAAAAAAGTGACAAACTTGACGATTAAGGACATGAAACAGCAAAACATGCCTATTTCCATGATTACTGCCTATGATTATGTTATGGCGCAAAATGTGGATGAAGCAGGGATTGACATGATTCTGGTTGGCGATTCGCTGGGAAATGTCGTCATGGGATATTCCTCGACCCTGCCGGTTACGATGGAAGATATGATTCATCATACGGCATGTGTAACCCGCGGTGTGAAACGGGCATTGGTCGTAGGCGACATGCCGTTTATGAGCTATCAGGAAAGCACCGAACAAGCACTTCATAACGCAGGACGCCTGATGAAAGAAGGGGGCTGTGATGCTGTCAAATTAGAAGGCGGGGCACGTGTTTGCGAAGCCGTCTATAAAATGACCGAAGCCGGTATCCCCGTAGTAGGACATTTGGGATTGACGCCGCAGTCTGTTCACCAATTTGGCGGCTTTAAAGTACAAGGGAAGAATTTAGAAAAAGCACGTCAAATGATTCAAGATGCCAAAGCACTGGAAGAAGCAGGCGCATTTGCCGTTGTATTGGAATGTGTACCGGCAGACCTTTCCGCAGAAATTACGAAAGAACTGCATACGGCGGCTACGATTGGCATTGGCGCCGGCAATCAATGTGACGGACAAGTCTTGGTTTGTACGGACTTGTTAGGCATGAGCGGCGGCTTTAGACCTAAATTTGCCAAAGCCTATGCCGATTTGCATGCAGATATCGTAGGGGCTGTTCAAGCGTATATCCAAGATGTACAAAAACGAGATTTTCCATCGCAAGAACACACCTTTTCGATAGACCCGGCAGTAATGGCTGCTCTTCATGAAACGAAATAATAGATAAAAAATAGAAATAAAAACGGCAGAGCCGCACGATGATGAGGTGCGGTGCTGCCGTTTTTTACTTTTTGTTTGTTTTATTCTATGTGTTTTTTTTCTGTATGTCCTTAAATTGGGAAGATTCTCTGCGCCCTCTTATATTCATTCTTTTTCTTGCCACCGAAAAAGAAATACATAAAGTAAAGGCGTATCCCTTTAATCCTCATATGATTTTGTAAACGTGCCGTTTACATATGCTATGTACTTTTTCTTTCTGTGCGACCAGAAAGAAAAAGTACCAAAAAGAAAGAAGTCGCCGCCCAAAACGGACTTAGCCT
>CAKPVJ010000022.1 GCA_934193515.1 uncultured Megasphaera sp. | reverse complement strand
TCCCGTCATCGGCAAACTCCGTATCCGGTCTTCGACCGGTCGGCACGCTCGTAACGGGCGGTGTTGGCAGTCATGCAAGATAGATTTCGCCTGGTTGTCGGGAAAACCCATCTGTCAAGAAAAAACGACAGCATACATAGGCTCATCTATGCTAACAGCTTATCTATTTATACAAGAATTTTGTTAGCACATATGAGTAATGGATTGAGTTATCAAAGATTTTTCAGTATACCTTCACCTGTAATTGGTTGCATTTGTTTCCAAGCCGCCCCGTTACGGGAATGACTGGTTGTGCGGCTTGGCCGCACAATGAGAATGGGTGGCATTGCGTTAAAAATGGGCGTTTTGTTTGAGCGAAGCGAGTTTCGCCCATTTAGCAATGACGGACATTCTCAAAGGAATGGGAGTTTCGGGCGGCCGCCTTTTGCTATGCCTAAGCGATTCGCACGAAATCAAAGATTTCGGCTCTCTGCTTATCTTGATTCGTTCTTTTTCGGCGGTACGAAAAAGAATGAATAGGTGAGGGTGCAGGGATACGTCCCTGTATACAACAAAATTTAAATGAACGTTTCCGGTTCAGCCCGGCGGGCAAAATTTTCTTCTAATTGTTTTTTGTGGAATAAATAGGTTTCATCGTCATAATAACGGGCATGGACAGGACATGCTTTGACACAGGCACAACATTTGATGCAGAAATGAGTATAACTGTGGCAGTCCGGCGCAATGGCGCCCATCGGACAGACTTGAACGCAAATGCCGCAATTCGTGCAGGCATCATTGATTTTTGGAAATACTTTAGTAATCGTTTTATGGCCGCCGTCTTTCTTTTGAGGCACCATGTAAGGACGATATGGTACATTGCCTTTGACGGCAATCGGTGTGTGATACCGGTTATTTTCGATAGCACTAGCAACGGCATGGGCGAAGCGGCGCGCTTGGTTCAAATCTTGACTGTCAGGCCGGCCTTTGGCCAAAATGCGTGAAAAAGAATGTTCGCCAATAAACGCAGCGGCAGCGACGGTGTGAAGCCGACTTGTTTCCAATATATCACGCAGTTCAATCAATGCATCGTCATACGCACGGTTTCCATAGACGACAACCGGAATGGCCATGGCACTGTTTCCTGTTGTTTGGCTGATGTATTTTCCCAGAAAGTTGGGGACTCGGCCGGCATATACGGGTACGCCAAAAATAACGAGCTCTGTCTGGTCAAACTGCAGCGGCTCCGTTCGTTCGGCAGGAAGGGTAAAACTGCGGCTTTTCCAGGGAATGCCCAAGGTCAGCGATAATTCTTTGGCAATCGTTTCACAGATTGTTTTGGTAGTATGGGTAGGACTAAAGTAGACAGCCGTAATATGTGTGCATGATGTCATAACAAGAACCCCTTTCGTCAGGTATGGAATAAAGATACACCTAAAACTATTTATAGTACCAGTGTAGCATAGAATGGATTGAATTACACTATATGCATGTCTGAATTTCTGATAAGACAGCATGTATTCTGCAATTTTCTTGCTGTGAAGCCGTGTATGCATAAGAAGAACAAGCAAAGCGATAAAAGTATCTGCCTTTCTTGTCAAAATATGATATAATGAAATGTAATTATAACTATATCCTAATGGTTAGCATATCTTCAAGCAATATAAAGAAATACGATATAGATAGCAATATAAGTGGAGGAATAAATTACGTATGGCAAGAGTAAAAATAACGGAAACCGTCCTGCGTGACGGACACCAATCCATAGCGGCAACGAGAATGCGTCTAAATCAAATGCTTCCCGTATTGGAAGCCATGGATGAAATTGGCTATAATGCATTGGAATGCTGGGGCGGCGCGACCTTTGATACATGCATGCGCTTTTTGGATGAAGACCCGTGGGAACGGCTGCGGACGATAAAAAAACATGTAAAAAAAACACCGCTGCAAATGCTGTTTCGCGGACAGAATATTTTGGGATATCGGCACTATGCGGACGATGTCGTCTACGAGTTTGTCAATCGTGCCGTAGATAACGGTATAGATATTATTCGCGTGTTTGATGCGCTCAATGATCCCAGAAATATGGAATCGGCCATTAAAGCCGCGAAAGATACGAAATCTGTTCATATACAAGGGGCCATTGTATATACCATCAGTCCGATTCACACCATGGAATCGTTTACCAAAGTTGCCATGGAACTGCAAAGCATGGGCGTAGACTCCTTGTGCATCAAAGATATGTCCGGGCTGCTGGCACCGTATGATGCGTATAATCTGGTGCGAATGCTGAAAAAACATCTATCCATTCCTATTGAGCTGCATACGCACTGTACCTGCGGTTTTGGGGAAATGACCTATATGAAAGCGATTGAAGCAGGCGTCGATATTATTGATACGGCGTTGTCCCCCTTTGGCGAAGTCACAAGTCAGCCGGCAACGGAAACAATGGTCATGTCGCTGCAAAACAGTATTTATGATACGGATATTGACGTAGAACGCCTTTGGCCATTAACGGAACATTTCAAAAAAGTGCGGAAGGAATTGGCTGATGAATTTAACCTCACCATGCCGAGCCAGATTAATCCGGCAGTCCGCAAATATCAGATTCCCGGCGGCATGCTGACGAACCTGTATAATCAGCTGAAAGGACAGGGAGCCGAAGACCGGTTTGACGAAGTATTGGCTGAAATGCCGAATGTTCGCCGCGATTTAGGATATCCGCCGCTGGTTACGCCGACAAGCCAAATTACAGGCTCGGCTGCGGCACTGAACGTCTTGTACGGCCGGTATAAAATTGTTACCAATGAAGTGCGGGACATCGTTCGCGGCAAATATGGCCGTGTACCCGGCAAAATCGATGAAAAATTCCGTAAAATGTGTATTGGCGATGAACCGGTCATCAATCACCGTCCGGCTGATGACCTGACGCCGGAATTGGGAAAAGCCAAGCAGGCACTGGCTGATGAAGGCTTCCCCAACGCCAGCCCGGAAGACGTATTGGGCTATGCCATTTTCCCGGAAGTGGCGCTGCCATTTTTTAAAAAACGAAAAGCGGCACAGCAGGAAATTAAAATAGATAAAGAATAAGGGATAGGACAAGCCCTGCATGCGTATGTGTGCAGGGCTGCGGAATTGACTGAGATAAAAAAATTTAGGGAACTTTTGACTGTTCTATGGTTAAAAGTTCCTTTTTGTTATATGATAAATAAGGATAAAAGGGAGGATGTAATTATTCATGTAGAACGAATATTGCGTCAACTTAATGTATTTCCCTAAAAATAATAATTACCTGTTATAATATGGTATGAAATAAAGAGGATAGAATAATGAAAAAACACTTAGAAGTTGTTGCAGCTATTTTAGAATATAATGGAAAAATTCTTTGCATGCAGAGAGGCCGTGGAAAGTATGACTACGTTAGCTTTAAATATGAATTTCCTGGAGGAAAGATCGAAGAAGGAGAAGCAAAGCATACAGCAATAGAACGAGAACTGCGTGAAGAGATGGATGTGCACATAAAGGTAAAAGAAACGGATTTATATATGACGGTACAACATGAGTATCCTGATTTTTCGATTACTATGCATGCATTTATGTGCCATTTGGCAAAACCTGATTTTATACGAAAAGAACATGTTGATGCAAAATGGCTTTTACCGCAGGATATGCCTCTGTTAGATTGGGCTGCGGCCGACGTACCTATTATGCAAAAACTTACACAAAAATAGGAGTATCTATGGTTAGATATAACATACTAGAACAGTGTTTGCGAGAAGGATTTATTGATTATAAAGTAGATTCAGATCAGCGGTATGTTCCCAAAATATTGACGAATAATAAAGAAAAACACAAGAAGGTTTTGGATACAATTCTTACTCAATTGTATCAATGCGACGAATTCTTGTTTTCTGTTGCTTTTATTACAAAAAGTGGATTAGCCTGTATTAAAGATGCTTTGGTTGAAAATAAACAAGTGAAAGGAAAAATCTTGGCCTCACAGTATCTGAATTTTACAGAACCGCTGGCTTTACGTGAATTATTGAAATTTCCTAACTTAGAAATTCGCATGATGACAGAAGAAAGAGCGTTTCATGCTAAAGGATATTTGTTTCATCATGCCGAAGATAAACCAGAAGATTATACTATGGTGATTGGTAGCAGTAATATGACAGCGAATGCCTTGACCCACAATCAGGAATGGAATGTTTTTTTTACATCAGCCAAAGAAGGGGCATTGATTCGAGAAACAAGAGAAGAATTTTATGCATTATGGCAAAGTGCTGAACCAGTTACCGACGAATGGATTACCGCATATGAACAGGTATATCATGCACAGAACAAGAAAAAACAGTCTGTATATATTCCATTTCGTAAAATACAGCCGAATGCAATGCAACAAAAAGCGTTGCAGGGAATTCAAAAACTTCGCGAACAGGGAAAGAATAAAGGCTTGTTAATTTCAGCTACAGGAACAGGAAAAACCTATTTATCGGCTTTTGATGTACATATATATCACCCAAAACGATTTTTATTTGTAGTTCATCGAGAAATGATTCTTCGTAGTGCCCAGAAAAGCTATCAAAACGTAGGATTTTCACCAACAGATATGGGGAGGCTTACGGGCCATGATAAGGAAATAGGTAAAAAATATATTTTTGCAACGATTCAAACATTGGCTAAAGATGAAATTTTGCATACATTTTCGCCAGATACGTTTGACTATATTGTAATGGATGAAGTCCATCATGGCGGAGCTGCAACGTATCAAAAAGTATTACAATATTTTAAACCTAAATTTTTATTGGGAATGACTGCTACACCAGAACGAACGGATAACTTTGATATTTATGATATTTTTGACCATAATATTGCTTATGAGATTCGTTTGCATGACGCATTAGAAGAAAATATGCTAGTACCCTTTCATTATCATGGTATCAGTGAAATTATGGTTAATGGCAATGTATTAGATGATAAAAGCTCTTTTAATCAATTAACTTGTGAAACTCGTGTACAACATATTTTGCATTATGCCGATTTATATGGTAGTGATACAGATCGAGTAAAAGGACTCGTGTTCTGTAATTCTGTTGAAGTAGCTAAAGTATTAGCTGATGCATTTTGTAAGCATGGAAGACGAGCAGTGGCCTTAGATGGCAGTGCATCGGAAAAACAGCGGGCTGATATGGTGCGGCGTCTAGAAGCAGATGCAAAAACAAATGCAGACTATTTGGATTATATTTTTACATGTGATATTTTTAATGAAGGAATAGATATTCCACAGATCAATCAGATTATTATGTTGCGACCAACACAGTCTGCCATTGTCTTTGTACAACAATTAGGAAGAGGCCTTCGTAAATACCCTCATAAGCGGTATTTGGAAGTGTTGGATTTTATAGGAAATTATGAAAATAATTTCTTACTTCCCATTGCGTTATATGGTGATAGAACGTATGATAAGGATTTTGTTCGTCAGTTGATGCATACTAATTTTTTGCCGGGAGCGACCTCTGTTTATTTTGATACGATAGCAAAGGAACAGATTTATAAAGCAATAGATACGAAGAAAACGTTGGCCGATTTAAAAGATTTAAAAGAAGCGTATTGCAATATGAAATATCGGTTAGGACGACGGCCGATGATGATGGATTTTATTCGGATAGGGGACAAAGATCCGTATTTGTTCATACTACAGGATAAAAGAAGCTATTATGGATTTGTACAGCGTGTACAGCCGTATGATTCAACCATTACGGAAGCACATCAAGCTATATTGACGATGGCTAGTTTAGAACTTGCCAATGGGAAACGTATTGAAGATGTACTTGTATTACAAAAAATACTGCAGCGACCAGTAGTCAAAACAGCTGAAATTGTCGAACAAATTCAAAAAAAATATGGATATACAACGACAGCTGAAACGATGGATAGTGTAGCTAATATATTGACATTACATTTTTTTGTTAAAGCGGCAAAAAAAAAATATGGCAATCAACCGCTTATTATATATGAAAACCATCAGTATATTCGTACAGACTATTTTACTGCATTATGCATAAATAAAGAATTCCAACAGTATATGCAAGATATTTTAGAGTATGCTTCCTATCGGTTTGAATTGTTGTATGTAGGTCATGAAAAGGATGTTGTACAAGGATTTATTCGGTATGCTAAATACTCGCGAAAAGATGTGTCTAAATTACTTCATTACGAGAAAAATAGAGAAGGAACGCTTAATGGATATGCTATTGTAGGTAATACGTGTCCTATTTTTGTTACATATAATAAACGCGATGATATTTCAGCGAATACCAAATATGAAGATAAATTTGTGTCATCACAACAATTTAGTTGGATGACTAGGGCTAGATTAAAGATAACATCTCCGCAAGTAGTTCAAATTCAAAATATGCAAGTGAGAAAACTCTTGTTTATAAAAAAGAGCGATTCTGAAGGTAAAGACTTTTATTATTTAGGAGATGTTACCGTATTGGGAAAGCCTGTTCAGACTATAATTACCAATGATGCTGGTGAAGAACTTCCTATTGTTAATTTTCAATTTTTGTTAGATAAACCAGTGGAAGATACATTATATACATACCTAAATTCCTAAGGAAGAGCTGGTCTATGCCGCAAAGTGCGTTTACTAAAAAATATATATACATATTGAATAATTTTTCAACGTCATTTATAATGATATAAAAATATCAAAAGGAGCAATGAAAAATGATAGCAGCAATATATAAAGGAATTGGCAATATGGTTGTAGAAGACGTACCAACTCCTTCCATACAAGAAGGAGAATTGCTGGTCAGGGTGAAAGCCTGTGCCATTTGTGGCGGGGATTTGCGTACCTTTCATCATGGACATGCAGCAATTCAACCGCCTATTATATTGGGCCATGAATTTGCTGGTGAAATTGTGGCTGTCGGGGCAGGTGTCGATCGATATGCCGTGGGAGACCGCGTGATTGTTGCGCCGGGAATTGGCTGTGGTCATTGTTCGTATTGTTTATCTGGCAATCAGCATCTGTGTTATCATCGGCTGACGCTGGGCCATCAATATCATGGCGGGTTTGCCGAATTTGTGCGCATTCCAGCGATTGCAGTCCAGGCGGGGAATGTTAATCTGATTCCGGATAGTGTGGATTATCTCAGCGCGACGCTGGCAGAACCACTGGCCTGCGTGATTAATGGGCAGGAAGCGATGCAGATTCAGCTGGGCGATACGGTAGCTGTCATTGGCACCGGCCCGATTGGCATTATGCATGCCGAGTTGGTGCGCTCTCGTGGCGCCGGCAAGGTATTTCTCATCAATCGCAGCCAACCTCGTTTGGACAGAGCTCGTCCGTTAGGGTATGATGCGTATATTTCCTCACAGAAAGACGATGCGGTGCAGCGGGTATTGGAATTGACCGACGGCATGGGAGCCAACGTTGTTATTGTCACAGCAGGCAGTGAAGCGGCCATGCAGATGGGACTTGCCATGACTGGGAAAATGGGAAAAGTCTGCTTCTTTGCCGGTCTGCCCAAGGACAAGCCGCAGGTGACCATCGATGCTAATTTTCTTCATTACAGGCAGATTACTATTTATGGCACGTTTTCTTCTGCGCCGCGGCATAATGCGCTGGCGATTGAAATGATTCGCAGCGGCAAACTGAATGTGGATTATCTTTTGACACACGCCGTGTCTTTACAGCATATCAACGAAGGCTTGCAATTAGTAGAAAAACAAGCTGGCATGCGAATCGTCGTCGTACCGCATTGGGAAGAGGCAGCCGATGATATTGCCAAACATCCGCAATTGGTCGTCGTTGAAAAATAATTGATTTATAGAAAAGATATAACTTCCTGATGTAGAATGGCAACAGAGAAAAGAAAGGTTGTTATAGCGTGCCGTTTCATACGAGATGTACAGATATTCGTTTAGGCAATGACTTGACATGTATCCGTGTTTTTGGTATCATGTATAGGTCAACGGGACGTGGCGCAGCTTGGTAGCGCGCTTCCTTGGGGTGGAAGAGGTCGCGAGTTCAAATCTCGCCGTTCCGACCATGACAGAAGGCTCTTGTTCATCATGAATGAGAGTCTTTTTTTTTACTACATGCAGTGTATGAAAGAAGGAATCTATCGTGCCTATTATGATTCGACCGGCTTGTGCTGCTGATTTAGATGCCGTGGCGGCGATTGAAAACGCTTGTTTTCCTGCTGCGGAAGCTGCAACGCGGGACAGCTTAAAAGAACGTTTGGCAGCGTTTCGCCATTCGTTTTTGATTGCTGAAAAAGAAGGTAAGCCGGTTGGTTTTATTAATGGCTGCGTTACAGCGCAGCGCATATTAACGGATGATTTATATGAATCTACCAAGCTCCATGATGATGATGCAGCCAACATGATGGTGTTTGGGCTGGATGTCATTCCCCAAGAACAGCATCAAGGGATTGCAGTGCAGTTAATGCAGGCATACATAGCCATTGCCAAAAAACGGCATAAGGCATTGATTACGCTGACCTGTAAAGACCGGCTGATTCCTTTTTATGAACAATTTGGCTATGTTTGTGAAGGCCAGTCGGTATCGACCCATGGCGGCGCCGTCTGGTATACGATGACGGTCTATTTGAATAAAATATGATATGAGATGGAAAGGGCTGTCGCAGGAAGCGATATGCCCTTTTTATATGCAGTAGTTATTTTTTAGCCTTTAGAGAAGACGAACGAGGCAGGATGATGAAACGTTTCATGCGGTCATGCTATCTTGTGATATAATAAAAAGAAAACCATTTAGAGTAAAGGAGCGATGGTATGCGTCCATTTGTCCATTTACATGTTCATACACAATACAGCCTTTTTGACGGCTTGTGCCGTATTCCGGATATGGTACAGCAGGCGAAAGCCATGAATATGCCTGCCGTAGCGATTACCGATCATGGCAATATGTACGGCGTCATTCATTTGTATAAAGAAGCCAAGGCCCAGGGAATCAAGCCGATTTTGGGGTGCGAAGTATACATGACTAGAGGCAGTCGGTTTGAAAAAAAGACAAAGGAACGACTGTGCCATTTGATTTTGCTGGCTAAAAATAATGAGGGATACCATAACCTAGTCAAGATAGTTTCTAAAGGATTTGTTGACGGAGAAAACAATTATCATAAACCTCGTGTAGACTATGATTTATTAGAACAATATCATACAGGGATTATTGCGATGAGTGCCTGCATCGAAGGCCATATTCAGCAGGACATTTTGAACCATAATGAAGAAGGTGCCAGGAGAACACTGGAGCGGCTGGTTCGTATTTTTGGCAAGGATGATTTCTATTTGGAAGTACAAAATCACGGCATGACAGAAGAAAAGATTGTACGTGAAACCTTTAAGAAATGGTCGAAAGAATATGGATTAAAGCTGGCGGCGACCAATGACTATCATTATATCAAAAAGTCCGATGCGGCCGCGCAGGAAGTCAAATTATGCATTTCTACGGGCAGTACGCTGGATGACCCGTCTCATTTTCGCTTTATCAATGATGAGTTTTATATGAAAAGCGGCGATGAAATGGCGGCGTTGTTTCCGGATATGCCGGAAGCGATTGACACGACGCTGGAAATTGCCGATAAATGCAGTGTAGAAATTTCTTTTAATGAACGGCATTTGCCGAAATTTGCCGTGCCGGAAGGAGAAACGGACGAATCCTATCTGCGAAAGTTGTGTGAAGAAGCACTGCCTGTCCGCTATAACCCGGTAACGCCGGAAGTACGGGAACGGCTGGATTATGAATTAAGCGTTATCAATAAAATGGGATTTCCTTCGTATTTTTTAATCGTATGGGATTATGTCAAGTTTGCCCGCGATCATGATATCCCTGTCGGTCCCGGACGCGGCTCGGCAGCCGGTTCTGTTGTGGCCTATTTGTTAGGAATCACCGGCTTGGATCCTCTGAAATATAATTTGCTGTTTGAACGCTTTTTGAATCCGGAACGCGTGACGATGCCGGATATTGACATGGATTTTTGTTATGAAAACCGCAGCCGCGTGATTGATTATGTGACGAGAAAATATGGCAAAGACCATGTGGCCTTGATTATTACCTTTGGTACGTTGGCCGCACGAGCTGTCATGCGGGATGTCAGCCGGGTACTGGATATTCCGCTGAGCGAAGTCAAGCGGATTATGAAGCTGGTGCCGACGGAATTGGGACTGACCATTGATAAAGCATTAAAAATCAGTAAAGAGTTTCGTGATGAATATGAAACGAATGCTACGGTGCATCATATGGTCGAAATGAGTAAAGCTTTGGAAGGCATGGTGCGTCATTCCTCGACGCATGCTGCCGGCGTGGTCATTTCGGCAGCTCCTGTCGATGACTATGTACCGATGCAGTATTCCAAAGAAGGATATTTGACAACCCAGTATGATAAAGATTTGGTAGAAGAACTGGGTCTGCTCAAAATGGACTTTTTGGGGCTGCGTACATTGACTGTTATTGGGGATACGGTCAAGCTTATCGAAAAAGACCATGGGATTCATTTGGATATCAATCATATCCCACTGGATGACCCGGACACGTGCCGGCTTTTGACGGAAGGAGATACGGCTGGCGTCTTTCAGATGGAATCGGAAGGGATTACCAATCTGGTAAAAGAATTGGCCCCTAAACATTTTGAAGATATGATTCCTTTGGTTGCGCTGTATCGGCCGGGGCCGTTGGGAAGCGGCATGGTAGATGATTTTATCAAGGGAAGCCATGGCGAAAAGAAAGTCACGTATCTGCATCCGTTGTTGGAACCGATTTTAAAAGATACATACGGCGTTATTTTATATCAGGAACAGGTCATGCAGATTGCTTCCGTCATGGGCGGCTTTTCGCTGGGACAGGCAGATTTGCTGCGCCGTGCTATGGGGAAGAAAAAAGAATCTATCCTAAAAGCGCAGCGGGCTAATTTTTTGGCAGGAACGAAAAAGAATACTATTCCCGACGATATAGCCAATAAAGTCTTTGACTTGATGGTATATTTTGCAGGATATGGGTTCAATAAATCTCATTCTGCGGCCTATGCCTTTGTCGCTTGGCAGACTGCCTATTTAAAGGCGCATTATCGACCGGAACTGATGGCTGCAACGATGACGAGCATGCTCAATGATATCAGCAAAGTCAGCTATTATATTTCAGAATGCCGCCGTCATGGCGTTCAGATTTTGGCACCGGATGTCAATACCAGCCAAATGGTATTTTCCGTCGAAAACGGCAGTGTGCGCGTCGGGTTGTCGGCTATTAAAAGCATTAGTGAGCTGGCTATACAGAAAATAGTGGAAAGCCGAGAAAAAGACGGGCCGTTTTTGTCTTTAGAAGATTTTTGCAGCCGTGTTGATTATCATATTGTAAACCGCAAGAGCATTGAAAATTTGATTAAAGGCGGGGCGATGGATTCATTCGGCAAAAAACGGTCACAGCTGATGGCTGTCGTCGAACAGGCCATGAGTGTCGGCTCGTTGAAACAAAAAGATGATGCGTCCGGACAAATGGGATTGTTTGACAGCGGCGATGATGCACCGGTCATGGCGCTGCAGTATCCGGATATAGACGAATACCCGCTGGATGTACGGCTGGCTATGGAAAAAGAATTTGCCGGCTTTTACTTTAGCGGCCATCCGCTGGATAAATACAAAGAGCAAATGAAAGGCATGACGCCGATTACTACGTTTTTTGGTGAAGAAAACCGTAAATATGACGGTAAAAGAGTACAAATCGGCGGTTTAGTGACAGGCCGCCGGCAAGTTACGACCAAGCGAAATGAACAGATGGTCATTTTGACGATAGAAGATTATGCCGGAACGGTGCCAGTTGTCGTTTTTCCAAAAGTATTCAGCCAATGCATGAATGCCTGCACAATGGATATGGCAGTTGCTGTTCAGGGACGGGCTGACATCAGCGATGAAGGAATACAACTTATTGCGGACAAGGTAGTCCTTTTGGGAAATGCTGATGACACGCAGCCGGTTATTGGGGCATCTGCTGCAAGAAATATGGGAGCGCTTTGGTATCCCGGAAGCGGGACCAAGCTTTTTATCAAAATACCGGCTCATTTGGAACGAACGAATTTGAGCGACCGCATTGCTGCTATATTGGAAAAATATCCAGGCGATGTCCGTGTATACTTCCATTTGATGGGGAGCAGAAAAACGATTTTGACAGCGCAGAAATATTGGGTTACGACAGAAGATGCGCTGCGGCAGGAATTAGAACGTATACTGGAACCAGGTTCCGTTGTTTTGAAATAAAAAAATCCCGCATCCAAACTATGCTGAGTGTTTGGATGCGGGATTTTTGTTGTTTTATTTATCTAAATGCAGTGTACTGTTGATATGAACGCCTTTTAAGAACGGCATGGTTGGTTTTGTCGTCGTATCGACGGTTTCGCGAATGCCTTCAAACGTTGTTGTCAGCATCAGCTTCAACCGGTTTGTTTGGTTGACGGAGCTGGCGCTGGGGTCATAGTCAATGGCGACAATATTGACTTCGGGGAAAGCGGCTTTCAATGTTTTAATCATGCCTTTGCCTGTTACATGATTGGGCAGGCAGGCCCATGGCTGCAGGCAGACGATGTTTTTGGCCCCTCGTTTGATTAAGTCAATCATATCACCGGTCAGGAACCAGCCTTCACCGGCTTCATGCCCCAAAGACAAATAGTGTTTGGCTTCGTCGGCAATATCATAAATGGAAGAAATCGGGTCAAAATGACGGCTCTTGGCAACAGCTTCGCAATACGGCTTCCGATACCAATTGAGCAGTTTGACCATGGATTTGCTGGCAAAAGAAGACAGCCAGCTTCCGGATAAATATTTGTGGCGGAACTGATTGTCCAGCAGTCCGTACAAGAAGAAATCAGCCAGTCCGGAAACGATGATTTCGCCGCCTTCTTCTTCAATCATGCGGACGATATGGTTGTTGGCAATAGGATGGAATTTAACGTAAATTTCACCGACTAAACCAATGCGCGGCTTCTTTTCTTCGCTCATATCGATATGGTCAAATTCGGAAATCATGCTGCGAATGTTCTTTTTGAAGGTGCTGACATCCGCTTTCATTAAGTCATGCGTGCATTTATCCTGCCATTTTTTGAACAGCTTTTCAGCCGTGCCTTTGACTTTTTCATACGGGCGCGTACGATACAATACCTGCTGCAGTGCGTCGCCGTAAATCATGGCCATGACAAGACGATGCCAGAAGCCGAGATGAGGCTTAAAGCCCGGTTGTTCATTCAGCCCTTTCGTGTTCAGGGAAATGATGGAAACGTCTGCCATACCGGCATCTGCCAGTGCTTTGCGAATCATGCCGATATAGTTGGTCGCACGGCAGCAGCCGCCGGTCTGTGAGATGATGACAGAAGTATGTTTCAAATCGTATTTGCCGGATTTGAGAGCGGTAATAATCTGTCCCAACGACATGATGGCCGGATAGCAGGCATCATTATGAATATATGCCAGTCCCGTGTCAATGGCAGTTTGGCCTTGATGCGGCAATATTTCCATGTGATATCCTTCATGGGCAAATGCAGCCTGGAACATCGGAAAATGAATCGGCGTCATAGAAGGCGCTAAAATGACATTCGTTTTTTTGTCTTCTTTGGTAAATACCGCTTTGTGGTACGAATAGGGAATCGTTGCCGTATCTTCTTTTTTTCGATGATTCATGACGAAAAGAAGGGAGCGGAGACGAATGCGGATAGCACCGAGGTTAGATCCTTCGTCAATTTTTAGTAACGTATGGATTTTGTGGCCTTGTGCCAGGATTTCCTGTACTTGGTCTGCAACGATGGCATCCAAGCCGCAGCCAAACGAATTGAGTTCAACCAATTCCAAATTCGGCTGTGTGACAATATACTGTGCTGCCCGATACAGGCGGGAATGATAAGACCATTGGTCTACGACACGCAGCTCCTTGGGTAAATGACCTAACGGAGCGACGCCGTCTTCTGTTAAGACAGCCAGTCCCAAACTGTTGATGAGTTCAGGAATCCCGTGGTTGATTTCCGGATCTACGTGATACGGACGGCCGCACAATACAATGGCCCGGTCGCCGTTTTTGGCGAGCATGTCCAAAGTCTGTTTTGTCAAATTCCGGTATGTTTGTTTATAAGATTCTTCTTCATTCCAAGCGGCCAGCGCGGCTTCTTTGATTTCTTTTTTGCCGAGATTCCAAACGCGAAGTTCTTCCTGCAGTCTGGGGATAATTCGCTTTTTATCGTGAAGCGGCAAAAATGGGCAGAGATATACCGTGTTGGTATCTGAAAGACGTTCTACCATGTTGTGGCGGATGACTTCGGGGTAACTCATTACCATCGGGCAGTTGAAGGTATTGTCCCGGCTGCCTTCATCCGGGCCGTTTTGAATGCAGGGATAAAAAATGCGGTCTACGCCTTTTTCCAGCAGGTTTTCAATATGGCCGTGTACGAGCTTGGCCGGGTAGCAGGCCGAATCGGAAGGAATCGTATCCATGGCTTTTTCAAACAGTTCTTTGGAAGATGGGTCGGATAATACAACCGTATAGCCGAGTGTGGTAAAGAACGTGAACCAGAACGGATAGTCCTCGTACATATTCAGCACGCGGGGAATGCCGACCGTGCCGCGCGGCCCTTTAGCAAGCGGTTTATACCGGTTGAACAAGAGATTATATTTTACTTTGTACATATTGGGAAGTACTTTGTGATGCTGCGTTACTGAGCCGGCAGCGCCTCGTTCGCAGCGGTTGCCCGTGATAAACGAACGACCGTCATTAAACGTATTTACGGTAAGAAGACAATTATTGGTACATTTCCCGCAATGACGAATCGATGTCGTTACATGCAGCTTCGATAGGTCTTCTTTCGTTAACAGCGTGGATTTGACTTGATCTGCGTGATAGGCTGTACGGCAGATAAGGCCCATCCCAAAAGCTCCCATCAAGCCGGCAATCGCCGGACGAATTACTTGGCGGCCCAATAGTTTTTCAAAGGCTCTTAACACGGCGTCATTGTAAAAAGTTCCGCCCTGCACGACGATGTGTTTCCCCAGTTTGGCCGGGTCTTTTACTTTAATTACTTTATATAAGGCATTTTTGATGACCGAATAGGAAAGGCCGGCTGAAATATCGGCCATCGTAGCGCCTTCTTTTTGAGCCTGTTTTACTTTGGAATTCATAAAGACCGTGCAGCGGGAACCCAAGTCAATCGGGCTCTTGGCAAGTAAGGCGGCCTTGGAAAAATCTTCGATGGATAAGTTTAACGATTTGGCAAAGGTATCCAAGAAGGAGCCGCAGCCGGAAGAGCAGGCTTCGTTCAGCAAAATATCTTCAATATGGCCGTCTTTTAACCGGCTGCATTTCATGTCTTGGCCGCCAATATCGAGAATAAAATCGACATCCGGACAAAAATGGGCGGCTGCCTGGTAATGGGCAATAGTTTCGACTTCCCCAATATCCAAATGCATGGCTTCTTTGATGAGTCCTTCGCCGTAACCGGTAATGCCGGCTTTGGCGATAAACGCGCCGGCTGGCAGCTGCTTATATATTTCTTCTACAATTTTTTTGGCAGCCAGCAAGGGGCTGCCTTCATTGTTTTGGTAGTGTGTATATAGTATTTTATTGTCTTCACTAAGCAATACGGATTTAATCGTTGTCGATCCGGCATCCATGCCGAGATAACAAGGGCCGCTGTACGCTGCCAGATCTGCATAAGGAACCGTGTGCTGGCTGTGGCGTTCCTGAAATTCCTTTAGTTCTGCCGGCGTATTGAATAGAGGTTCAATGCGGTCTGATTGTGCCAGCGATGATTCATCGACGTTGCGGAGCTGTCCCATCAGATTCATAAAGGAAACCGGCTTTTCATCAACACTGCCGAGCGCTGCGCCGATAGCTACATATACCTGGGCGTTTTCCGGGGCAATGACTTGTTCCTTTGAAAGATGCAGCGTTTTGGCAAACTGGCTGCGGAGCTGGGACAAATAGGTCAGCGGACCGCCGAGGAAGCAGACCGTGCCTTTGATAGGACGGCCGCAGGCCAGTCCGGTAATGGTTTGAAACACGATTGACTGGAATACGGAAGCAGCGACATTTTCTTTGCTGGCCCCTTCGTTGAGCAGGGCCTGAATATCTGTTTTAGCAAAAACACCGCAGCGTGCGGCGATAGGATAGAGCGTATCCGATTTTTTAGCCAATTCATTTAAACCGCCGGCGTCCGTATGAAGCAGTGTAGCCATTTGGTCAATAAACGCACCGGTGCCTCCGGCGCAGTTGCCGTTCATGCGATGTTCATTGCCGCCGGTTAGGTACGTAATTTTAGCGTCTTCACCGCCTAATTCAATGATGACGTCTGACTGCGGATAATACGTGCGGACGGCTTTGGTACCTGCAATGACTTCCTGTATGAATGAAATGCCGAGATAGTCTGCCAACGCGATGCCGCCGGATCCGGTAATGGCAATGGTAATCTGTTGATCGCCAAAAATTTCGTAGGCGTTTTGTAAGAGATCCCATACTTTTTGCCGAATGTCTGTATAGTGGCGGACATAGCAGGCATGCATACATTGTTTGGCATCATTTAAGACTGCGATTTTAACCGTTGTCGAGCCAATATCAATGCCTATATGTAATACGTTTTTCATATGTGTCACCTTATCGGCAGAAGCCGATCTTTCTCTTTGATTCTTATATAATAGACAGCTGTTGTCATTGTATTTTGAGAACAGCTTATACATAGTCTACTTCATATTGTACCATATCGAGTCAAAACTGTAAGGTGGAAAATTTTATTTTATGTAAAAAAGTTTATCAGTGTGTCTTTGTCTCGCCCGGGCAATTACTTCTTTTACACCTTTATTTATGGTACAATACATGTATCAAACGACATTACAGGAGGTACCTATGAAAGAATTTGTGACAGAACATCAGTCGCCGTATTTGGATTTGACGGCAGAAGTATCCAATGTGTTATATAAAGGCAAATCAGATTTTCAAGACATCATTGTAGCGGATTCCAAAGAATTTGGCCGCATGCTTGTGCTGGATGGTGTATTTCAAACTTCTATCAAAGACGAATTTATGTACCATGAAAGTATCGTCCACATTCCTTTATTTTTGCATCCCAACCCGAAAAACGTATTGATTATCGGCGGCGGTGATGGCGGCGCTGCCAGAGAAGCGGTTCGTCATCCGGAAGTAGAACATGTGACGATGGTTGATATTGACGGCAAAGTCATTGAATTGTCCAAAAAATATTTTCCTGAAATTTCCAAAGCGATGTTGGAAAAAAATCCTAAATTGACAGTCAAAGTAGGCGACGGCATTGCTTTTATGCGTGAAGCCGAAAACTTCTATGATGTTATTATTGTCGACTGCTCCGATCCGGTGGGCCCAGGGGAAGGCCTTTTTACGTATGAATTCTATAAAGATACATATAAAGCATTAAAAGAAGACGGCTTATTTGTACAGCAGACGGAATCGCCGTTTATGCACCGCAAGCTGGTCAAGGAAATCTGGGACTGCGTATCGGATATATTCCCCATTACACGGTTGTACACTGCATTTATTCCTTTATATCCGACAGGCATGCATTGCTTTACCATGGGCTCTAAGAAATACGATCCGTTGAAATGGGAACCGAATCGTAAGCGGACGTTCCCGACTAAATATTATAATGAAGGCATTCAGCGCAGTGCCTTTGTATTACCAAATTTTGTAAAAGATGTTTTATATGGAGAAAAAGACAGATAGTACACGTCAACAAATAAAGTAAAAAGTTTTAAAAAATCTCTTGACATAATCATTGTTGGATGATAGAATAATCTACGTTGACGGCGCATTGAGAAACGATGCGACGCAGCGTAGATACCTATGGCGGGTATGGTGAAGTGGTTAACACGGCGGATTGTGGCTCCGTTATGCTAGGGTTCGAATCCCTATACTCGCCCCATAGGGGTATAGCCAAGTGGTAAGGCACCGGACTTTGACTCCGCTATGCGCTGGTTCGAATCCAGCTACCCCTGCCAGCCATGATTCATTAGCTCAGCTGGTAGAGCACCTGACTTTTAATCAGGGTGTCCCGAGTTCGAATCTCGGATGGATCACCACAAGAAGCACTGTTCTGAGGAGCAGTGCTTTTTTTGCGTCCCAAATCAAATGCTGGGAGAAGTGCTTGTGCCTTTTTGGTTAAACGGATACCGTATTCACCTTTGACGATGGTCGGCATGCTCATAATGGATAGTGTTGTTAGGCGGATAAAGCAGATTTCAGATTTCTGCATTCTTTTTCGGTGTCATGGAAAAAATGAACCTGTGAGGAGCAGGGAGAAACGTATCAGCCTTTTAATTGTAACGTACGGGAAGAACATATCACATAGGTACACCGTGGTTACCAGAAATGAAACACTGCAAACAAAAAAAGGGGCCATCGCACAATGTGCGACAGCCCCTTTTAGTTACAATTACCAGAAAAAGATAATCATATCAATGATAAAGGTAGGAATGAGAATGGAACAGGACCATCCCATGTAGCCAAAGAAACTGGGCATTTTGATGTTGTTTTCTTCGGCAATAGATTTAACCATGAAGTTAGGCGCATTACCGATATACGTATTAGCACCCATAAATACGGCACCGGCTGAAATGGCTTCCAGCATAATCTGTGATACCGTGCCGACAGAAGTCGCAATACCCTGCGTGGCTCCCAAGGCGCCGGCTGTTTGCAGGAATACGAGATAAGTCGGTGTGTTGTCCAGGAAGGACGATAAGGCACCGGTTGCCCAAAACATTTCCCAAGGCTGAGAAAGTCCCAATTCCGCACCGTGTGTTTTTAAAATGATTAAGGCCGGAATCATCGTAATAAAAATACCAATAAAGAGTTTGGCAACTTCCGCAATCGGTGCATAGGAAAATTCATTGATGGCACGAATAGACTGCTTTGTCGTTTTCAGCGATAAGTAAGCTGCAAGCAACAGCAAAACAATTTCTACAAGTGTGGCATAGGGGAAGACGATTTCATCATATACGGGGATGCCGGCTCCGTCAGCGAAAAACGCAAATTCTTTTGGCAAAACGCCGTTAGCGACAACGCCCAAAACGATGAGGGCGATGAAAAGAATGTTGTGAATGCCTTCGACATGAATCGGTTCTTTTTCACCATCTTGCATATCCTGGGGCGAGCGACCGGCAGCCAGTTCTTTTTTATAAAGGTGATGATCGATAGCGAAGAAAACAGCAAACAAAATAATCAAGTTTAAAATCAAAATAGGAAGTAAATGGAATGTCCAGGTAAAGGGAACACCGCGCTGGAATCCCATAAACAGCGGCGGATCGCCAAGAGGCGTCAAACAGCCGCCAATATTGGCAACGAGGAAAATAAAGAAGACAATGACATGTACTTTGCGCTGCCGCCAGGCATTGGCTTTGATGACTGGGCGAATCATGAGCATGGCAGCGCCGGTCGTGCCAATCCAGCTGGCAAGAAACGTGCCGATAAAAAGAAGCAGCGCATTAATCTTAGGCGTACCGGCCAGGGTGCCTTTGACGGCAATGCCGCCGGCGACGACAAAAAGAGAAAACAAAAGCACAATAAATGGAACATAATCCAATAATACCGATTCCAGTAATCGGAAAAGTGCTTCATTTACACCATACGCAGCTGAAAAAGGAACGAGAAAAAGAATAGACCAGCCAATGGCTGCGCCAAGCATATTTTTTTCCCACCAATGTGGTTTAATCAGAGGAATGATGGCAATGGACAACAGCATGCCGACGAAAGGAATAATACTCCATGTCGGCAGTGTAGTGCCTACAGCAGCGTGTGCACCGCTTTCATTGGCGAACACAGCCGGTGCCATAAGCAGGAAGAGAGCCAATGTACAGGACAATGGCCGAAGAACGTGTTTCATAATATACCGCCTTTCTTTTAATTGCACACTATCCTTTACGGATAATTACAAACATTATAACATAGGTACCTTTAATATTATACTAGTTTCTAAAAAAATCTTGTATTTTTATATAGCATATCTTTATTAAAACTTATCGTATATAAAGAAATGCGGCAAAAGAAAAAATTATGGTGGGAAAAGAAGGAAATAGACATTGAACAGAGAATATATACTATAAAGGTAACGTGAAAGTTAGGAGGGATTCATATGAAAAAATATAATAATATTATTGTGCCAACCGATGGCTCCGTCAATTCCAAACGGGCATTGGAACATGCTGTCGTGATTGCTTCTTCGTTGGGTGCTACGATTACATTGGTATATGTAGCCAACATCGTTTCTGTTATTTCCAACTTTGACCAAATTCCGAATGCCAGCGGGTATGTGACAGAACAAGTGGCTTTGGATATGGAAGAAGAAGGCAAAGGCGTATTGGATGATTTTGCCAAAGCGATTCCACAGAACATTGAAGTAAAAAGCGTATTTGAAGTCGGTTCTCCCGGTCCGGCTGTCTTGTCTGTTGCTAAAAAATACAATGCGGATCTCATTGTTATGGGCAGCCGCGGCTTAGGGCCGTTAAAAGGATTATTTATGGGTTCTGTCAGCAGCTACGTAGTTACGCATTCAGAATGCCCCGTATTAATCGTAAAATAAATCTGAATTACAGATTATAGGGACTTTGCCCTGAAAAAATGGGCAAAGTCCTTTTTTTGTGTATGGGAAATGCGTATTTTGTGATATACTGATGATACGTATACATTGCGATACATAATCTTGCCTGGGAGGCAGTAGACAATGATAAAAAATAGTAAGAAATGGCTGGAACGCGAAACGAAAGAATGGGTATCCAAAGGTTGGATTTCTGCAGAAGCCGAAAAACATATATGTCAGGCATACAGAACATCTGATGAGCAAACGATGGGCATATCTCTATATGGCATATTAGCCGTAGTGGGATTTTCTATTGTGGGCATGGCCCTGATTTGGGGCGCGGCCCATGCCTGGTATCAAATTTCCATCGTCATACGGACGATACTTGCTGTGCTGCTGCTGATACTTTCACAGCTTGGCGTAGGTATGGCTATGTTTCAGGAACGGCAGGGCACACTGCTGGGGGAAGCGGCAGCTGTCGTCCATAGCATGATTGTGTTTGTCGTCATGGCGATGGCAGAACAGACATTTTATATTGGCTGGGATACGGCAGATTATATGGCGGCCAGTGCCATACTTATACTGCCGTCAGTATACTTGCTGCGGTCTGTAGGCAGTTTGGCATTTTACTGCCTTTCTGTACTGATTTGGGCTGCTGTGGGAGGGCCGTTGAATGCTGCTGGCGGCACGGCTTTTTTATGGCTGATGATTATATTGCCGCTGCCCTTTTACTTTGTACTCGATCAGAGTCATGATGAAATTCGCTTGTCTATTTTTTCTTGGATGATGACCGTAACCGTTTTTGCAGCGTTTGGCCTTGCCGCGCAGGATACGGATTATATTCCATTTCTCATGATGGCTGCCTTGGCAGTGGCAATTATGCTTACTGGATATTCGATTGATATTCGCAAAGCCTGGGGGGTTCCGTTCCGCTGGTTTGGCCGTTTTGTGGCCGCAGCCTCTCTGTTGATTTCCTGCATGCCTTTTTCTTGGCATGGCGTGGCAGACATTCAGGGATTTCACTGGACGACTACATCCATAACGGTGCTGTTGTTTTTGGCAATCGCAGCTTTGATGGTCAAAGGCGTAAAAAAATGTCTTTGGGGTCCTGCGGTCTATACGGGAATTCCCGTCGTGTTGGCTTGTGAAACCATATTGGTACGCAATGGCCTGTATTCTTCTGTGCCGTTGATTGTATCGTCGTTGTATATGTTGTTTTTGGGATTTTATGAAACACTGCAGGGATTTAACAGTCACCGCATGAATCATACTAAGTTTGGTATTCTCATATTAGCAAGTTTGGTACTGTCTTTCTTGATTGGAACGAGTTTTTCACCGTTGGTACCTGTCGTAGCTATTATTGTTTTAATTTTAGTCATTGTGCAGCTGCGCCGTACGTCTTCAAGCCGCAAGGCCGCTGCGCTGCGTTCTGAACGGCGCAGTCATTTAAAACATGCATCGGCTACAGTGCGGGGAGATATGCGCAAGCGTCATCAAGAAAAAGCAGAACGAAATATACCGCAGGATGAATCGCCGTTGGAAACGAAAGATGCCGCAGAAGACGCAGATACGCTGGCAGAATGGATGAAACAGATTCATATGCCGGAAGCGGCTGCATCTTCGTATACGCCGCCGCAGGCTGAAGATACAGTTATTCCCAAAGAAAAGCCACAGTCGTTGTTTGTGGCGCCGGTATTTCACGATCCCGATGATGTGGCACTGCCGACGGTGCCGCAGCCACGCGTGCAGCATAGGGACATACCCGAAGTAAAAAAAGAAGTCAAACCGATGACGTCTCCTTGGCAGTCTAGTTCGCAGCCACCGGTAAAACGGGAACGTCATTTTAGCCGTTCACCATGGGCTAAGGAAGGAGAAACGCGCAAATGAAAGCAGTAAAATTTAATTTTTCTCCTGACGGCAGAAATAAATGGATGATTCTTTTACTTGTCGTCGGTATTCAGCTGGGAGTATTTGGCTATATTGGCTGGCGCTGGCACAATATCAGCGTCGACGGCATACCGTATCAGTGGCAGTGCTTGCCGAGATTGGAAGCATCTGCGTTTGGGACGGATTATGTGCGGATTGTTTTTCCGGAAGATACTACCAAATGGCTGGATGAAGCCGCTCCGGAAGAAGGACAGCTTATTTATGTACAAATTTCCCGCAGTACCGACGGCGTCATGAAAATTGAAGGGGCTTCTGCCGATAAACCGGGCCGGGGCAGTGATTATATGAAAGCGAAAGCCGTAGCATTTCATGATGGCATGGTGCAGTTTAAAGTCGGCTTTGATCGGTATCGCATCGCACCGGAACACACCGATGGCATTTATGATATTACGAATAGTGACAGCGTAATTGCCAGCATACGGATTAAAAAAGGAGACGGCGTTGTTGAAGGGATTTTCATCAACGGCGTTCCGTTGGAATCCTGCAGTAACGGTGCGGCCATTGAAGCGACGAGGGAACAACAAAATGGTACGACAAAAAAAAGCAGTACGGGAAAATCGTTTGACAAACCTCGCATTGTAGAACCCGGCATGGTGCCGCCTAAAGAAGAATAACCCCGTATACTAAGAAAGAGAGGCTATCATGAAATCATATCTAAAAGTAGGTTTGACAGGTATCTTGATGGCGGCTTTGCTGCTGCTTTCCGGCTTTCGGGCTCAAACGATTATTCATGATGATGGCAGTGAAACCCAGGATGTCTTAAAAGTATCTGAAACAGCGCAGGGGCAGAAAAAACTCCGTGCAGATGCAGATGATTTTCAAAAGCGGAATTATACCATTATGGATTACAGCAACAGTAACGGCGAAGGGTTTCGCGCCATGAAAACGATTACGAAAGACGGAGCGAATAAGAGTTCCGTAGACCGTATTGTCCATAAGACCCACGATGGGTTGATCTGTTCCACGTATTATATTGATTACAGTTATACAAGCGATAGTATTCAAGCCCTGCGGTTGGGCATGCCTATCGAGGAAAACGGCGCGGATTTGGAATATATCGTTTCTTTTCCTTCCGGTACCCAGGTTACCAGCAACAGCACGAAAACGGATACGCCGGGCAGTACGTACATGTGGAGTTTAAACAACGACAACCCATCGCAGATTAAACTGCAGGCGACCGTTTGGCATAAATTATTTATATATATCGCATTGTTCCTCATTGTAGCTATTGTTGTTATTGTCCTTATCATGGAACGCCGGCGCCGCAATGTGATTAGCTGGAAACGAGCCGCTCATATGCGCAAAGTAGAAATGCTGCTTCTTTGCATTCCTATCATTATCCTGGGGTATATGGGCTATGAATACTATGTAGGAACGCATGTCACGGCAGATTCGCTGGCTAAAGTTTCAGAACAGCAGCAGGAAGAGCTGCTGGAAAGCCGGGAAGAAGATAAAAAAATGCATGATGCCGATGCGGCTAAACAGCGAAGCGGAGAAATTGCAGCGTCCCGTATTCGCAGCAAAACGATGGAAATTTCCAGTTCCTTGCGGGAATTAAACCGCGATTATCAGTCCGGCAGCCTCAGCAAAGGAGAAGCAAGGTCACAGGCTAGATCGTTAGCTGCACAAGCACAAGAATTACTGGCCAGCGGCAAGGACTTGTCCGAAGCAGATAAGGATGTTCTGCAGCAGCTCGTAGATCGTCTTGTCGATGAAGCCGATTCTATTGGCAGCGGGCCCAGTGCTGCGGAAACAGTGAGCCGCAGTTCGGCAGAAGAAACGCGCCGGAGTGATTCAAGCACAGCAGAAACAGCACGGGATTCGTCGTCCCGCGTGACGAGTGATACGGCAGCAGGCAATACAGCTGGCAGTGATACAAAAACCAGTACGTCAAAATCACAGTCCGGCGGCAAAGATAATGGAAAAGCTACAAAACAATAAAGATTTTTCATTGGTATCTATTTTAAATTGCAGCAAAACATGATATGATATGGTAAGTAAGTACATATCAAAACGATGGTTGTTTTTTGAATAAGGAGGTCCATGATTCATGTATTGTGTAGAAGAAATTAAAAATGGCATTTATTGGATGGGATGCAATGATTTCGGAACGGAATTATTTGAACGTATTTTTCCGATTCCCGAAGGCGTTACCTACAATTCCTACTTTATTGATGACGAAAAAACATGTGTTGTCGATGCGATGGATAAAAGCTGCCGTGACGAATTTCTTGAAGATGTAGAACATCTGCTTCATGGCCGTAAACTGGATTATTTTATCCTCCAGCATATGGAACCGGACCATGCAAGTTCTGCTGTAGCACTTCTTGAAAAACATCCGGAAGCAAAAATCATTGCACAGCCGCAGACCTTTAAATTGTTTGAACAATTTTTCCGTACGCCGATGCCGGAACGGTATGTCAATGTTAAAGAAGGAGATCAGCTTGCATTAGGCAAACATACTCTTCAGTTTGTGAAAGCTCCCATGGTTCACTGGCCGGAAGTTATCATGTCATATGATTTGACAGACAAAGTGCTGTTTAGTGCTGACGCATTTGGCATGTTTGGCACGACTGGCAATGTGTATGCAGACCAGGTGGATTATGAAGAAAATTATTTGGATTCTGCACGTCGGTATTATGTCAACATTGTCGGCAAATTCGGCCCGCAGGTTGTCAATGTATTGAAAAAAGCGTCTGGCCTTCCTATTGATTATATTTGTCCGCTCCATGGCTTGGTATTCCGTACACCGGAAACGATTGGCTACATTATTGACAAATATCTCCATTGGGCAAAATATGTACCGGAAAAGAAAGGCGTTGTCATTGCGTTTGCTTCTATTTACGGCAACACACAGCGTGCTGCCTGCGTACTGGCACATAAATTGAGCGAACAAGGCATTAAAGACGTTCGTCTTTATGATGTATCCAAAACCCATTCTTCATATGTTACGGCTAAAGCTTGGGAATACAGCCATCTCGTATTAGCAGCACCTACGTACAACTTAAACCTGTTCCTGCCGATGGAAAACTTCCTGCACGATTTGAAGACGCTGATTTATCAGAACCGCAAAGTTGCTGTTCTCGGCAATCACAGCTGGGCATCTGCTGCGTATAAGACAATGGTAGATTACGTGCAAAATCAATTTAAAAATTGTGAACTCCTTGAACCGTCTTTGGATTTTAAATCCTCCCTGCAGGATGACCAGGAAGCTGTTATTGACGAAATCGCTAAAAAAATTGCCGATGATGTCAAAGCATATCCAGATCCTAAAACGTTACTCTAATATACTATACACTAAACTACAAACACAAAAGGGACTTGTCGCTTCGTGCGGCAGTCCTTTTTTTATAAGGAAATGCCAGTAAAAATATGATATAATATTTAATATACGGTAAAAGGAGGTCATATAGATGATTATTCGTGATGACAGTGCCAAAAGCGGCGATCCGCATACACAAAACAAAGCGAAAAGCAATGGAGAAGAACTGCATATTGATTTGGGTCGTACCATGACGGAAGAAGAAGAAAAAATATTTGCAAAACTCAAAGAAGGATTGCATTTATAATGCATGTGCTGTAACAGATAGCCGCATGAAAGAGTTTGTAACGCTCCCAAACGTTAGATTTTTATTTCCGAGCAGCTGAATAGGTTGTTCGGATTTTTTTGTACAATAAAGAACGTATGTTTGAAATATAACAGGCAGTATGGTATGATAAGAAGAAAAACGGAGGTGATTGCCATGGATTGGGACGTCATAACGAAGAAATTATCTATTTTGAGCGATGCTGCTAAGTATGATGTATCCTGCTCGTCAAGCGGCAGCAGACGGGCCAATGAAAAAGGCGGTATTGGCAATGGGGCCTACAGCGGTATTTGCCATACCTGGTCGGCAGACGGCCGCTGTGTATCCTTGTTAAAAATTTTGATGACTAACTACTGTATATATAATTGTACCTATTGTGTGAATCGCTGCAGTCATGAGACACCTAGAGCTATCATGTCTCCGGAAGAAATTGCCGATTTGACGATTGCGTTTTACCGAAGAAATTATATTGAAGGCTTGTTTTTAAGTTCCGGTGTATACCGCAGCCCTGATGAAACGACAGAGTTGCTGATTAAAACGGCGAAAATTTTACGAGAAGAGAAAAAATTTAACGGCTATATTCACATGAAAGGCATTCCCGGTACAGACAACAGGCTCGTTCAGGAATTGGGCAGGTATGTGGACCGAATGAGCGTCAATATAGAACTGCCGTCTTCTCGCAGTCTAAAAATACTGGCACCGCAGAAAACAAAAGAAACGATTCTTATGCCCATGCGTGAAATTCGCAGCGGCATTGCCGAACGGCGGGAAAATCGCAGAAACAGTAAAAAAGCCCCGTCATTTGTTCCGGCAGGGCAGACGACGCAGCTGATTATTGGCGCTACGCCGGACAGTGACCGGACGATACTGCATCTCAGTGAAGCATTGTATCAAAAAGTAAATTTAAAGCGAGTATATTATTCGGCTTATGTGCCAGTGATGACCGGAAAAAATCTGCCGACGCTTGCCAAGCCGCCGTTATTGCGGGAACACCGCTTATATCAAGCGGACTGGCTGCTGCGGTTTTATCAATTTTCAGCAGATGAAATCTTGACGGATGCGGCGCCCAATTTTGATTTGCAGCTAGATCCTAAGGCGTGTTGGGCTTTGCGCCATCCGGAAGTATTTCCCGTGGAAGTGAACAGGGCCTCGTATCATATGCTGCTGCGTGTTCCCGGCATTGGTGTTACGTCTGCTAAGCGTATTTGTGCAGCCCGCAGGCAGGCCTTTTTGTCTTATGACAGTCTGCGGCGGTTGGGCATTGTCATGAAACGTGCCAAATATTTTATTACCTGTAAAGGAAAATTTTATGGAGAATCTTTACGGCCGGAAGCCATTCGCAGTCGGCTGGTGCTGAGAGAACAGCAACGCTTATATGAAATGCCCAACTTGTTTGCTACAGGGGGACAGTCATGATTTATACGTACGATGCTACCTTTTTTGGCTTTTTATCCGTCGTGTTTGACGGGTGGCATGACGGCATACAGCAAATAGAAGATATACGTACTGTATCGGAGCCGTCTTTGTTTGGCGGCGAACGGTTTGTGCATACAGAAGAGAAAAAAGCCCGCCGTATTTTGGACAGCCTGCAGGGAAAATGCGGTGCTAAAACAGCTCATTTTTTGTACTATGCATTTTTAGCAGAACAGCCGCAGCGGGAAATGAAGATGCTGCAGTATTTGCGGCAGGCCTTTCGGCTGCAGCATGATTTTTTGCATCATCTGCATGAACCGGCTATTTGGGAAATACGGCAATGGGCCAGAAAAAGCGGCAATGAACGGCATAAATTGCTGGGATTAGCACGGTTTCGTGAATTAGCGGACGGCATGCTGTATTGTCCGATTGCGCCGACGTGTTGTGTCGTTCCTGTCATGGCGCCTCATTTTGCCAAACGATTAGCCAGCGAGCGTTGGGTGATTCATGATACCAAGCGGCATATGGGCGTATATTATGACAGCCGGAAGCTGATAATGGTAGAGATTCCCCAAACAAAACAGCAAATTGATACCTCCGATGATGAAGCGGGGTTTGCCGCATTATGGCAGCAGTATTATCAAACCATTGCGATTGCAGAACGGCGAAATGAAATGGTGCGCCGTTCTTTCATGCCTAAAAAATATTGGTCCTCTTTGATTGAAATGAAAAATGGCGGAGATAAGCTGTAAATCGCCAAATAAACTATTTCTTTTTCTTGGCACTTGTTATATAATAGCAATATTGGATTATTGATAGGAAAGGTTGGAAGCCATTGAAACCTGTCTTAGTAAAAGTAGAAAGTGTCCAACGGAACGAAGAGGGACAAGAGCTAAAAGTGGAACTTGTTTCTGAAGGAAAATTTTATATCAAAGAACAGACGCAGTATATTGTGTACGATGAAAGTGAATTGACAGATATGAAAGGCGTGACGACCGTCATCAAAATATTGCCGGACGGGGCGGTCATGCTGCTGCGGTTGGGAAACGTACATCAGCGGCAGGAATATCGCAAGGGAAAAATTTCTCGTTCAAAATATACAACAGCGATGGGAGAATTTATCGTTACGATCAAGACGTATGAATGCAGCGTACAGCTTGAAGACGGTATTGGCACCATTCAGCTCGGCTATGATGTGAATCTGGAAGATATTGGTTCCAATTATACACAATTGACGATAACAGTGCAGGAGGATCACGCTAATGGAAATGAAAGAATTATTGAAACAGGGCATTGCTGAGGCTTTGGAAAAAGCTGTGAAAGCAGGGGCTCTTCCGGAAGGCAGCTATCCGCAGATTAATCTGGAAGTACCACCTCAAAAAGAATTTGGTGATTTTGCAAGTAATATTGCCATGCAGTCTGCTCGTGTAGCTCATAAAGCACCGAAAGTGATTGCCCAGGCGATTGTAGACCAAATGCAGTATTCTTGGCTGGATCGCGCAGAAATCGCCGGTGCCGGATTCATTAATTTTTTCTTGAAGCATGATGTGATTTATGATACATTGAAAAACATTTTGGCAGCAGGTGCGGCGTATGGTACGGTACCATGCCGTCAGGATGACACTGTGCAGGTCGAATATGTCAGTGCCAATCCGACAGGTCCGCTTCACGTCGGACATGGACGGGGGGCTGCATACGGCAGTGCACTTGTCAACTTGCTTCGTGCTGCCGGATATCATGTACAGGCTGAATATTATATCAATGATGCAGGCAATCAGATGAATAATTTGGCGATTTCCGTCAATGCCCGATATTTGGAACTGCTTGGCAAACCATCAGAAATTCCGGAAAACGGCTATCATGGACATGATATTATTGAAACTGCACAGGCTATTATTGACCAGGACGGGGATACATATCTCAACATGCCGGAAACAGAACGGCTGGAAATTTTTAAAGACCGTGCGTATGCAGAAAAATTAAAGGCATTGAAGCGGGATTTAGCTCATTTCAACGTACATTATGATAATTGGTTCAGTGAACGGACGCTCCATCCGGATGCCGTACAGGCGGCCTGCAAGGTACTGCAGGAACGCGGTAAAATTTATGAAAAAGACGGCGCATTGTGGCTGAAATCGACAGACTATGGCGACGACAAAGACCGTGTAGTTATCCGCGACAACGGTGTACCAACCTATTTGGCTGCCGATATTGCCTATCATAAAAATAAATACGACCGTGGGTTTAAATCGTTAATCAATATTTGGGGTGCCGACCATCATGGATACGTTGCGCGTGTTAAAGCTGCGATTGCTGCACTGGGATATGACCCCAGCCAATTAGAAGTATTACTGCTGCAGATGGTCAGCTTGTTCCGGGACGGCAAGCCTGTCAAAATGTCCAAACGGACAGGTCAGGCTATTACGTTGAACGAACTGATTGAAGAAGTAGGAACGGATGCGGCTCGGTATTTCTTTATCATGCGGTCTTTAGATACGCAGCTGGATTTTGATTTGGATTTGGCTAAATCACACAGCAATGAAAATCCGGTATATTATATTCAATATGCTCATGCCCGTATTTACAGCATTTACCGCCAGGCTAAAGAAGCCGGCGTCAATCTTGACATGGACTGGTCTGATGTGCACTGGGATACATTGAAAGATGACCAAGAATTGGAATTGATTAAGAAAATGGCAGCTTTCCCGGAAGAAATTCAGCGGGCTGCCCGTGAACGAGCTCCGCATCGCATTGCACACTATGTGTATGAATTGGCAGGACTCTTCCATACATTTTATAATCACTGCCGTATTATCCAGGAAGATAAAGAACTGGAAAAAGCTCGCTTGGCGTTGGTTACGGCTGTTCGCATTACGATTGCCAACAGTTTGGCAATTTTAGGGGTTTCTGCTCCTGAAAAAATGTAATATAATAACAATAAGCTTACTATAGAATCAATATAATTGGATGATATGAGCAGAGGCTCAGCAGGGAGGAATTATGGCTAAATACATATTTGTTACAGGCGGGGTTGTGTCTTCATTAGGTAAAGGTATTACAGCAGCAGCATTAGGCCGTTTGCTGAAAAATCGCGGATTTAAAGTCACGATTCAAAAATTTGACCCATACATCAACGTAGACCCTGGTACGATGAGTCCGTATCAGCACGGTGAAGTATTTGTTACCGACGACGGTACAGAAACAGATTTGGATTTAGGTCATTACGAACGTTTTATTGATATTAACTTAGGGAAAAACTCCAACGTTACTACCGGTAAAATTTACTGGTCCGTCTTGCAGAAAGAACGCCGCGGCGATTATCTGGGACACACCGTACAGGTTATTCCCCACATTACCAACGAAATCAAAAACCGCGTATATCGTGTAGGCGATGATGACAATGCCGATGTTGTTATTACGGAAATCGGCGGTACGGTTGGCGATATTGAAAGCCTGCCGTTCTTGGAAGCCATTCGCCAGATAAAAAAAGAAGTAGGCCGCAATGATGTTTTGTATATCCATGTTACGCTCGTACCGTATATTGGCGCTGCCGGCGAATTGAAAACGAAACCGACGCAGCACAGTGTCAAAGAACTGCGCAGCATTGGCATTCAGCCGGATATCATCGTTTGCCGTACAGAACGTCCTCTTTCAGATGAAATGAAGGAAAAATTGGCTTTGTTCTGCGATATTGACAAAGAAGCTGTTATCGAAAACAAAACGTTAAACAGCATTTATGAAGTACCGCTTCTCCTTTCGGAAGAAGGCATGGATAAAATCGTCTTGGATAAATTAGATCTGCCGGATAAACCATGCGATATGGAAGCTTGGAAAAAGATGGTAGACGATATTTACCATACGGAAAACGATTTGGACATTGCCCTTGTCGGCAAATATGTTGCCCTCCATGATGCGTATCTCAGCGTAGCAGAAGCATTGAATCATGCTGGCATTGCATATAAAACAAAAGTACATATTCATTGGATTGATTCAGAAACATTGGAAGATCCCAACGTATCCATGGACGACGTATTTAAAGGTATTGACGGCATCGTTGTTCCCGGTGGTTTTGGCAATCGCGGTGTCGAAGGCAAAATCCGCGCCGTTCAGTATGCCCGTGAACACAAGGTACCGTACCTCGGCTTGTGCCTGGGGATGCAGTGTGCCGTTATGGAATTTGCCCGCCACGTCGTTGGCTTGGAAGGCGCTACCTCTTCTGAATTTAATGAAGATGCCAAATTCCCGGTTATTGATTTGATGCCGGATCAGGTGGATGTATCCGATAAAGGCGGTACGATGCGGCTGGGACTGTACCCATGCAAATTGGTAGAAGGCACTAAAGCGCATGAAGTATACGGCACAAACCTCATTTATGAACGCCATCGTCATCGTTGGGAATTCAACAACAAATACCGTACGGAAATGGTAAATGCAGGTCTGGTCCTTTCCGGTACTTCACCAGATGACCGTTTGGTAGAAATCGTTGAATTGAAAGATCATCCGTGGTTTGTCGGCTGCCAATTCCATCCGGAATTTAAATCTCGTCCGACGAAAGCCCATCCTCTCTTTAAAGGATTAATTAAAACTGCGTTGGATTTAAAAAACCAGCAGTTTACAACTTTTTGAATAAATAAATATCGCGTAACCACACTTTGAAGTATAATGAATCTGCTAAAACACAT
>CAKPVJ010000021.1 GCA_934193515.1 uncultured Megasphaera sp. | reverse complement strand
ACGTATCCCTTAGACCCTCTTTATGGTTCTGTAAACTTGCCGTTTACATCGGCGTATATACTTTTTCTTTCTGCGCGACCAGAAAATAGGGACGTATCCCTTAGACCCTCTTTATGGTTCTGTAAACTTGCCGTTTACATCGGCGTATATACTTTTTCTTTCTGCGCGGTCAGAAAGAAAAAGTATCAAAAAGAAAGAAACCGCCGCCCAAAACGGACTTAGCCTTACTGCGTTTGCCAATGACGGCGCGGCAAATTCGCTTCGCTCAGACGCCGCTTGAATCCGTCATCGGCAAACTCCGTATCCGGTCTTCGACCGGTCGGCACGCTCGTAACGGGCGGTGTTGGCAGTCATGCAGAGTAGATTTCGCCTGGTTACCGTGATAACAGCATCTGGCAAGAAAAACAGATAGCAAATATCGGCTCATCTACGCTAAGGCAATAGGTAGTATCACTTCATCATGCGCAATAATAAGAAATGAAACATACAGAAATATCGCTAGAACATATGAGTAATGGGTTAAATAATACATAGTTTTCTCAACATACACGTATTCGTAATTGTTTGCATTTGCTTCCAAGCCGCCCCGTTACGGGAATGACTGGTTGTGCGGCTTGCCGCACAATGAGAATGATTGGCATTGCGTTAAAAATGGGCGTTTTGTTTGAGCGCAGCGAGTTTCGCCCATTTAGCAATGACAGACATTCTCAAAGGAATGGGAGTTTCGGGCGGCCGCCTTTTTCTTGATTCGTTCTTTTTCGGCGGTATGAAAAAGAATGAATAGATGAGGGTACAGGGAGCCTTCCCAGCATTCTGGTCGCACAGAAAGAAAAAGTGAACAGCCTATGTAAACAGCAAGTTTACAGAACCATACGAGGGGCAGGGGGATACGTCCCCGCATTCAAAAAAAAGGTACGCAGCTGCATACTGCGTACCTTTCCTATGGGCTGCTATGCTATGCAGAAGCAGCTTTCACGGTTTTTGTTTTTTCTTTTTGAGGCGCTTTGTAGCCGTATTTTTGTTTCCATGCTGCATTGCGCTTAGTAATTTCACTCTTAGAGAGCATTGCCGGTTTGGCCTGCAGTGCTTTTTCCAAGTTTTGCACAATTTCTGTCCCGTTGTCGCCAGCAGCGCATGTCATAATACGCGTGCCGTTGACTGTAACATGCTGACCGTCCAATACAACCTGCCAATCTATGGCTGTTTTATCAGCGTTAGCGGCAGGTGCTTGATCTGTTTTGCTGCTTGTTACTAACGGTTTATCCTGCACTTTATTGTCTTTGGGCGCTTCGCCGTATATATTGTGCATCACACGGGCTAAATTGCCTTCTACCAAAAAGGCACGCCGCCGTGATGAGTACGCTCCGTCCGCAGCCGGCCGGACAACCGGCAGGGCATTGACATACACCGTATCGCCGCCGACTTGAACGTGATTGCCCGACCATTTTGTAACACGGCCGGCCAGCTTTTCAATGCGGCTGGACATTTGCGGATGGTTGTTCGGGCTGATAACACGATTCAATCCTTCTGTATACAAATCCCCGTATTTTTCATAAACAAACTGCATGGAAGACGGCGCGCCGCCAACATTATACGCCGTATTTTTCATGACGTTGAATCCCGTAGCGTCTGCTTCTTTTTCCTGATTCATCGTGACGACTTCGTTGTCAATATAATTGACAGCGATACCTCCCAGCAATACATCCAAGACATCAGCATTGCCGCCCAATGCCACATCGACAAGCGTAGAAATGCCGATGCTCTTCAGCATGCCATTGACGACGTGCCGTTTTTCACCATGCTGCATTTCATGGCAAAGCGTAAAGGCCAGCTCATCATCATTAAGCACATCCATCATACCCTGATTGACAGAGATGACGCCGCCAAATGTTTCAAAGGCATTTAACTCTTCTGACGGATTGACGTACACGTCATAATTCCGCTGAATCAAACCGGTGCTGACCAGATTGCGTTCAATTTGTTCCAGCCGTTCATTATATGCCTGCACATGGGACACGCCAGTTTTCTTCTGCGTGTCAGCCAGCATCTGTGCCTGATTGGCATTATCCATCGCCATCAGATGTTGTTTTGCCATCGCCATGGCAGCCGCTCCGTAGAGCAGTGTCTGCACAGCCGTTGCCGCCATGGCCGTACCGATAGGAGCTGCCAAAAGCGCAACACTCAGCGTCCATGCTGTCAATTTTTTCTTCCATTGCATCACGATTGTTTCATCTCCTCAGACTGATACGAAGCCAAAATGGCTTCTGCCTCGTGATAAAATGCTTCTTTCTTAGCCCGCGGCCATTGTTTAATCTGCCATTCCCAATGCATTGCTTCATGTTTTGTCGCAAATCCATGATGCCATACCAGCGCCACAGGCCGCCGTGACCGCGTATATTTGGCACCTCTGCCGCAGTTGTGCGCAGCTACCCGCTTAGCGACATCCGTCGTCCAGCCGGTATAGAGCGTCCCATCGGCACAGCGTACCGTATAGGTATAATATACCATATTATTGTGGCAATTCTGTCACAATTTTGACCGTATTCAAAACGACATCATCCAACGGTTTATCTGCAAAGTTTGTTTTTACACGGCTGATGGCTTCTACGTTTTCATAATTTTTGACAACTTTACCAAAAATAGAATGATGGTTTTGCAGCCACGGTGTCGGCACGACCGTGACAAAGAACTGCGAGCTGCCTGTATTGGGGCCAGCATTGGCCATAGCCAAAATACCCGGTTCAGCAAACGTCAAAGACGGGTCAAATTCATCGGGAATCGTTTCGTCAGAGCCGCCGCAGCCTGTGCCGGTCGGATCGCCTCCCTGAATCATAAATTCAGCAATGATGCGATGGAAAATAGTACCGTCGTAAAAACCGGATTCAGCTAATTTTTTGAAATTAGCTACCGTAACAGGAGCTTTATCCGGAAATAGCTGTACCGTAAAATCTCCGCGATTTGTCTGAAAAATTGCATATAATGTATTGTCTGCCATGAGTTATTCCTCCATATATTATAGTTTTATTTTATCTTACCGTAGATTGGCTGGACATGCAAGGAGTCTCTCTGTATCATCAAAAGATTTTCATAGATAGATTTGACAAATGCAGCAAAGAGTCGTACAATGTATGAGTCTTTCAGATGGTTAACTAGTTAATTATCTGAAAGCATTCTTTTTATGCTATTCATTAACTAGTTATCTATTTTTTTATTCAAAGGAGTGTATCTGTTATGCGTTCCGCTATTTTATGGACTAAACCGTTCTTTGCCATTATTGTGGCCAACGGCTTGTTGTTTGCCAGCTTTCACAGTTTGCTGCCTACGCTGCCTATGTATATTGCATCCTTAGGCTCTTCTGGTGCGATTGTCGGTCTTATTTCCGGTATTTTTGGCGTGTCTGCCATTGGCATTCGTTTTTTTACCGATGATTTTGTCTGCCGGTTTGGCAAAAAACGCTGCTTGTATCTGGGAATTATTCTTTCTGCCTTGGCAACGATTTCCTACATGTTCTTTACTTCCACGGGCATGCTGTTGGCAGCCCGCATCATTCAGGGACTGGGCTTCGGTCTGGGAACGACGTTTGCAGCCGCTCTGGCCGTCGATATTATTCCAGCGTCCCGCCGCGGCGAAGGGGTCGGGTATTTTGGATTGGGCAATACGATTTCCATGGGGATTGCCCCGGCATTTGGCGTATTTTTACTGACAACATTCAACTCCGATTGCCTGTTTACGTTTTCAACATTAGCGGCTATAGCAGCCATCGGCAGTGTACTGCTCTGCCATATGCCGGCCAAGGCTAAACGCCTGCAAAAAGCACAGCAGCAGGCTCCCAAAGAACACATCCCCTTTATGAGCCATTTTTTTGAAGCCGGTACCGGCTATCCTGCCTTTTTTACTATGCTTTTCGGTCTGGCATACGGCAGTGTCAATACCTTCATCGCCTTGATGGCCCAAGAAGCACACATTGCAAATCCCGGACTGTTCTTTGTCATTGGTACAGTATTTGTCTTTATTACCCGTGCGTTCGGCGGGCGAATTTATGATATCAAAGGCCCGTTTTGGGTTCTGCTGCCAGGCATTCTCTGCTATACACTCGGTGTCTTCTTGATTATTCAAGCCACGACATTTACCGTTTTGATGACAGCTGCCGTTTTTTATGGCTTAGGTGCCGGGTTGATTATGCCGGCTCTGATGACTTGGCTTTTTAATTCAGTAGCGCCGGCACGCCGCAGCAATGCCAGCGCGACGTACTACAACATGCTCGACGTCGGTACCAGTGCCGGCATCATTGTCCTGGGCAGTATTGCCGATATGATTGGCTATATTCATATGTATTATGTCGTCCTCGCCGCAATGATTCTATTCCTCGTCGTGTTCTTGTTCCAGCATGCTGCGCATGCGCTTCCCAAAGGAGGCCAGCCCCATGCCTGATATGGATATGCTGCAAAAAGACGATGCCCTCATCCATCAAATTTATGTGACGATGCGTTTATTTACCAAAAAACTCAACGAAGTCATGACGCCGTATGAAGTCTACAGCTCCGAATGGACCATTATCAACTACCTGCATCATCACGATGAAATCTCTCAAGCCGATTTGGCTGCCGCCCTGCAGATTGAAGCCGCCGCCGTATCCAAAACGATTGGCAAAATGGAAAAGAAAGGACTGGTCACTCGCCTGAGTGCCAAAGACAAACGGGAAAAACATATCTCCATGACGCCCAAATGCCGCGCCCTGTTTCCGCAGTTAGCCGCCAGCGTTGCCCAGCATCGGCAGCAGTCTTTAGCCGGTATCCCAGAAAAAACACGCCAGGATATGCTGCAGATGATGAAAACCATGTTTGCCAATTTAAAGGATTCCCGCTGATTGGTTGCAAATCCAACAGCTATTTTCACAGCCTTCTTGTATACTGTACTTGTAAGAACAAATTACACGTATACAAGGAGGCATTTTTATATGTCTGTATATATCAAAAATATCGCACATGAAAAAGAATTATCCCTGGCAGACCAAGTAGTCGTCGTACCCGGACAGATTGTCAGCCGCACGCTGGCACAAAACAACTTTGTCAGCATTACCCTCTTTGCCTTTTCCCAAGGCGAAGAAATCAGTACGCATCAATCGGAAGGCGATGCTATGGTAACCGTCTTATCCGGTACAGGCAGACTGACAGTTGACGGCACAGAACACATCGTCGAAGCCGGGCAAACACTCATCATGCCCGCACGCAAACCGCACGCTGTCTATGCTGTAGAAGATTTTAAAATGATGCTTACCGTCGTTTTTCCGTGTGAATCATAACAAGTACGCATATCTTAGGAGGAATACAAATGGATAAAAAGATGTTTTGCTTTCAATGTGAACAAACAGCTTTCGGTACTGGCTGTACCGGCCGTGCCGGCGTCTGCGGCAAATCAGCAGGCGCTGCCAAACTGCAGGATGCACTAACGGGCGCTTTAATCGGCCTGGCCCGTACCTGTCAGCACGCAGCCCCGACAGACCAGACATACCGTCTCCTTATCGAAGGCCTGTTTACCACGGTAACCAATGTCAATTTTGATGTCACTACGATCCAGGCAATGATA
The DNA here is from genome assembly GCA_934193515.1 of uncultured Megasphaera sp. Classification (GTDB taxonomy): domain Bacteria; phylum Bacillota; class Negativicutes; order Veillonellales; family Megasphaeraceae; genus Megasphaera. The sequence continues at coordinate 28,628 of CAKPVJ010000021.1, read as the reverse complement.
GATGCCGTCCATGCCGAAAAAGCACAGCTTGGCGGTACGGACAGCGATTATGACGTACAGCAAATTTGGAGCGCCAACGAAGACATTCGTTCCTTAAAATCACTGATTCTTTTCGGCATGCGGGGCATGGCGGCCTATGCATATCATGCGCTGATGCTGGGAAAAACAGATGCTGCTGTTCAGTCTTTCTTCATCAAGGGCCTGACAGCGCTCGGCGAAGATTCAGACACGGATACCCTACTTCCCCTCGTATTGGAAACAGGGAAAGTAAACCTGACTTGCATGGCAATGCTCGATGAAGCCAATACGACAACGTACGGCACACCGACGCCTACTACGGTCCCCTTGACGATTGAAAAAGGCCCGTTTATCGTCATTACGGGGCACGATTTAAAAGATTTGGAACTGCTGCTGCAGCAAACAGACGGCAAGGGCATCAACATCTACACGCACGGCGAAATGCTGCCAGCGCACGCCTATCCGCTTCTCAAAAAACACCCGCAGCTTAAAGGCAATTTTGGTACGGCTTGGCAAAACCAGCAAAAAGAATTCGATGCTCTTCCGGCACCTATCCTCTTTACGACCAACTGTCTCATGCCGCCGCGTCCCTCTTATGCGGACCGCGTTTTCACGACAGAAGTCGTTTCCTATCCCAAAATCCAGCATATTGGCAGCGATAAAGACTTTACGCCGCTCATCCAGAAAGCGTTGGAATTAGGCGGCTACGCAGAAGACCGTCCCATGACCGGCATCAACGGCGGCAGTACCGTAACGACAGGCTTTGGTCATGGTGCCGTTCTTTCCGTTGCTGATACAGTGATTGACGCTGTAAAAGCCGGTGCCATCAAGCATTTCTTCTTAGTAGGCGGCTGTGACGGCGCACGGCCGGGCCGCAACTATTACACAGAATTTGTCAAAAAGACACCGAAAGATTCTGTTGTCCTGACCTTGGCCTGCGGCAAATACCGCTTCAACGACCTCGACCTCGGTACTATCGGCGGCCTGCCCCGCCTCATGGATATGGGCCAGTGCAACGATGCCTACAGTGCCTTAAAAGTAGCCCTGGCACTAGCAGACGCATTCCAATGCGGCGTCAATGACCTGCCGCTGACGCTGGTGCTGTCCTGGTATGAACAAAAAGCTGTCTGCATCCTTTTGACGCTGTTGTATCTGGGCATCCAGCATATCTATCTGGGGCCAACACTGCCGGCCTTCCTTTCTCCGAATATCCTCAACTATTTAGTAGAACACTATCATATCAGCCCGGTCAGCACGCCCGATGAAGATTTGAAAAAAATCTTAGGATAACCTTCTTCCTTTATATATAAGAAACAAGCCGAACGATACAGCTTCCCCCGCTGTCGTTTCGGCTTGTTTCGTTTATATAAAATTCAGCAGTCCCTATTCCCAAAACGGTGTATGACAACAGGGTATACTATAATGGAAAAGGAAGTGTTTTTCATGAATAATCTCGTTAGAAAAAACGTACGCTCATATATTCACACGCATATGCAGGAAGTCATTGATTTAATCTGTACCATTTCTTCTATCAGTTCTCCAACAGGCCACGAAGAAACGAAAGCAGCATGGATTCTCAGCCAGCTTCACAAAATGGGGGCCACTGAAGCCTATATCGACGACGCCGGCAATGTCTTGTACCCGTACCAGATTCCTCCGACAGGAAAATTTCCCCTCTACAATGCGCATATTGACACTGTTTTCTCTCAACTGGATACGATTGTGCCGCATATAGACGGTGATTTCTTATATGCGCCATCCTGCGGTGACAACAGCGCCGATGTGGCCGCATTATTATGTATAGCCCGCATGCTGCTCACGCTCCATATTCCTCTCCCTACCGGTGTCATGCTAGCCTTTAACGTCGGAGAAGAAGGCTTGGGCAACCTCAAAGGCATCCGTCATATTATGAATACCTGGCACGACCGGATTTCCGAGGTCGTCGCTGTAGACGGTACAGCTGATGCCTTCGTCAATCGGGCCGTCGGTTCTCACCGCTATGCCATCCATATCCAGGCACAAGGCGGCCACAGCTGGGCCGATTTTGGCAACACCAACGCGCTTGCCGTCGCCGCCGAAATCATTCACGACCTCTATCAAATGCAGCTGCCAGCCGTACCCAAGACGACCTACAACATTGGCACGCTGACAGGCGGCACGACGGTCAACTCCATTGCCGCACAAGCCGACCTGACGCTAGACCTGCGGTCTGAATCCATGTCTTCTCTGTTGAAACTGGATGCCAACATCGCAGCCATCATCCAGCGCCATACGACACCGACTGTACAAATCACACAAACCCTGATTGGCGACCGCCCCTGCAGCGACGTCGTGTTAAAAGCCCCGCTGTACGACCGCATCGGTGCTGTCCGCCGTGCTCAAGGCCTTGCCGCCACCTGGCGAGCAGGCAGCACTGATGCCAACATTCCTCTAAGCATGGGCATCCCTGCCACGGCCTTCAGCATATACCGCGGCCAAGGCGCCCATACGATAAACGAACGGCTGTTTCTTTCTTCCCTGGAACCGGGACTCCTGCAATTAACAGCCTTGCTGCTGAGTGAATACTACAAACTATAAACGTAGTCTTACCAGCCAAAGGGGCTGATCGCTTCGTGCGACAGCCCCCTTATCATGCCGTTTTGTAGTTTATCGTACTGGTGTTATTCATGCAGAGCTGTTTTATTTACGAGCATACAGCATAACCCACCATTGTGTCGAGGATTCGTGAATCGGATACGTAAAGCCAAATCCGATTTGCTGAATAGACGGATTTAATATATGCTGCATTTCCCTTTTTGCTGTATCCTCACTGTAAAAAACAGTACCTGGTTCAATAAAATTCAACGGTACACACGCATACTTCATTCCCAAACCGCTGCCGCCACAAACAAATTCTTCCAATATAGCGTAATTTCTTTTTTCTTGCTCGACAATCGATTTTTTATGTAAAATAAACAACGCATTATGGGCAACACTTTCTTGTTTCGCCCGTTCTTCAGCTATACGGCACAGTGTATCATCCAACCGCGCCGGTTCTAGCCCCTTTGCAGCTCGATATGCATTGACTTTTTCTAAAAAATCCTTCGCATATGTATTTTGCGGCTTGGAAAGCTGAATGGAACTTCCCTTTTTAGGCGACGGTACGACATGAAACCGCTTGACTTTACTATAAGCAATTTGCTTAATCGGTGAAGTACGATCCCAATACACAGCAGTAACTGTGACGTCTCCTGTCTTGGTAAATAAAATACCATTGACTCCCTGCTGTTCTACCATATCATAGTCGGAAGCATCAAAATCTGCCGGCGTATTCAATTGCCATACATCACCAACTTGTACAGTCGCTTCGCCTGCGTCAATCATTTTGGGCTTCCAAGCAAATACCGTGCATGTCGCGAGCCACATTCCCAGTACGATGCACAAGATACCTATTCGTTTTGCCATCATATTTTTCTCCTATGCATTACCAAAAGTCTTCGGGTCTATGGTTATTTTCTTCAAACAGTTTTCAATCGCATGGTAATAGGCTTTTTTCGGTGCGTTTTCATAAGTAAACCAAGACGTACTCTTTCCTTCTTCAACAACTGTCTTTTGATATACATATTTTCCAGTATGTACATCCAATACTTTTACACCACATCTGCCAACAGTTGCGGACGATGAATTGAGCATTCCAGAAGCTTGCTGGACACCACCGGCTGTAAACGACATATAGTATACATAATCAGCCTGTAAGGTTTTCCCTAATGCTTTCAAATCATACAGTGTAAGTTCCGAATTCATTGAATATTGATTTACAAATATGGGTATCCCATGCTCTTCACAATAATTGTTTTTTGCAAGCTGCACGTTTTCCATAGGCATGATATAGTAATCCGGCTTGGCAAATGTAGTCTGTACTTTATTCATGACCATCGTATTCATTTTCTGATTATTAATGAACTCTGTAGGAAAATCTAAAATAACCGCTACATTTTTACTGTCCGGACGTATAAGGCGATTCTGGCTCGTCATGTCTTCTGCCATAACGCTTGTCAATGCCATGCATAACAAACAGCATAGTACTATTATTTTTTTCATAAATAATTCACTCCTTTTAATCAAAAATCGTCATGTCTACACCGCTATCCCGCAGTTCCTGTTCAATCGAACTATCTTTTTTCATTTCTTCTTTTAAATAATCCTTATAGGTTTGACTACCTTTTACATCTGCTTCAAATATTTCCTTTGCTTCTGCATTTCCCTTAATACTCCGTATGCTGTTTATCAATCCTTCTTTTTGTGCTTGTTTTATTAGAGTACTGTTTTGCATATCTATAGCTCCGCCAGCAATTGCTCCATCCTTCATGTAAAGTATCAAGCCACCACTTATTTCTGCATTGTCATTCCATCCATATGAAATTATCTTTTCACGTGGTGAAACACTGGTTTCATCTGTCATATCCGGATTTCCTAAACGCTTAAATACACTTTCTTTTATTTTTTCTCCAATTTCAGGATGTTTATCACTAAAATTTACTATTACACCAGCTATTTGGTCATTATAAACCGTAACATTAGCTTTTCTGTATAGTGGTGTACCGTCTAATTCCGGTTCTTTTAACAAATAGTTTCCTTGTTCGTCACCTGTTGGCGGTATGATACGAATCGTTTCATTAACGGTGTCACCAATCTTAAACCCGCATATCTCTTGTGTAAATTCCTGTACGCTCTGCGCAAAAGATAAGCATGGCAGCATACCCATACCGACAATTCCCATGCCCACTAATACTTTCTTAATCATATAAAACGCCTCCTTGTTTCATTATTTCTATTCCGTAAAGATTTGTACCCAAAAGTTTTTGTATTTCGTATTTTCATCCTGCCAATGGCCAAAGCCCAAATTCCGATAGTGCGAGTTTAGCATATTGGCCCGATGTCCGGGAGAGTTCATCCACGACTGAAATACGCTCGTCACATCCACTTGTCCTGCCGCAATATTTTCTCCGGACCAGATATTTTTATTGCCGAAAAAATCCGTATACTCGCCGCCGTTCGGCCGGGTATGACTAAAAGATGTCTCCAATTCCCACGCGCGGTATTTTGCAATCTTCGACAAATCCGTCGAAAGCTGCAGCGGTGCTGCACCATGTTTAGCCCGTTCTGTATTAATCAATACCAGCATGTGTTCTTCTTCATTTTCTGACGTATCCGCTGCGTATACGTCATCATCATCCATATCCGCAGCATCTGCCGTATTTTGCGGATTGGATATATCCACATCCAGTGGTGCCGAAACGGTCGTAGTCGTATCTTTTATTGTTACACCTGTAATTTCTATCTGATAATCCCCGCAGTCAATCACCGCATTGGCCTGCACAGCTGTCCCGGATACAGCCAGGCATACCCCCAATGCCAACCCAGCCTGTTTCCAAAATTTCTTCTTATACATATGTATCACCTCCTTTCATGTATTGTAAATAAATATATTTTATCAATACACGATTTGCTCAATACCAAACCATTGCGCATTTTCATCCCATCGGAACCGAAATTCTCCTTTTTCTTTGGTAGGATATGTTCCATATTTCATGATTAATGTATCACCTTGTACAATCGGTTGAGCAAAGTGAACTGCATAATAATATTTTTCTGTTATGCCAAAATATTGCTTGGCAATGTTTCTTGTATCAATATAAGTAACCCAAGTACCATCTGGTCTTCTTCCAAAAATATTCCAGTAAGAATCTGGTTCAATAACAAAAACCGGATACAATGTAATTCCTTTATCCGATTTTATTTGATAAATATCATGATATGGCCTGTCATTTTCTAGCGGAATGGTTTGGGAAATATCTTTACTGCCAAATCGAAATGAAATATGTTCATATATATTATAGTGAACATATAATCCATCAGTTCCTTCACCAAATTTAGCTACTCCTTTACCATAGGCCACTATCTTTTTATACTTATTCTCATAGGTATCTCTGGTAGTATAATCCGGCCAATCTGCTACAGCATCTTTTATTAATACGCCTCTAGGGGCAACTATTCTATAATGGATTTCACCAATTTTCTTAGTGGGTGAAAACTGCATCGCAAAACAATTTCCCAGCGACAACATACATATCCCAACGATCAACCCCAGTACTCGTTTTTTCATTTATTTTTCCCTTCTTTCTATATTTATTGCAATGTTTGCCAATATTGTTTGGCATAGTTAGTCACAGGCGTTTTGAAAAAGCTCATATGATATGCCGTCATAAAAGCTATTTCTCCTTGTGCAAAATTCCACCATACATATGCCGGTGAGCCAAACCCCTTGCATCCATTTCGCAAATATGCTGGATCCAAGTAAAACCAATACGTCGTTCCATTCTCATCTTTTCTTTCGATATACATTTTTTGTGCATCGTAGTCATAACGGTACCGTTCTGTTCCTGAATAACGCCAAGAAATACGATCTTCACGTCCCGGCACTCCACATATCCAATTAATTCGATTAAATGCAATAATGTAGTATGGTGGATTGTACTCATGGACATTAACAGATGTTATGTCAATATAATTTGTATTATTGGTACCGCTTCCACCAACATTCACAAAATTTCTATCACCATTTAAATATATTGAATTGGCAAAAGCCATCATCACTCCCATCATGTATAGAACTGAAACCATCGCCAATACCACTCCCACTTTTTTCCAAATTATCTTTTTCCACATATGCATCACCTCTTTACACATTTTTAAATAAAATCGTTTTATTAGTAAACAACTTTATCAATGCCAAACCATTGTGCATTTTCATCCCAGCGGAACCGAAATTCCCCATGTTCCCGAGAACGCCAATTACCATAATTTATAATCAAAGTATTTCCATCAGTTCGCAACTTTGTATAAGCAACTGGCGAAGCCCCATCTCCATCCCAATTCCAATATCTTTTGGTAATTTCTCGTGTATCTAAGTATTTAACCCAAACACCGTCAGCGCTTCTGCCAATAATCAAATAATCCGCTTCTGGCCCATATTCGTCATACATCGCATACAGCGTAATGCCTTCATCAGTTCGGATGCGGCTGATATATCCAATTAAAAAACGCCACTGAATCGTATTATGTATATTTTTTCCACCCATGACAGTAGGTGTATGGTCATACATGTTGTAATGCATATACAAGGCATCATCGCCATCACCAAACGTAGCAACACCTTTTCCGTAACTTTGAGTATTATGTGCATTATATGTATTAGTAATATAATAATCGCCAGTATTATGTGTAGCATTGATAATTACCATACCACCACTGCGTCCAGCCTGAGATACACCTGCCTCTCCCATTTCTTCTACTGGTGAAAACTGCATAGCAAAACATCTGCTGCCTGTCAGCATACATATCCCAATAATTAACCCCAGCACTCGTTTTTTCATCTATTTTCCCTTCTTTCCATTTTTTGCATAGCTATTTAAAATGACTTATCTTTATAAAACACAAACAAATATATATCTTTATTCCATTGTTACAGATGCGTTTCCATCATTTCTTTTTATTTATCCGATGGTTATAGTAATGCTATATCACTATATTTTCATCCTTATGCAGAATGATTAATCAAAATAAAGTGAATAACCATTAATATACTTTTTATACTGTTTTCCAACAGGATGTCCAAAATAATGTATATGATATGCTAAATAAAATGCCAATTCACCGCCGCTAATATCTCCATCATGTCGGTCTCCTTCGCCCTTCCATGTCCGGTCTTTTTCGTTGACATAGATCCATTGTTGATTGCCATTTTTATCATAGGCTTCATAATACATTTGCCGGGTCTCATAATTATAATAATATCTTCGGGTATATACTTTCGTTACATATTCTTTATTTTTATAAAGACGTACATGTCTAACCGATTTGAACGCTATAATGTAATATGGTGGATTGTATTCATGAACATTAATGGTTCGTTTATCTAAAAATTCCGCCGCTCCCATTCCATATACACCATAACAAATATATTCTGACGGATTAGCATATAAATCTGCCAACGCTTCCTCATCATTAGCTTTTACATTGCCCCACATTATAACCAGTACTGCACATATCGAAAATACGGTCATTAAAATTTTTTTCATTCCGTTTCCCTCCTTTAGCTTTTGTCCCTTTTCCTATTGTAAAAAAATCCATAGTACATACCGTTTCGTCCTATTTGATTTTTATACGAACACGACTAACTGGATGATATGTACTATGGATACTTTTTTATACTTTATTTAACTATTTCTGTAAATTTAAATCTAAAATACCCCGTATTGGTGTTTTTCGTATCGCCGGTATATCTTGGTTTGTATATGCTGAAATAATACGTACCTGCCGGCAAAGTGATGGTCTTGTTAAACGGGTCTTTATAGTACCACCAACTGCTGGTAAATGGTTCTATCCTATCTTCATCAGCATCTATCATTTTGAAATAGACTTGCCCCTGTACATGGGAAATGAAATGCAGCTTAATCTGCATCGGATGGTCTACGATGAGTGTATAGCGGTAAAATTCGACCTTGTCATCTGTTTGCTGTCCAATGTATGTCAGCTGTCCGTCATGATACTGGTCGTCCGGGTAGATGGTTTCATAATGAACAGCAGGGGTTCGCTGGGCTTTTTCCATCTTTTGAATCCCTTTCAGCCAGGAATCCCAGTTATTTGCTCCACTATATTGTAAAGGCGTCAGGCAAACGGCGCCTAATACACCGGCAATCAACAGTTTCTTCCACATCTTACATGCCCCCTTTTAGATCAAGAAGGTAACGGCACAATTTTCTAAGAAATGCGTTTTCTGGTTTTCTGACAAGATATATTCAGCATCTTGCTGAGACAGGACAACGTCGCAGTTATAGACAACCCGTTTTTTCGGTGTGGCTTTGATTACCAACGGATGCGAACCGGCCCGTGCCATGCCGTTCAATGCGGCGTTCCACGCTTCCTGCCCATCCGCATATCCTACAATGCCGTATTTGATCGCGTAATCCTGGTCTACATTATGGGCACTGTAAATAGCACGGCCATTAGCATCAAATATATTCGGCGCAAATGCCCGAATCATGTTGCTGCCTCTGACATCAATAATAAGTCCTGTATACCCGCCATTGATCGGTGTGGCAGGATGGGGCGGTTCCCAGTTGCCGCCAGATACAGCGGTTGTCGGTGCCGTAGTCGTAGTAGTTGTCGTGGTTGTTGTAGTCGTCGTACTCGGCTGGCTGGGAGTTGTATAGGACGTACTCGGAGCCGGAATCGGCTGCGGTGTAGAGAGATTCATGCCGGAAAAGGCAGCATCTGCCATACTGCCTACACCATACATCGGCACAGCCATGACGACATGATAATTTCCATCGCTGGTAATTTCTTCCGATATTATCTGTGCTCCTGTTAACATACCTGAAACTTTGGTCTTTACTATGTCGCTTTTTAAAACAAAGTTTTCCATCGTTGATTCGGCATTGACAGCCGTTCCTTTAACGGTTTCTACTAACGTCCGCTGTGCGTCTAAAACCGCCGTACGTCTTGCATTCAGTTTAGCATGTCCAATCGGCATGCCTGCCTCTATAACACCATATCCATCGGCTTTGACATACTGGCTTTGGTCTACGACAGACGCTGCCTGTACACTCACACCGGCTGCCGGGACAATCGTCGGCAAGACGGCGGGCATCACGCCCAAGGCTGCAGCAGCCGCTAAGACTGCCATCATTTTCTTTACATTGTGTTTCATGTTGCATCGCTCCTTTTACTTTTTTGTTTGCCAAAAATTAAGTGTGACATGAGATAAATACTTGGCAGAATTGTATGCCGCTTTTTGCAGCACCAAATGTTCTGCCTCTTCTTTATTTGTTCGGCGAAGCGTGTACGTATCAGTAAAACTGCCAATTGGCTGCAACTGTCCGTCCTGGTCCGCATAAACAACCATGATATGACTTGTACAAGTACTCGTCGTTCCTTCGTCATCTGTTACGGATGGTTCCAGATGAATTTCTCCTATAACAGCCAAGCTGATGGACACATCCATTTTGATATGTTCCGCCATTGCTGCTGCATAGGCTCTATAAGGCAATGAATCGTACTGCGTCATATAGTTGACCAACAATTCATCGGCCGCGCTTTTATAAAATCCGTACTGCTGAAATGCATCAGTATAACACTGCAGTACCTGTGCTTGTTCTTCCCGCTTTGCTCGAGGCTGCGTCAAGCCCGTAATCCGCACAAAAAACGAGGTTTCATCATAATGATGAGTTTTGTCTTCCTGCTGACTGCGGATACGGTGCTGCAAATCCTGCTGCAGACGTGCAAAATCTACAGGTACTTGGCAAAAGACGATCGTATTGCCTTTTTGCTGCTGGACTTTGACAATGCTGCATTTTCCAGCCACGTAATCAGCATACCGGGCTGTCACCTGCGAAAAGATGCTTTCTCTATCCACATCCGGCGTAATTATTCGTGCCAGTGCTTGGGTGACAGCTTTCTTTTCTGCCTGCGCCGCAGCTTGAGATTCGCCGCCTGCCGATTGCCCGGCCGCCATGATGTAATGCACGGACGCTGATTCTTTATCGTTCTGTGCCATGCACGGCGTGCCGCACAGACAAACAAGCATCAAAATCAAATATACTATTCCTGTTCGTTTCATAGGCCATCCCTATTTATATGTTAAATATGAGCTTGGTACTGCCATACTGCCCGCCGTCATCCGCTTCTGTCAGCTGCGGAAATGACGGTGTAAGCTGGCGAATTACTGCTTCTTTGAGTTCTTCCAGTGAATTGTATTCTGCAGACGATATATAGACCTGCAAAGTGCCTCTTACGAAACTGCTGCGGATAATCTCGCAGTTGGCATTGGTCAAGCCGTCCAAAATTTTCCTGCGCTGGGTCATCTTATCCGTAATGGGTTGAAAGACAAAGGTCATCTTAATCCCATCTCGAAATTCCTGCTGCACCGTGTTCAATGCTTCGCTTCCCAATTTTTTAGCCGCAGCCTGCAGAGCCGCCTCTTTAGCGAGTTGTTCTGCTTTTTCCGGCGTATCCGCAACTTGAGTATAATACCCGGCAGCGACGTCTACAGCATTGGCATCATAGCCAATAAGTTCGCAGTTGACTTGCGCCACAGCACGATACGCGCGGGATTTGATTTTTTCTGCCGGCCGTGCCAAGCGAATCCGTCCGCGGATAATGGCATTGGCATCCATGCGGTCTCCCAGCCGTCCCATGCGCCGGATTTCGGCATTCAGCGTCAAATCATCCTGCCGATTGATGTTCTGCCCCAAATAGGCGACGACATCATCATTTACTTGTGAACGAAAGCCTGTCATTTTCAGCATGCCCGTAAAATAATCATTCCAAAAAGCAGTTTGGGATGCGTCTTCATCGACAATCGCCACATTCAGGCCATAGCGGCTGCTGGTTTCATCTATATTCATCAAGCGGTCACGCACATCGGCTTCCTGGGTCTGTATCTGCTTTTTATCCGCTTCCAAATCCAGTATTACCGTGTACAACTCTCCTTCTTCTTTTTCATCGACGACTTTTTTGACCAGGACATAGCCGTTATCTTTGGCAATAATCGAGTCACGTACCAAAAGACTGTTGACTACTTCACTGGATGCCTTGATATGTACGCCTACTTCTTTTTCCACAAACGTCCGCATGGCGTCCCGCTTAGCATCCAGTTTGGCTTTTTGAATATTGCCGTTTTCAATATACGCCTGTCCGGTCACCAGTTCCGCATTGGCACTGTAGGGAATAGCCCCCAGGCAAAGCACAGCAGCTAAAATCGGTCCGATTGTTTTCTTCATTGTTTCACCTCCTCTTAGTTAACAGCTGCCTTTTTCGCGGCTAATGTCAGTACTTCTGCCAATATGCCGTTCAAATCGTATCGTACTTCATTGCTGTTGCTGTCGCCCAGCATCAATCGCTGTACGATGGCTGTCCCTTTTTTCCTTTCTGTCTGATTCTGTATATCTGCGGCATAGCCTTTTTTCTTGTAAACGCCTGTTTCTCGTTTTATGGGAATATCAAAGGCCGCAACACGCGATAAATCTAACGCAATTTCATGGTTTGCTTTTTCCATGACTAAATATTTTCCCGAATCTCCCAAGCTCAGCTGGTATGTTTTCTTGGCTGCGTCTTCCTGCCATTTGCCGCCGACAACAGACGGCAGCATCGTAATGTCATCATGCGCTGCAGCATACTGGCTGGTAAACGCGGAAGCAATCAGGGCCTGTGCTTTTGCCAAGTGTTCCCCATAAAATTGCCGGGCTGCTGCAGAAGATACGTCTACCCGAGTTACTTGATACGTGTCAGGCGTCACCATTCTAAAATCCAAATCTTTTAAAAATCGCTTGTTTTTAAACTGCAGATCCTGCCGGATCAACTGCTTGGCATTAGCTATAAACTGCTTCTGCAATTCTTGTTTGGAAATAGGCGATGTATATTCTCCGTTGGTTCCTATAACAGCATATCCTGTCAAGGGAATCGTATGTAAAATACGCAGGCTGTTGCCGGAACCGGGATAATAGCAGAAATTTACATCAATCTGCGTCATAACGACAGCTTTATAAAATGATTTCCCATGAATCGTATAATGCGAAAGAAAACATTCATCGTTTTGTATAATCGGCAGCATCGTGACCAGTCCGTTTTCTGTCACATCTTCCGTAAAGCTGTCATCTGTTTCTTTAATCGTAAATGGTACTTTGCCTTGCCCTTCCAAAATATGCAGCTGACGGTCCAAACTTTCACTGACAGCCTGCAGCACCGTATCATCGACTAATGAATCTGCACCGCTCGCCGCTGCATTCACCGTGCTGTGCGGCCATAATACCTGCGGTGGTTCTTTGGCTGCTGCCAAGGTGCTTCCCACAATACTTATGATCATAACAGTAATCCCAATTCGTATTCGTTGTATCCATGTTTTTATCAACTGTCCAACCCACCATCCTGTGCCGTATCGGCCATTGTTTGTATATCTTTGTCTTTTGTCGTTGCTTCCATAGGATTCAGCATTTGTTTTGCCGTATTGGCTTTCAAATTGTAATCGGCATGATGCTCTTTGATTTTGCCAATCATCCATTTTACGGTTCTGGCTGTAGAAATAAATCCTCTGCCTTTCACAAGAGCCGTAATCACATCTTCATTTTTTACGGCATCTACGGTTTCCTGTATAACCTGTACGGCCAGCGGCACGGAAATGCCCAATAAAATGTTGCTGGCTGCCCGATATCGGCTGGCTTCTTCCATAGCGTGCTTGAGTTTGGCTCGCTGTGCATCCGTGCCGTGAATGATGATGTCAAAATCTTTTTCTTCAATCTTTGAATGATTCAGCAGCTTGACTGCTTTTTCCATATTCTTTTTGCTTCGCGTTTGCTGCAGCAGACTAATCGCCGCCATATCATCATCGGTATTCATTTCTAAGGCATCCCGAATGACCAAATCCGCCTTAACGGCCAAATACGTCGCGGCTCCAGCAGCCAATAACAGCCGTCCCTGCTTTTCCGTCACAAAATCCAGGCCCGGCGGTACCGCAGGTGCCGGTTCTGTATATTCCGGCGGCGGTGGCGGAGGAGGTGGCGGCGGAACATTTCGTTCTTCATACGGTGCCGGCGGTTCTGCCAAGGGCACCGGATCGGACTTCATAAAAAGGGCTGACGCAGTGATAGAGGACATCGTCATGATTACGGCTGCTGAAATCGCAACGCCATATCGTATGACTTTCATCGTTTCACCTCGTTGATTTTATTAAAACTCTTGTAAAAATCCCGAATCGCTCTGCCAAACATGGAAAAGGAATCTTTACCGGAAGAGCGGGTATCCCGTTTCCGATAGATACTGTTTCCCTGCTTGTCTGTAACGATAAATTCCGCATCAAAAAATTCATCCCGGCTATAAAATCCATCATCGTGCATATCAAATACGACTTCTTTTTGGCTTTTCGTATCATTGATTTCATCGACATACTCAATATAGTCTTTTTCCGTATAATCACGAGGCGGGATCCAAGTATATTCTTCGCCCCATTTATATACATGCAGTGTAATCACCGCATCGGCCAAAGCCGGTGAATCGACACGTTTAAAGTGTTTCAACTTTTTAGCATGGTCATCAATAGCTTTTAGATTTTTCAGATGGTCCAATTCTGAAACAGCCGTATTGGCATCATACTGAATCGTCGTATCTACATAAACTGTTTTAATTGTATTAAAATCATAAGATGCATCTTTCCATTCCGAGCTTTCAGCAAATACAGTCAGGCTTATCATCATACACATAGCTATCATACTGATAAAAATTCGTTTCATCGCCTATTCCCCCTCTACTTAGCCGTCCGGTTGAAACGTTTAAAGAAGCTCTGTGTCGCCCGAAAAAACATATCTTCCCCTGCTTTATTGCCGCTAGATCGTTCTTCTGCATGCTCATAGAGCAATACGCCATTTTTATCCGTTACTTCATAGGCTGATGAAAAATAAAATGTCCTTGATGTATATTCATATGTCGTTTCTTTTCGCGGCGTAATCGTATATTTTTCTTTCCCGGTCTTTTTATCTTTATAATGCACTACTTTATCATGAGTAATAGAATCATGAGTTGGAATCGTTCGTTCTTTGATACCCCATGTAAGAACCGTCACTTTGATAATGGCATCTGCTTCTTCTTTATTCTGCACGATTTGATACTTTTTCAAATTTTTGCTGTTTTCCAATACAATTGAAGAAAAATCCACAAAACCCGGCTGGGCTTCTTTGTTGATGACGACTTCCGGTTCAATATACACTTTGTGAATTTTCTTAAAATCATACTGTTTATTCTGCCAATCTACATTTTCAGCCAATACCGTAGCTGATGAAAATACCAGCCCTGCCAATACCAATACTGTACCAATTATTTTCTTCATCCTGATTCACTCCTTCTGCTGAACTGCCTATCCAACGTATCTTTATCAATATATTGATAGGTTATCTGCGTGGGAATCCCGGTCCCATTGGCGGTGGTGCATCCTTGTCCTTTTTAGGTGGTGGAGCCATATTGGGCCTGTGCGTTGGCGGCGGGGTCATGCCCGGTCTGTACGTTGGCGGCGGGGTCATGCCCGGTCTGTACGTTGGCGGCGGGGTCATGCCCGGTCTGTGCGTTGGCGGTGGTGCCACACTCGGTCGATGTGCCGGCGGCGGGGTCATGCCCGGTCTGTGCGTTGGTGGCGGTGCCACACTCGGTCGATGTGCCGGCGGCGGTGCCACACTCGGTCTGTGCGCCGGCGGTGGCGTCATACTTGGTCTGTGCGCCGGCGGCATTGGTTTCCTTTCTCTATCTTGCGGTGGCCTGTTATCATACCAACCCGGAGGCGGCGGTGCAGCCTGGGCTTCGTACATACCACCCGCCAAAGGGACACATAGTGCCATAGAAACTATCACCAGCCGTATACTGCGTTTCATTTCTTTTGTCATGTTCATGCTCTCTCACTCCTCATATAAAAATACATACGTATACTCTAAAAAGGAAATCCACCATCTTTTGCCTGTTTTGCCATTTCTTTTACTTTTTCACTGTCTGAAGCGGCTTCTTCCGGATTCAAAATCTGCTTTGCTTTATTGGCTTTCTTATCGTACGCCGCAAATCCTTTCCGCGTTTGCTTTAACAGGCTGTTGGCCATTTTGCCTGTAGAAATAATATGGTTCAACTCACTAATTCTTGATAAGTCTCTCGACATCAACAAAGCTCTTGCGTCTTTGATGACGCTGACCCCCTGTACAGCTGCAGCAGCTAAACAAATATCGCTGACATGCCGGTACTGGCTGGCCCGTTCCATCGCGCTTTTCAGCGTTTTCTTTTGTTCTTCCGTACCGTTGGCAAACGAATCATAATCTTTGCTTTCCAACGGTTTGCTCTGTTTCAGCAGCCTTGCTGCTTGTTCCAAGCCGCTTTTGCTTTTATCCGATTTCAGCAAATTAATCGCTTCAATATCATCATTGGCACTCTGGCCTACGGCTACTCGCAGTTCTTCATCTGCTTTTGCGGCAAACATCATGCCGGCAGCCATCGTTTTGATAATATCCGTTTCGTTTCCCGTCAAATTTTGCATATCCTCTGCAGAAATCGAAGTCGCAGCACTCATGCCGCTGCCTAGAAAAGAATTTGCCAAATCACCAAACCAGCTGGCCGATGCCATTCCTCCAGCCATCATAACAACCATACCGGATACACTTACAATGCGCAGTATTGCTTTCATATGTCACTTCTCCATTCATGTTTTACTAAAGCCAGGATACCAATGCGTTCATATTGGCAATTTCCCATTTTTTCGTTATATATACAGGTTACTTTAAATTGATGTAGCTAGCTGTACAATCTCTTTTACCCCAATACTATATATGCAGGTTTTTAATTGCTTATATTCAAGCTCTATATACTTAGATATAAGCAGCCAATAAAAAAAGACAGCGAAATCCTAATTCATAGGACATGCTGTCGTATACATAATAATATTGTATTGTTACTCTCTATATTTGCATATTTATACCCCCCCCCATGTATAAAATTCCGGTTCATGAACGACCGTTGCTCTCATACGATATGCAAAACGTTTTTCCATGATACTCTTCCCCCTTCTTTTCACGTTGCCGCACCTGAAATACTATTGCGATTAACTATATATTATTATGTCAAAGCATACTATAAAAAGTCAACATATATCTTCCTTTTGTATTAAAACTGTAACAAATATTACAAATTATTGTCTTAATAAAAACAACCATAGCCGCTCTTATGAAAAATAAAAATCCCCGTCATACAACCCCATCGTCTGTATAACGGGGATTTTATTGGAATTTGTATATCCCAATGAGATATTGATATAAGATTAGCGAGCGTTAGCAGCTCCGCGGAAAATGGTGCCACGGCTTGCGTCTACGGTTACGGTTTCACCATTTTCTAAGGTATCAGCAGCGTGTGCAGCGCCTACGATAGTAGGAATACCGAGGGTAATGGCTACGATAGCAGATTCGCTGGTAAGGCCTGCTTCTTCAGAAACAATGGCACTGGCGCGTTTCATATAGTCTACCCATTCCGGCTGTGCGTTGCGGACAACCAAAATGCAGCCGTCTTGGAAATTCTTTTCTAATGCTTCTTTGCTTTCTGCTACGCAGACAGGGCCAATAGCAGAGTTACGTCCAATGCCTGTGCCGCGGAGAAGTACGTCGCCAACAACTTGTACGCGAATCATGTTGGTAGAGCCTGCTTTGGCAACAGGTACACCGGCTGTCAATACAACGAGGTCACCGGCTTTGATGAGATCATTGTCAAGAGCTGCAAAAATGGCATTATCTACGACTTCATCAGTATCGCTGGCTTCTTTGCCAATAACAGCCTGTACACCCCAGTTGAGCTGGAGACGACGAACGATATTTTCATGTGGGGATACGGCAACAACCGGGCATTCCGGACGGAATTTAGAAATCATCTGTGCTGTGCCGCCGCGTTCTGTCGACGCAATGATAGCGGCTGCATGTAAATCTTCAGCAATTTTTACAACGGCTTTACCGATAGATTCGGTTGTCGTAGAAGATTCAGCATTTTCATCCTGATGTGCATCCGGCGTAAATTTGCTTTCTGTAAAGGTAGCTACGCGAGCCATCGTGGAAACAGCTTCTACCGGATACAAGCCGCCAGCTGTTTCACCGCTGAGCATGATAGCATCAGTGCCGTCCAAAATCGCATTGGCAACGTCGCTGGTTTCTGCACGGGTCGGGCGCGGATTATTGCACATGGATTCGAGCATCTGTGTAGCCGTAATAACCGGTTTGCCGGCTGCCTGGCATTTGTGAATCAGCATTTTCTGCAGTGTCGGTACTTCTTCAGCCGGTACTTCAACACCCAAGTCACCGCGGGCAACCATGATACCGTCACTCATTTTGATGATTTCGTCAATATTATTGACAGCTGCCTGGCATTCAATTTTGGAGATAATCTTCATATGGCTGTCATGCTTTTCTAATATTTTGCGGATAGTTACGACATCTTTGCCGCGCTGGATAAAGGAGGCAGCAATCCAGTCCATATTCATGCGAATGCCAAATTCAATATCAGCCGCATCGGTTTCAGAAACAGCCGGTAAGTTGATGGCAATCCCCGGAACAGCTACGCGTTTGCGGTCGCTCATTTTGCCGCTGTTGAGGATTTTCGTATGAATGTCTTCACCTTCAACGCTTAAGACTTCCAAATTAACCAAGCCATCGGATAACAAAATATGATCGCCAGCTTTTACATCCTGCGGCAATTCTTTATAATTCATGGAAGAAATCGTTTCATCGCCTTCGACATCGCGGGCAGTCAATGTAAATTCTTTACCAGCTTCCATCTGGATAGAACCATTTTTAAATTTACCCAAGCGAATTTCCGGGCCTTTCGTATCCAATAATAAAGCAACAGGAATACCTAATTTTTTGGATGCGGCACGTACCATATCAATACGCTGTTTATGTTCTTCATGCGAACCATGAGAGAAGTTAAAGCGGGCAACATTCATGCCAGCTTTAATCATTTTTTCAATAGTTTCTTGCGTATTCGAACTTGGTCCAAGAGTACAAACGATTTTCGTTTTTTTCAACATGAGGGAATTCTCCTTTATTTAATGATTTATAAATTAGTTGTTAGCAAATAATGCTATATCTTTATCTAACGCTGTCAATAAAATGCGGGCACTGGCAATATTCGTTGCCACTGGAATACTATGTACATCACAAAGACGTAAAAAAGCGGATACATCTGGTTCATGCGGCTGCGCCGTTAAGGGATCTCGCAAAAAAATAACAGCAATGACTTCATCGGAGGCAATCATGCCGCCAATCTGCTGGTCGCCGCCTAATGGTCCGGGCTGCATTTTCTTTACAGTCAATCCCGTGGCTGTTTCAATACGTTTTCCTGTTTCCCCGGTTCCTACAAGAGGAAATTTTTTTAATACATTTTTGTACCGAAATGCCAATTCTACAATATCTGCTTTTTTAGCGTCATGCGCAATAACAGCTACATACTTTTCCATTCTTGTACCCCTTTCTCTCTTCTCTACAACAACATCGCTCCCACTGGTACGTTTTGTGTCCCAGTTGTTAACTCTCCCACAGTAGCCGATAGCAACTATCGAATACTACCTTCTGTTGAAATTGTACCGTATCCCTTTTAATAATGCAAGCAGTAACCTGCTCTTACCGTCATATGGACTAACTTATTGTTATATATTTTTCATTTTTTCCCATACAATTCGGCATAATAAAAGCTTCATTATTATTCTCAATACTACTGTATTTTACTAGCTTTATATCCAAATAAAACCTAGTATTTATACGTCTTTTTTTTATAATGATTTTGGGGATTCTACAAAAAAAACATAGGAATCTTCTTTACTCATAAAAAAAATTATCCTTCATCATATTTCGTATACACTACGAAATATGATGAAGGATAATTTTGAGAATATATATTATCATTTTACACTTAACAGCAACATATCTTCCCATAGTAATAGCCATTTTGGTGACGAATACGCCTTTTTTATGGGTCTAAACTCGTCCCACATATATACATTACCAACACATCTTACCAAATACCTACACGCAACTGGGGCTGTACATACATGCCATCACTCACCGTAATCCCATATACTTGATAAAAGGCATCTATCGAAGACAAGGCTCCATTGACTCTAGCCGCACCGACAGGATGGGGATCCATTTGTACAATCACACGTAAAATCTGCGACGTATATTTGCTGGCAAATACCGTTGCAAAATTATAGTATATATCTCTCAACGTTTTTTCGTCACCATCAGCCAGTTCCGTTGCTACCGATAAGCCGCCGCAGTCCGCAATGGCTTCACTCGTAACCAATTTACCATTTTCATGCAGTTTATCATCGCCTACGACATAACGATCATAATACGGGCCAAAGGCTTCTGCCCGTTTTTGAAATGCCGCATAATCCGCTTTGGTCCACCAGTTTTTCATGTTTCCATCTTTATCATACTGACATCCGTTCGTATCAAAGGCATGGGAAATTTCATGACCAATCACCGTTCCAATACCGCCTAAATTGGTACCGCGAGACGCATGGACATCATAAAAGGGAGGATGTAAAATCCCCATGGGTATCGTAATGCTATTATTTTCCGGAATATAGCAGGCATTGACTTCTTGTGGGTCCATCCCCATCCATTTATCTGGATCGAAAGGCTGTCCTAATAATGCTTTTTCCTGTTCATAGGCCAATCGGCCATTATGAAGTATATTTCCCAATAAGGTTCCACCCTGTTTAGGCGACGTAACATCCGCCATCGAATCAATGAGCGGCTTGTCATTCGGCAACGGCGCACCTACAAAAATACGCAATGTCTTTAATTTTTCAATCGCTTTGGCTTTGGTCTGCAGACTCAGCCAAGTCGTACACTGCAGTCGTTTTTCATATACATCGCGTATTTGTTGAATCATCTTCGTCACATCCGCAACGGCTTCTGCCGAGCCATCGTGCTTCATATACACCTGGCCTAATTCATAGCTTAATAGTCCTTGTACCATACGGTTCGCTGTTTCTTCCTCCGTATGAGGTTGTTGTATGCCATACCGCTTCATCGTAAAATCGCGTCTGATATTTCGTAATTTTATATCCCCATAAGGTGCATAGCGGTGCATGACGATAAAGGTCAAATAACTTTTTAAAAGGGGCAACTGGTCTTGTGTATATACCGCATCAATCGCTTTGAGATAAGGTGCTTCAAAAAACAAAACTTCTTTTTCGTTAGAAAGCCCCCAGGATGTTATTATTTTTTGCCCATCTATATGGGGCATCAGATTTTCTATATCACGCAAGGGAACCACTTGATTATAGACAGAGACATCATTCAATTTTTCACTATCTGTCATAGCCGGTGCCCAAGTTTGTTCCATATTAAAAATATCTACAGCTCGTTTCTGAGCCATTTTGGCATCCATACCGCTTTCTTTCAACATAGCCGCAATATATGTTTTATATGTATTCCAAAGTCCTTGCTCCGGTTCTTTCTGCAAATCATATTTATTCAAGATCGTGTCATCTACAGAGATACGCGGCATATAGCGAGGTTCTGTCGGTTTACGGTCAACGCTATAATCTATCAAGAGTCCCTGTCCATATTGCGTTTTAAAATCACATAATGCCTGCGTCAATTCAGCTGTCGTCTTAGCTCGCTGAATAGGTTCCAACATATGCTGAATCTGTTTGCGCGACGTCGTATTGCGCGACTTTTTATCCATAGCACACGCATACAAGTCCGCTATTTTTTGTTCCGGCATTCCTTTTTTATATATTTTTTCTTGTTTGGCAATATGCCGTACTTCTTTTTCCAGCTCTTTCGTATTTTTCAAGCTTTGTTCTTGAAACCACGACCAACTGACTTCTGTCGGCTTAATTTGTTTGGATGTCAATGTTTTTTGATTGACTGCCTGATAAAAATCATCTTTTTCGACAGCTACCTGGCTCGCCTGCCCGATACCGGACAACAATACCGCTGTCAATGCCCCAACCGCCAGCCGGGCAAGTATCCCTCGCTTCACCAGCATCACCATTGCCCTTCCTATTGCAACGCCGGATCTTTGACACCGTTTGCAGCAAACGCTTTCGCCCGATCAATGCAGGTACCGCACGTACCGCATGGCGTATCACCGCCTTCATAACAGCTCCATGTCAATTCATAGGGTACATGCAAGCGCAGCCCTTCCTTGACAACACCGGCTTTATTCCATGCCAGCAACGGTGCTTCTAAATGACATGTTCTGCCAGACCCTTCATAAATAGCCGTATTCATAGCTGTTTCAAATTCAGGCGTGCAGTCCGGATAGGCTCTGCCAGCAGCATCATCGGCATGGGCGCCATAATAAATGACACTAGCACCGACACTAATCGCAATGGCCGCAGCATACGATAAAAATAACCCATTGCGAAATGGGACATATGTCGCAATCGTCCCCTGACCACCAATTTCCGCCAGCTGTTCGGCATAGGATTCATGCTCAATCTGCTGCGTGCTTCCCTGCAGCAGCGGGCAGTCACTTAACGCAAAAGCCTGCGATAAATTCGTTTCCTGATGCACAACACCATAAAACGCTGCTACCTTACGGGCAGCTTCCAATTCTTTCGCATGCTTTTGCCCATAATACGCCGTCAATGCCAACACGTGTTCCTTACCATATTTTTCGACAGCCATGGCTAGACATGTTGTAGAATCTACACCACCACTGAGAAGTACTACACATTTCATGATCGGATTCCCCCTTGCATTATATACTATTTCGTAGTTTTCTTTACATTGCCTTATTATAGCACAAGGAACTGTAACAACATAAGCTTTTTCTTGGCTCATGGTATCACAGTCCCTTTTCTATGCCGTGTTATGCACAGCATTTTTACCATTACAATATATTTTCTTTGCACTTCAAGCTAAAATCTAAAAACTTTCAAGAGAAAGGCATCTTGCATGACAGCAAAAAAATGATGGTATCGCTTTCTTAGATTACGGATGCTGTCGAACACGCTGGGCTACAATCAAAAATATACCTGCCAAAATCAGTATCATACCAACAGCCGTATTCCAATGCACGGCTTCATGCATAAAGATAACATTGCAAATAACACCTACAACGGGTACACCCAGAGAAGCCACGCCGGCTTTACTTGCTTCCATTTTCGTTAAAATATAATTCCAAAGGAAAAAAGCCAGTGCCGATGCCAACACGCCATTATATGCCAAACAGGATACAGCCATGGGCGACCAAGTCACCTGCCCTTGTTCAAACAGCATGGCATACACCCATAAAAACAACGCACCTACCGCAATTTGCCACGTCGTATATTGAATCATCGTACATGTTTCTTTCTGCTGCTGACGATGCATGACTTTATCTTGGTATTTTACAATCACAGCTGCAACAGCCCAGGCAATAGCCCCGCCAATCGTCAGCAAAAGGCCCGTCATATCTCCAATAATGTCTACATTCATCAATACATACATGCCGACCATACTCAGCACAATACCCAATATTTTTCGCTTCGTCAACGTTTCATGTAACATAAAATATGCCAAAATGCTCATCCAAACAGGCATACTATAATTGACCACCGCTACCAGGCCGGCACCCAATGAAGTAACACCGATTTGAACTGCTGCATTATTTACGGCAATTTGCAGCAATCCTGTGACAATAATCCAAGGCCAATATCGTTTCGGAGGAAGCGGCATGCGGCACCATAGCGTAATGCCAATTAAAACCACAGCTCCTATGACAAACCGATAACACGAAAATAAGACGGGTGGAAAAAATAACGTTGCCTCTTTCATGACAACCCAATTAAATCCCCAAATGATATACAATGCCAATAATGCTTTAATCATGCCTTGTCCTCCCTTGCGTCTGCTAAAATTAATTTTATTATAAACGAGTTTTCCTCAAAAAAGAAGCAAAATGCCTCCTATCCATTAGATATAAACATCTAACAAATAGGAGGCACGACAGTAAACACCAAAAGCATCTCTCTTGGTATATGCTATATCATACTATATTGGTCAGTGATTTTTTCTATCCGCTGCGGTATAAAAGATAAACGCCAAGAAAATACCGGCAAGGCAGAACCAAATGGTCATCATCAACGGCCCTTGTTTGACAAACATGTCATAATATCCCTTGACATAAATGGTGATAATCAACAACGGCAGTATATACAACAAATACCCGCGAAGCGACGTCGGCAGTTTTCTTCCTTCTCCATCATTCGCTTCCGTCAGGAAATGCTGCCAGCCCCAGCCGTTTTTCTTGACACAAAACAGGACAAAGGCCAAGCTTCCCAAAGGCAACAGGTTATTGGAAACAATAAAATCTTCCCAATCCAACACACCGCTTCCCGGACCTAAAGGCTGAAAACCGCTCCACAAATTAAAGCCCTGTACGCAAGGCATACTCAATATAACGATAAGAATACCATTTATCATAACGCTTTTTTTACGGCTCCATCCATATAGATCCATACCGAAAGCAATGATATTTTCAAATACGGCAATAACCATTGATAAGGCGGCAAACGATAGAAAAACAAAGAACAACATGCCCCAAATCCGGCCGCCGGGCATCATCGAAAATAAATTGGGAGAACACACGTAACAGCAGTCCAAAAAAGCATCGTCATTGGATTTTTTAACATCGTACCAAAGGTAGCACCAATAAATTGGGTCGATGCTCCGACAAATGTTCCATTTAAATGAAGCCAGCAATAATAGAGCATCCAGCCCGTAACTGTCGTATAATACATCATCAGCATATAACAGCCTACTATACTGATTCCCTTGAAGCGATGCCAGCGACTGCCGACCGGTTCGAGGACATCAAAACTTTTGGCCGCACTGCAGCGGCTGCCTTTGCCGATGGCAAATTCACAGACCATGACAGGAATCCCCATAAGCAACAAGAATGCCAAATAAATCAAGATAAATGCAGCCCCGCCAAACTGGCCGCAGAGATACGGAAACTTCCAAACATTCCCGATGCCAATAGCACAGCCGGCACTAACCAGGATAAATCCCAGTCGGGAACTAAACGCTTCCGCAGCAAGATTTTTTTTCAGACACAAAAACACCTCATTTCAATATATAGTAATACAGACTACTTTAGTATAACAGAAAAAAGTGTGTTTAAAATACGCGTTCTCTTCAAAAGATGATTTAAATTATGTCCGATCCAGTAATTTCTGTAGCTTCTGTACATAAAGTTCCCGAATGGCCGCCAACAAGGAACGCCAATATTTGAGGCCGATGTCGGGATGTAGTTTCCGGTATTCTTTATTGTTTGCATATTTCTTCAAGGCATCTTGATTGTCTTGTTTATCGCCCAGTTCTTTATGTGCGTCATAGGTTTCGATGAAAAAAGTCAATGCTTCGGGACTAACGCACCATTCAGCAGCAAAGTCTTTGATAAGTTTCTGCATCGTATGGTTAATTCGTATATGGAGGACATCGACAAAATTGCGATTTATAAAGTGTGACGGATTGTCCTGATAGTCTTTCCACATGCTTTCCAAGATATCTGCACGCACGGGATTGGTCTTGCGGAAACGAGTAATTTCTTCATCAATTTCTTGGATGATTTGCTTGTTTTTTTCCGTATATTCAATCATCATACTCGATGTATCCGAACGAGTCGCTTCCATGAGTTTTAGGATATAGTCTTCATCAATTTGGTCGACATGATAACAGCGTAAATCATAATTAATAGCCAAGTTGACTTCGAAATTCTCTCCATCATCTTCTTTTTTGAATTGTTCTTTGATGTTATTAAATTTACCGTTGTACGACTCAATGGTCGAAGCATCAATACCATACGATTGCTGTCGTTCTCTAACTTGATATGGTGAATAAACCTGTATATCAGAGTAGGCATTATCAAATTCCCGATAGGCTTTCAGAAAACGGAGTTTTTCCGCCCGGCTCATCGTGTCTACGGCTTCCGGTGTTGGTGCAATTTGCCGCAATACCTGAATCGCTTTTTTAAACCGCGCTTCCGCGTCGTTCCAAGAGGGAGCCTGTACATAATTACCGCCACCGCTGGAATAGAGACGCATAGCGTCATCGACAGCTCGTTTAAAATGCGCCGGCATTTGAAAAATAACGATTTGACCAAAACGTTTTTGTGTATCATAGAGACGATTCGTCCTAGAAAATGCCTGAATAATACTATACGAACGCATCGGCTTACGGTCGATAAAGAGGGTCGAAAGAGATGGAGCATCAAAACCCGTCAGCAAACGGTCGACAACGATGACGATATCAACTTGCGCTTCTCGAACTTGATACTTCTTTTTCTTGCGTGCCAAACGGTCATTGATATTACCATTATAAACACCAAGCTGTTCCATCGTATACTGCGTACCGAACATGTCATTATAATCCTGCATCGATTCTTTCATTTGGTCTTGGTTGAACGAATCTTTGTCGCCATTTTCACCGATAGAATAGGTAATGGCAACTTTGGGGAAATCAGAGAGTTGACGCCGGATGTCTTCATGAATCGTGACAGACGGTACCTTACCCTCTTTGACTTGCTTGAACAGTTGGTAATATCGCTGGGCTTGTTTGATAGAGTTCGTCGTCAAAATAGCCGTATACGTATTGCCTTTCCCTCGATTCAGGCCTAGTTTGCCGGCAGCTTTATTGATAATAAAATCGATAACCTGCAACATGTGCTGTTTTTCTTCATACGCAGCATCGAGAATCCCCTTCTTTTGCAGCACTGTTTCTAGCTGATAATCGTCTTCATCTTCTTTCCAAGCTATACCGTTTTCAGTGGCTAATTTTTTCATATCAAACGTATTGTGGTATTCTACTTGAAATCCCAAAACGGCCTCGTCATGCAACGCTTCTTTAATCGTATACGTATTCAGACATGAACCGTATTGTTCTTCTGTCGTTGCCGGCAAATCCCCTGGGCTGTCTTTGGCATCTTCACTAAAAATCGGTGTTCCCGTAAACCCATACCATAACGGTTTGGCAAAATATTGATTGAGCAAATGCTGTGCCATTGGGGACACCGCACGATGGCATTCATCGACAACAAAGATAGGTCGCAAAACATGCAATTTGTCGTATTCTTTCGTACCTTTTGGATAACGGCGCATGACGTTCTGTAATTTTTGAATCGTCGTCACCAAAACATCGCCTTTATCCGATTGCATTTTTTTGACCAAATCATGAGTCGTATCCGTTTCGCTGACGTCGATCGTATCATACGCAGCATAGGCCTGAAAAGAGCCTGTTGTTTGATTGTCCAAATCACGACGGTCGACAACGAAGATGACTTTCTTCACACTGGGAAGGTGCGTCAAATAATGCGCTGCTTTATACGATGTCAACGTCTTACCGGAGCCTGTCGTATGCCAAATGTAGCCGGACTTTCTGCCGCCGCCCGTATAGGGATTGACGGCATCATGGATCGCTTCGACAGCATGAATCTGATACGGACGCAGCATGATGATAGCTTTCCGTTCGCTGTCGAGAACGGTATACTGAGACACCATGCGATGCGCTGCCGGGATAGAAAGAACTGCCTTGGCAAAGGCAATATATTCCGTCACAGGCTGATTCTTCTCATCGAGCCATGCCGAAAGAAACTGTTCATTCAAATCGCTTTCGGCAGCTGTCGCAATATAGCGGGTATCAGACGCATTGGAAACGACAAACATTTGCAACGTCGAGAAAATATCGCGAAATGCCCCTTCTTTGAGGTATTTTTTGAGCTGATTGAATGCTTCCCGATAGGGATGATTGCGGTTTTTCAACTCAATCTGAATCATGGGCATACCATTGATGAGGAGCGTCACGTCGCCGCGACGGTCGCGGTTCATCGTTTCTATACGGGGGAATTCAATTTGATGAACGACTTCGTAGACCGACGAGCCGCCGGCTATATCAGCCCGTTTGAAAACGGCGGGATATACTGTCCCAAGGGATGCATCTTCTCGTTGGATGCGGACACGGACGATGCCGTTTTCTCCCATGAGCCATTTGGCCGCATCATAAAATGTCGGAAAACGCAGTTGATTCTGTACTTGCTGAAATTCGTTGTCCGTCAGGGGATGAGCATCGAACATCTCTTTATTATGCTGCACTAAAATATGGCGAAAATTTTGCCATAAGTCAGCAAAGGTGTGCAAATCCTTACGAAACGTCCATTGTGATTTTCCCTGCGTGAGCTGCTGAATGAGTTTATGTTCAATACTGGCTTCTGATTCAAAAACCGTCATAGGCGTCATCTCCTTTAGATGAATAGGTTTTGAAGCATGAATTTTTTTAAGGACTGTAGCTGGTTAATCTTGCGCTGCTGAAGGGTAAGAGACTTATCTAATGCTGTAAAAAATGCGCTAATTTTTTTCTGCTCCTCTATAGATGTGACAGGTAAATTAAGTTTTTTTATTACCGTAGAACTTAATCCTGTCATAATAGTTCCAACGGACAATTTTTCCATTTCTATCTTTATGGAGGGAGCATCACGTAGCAATAATTTAACAAATTCTGGAAGCATATCATTTCCAAACTGAAGTCGTAACAAATGTGAATTCATAATGCCTTTTTCTGCATGTTCAGGGAATACAGCGCATGCTCCAATTGTTCCCATCATACTTATAACAATATCTCCAGAAAATAATTCACAACTTTGTAATTCTTTATATTTATTTTCAGTGATATAGTAATTTCCAATACTGAAATCATCCTTAAATATATTTTCTTGTGCATATACTTTTATGCCTCTACTTACATAAATATCTTTTTTTAAGGCACTTCCAAAAGGACCAATTTTCATTGCTCCAGTGGACTTCTTAAG
Source organism: uncultured Megasphaera sp. (assembly GCA_934193515.1). Taxonomy (GTDB): domain Bacteria; phylum Bacillota; class Negativicutes; order Veillonellales; family Megasphaeraceae; genus Megasphaera. The sequence goes on along the minus strand of CAKPVJ010000021.1, from coordinate 206 downwards.
CAAATCTGGTAACTTACGCTGTTCCCAATCATCTGTAAATCCCTTGAAACGAATGGCCGGGACTTTTTCTTCTTTAGCAGGAAACATGTTTTGCAGAAAGTATTTCTTCAATGTCTGCAACTGCTTCAGCTTACGCTGATGAAGGGTAATAAGATTTTCAAAATCATGAAAAATCTGAGCAATCGTTATTTGCTCTTTCAAATTCT
>CAKPVJ010000020.1 GCA_934193515.1 uncultured Megasphaera sp. | reverse complement strand
ATGAACGGCTGGGCCCATTGATGGAAAAATATGACAAAGATTTCTAGGAAATTTACACAAAATTCTTGACATACCCTAAAAAAGCTGCCCTCCAATTGTTAGATTTTTGGTCTACCAATTGGGGGGCAGCTCAACTATCTTCTTTTTTTATATTGTTCATGCTATAATATGTCATAGTTTATAAAGAAAGGAAAGTTTCTATGATAACAAAAGCAGATCGAATAAAGAAAGATATAACGACGATTGCCCGGTTTCAGTCAAAGAAAGGACGGGGATGTAATCGTTTTTCCTATACGCCGGCATTCCGACAGGCTGCTGATTATATTGCAGAGGAAATGAAAAAAGCCGGACTTACAGTACGGGAAAATGCCGTAGGTGCCATATTAGGGACCCTGCAGGGAGAACAACCGGAACTTTCCCCTGTTGTTTCAGGCAGCCACCTCGATTCCGTTCCAGAAGGAGGCAATTTCGATGGGATTGCAGGTATCTGTGCCGCACTGGAAGCGGCGAGGGCTTTTCACGATGCAGGGATCCGGCCCCGCCGGTCTTTTTGCTGTATAGCTATTCCGGAAGAAGAAGGACCTCAGTTTGGCTCTGGCTTGTTTGGCAGCCGGGCTATGTGCGGGCAGCTTTATGACGATGAAATTCATCGTTTTCACAACGCTCAGGGGCAATCGATAGCCGAGGTCCTTACGGCCTATGGTAAGAATCCTGAAAAGATTGCCAGTGAGATGATACACAAAGGCGACTGGGCTGCTTTTTTAGAATTACATATCGAACAAGGGCCTGTCCTTGACCGGGAACATCTTGAACTGGGAATCGTTGAAGCAATCGTAGGTTTGAAATATTATTTTGTTACTATCAAAGGAATTTCTGACCATGCAGGTGCCACACCGATGACAATGCGGGCTGATACTGTATTAGCTATGGCAAACGCTGTATCGGCCGGCGCTGATACAGCGTTGACATTGGGAGACGGTACGGTCTTTACCACCGGAATGATCCAGACTCACCCCGGGGTAGGTAATATTATCCCGGATAAGACGGTATTTTCCATTGATTGCCGAAGCCGGAACATGAATAGTATTGAAACGGTCATGAAGGCTGTAAAAGCCTCACTGGAAACGAGTAAGAAACAGAATTCCGGCCTTTCCTATACTATAGAAGAGCGGTTACATGCCGATCCTGTCGAAATGGATCAGTCTTTGCAGAGCCTTCTGGAAACACAGACACAGCTGCTTCATATTCCATACAAACGCATGTGTTCTGGAGCCGGTCATGACACGATGATTTTCAATCATCTGATGCCGACTGCTATGATTTTCGTACCCAGTCGGGATGGACGAAGCCATGTGCCGGAAGAATGGACCGATTACAGGTATATCCAACAGGGGGCCGAAGTCCTCTATCAGACACTTCGACATCTTACGGCACAATAAAGCATGAATAAAATGATTGGTATTTTTCTGAAATCTTATATATTATGTATTATAGATAACGCTATAATTTTTAGTTATAGTAAATATGTAATAATTATATCTTAGCAAGGGATATTAGGTTATTACAATAAGGTCCAACAGGAGTGTTGGTACCGCAAAGCTCCAACGGTACGCCTATTGGCGTACCGTTATCTTTTTATACGGACTATTTTATATTCAAATAATAGATCAGGGGTGACGGGCTATGCATTATGTGTTGGGATTAGATATTGGTATAACGTCTGTTGGTTGGGCTGTTTTAGAATTGAACATACAGGATGAACCAATTCGTATTGTAGACCTGAACTCACGAATTTTTGAGAGAGCAGAAATTCCGAAGACCAGGGAATCATTAGCTGCTCCGCGGAGAGTAGCCCGTAGTAGTAGACGACGAACCCGTCGGCGGCGCTTTCGCTTATACCGAATTCGCAGGTATCTGCTTCGGAATCAAATTATAACGCCATCCGATATGAAAATATTGTATGATAATTGTGGAGATATGAAGGACATCTATACATTACGCCATGAAGCACTGGATAGAGCTGTAACTTCAAAGGAATGGGCTAGACTTTTAATTTTTTTGGTAAACATCGGGGATTCAAATCTAATCGTAAATCTATTATTGCTTCTGGTGACGAAGGAGTAATATTACAAACCGTTAAAGAAAATTAAGAATTATTAAAAGCATATCGAACGGTTGGAGATATGTTGTATAGTGATACAAAATTTGCGAATGCTAAGCGAAATAAAGGAGAATCTTATACATTTACAGTCAGTCGACGTATGCTGACCGATGAAATACGGACGCTGTTTTGTATTCAAAGAGATTTGGGACAATCTTTTGCTACACCATCGTTAGAGGACGAATATCTTTCCATTTTTTTTGCACAACGAAATTTTGATGAAGGGCCGGGTGGTAATAGCCCATATAGTGGAAACCAAATTGAAAAAATGATTGGTAATTGTGCATTTGAAAAAAATGTCTAAATTGCAATAACAAGTTGGACACCTTCCACTAGGCAGTAATTTGGTAAATTCGATCAAGTTCTTCCTCGAAGATTTCATCTGGGGTTCTATAGCCAAGAATTTTTCTGGGAAGACAGTTACACCAAATTTCTACATTCGCAATCTGTTGACTTGTAAAGTCATCTATCCGTTTTCCCTTGGGAATGAATCTCCTGATCAGTCCATTATGCCGTTCTACGGTACCTTTATCACAAGAGGTATACGGATACGCATAGTAGATAAGTATATCAGCCATCTTTTCTAGTTCTGCAAGAGCTGCGAATTCAGAGCCATTATCCGTTGTAATGGTTTTAAATACCTCACTGAAGTGTTCACTGTAGACCTCCTGCATCTGTTTCATTGCTGCCATGACACACGCTGCTGTCTTGTCAGCAATAGGAACTATCAGAAATTCACGGCTTTTACGTTCAGCAAAGGTAAGAAGGACCTGGTCATCCCTGGGTTTGGAACCTAATACAAGATCGCATTCCCAATGCCCAAATTCCTCACGGGATTCGATTTCTTTGGGACGATCCTCAATGCTGCGTCCCAATTTTTTCTTATTCATGTGAGATCTATGCTTCTTAGTCTTACGTTTCAATTTTTCAGGCAGGGTATAATTTTTGATGCGTAAAAGGCCAAGATCAACATAGTGGTACAGCGTTTTGGTGCAAACAACCTGTTCTTGGGTAAACGAACCCGCTAAGAGGGCTCGGCCTACACAGGCATCTAGAGACCAGCCATCTTCTGTAAAATGCTTGAACACATAATCCAGAAATGCGGATTTGCTCAGATACTCATAATGCCGGCAACTGTTCTTTCTGTGGTTCTCATAGGTTTGCTGACCGACAGATGCTTTATAGCAGGTAACGCGGCCATGATACAACGCCACAGAACCACGAGATATTTCATTGGAAACGGTACTGGGTGAACAGCCGATTTCACGTGCAATTGCCCGGATAGAGCAGCGGCTTTTGAGACGAATCTGAATGAGTATGCGGTCTTCATATGAAAGATGACTACCTTTCACATGGGAAGATATGGTAGAATAAGAATTGTCCATGGTATAGGTCTCCTTTGTAAATTATAGGTTTGGCGATTTATATTCTACCAAAAAAGATCCTGCCATGGGCTTTTTTATTCAGATGTCCAACTTCATTTTACAATCAACGTTTATAAAGTAATGAGTCTTGTGAATACAGATATCTACAACATCTCAACATTATAGTATAAAAAAAAGGAACTATCTTTCGATAGTCCCTTTCTTTTATACTGTTCAAATAGCTATTAAGCCAAGCCTTTTGCTTTTTTTACTGCTTCTGTGAGTTTCGGCAATACGTCGAATACGTCACCAACAATACCGTAATCGCAAACTTTGAAGATAGGAGCATCTTCATCTTTGTTGATAGCGATAATGCAGTCAGAGCCAGTCATACCAGCCAAGTGCTGAATAGCACCGGAGATAGCGCAGGCAACATAGATTTTCGGAGCAACTGTTTTACCAGTCTGGCCAACCTGATGGAGAGCATCGATCCAGCCAGCATCAACAGCAGCACGGGAAGCGCCAACAGCACCACCGAGTACGTCTGCCAATTCTTTCAAGATGCCAGTTTTGAACGGTTCTTCACCGTTGATGCCACGACCGCCAGCAACGATAGCGTCAGCGTCTTCGATTTTAACACCGCCGTCACCCAATTTGATGAGTTCAACGAATTTCGTCATGAAATCTGCATCTGTGAGATCAGCTTTCATATCGATAACTTCGCCCTGTGCACTAGCGTCAGCTTCCGGTTTTTTGAATACGTGCGGACGAACTGTACCCATCTGCGGACGGTTGTCCGGGCAGATGATTTCAGCCATGATGTTGCCGCCCAAAGCCGGACGAGTCCAAACGATAGTTTTTTTGTCATCATCAACGCCGAGCTGTGTGCAGTCAGCTGTCAAACCAGTTTTAAGCATGTTTGCAACGCGAGGACCGAGGTCACGGCCAATGTTTGTTGCACCTACGAGGTAAACGTTAGGTTTCTGTTTGTTGAAGAAATCAACCAATACTTTTGCATATGCTGTTGTGTTGTAATGTTCCAACTGAGCATCATCATATACATATACTTTATGAGCACCATGAGCGATAAGTTCCTGTGCTAACGGTTTTACGTCTTTACCAATCAGGACAGCACCTACTTCATCACCGATGGTATCAGCTAAAACGCGGGCCTGGCCCAACAATTCGAAAGATACATCACGTAATTTGCCTTCAAACTGTTCAGCAATTACATAAATGCCTTTGTATTCTGCTAAATCCATTTTCACTGTTCCTCCTTAAATTAAAGAATTTTCGCTTCGGACAATTTTTCTACGACCTGATCAACGAGTGCCTGAGCATTGTCATCTTCGACTTTGAGTACCAAGCCGCCGCTTCTCTGAGCCGGTGTGAAAATTTTACGAACTTTTGTCGGGGAACCGTTCAAACCGATTTGAGCGTCGTCAGCTTCGATAGCAGCTGCATCCAACGTTGGGATTTCGCGACGTTTTGCTTTCATTGTACCACGAATAGTCGGGAAACGCGGTTCGTTCAAGTCTTTAACGGCTGTAATCAAAACAGGGAACTGAGCTTCTGTTACGATGTAACCTTCTTCGTTTTCCTGCTGTACAGTTACTTTATTGCCTTCAACTTTGAGGTCGCGGGCATATGTAATCTGAGGAATGCCGAGTTCGCAAGCGATCTGCGGGCCAACCTGTGCTGTATCGCCATCGATAGCCTGTTTGCCGCAGAGGATGATATCGAACTGTTCGATGCCTTTTTCTGCTGCGACTTTTTTGATGCCCTGTGCTAATGCGTAGCCGGTAGCCAATGTATCGGAACCGCCGAGTTTTCTGTCAGATAACAGATATGCATCGTCAGCACCCATAGCCAAACCTTCTTTTAATACATCTTTTGCCTGATCTGGGCCCATAGAAAGTAATGTTACTTTTACTTCCTTATCAGCGTCCTTCAACTGAAGAGCAGCTTCCAAAGCGTTCTGGTCAAAGGGGTTGAAAATGTTAGGAACACCAGCACGAATGACGGTATGTTTTACGGGATCAATCTTAACTTCTGCTGTGTCCGGAACTTGTTTGACACATACCAATATTTCCATTTACGTTTGCCTCCTAAAAAAAAGTACTTTTTATTCAACAAGCATGGCCTTAATTTTTCAAAGGCCATGCCCGCATCCTAAACTAAATTACTTACCGCAATAAAGCGCCGCCTGTTACCATGAGCTGTACTTCGTTGGTGCCTTCATAAATCTGAGTGATCTTAGCGTCACGCATATGACGTGCAACCGGATATTCTTCGCTGTAGCCATAGCCGCCATAAATCTGAACAGCTTCTGTTGTAACTTCCATAGCTACATCAGATGCAACACGTTTAGCAATAGCTGCGTCAACAGTGAAAGGCTGGCCTTCCTGTTTTTTGAATGCAGCTTTGTAAACGAGGTTACGAGCAGCTTCAATCTTCATCTTCATATCAGCTAATTTGAAGGAGATGGACTGGAATTTGCAAAGAGGTCTGCCGAACTGTACACGCTGTTTGGAGTATTCAACAGCATCGTTCAATGCAGCTTCTGCAATGCCGAGAGCCTGAGCAGCAACGCCGATACGGCCGCCGTCCAAAGTCATCATAGCAATCTTGAAGCCTTTGCCTTCCTGACCGAGGAGGTTTTCTTTCGGAACTTTTACGTCCTGGAATACTAATTCCATTGTCTGGGAAGTATGGATGCCCAATTTATCTTCTTTTTTGCCGAATGTGAAGCCTTCCATGCCTTTTTCAAGGATGAATGCGCTGATGCCTTTAGTACCCTGGCTCTTATCTGTCATAGCGAATACGATGTAGATATCAGCTTCGCCAGCGTTTGTGATAAACATTTTGGAACCATTGAGGATGTAGTTGCCATCAGCATCTTTTACTGCAACAGTCTGCTGACCGGAAGCATCAGTACCAGCGTTCGGTTCTGTTAAGCCGAATGCGCCGAGTTTTGTGCCTTCAACCAACGGTGTAAGGTATTTGTCTTTCTGTTCGTCTGTACCAAACTGCCAAATCGGGTTAGCGCAGAGAGATACACTTGCAGACAATGTGATGGACATACCAGCATCATATTTAGCCAATTCTTCAACAGCGAGGATATAGCTCAAAACGTCGCCGCCGTCTTCGCCGATGCCGCCGTATTTTTCTTCAAAATAAGCGCCTGCAAAGCCTAAGCTGAGCATTTCATCTACGAGTGCACGATCGAAAACGCCCTGATGGTCACGTTCTGTGATTGTCGGAGCCAATTTGTTTACGCCAAAGTCTTTAGCCAAATTTACGAAATCCTGTTGTACTTCTGTCAAGTTAAAATTCATGATTCTTCCACTCTCCTTAATGTAGTGTGACGGTAACATTTCCCGTGCAGTGTATACTGCTTGGGCATATATACACAACCTTTTTGCTTACATTAGCATTGTACAACTTTTCACATGGTAAATCAATAGCAAAACCACAGGAACAGTTAAGTATGCAATGCCTTTTTGTAATGGAAACTCTTATGTTGAAGCTTTTTAGGTCTAGTTTAATTTTTTCCTTGACAAATGCGGCGTATTTATGATTTTGCATGCGAGCAAAAAAATACTATTTAATTGTAATTTGAAGAATCATATAAAAATTGTTTTATGTGCCATATTTGCTCTGTCAAAACTTTGCGTATGACGAACTATATTTGATACAAAAATTAAGGAAAGCTTATGTTTGTATTATAGACGAATGGACATGAAGTTGTCAAGGATATGCGCTGTAATTCCCCAAATTTTATAATTTTGGTACGCATAAATCAATACATTGTAGTTTTTGCGCTGTTTCCACTGGGTCTGCCCCGATATAGACAGCCCTTGCGGAAACCCCGGAGCCGGCCGGGTCGCCATTTCGATTTGGCAGACCTGCGGCTTATGGGTCGTAAACCAAGCAACGGGCACGGTAAAAATATGGTCTATTTCTCCGCGGCTAATCGTAAACTGCGGTGTATCTATGTAGGCGGCAAACGGCCAGACGGTCACACCTACAGGCGATTCTACATAATCCAGCGGGCCAAGTATGTGAATTTGCTCACGAACAACGCCTAATTCTTCCGTCAATTCACGCTGAGCCGCTTCCAACGCATTGGCGTCGCCGGACTCAATTTTTCCGCCGGGAAAGCAAATGTCTCCTGGCTGCCAGTTCAGTTTGCTGCTTCGCACTTCAAACACAAGGTGTTCCTCGCCGTTTTTTTGGATAAGCGGCACAATCACCGCGCAGGGCGTCGTATTCATGCAGCGGTTTTGCCGTACTTGACGCGGCGGCCATGGTGTATATTCTCTCATCGTATGCTTCTCCTTCTTTCTATGAAAAAAGGGCTGCCGCACGAAACGGCAACCCCCTTTTGATACTGTTTTTAGCGTAACAGTATTTTTTGTTTTATTTGACAACAATGTTGATGATTTTCTTTGGTATCGCAATGAATTTTACAATGTTCTTGCCAGCTGTCAATTCTTGAATATGCGGCAGTGCCAATACCTTTTCTTTTAATGCCGCAGCATCGATTTCTACCGGTACGGTAATGCGGTCGCGGACTTTGCCGTTAATCTGTACCGGCAGTTCGATTTCATCGACTACCAGCGCGGATTCATCGACTTTCGGCCATTCCTGTGTATGAACGCTGCCTGCAAAACCGCAAATCTGCCACAGTTCTTCTGTAATGTGCGGCGTAAACGGTGCCAGCAGTTTAATCAGGTTTTGGTTGGCTTCTACGGCGACATCTTTGCGAATCGTCTTCTGGCTGCCTGCATAGGCATACATGGCATTGACAAATTCCATGATGGAGCTGACAGCTGTATTGAATGCGTAGTTGCCGTCTACCCCTTTGATGTCATCCGTAACTTTGGTAATGGCTTTGTATTCCTGCATGCGGAGTTCTTTTTCGGCTTCTGTATAGTCGCGGCCTTCTTCGCCGTCTTTTGCCATGTCCAAATACTGATGGACAATGCGCCATACACGATTCAAGAAACGATAGGACCCTTCTACGCCTTGGTCAGACCAAGCCAAGTCACGTTCCGGCGGTGCGGCAAAGAGAATGAAGAGACGGCCCGTATCGGCACCGTATTTGGCCAAAATTTCTTCCGGCGATACGATGTTGCCTTTCGATTTGGACATCTTACTGCCGTCAAGCAGTACCATGCCCTGCGTCAGCAGGCGTTCAAACGGTTCTACGTTGTCAACCAATCCGGCATCATAGAATACTTTCATGAAGAAGCGGGAATACATCAGATGCAAAATAGCGTGTTCAATGCCGCCGATGTATTGGTCAACATTCATCCAGTGATTTGCTTTCTTGGGATCCCATGCTTTTTCATCATTGCGGGCATCCGTATAGCGCAGGAAATACCAGGACGAGCAGACAAAGGTATCAATCGTATCGGTTTCGCGCGTTGCCGGACCGCCGCATTTCGGGCAGGTGCAGTGAACAAATTTTTCACTGGTTGCCAGCGGGGATACAGCGCCGGCCGTAAATTTAACGTCTTCCGGCAGTTTTACCGGCAGCTGGTCTTCCGGAACGAGCTGTTCACCGCATTTGGGGCAGTAAATAATAGGAATCGGAGCGCCCCAGTACCGCTGCCGTGAAATCAGCCAATCGCGCAGGCGGTAGTTGACGCGGCGTTTGCCCAAGCCTTTTTCTTCCATGTAGTCGATGATGGCTTTCATGGCTTTATGCATTTCCATTCCTGTAAACTGTCCGGCATTGACCAAAACGCCGTCTTTATCTTCATAGGCATGGTCCATTTCTTCCAGTTTCAGTTCATGATCTTTTGGCTGCAGGGTAATGATTTTGGGGATGTTGTATTTGGTAGCGAACATCCAGTCACGCTGGTCCCCTGTCGGTACACCCATAACGGCGCCGGTACCATAATCATACAGGACGTAGTTGGTAATCCAGATTTGGACCGGTTTGCCTGTCAGCGGATGAATGCAGTCCACGCCTGTATACATGCCCAGTTTTTCTGATTCGGTGCTGGTACGTTCGATATCGCTCGTGTTGCGTACTTTTTCGCAGAACGCTTCTAATTCTTCTTTTTTCGGATTGTTTTCAAGAAGTTTGTCTACTAATGGATGTTCTGGAGGCAATACGACAAAGGTAACGCCGTAAATCGTATCCGGACGTGTCGTATATACGGCGACTTTTTCCTGTAATGACGGAATGTCAAAGCTGAATTCCAAGCCTTCACTGCGGCCAATCCAGTTTTTCTGCATCGTTTTGACGCGTTCCGGCCAGCCCGGCAGCAGTTTCAAATCTTCCAGCAGGCGGTCTGCATAGTCGGTAATTTTAAAGAACCACTGTTTGAGGTCTTTTTTGACAACCGGCGTATCGCAGCGCCAGCATTTGCCTTCAATAACCTGTTCGTTGGCCAACACGGTATTGCATTTTTCACACCAGTTGACTTTGGCTTCTTTACGATATGCCAGGCCCCGTTTGTACAGCAGTTCAAAAATCCACTGCGTCCATTCGTAGTATTTTTCGTGGCACGTAGCGACTTCACGGTCCCAGTCATAGGAAAGGCCCAAGGCTTTCTGCTGGCGGGTCATGTTGGCAATGTTGCTGAACGTCCAGTCTGCTGGCGGAATGTTGTGTTTGATAGCTGCATTTTCAGCCGGCATGCCAAAGGCATCATAGCCCATCGGATGCAGTACGTTGTAGCCGTTCATGCGGCGGTACCGTGCAATGACATCACCGATCGTATAGTTGCGGACATGGCCCATGTGAAGATTGCCAGACGGATACGGGAACATTTCCAATACGTAATACGGCGGTTTCTTATCGTCTTCGTGGCAGCAATCGCATTTGCTTTCTTCCCAAATGTGCTGCCATTTTTTTTCTATTTCCTGTGGAATATATTTTTCCAATTGATAAAGCCTCCTATCCTACCTGTTGGATATAAATAAAAACACCCATAGTAGCATCTTAATAGTATTATTATAGTGGTCTGTTCACATCAAGTCAATTCATGTTTGGCAAATCGCTGCCAAAATTGGTGTGTTTCAAAGCCTTTACGCCAAAAACATGCGCCGCCCAGGCCATATTTGGGTACGAGTTCGGCTTTTTTCTTCAGTGATTTTTCTTCTTCAAACCAAACCTTGACCGTGCCGGTCTGCAGGGGCAGTTCCAAATAATACGCCTGCAGCGTTTCATCCCAGACGACATGGTTCTTGTATTTTTTCATCAACGCTTCACTGTCCGCCATGGTCAGCGTCCGGACAAACAGCTTTGTTTTTTGCTTTTTAGCAGCTGCCGGGCTGTCTTTTTCTGCCACAGCTTTGGCTTCTCCTTCTACGGTCGGCCACTGCGCCATGTCCTTGGGCAGGTCTTTGCCGTTTTTGGATTCATACCACAACCGCATGTACAGCGGCATCCCCAAAATAATCTTGTCCGGACGAACCTGCGGCAGCAGCGCTTCAATGCCCTTTTCTACCCACGGGTACGAGGCGACCGGACCGGCTACAGGGCTCGTGCGGCCGTATTGGTCATAGGCCATGACCATCATATAATCCAAACTGTCCGCCAAGGCTTTGCGGTCATATACCAGCGACCAGTTGGGACTGTCTGAAAGGAACGTCACATCCATGGAGACCTGCACGCCGTAAGCATGGCAGGCATCGCTGATTTTTTTGACAAATGCCGTCAAGCCGTTTTTATCGGCATAGTTTACATTTTCAAAATCCAAGTTGTAGCCTTTAAATTCGTATAACAGCGCATAGCCAATCATTTCTTTGATGATTTGTTCCTGCAGCGGTTCGTTTTGGAGAACGGCATGGGTCAATTTCGGGTCAAAGTGATTGTCTACCAGCGGCCACATGCTGTAGCCTTTGTCCCGATAAGACGCTGCCAGCATGGCAAAATCCGGATGGCGCAGTTCCAGGCCGTGTTCACTCAGCCGCAGGGCACACGGCGACATAATCGGCTGTTTGGTCTGCAGTGCCGGCAGCTCTTGATTTTCATTCATGACCGGGTCCCAAAACAAGACCATATCCATTTTTTCTTCTTTGGCCGTATGCTTGGCCGGTTCTATCGGTTCGGCTGTCTGGCGCAGCTGCGGTATGACCCGTGTCGGCTGTGCCGGCGGCAGCAACGATTTGCTGTCATTTTCCAGTACATAGCTGATGCCCAGCGGCCGGCGGATATAGCGGATATTGACAGTGCGTTCCTGCTGTACTGCCTGTCCCGGCAGCATCAGGCTGACGCGCGTATTCTGCCATCGTTTTTGCCCCTGGGCATCGGGCGGCAGCTGGAACCAGTAGGTCCCCTTTTTTTCATCGGCCGCATAGATACCATACTGCTGCAGTGCTTTGTCAGATACCAGCCAGCGGCCGTTTTCTTCACGGATTTGCAGTCCTTTGACGGCTTCTGCCGGAATCGGATTGGCAGCTTTGGGAACGACAAACACCGGGTCGTCCGTTTTAGCCTGCATCGCTTCGGCATGCGGCTTGGCAGCCCAGCCTGTCAACGGCACACTCAGTCCCAACAGCACAGCCAGGCACAAGGCCCGTACATTTCGATTTCTTTTCATCTCGTTTAGCTCCTCATTGTCTCTCGTGGGTCTTACGCGTTTTTTACCCCAGACGTACTAGAATTTTTTATAAAATCATGTATAATGAAAAAAATATAAGCACTTTTGCGATACGAATCACATGGGTACTATTATAACACATATCTTCCAAAGGAGGCTTTTATATTGCACCAATATTTATTTTTTATCGGTTCCTTTCCTATTCGCGCGTACGGCCTGCTGTTTATGCTGGGCATTATCTCTGCCGGCATCGTCGCCTATTACATTATGAAACGGGACGGCCGCGGCTGGCATACACATATATTTGATTTTACACTTTGCTGCGGCCTGTGCGGCATTGTCGGCGGCCGGTTATGGGACGTCTTCTTTTTTGACTGGCCGTATTATCACAACCACCTGACAGAAATCCCCTTTGTCTGGCAGGGCGGCATGGCCATTCAAGGCGGCCTGCTGTTCGGTGCCCTTGCCGGTATTTGGTACACGCGGCGCCATCATATAGATACGTGGGCCTTTGGGGATTTGCTGGCTCCGGCCATTATTTTGGGACAATCTGTCGGCCGCATGGCCAACCTCATGAACGGCGACGCCTTCGGCCATCCTACGGGCGGCAGCTTCGGCATTCTCTATCCCGATACGACACTGGCGTATCATACCTACGGCAATCAGCCCTTGTGGCCTGCAGAAATCTGGGAAGGACAGCTCGATATTCTCGTCTTTGTCGCATTGCTCTTTTACAGCTCCTTTCCGCACAAAAAAGGCCAAGTGTTTTCGCTGTACGTCATGCTGTATGCCGTAGAACGCTTCTTTCTGGAATTTTTGCGCGGCGATTATGTCAACATCACGTTGGGCTTAAAATCAGCCCAAATGACCAGTGTCATCGCCTTTGTCATTGCCCTGGCTGTCTTTTTGTATCTGCAGTGGCACGGCACGGTCGATACATCCGACAAGGGACAACAGGATACGCCGTCTTCTAACCAGGGACTGTAACATACCGTGTTTAGCTGTCCTATACACGATGTTCTTCTTCCTTTAACAGTTTGTAGTTTGAAGAACATGCCTCGTACTGCTATAAATGATACACGTAAAGCGCTATAGTAAAAGAGGGTGTAACAACATGAACTTTTTGGCTTATGGTGTTACACCTTCTTTTTTTTGCTGCTGCATTCTACCGCAGTTTTTGCAGCAGAGACGCGATGCCGCTTTCACCGATGACGGTAATCCCATGTCGGCGCAGCAGTGCTGCTGTCACGCCGTCACCGTGCTGCAGTGTCCTGGTAAAGGTACCGTCATAGACCACACCGCTGCCGCAGGATGGACTTTTTTCTTTCAGCACGGCATAGGAGCAGTGAAACAGCTTAGCCAAATACAGCGCCTGTTCTGCCCCTTTTTGATAGGCCTGCGTAACGTCCTGCCCGTCGCAGGTCACGACGTGTTCTCCCTGTCGTTCTGCCGGTGTTCGCGGCGTTGCCAGGCCGCCGGCTTGTTCTGGACAGATGGGAATCAGATGAATCTTCTCTTGCTGAAGCAATGGCGCTACGGCTTCATACTGTTTGGTACGCCCATCGTAGCGGCAATAGACGCCTAGTAAACATGCACTGATTAATATATTCATTATGTTCGCCTCATTTCTATCTGTTTTTTTCTTATTATAAAATCACTTTTTATATAGAGAAATATTTTAAATAAAAAACTAAGTATATAAATGGCTTATTTATGCCATGTATTACGATTTTATTATTGGTATTTTGTACAAACGAAACATTAAAATTATATTAAATTTCATATGTTGAAATTGAAAAATTCGATTTCACATACTATAATACGGAAAAGGTGCAAAGACCTGTTTTATATATAAAGGAGATATATGATGGAAGACACAAAAAAATTACGAAACACGGCCCAGCTGCTCGTCGAATGCCTTGAAGAAGAAGGAGTACATTACATCTTCGGTATTCCCGGCGAAGAAAACTTGGCCGTCATGGAAGCGTTGACGCATTCCAAGATTGAATTCATTACGGTTCGCCATGAACAAGGCGCCGCTTTTATGGCTGACGTATACGGCCGTCTGACCGGCAAAGCCGGCGTCTGCATGGCTACCCTCGGCCCTGGTGCTACCAACCTGATTACAGGCGTTGCCGATGCAGACTGCGACGGTGCGCCGCTCGTTGCGATTTCCGGCCAGGTCGGAACAGACAAAATGCACATTACAGCACATCAATACTTGGATTTGCGCGCCATGTTTGAACCGATTACCCGTCGTGCCTATACGGTCGTTCGTCCGGATACGATGGCTGAAATCACCCGCTTGGCATTCAAATATGCTGAACGCGAAAAACCAGGCGCTACCTTCATCGATTTGCCGGTCAACATCAGCAAAATGCCTGTCGGCGAAAACGAAAAACCGCTGCAGCGCAAACAAATTCTGCCGGAAACAGCATTGGAAGCGCAAATCGAAGCCGCTGCTACGATGATTTCCTACGCCAAAAACCCTGTTATTTTAGCCGGCAGCAGTGTTATCCGCAGCCACGCCGCCGCTACACTGACCAAATTTGCTGAAAAATTAAAACTGCCAGTCATCAACACGATGATGTCCAAAGGGGCCATTCCGTTTGACAACCCGTACTCCCTGTGGACTGTCGGCATTCCGATGGAAGACTACCAGACCAAAGTATTGGAAAAAGCCAGCCTGGTCATTGCTATCGGCTACGATATTATCGAATATGCGCCGGCTAAATGGCATCTCGGCAACGCGGATATCATCCATATCGATACGATGCCTGCCGACATCAATAAAAACTATGAACCGAAAGTCGAAGTCGTCGGCAATATCCCCAACTCGTTGGAACGCATCATGGAAAAAGCAGCTCGTCTGCAGGAACCAAAATATGCGCTGGACATCCGCAAACGCATGGTAGAAGAACACGAAAGCTATGCCAATGACATGTCTTTCCCGCTCAAACCGCAAAAGGCGTTGATTGACTGCCGTAAAGTCATGGGCGAAGACGACATCGTCATTTCCGACGTCGGTGCCAACAAAGTATGGATTGCCCGTCACTACAACTGCTACAAACCAAACACCTGCTTGATTTCCAACGGGTTCGCCACGATGGGCATTGCCGTTCCAGGCGCCATTGCCGCTAAATTAGTCCATCCGGATAAAAAGATTTTGGCGATTACAGGCGACGCCGGCTTCATGATGAACTGCCAGGAATTTGAAACGGCACATCGTTTGGGCACCAATTTCGTTACGCTGATTTTCAACGATGCCAGCTACGGCTTAATCAAATGGAAACAAGACATGCATTACGGCCACCATGCCTATGTCGATTTCACCAACCCGGACTTTGTAAAATTTGCTGAAAGCGTCGGAGCAATCGGCTACCGCATCAAAAAAGCAGAAGAATTGCTGCCGACACTGGAAAAAGCCTTTAAGCAAAACAAACCAGTCATCATTGACTGCCCCGTTGATTACAGTGAAAACATGAAACTGACCCATCATTTAGAAGAATTAGTGAAAACATTATAATCTCCTACGCATAGAGACTAGGGACTGTAACAAAATGAGAATTTTAGCTCATTTTGCTGCAGTCTTTTTGTTTATGCGAGCAAAATGCGGAAACGTATCTCTACACCCTCTTGTATGGTTTTGTAAACTTGCCGTTTACATTGGCGTATGCACTTTTTCTTTCTGTGCGACCAGAATCTAGGGAAGAATCCCTCTGACCCTCGTATATTCATTCTTTTTCGTGCCGCCGAAAAAGAACGAATCAAGAAAAAGGCGGCCGCCCGAAACTCCCATTCCTTTGAGACTGTCCGTCATTGCTAAATGGGCGAAACTCGCTTCGCTCAAACAAAACGCCCATTTTTAACGCAATGCCATCCATTCTCATTGTGCGGCTAAGCCGCACAACCAGTCATTCCCGTAACGGGGCGGCTTGAGAACAAATGCAAGCAATTACGGACGATGTTATGCTGGAAAACTACCTTCCGATATCCTTAAAATATCGGATAAAGATGTTTTGAACAAATTACAATACATATAGCAAACCACTCACATAGATGAGCCGATGTTTGCTAACGCTTTCTTGTCAGATGTATTTTCTCAGCAACTAGGCAAAATCTAACCTGCATGACTGCCAACACCGCCCGTTACGAGCGTGCCGACCGGTCGAAGACCGGATACGGAGTTTGCCGATGACGGGAACAAGCGGCGTCTGAGCGAAGCGAATTTGCCGCGCCGTCATTGGCAAACGCAGTAAGGCTAAGTCCGTTTTGGGCGGCGACTTCTTTAGCTTTGCATAAGCGATTCGCACGAAATTGAAAATTTCGGCTCACTGCTTATTTTTGGTACTTTTTCTTTCTGGTCGCACAGAAAGAAAAAGTACATAGCATATGTAAACGGTAAGTTTACAGAATTCTATGAGGGTCAAAGGGAAACGTCCCTGTATTCTGACTGCGAAGAAGGAAAAAGCACATACGCCATGTAAACGGCACGTTTACAGAATCTTACAAACATTCGAGGGTGCAGGGATCCATCCCTGCAGTCAGCTCGCACAGTGCGATTATTTTCTTCAAACTAAAAACTTTTATAAGAACCGCATGGTGCATGAACAGCAAAAAAGGGGCTTGCCGCTTTGCGGCAGCCTCTTTTGGTTTTGTTATTTTTTAGGCATTTTTTGCGCCGTTTCCAGCATGGATATAATCGTATCGCTCAAATCGCAATACGTTCCCTTCTGGCCGACGACGACGGCAATTTCTACATTGGGGCCATGCTGCCAAGCGATAGCCCGGACGGATTCTGTAAAGGCGTTGTCATTGACTACCAGCGTCCGTTCTGCCGTACATTCATAAAAGGTGCGGCCGTTTTTCTTTTTTGCCATAATCGGCGTTTTCAAGCGAAATCCTGCCGGTATATACTTGGGCAGTACTTCATTGGCACGCACCATCAGTGTTTTTAAATCCGGCTGGCTGCCGATGTCGCGCAAGTAGGAATTTTCTTCCTGCTGCCGTTCTATAGCTGCTTCAATTTCCCAAACCGTCATGCTGTAGTGCAGTAAATAGGCATATTGAAAATGAGCGTCATCTTTTTTGACGAGCTGATACGTTTCCGGCTGTTTAGGATAGATCATTCCCAGCATTTCTTCCATATCCTGATGATACGCTCCTGCCGTCAACATGGGCTGCCAGCCTTTTTCCATATATACGTCCGTCGGCATGGTAATCACGCCCCAGTTTGGAAATTTGACGGGCGTGCCTTTATCTTTGGCCGCCATAGCCGGCATGCTTGCCGATACAAGCAAACATACTGCCAGCAGGGCTGTTTTTAGTTTCACATGTGTCACTCCTATACTCCATAGTCATTTATACGTATTCTATAATATTTGGCACCACCTGTCAAAAAACAGTGGCAGAGGCATAGTAAGTGTGATATAGTGGTATTGTACATTGAACTCAACATTAGGAGGATATATTATGGATTTTACAGTAAAAGCAAATTCTCAGGCAGAAGTTTCTGAACTCGTTACCGAAAATAACACAGCCATCAAAATGGGCAGCGGCAAATCCCCGGTATACGCTACACCGGCTTTGGTCGCTTTGATGGAAAACGCAGCCATTAACGCTTGCGACCCCCAGCTTCCGGAAGGCTACAACACCGTCGGCATTGCCATGAATGTCAAACACGTAGCAGCTACACCGATTGGCTTAAAAGTCACGGCCAAAGCTACCCTCGTCGAACAGGATAGACGGAAACTGACATTTAAAATCGAAGCATCCGATAATGCCGGCGTCGTAGGCGAAGCAACACACGAACGGTTTATCATCGAATCCGCTCCGTTCCTCGCAAAAGCAGAAGCGAAGAAAAACCTTAAATAATCGCTGCATACGCAGAGAATAAAACGCATCAAAAGGCTGTGCCACTAGGAACTAACCATTCTCCTGTGGCACAGCCTTTTTTGCTATACCATATTAAGGGTATCTTTGCAGCCGTACGCTTCTAGTGCGGCAAAGGGCAGACAAAAACCGAACCACTGAGATAGAAAAGGACCTCCCAGCGTCAGAACTACCATCTGACGGCAGGCGGTCCTTTTTTCTGTATAAGACTTGCGCGAATCTATGTATTCCTCTATTCCTGCGGAATGGCGTTGCCTTTGGTTATGCGCCAAATGGCGACGGTTCGCGCGGCTTCTATATACTGCTTAAAGGCTTCGTCTGTCATAGCCTTTTGTTCCTGCATGCGGCCGTTTTCGATAATCAGCCGATGGTTGAAGGCTGTATCCGAACCCATCAGCGGCGGCAGCAGCGATTCATACGTACTGCCTGCCGGGCCAATCAAAGCCGCCAAGGTCGGGGCAATCTGCAGATGACTGCCTGTATCTGTCGTCTTTACCATATCTTTCGTCACGCCGGCACCATAGAAAAAGCACGGGATGCCGCTCAATTCCGGCAAAGATACATTGGACGCAAAATCAAACCGTTCCGCATGGTCGCCAGTGACGACAAAGAGGGTCGATGCGTCTTTGGCTTCTACGGCATGAATGAATTTTCCCATGACATCATCGGCATACCAAATATGGCCCAGCTGATTGATAGTCGCTGTATCCGTCGGGATAGACGCCGTCAGCTTGGCTTCTACTTCGCTGCGCGGGAATCCTTTGGCATCGACGTCATAGGCAAAAGGCGGATGATTGGTTGTCGTCAAGATAAAATGAAAGGTCGGTGTATCTTCTGTATCCATATACTGCTCTACAGCATGGAACAAATCTTCATCAGCTACGCCCCAGGCCGTTGCGCCGTTTTCCGATGCGATTTCATCGGCACAGTGAAATTCATCAAACCCTTCCCGCCGGGAAAAATCGCCCAAATCCTGCCAGCTCCGCAGGCCGCCATACCAAAAGACCGTCTTGTATCCCAGCTTCTTCATGACGGAAGCGATGCCTAATTTATCTACGTCGCCGTTTTTGCCCATCAGGTAGTTTTGATACATGCCGACATCCGGCAAGCCCGTAATAAATCCGTTGAGGGAGGTCATCGTCCCGTTGCCGTTGGCCAGGAACTGATAGGTATAGGCACCGTTTTCTGCCAGCATTTCCCCTGTTTTGGCCAGGCCCAGTGGTTTATACGGTTCCAACAGCGGCCACAACGCATAATTTTCGCCCAAAATGACGACGACTTGCTTCGGTTTATGCGGCAGCAGCGGTTTGGCATTGGTCCGCGTAAAGGCTTCATCCAGCGTAGCTGCCTGCGGCCGGCCGCCCAGTACGGCAATCGCCTGTTTCAATTCTGCAGGCGCAATCGCGCGTACTGCCCGTTCGTGTGCCCGTTGATACGTCGAATAGGCCCGATACATCGCCTGCCCATCGTCGAGAATCGCTTCATTCAGCAGCGTGTTTTTCGTCCGAGCCGCACTTTCCCACGGAATGCCGTTGTCTGAACTAAAGGCGCCGCCAAAGCGGCAAAACGCGCCAAACGCAGGAAGCAGCAAAATCACGACGAGGCAGTACAGCCGCTGATGCCGCACAGGCTGCCAAGTCTTCGTATGCAGCAGATAGTTCCAGCCATACACGACGACAGCGATTAAAAGCACGGCTCCGGCCAGCCGCGGCCATAATTGATACTGATGGACCATCGTGTC
Organism: uncultured Megasphaera sp.; assembly: GCA_934193515.1. Classification (GTDB taxonomy): domain Bacteria; phylum Bacillota; class Negativicutes; order Veillonellales; family Megasphaeraceae; genus Megasphaera. The sequence goes on along the minus strand of CAKPVJ010000020.1, from coordinate 15,471 downwards.
CCAAATGGCATGGGTATCGTCCTGCATGCCGTTGAAAACCATAATGTTAAAGGTCGCATGAAACACTTGATAGTAGGGAATGCGAATCATAAAGAGCAATGCCAAGAGCCCCGACGCGATGCTTCCCACGACCAAGCGTATCGTCTCTGCCGGCCAGCGTTTCCAAAGACTGCCGCAAATCGTAGCAAATATCAATGAAAAGGCCGTCAAAAACGCCGTCGTTTTCAGGCTGATTCGCATGCCGACCCACAAGGCATAGCCGATTTCACTCCATCCGGCCGTGTTCAACTGCCCGGCATAGACAGCGATAAACGCCAGCCGAAATATCATAATCAAACATTCTAAATACAAAAACAGCTTGATATCCTGCTGTATATACTGTAAAAATCGTTTTCCCATATACGCTATTGTCTGCCTCCTGCTCGTAAAGATGTTTTTATTGTATCGTATCTGCCCTGTATCTTCAAGCCGTTTGCCCTGCGCCCTCCCATGCCTCTCGGTGCTGCAGTAGTCTAACCCCTATAGATTCCATGCCCCTTGACCGTTTCTATACAGCAAAAAAACGTCTCTATCCGTTAGGACACAGACGTTTTTTCATATAGTTATAAAAATTTTTAGTTTGCAGTTTGCAGCATATGAATCATCAGGCAGCAACCGCTGTACCTAAAACGGTATCGCAGCCGAGCTGCCGCAACAAGGACTACACGTTCTCCTCTGTTACTGTCCTGCTTTTATTGTTTCGGTGCTTCAATCGGGTCGTAGTCAGCCGGTTTGTCTACAATCGTCGCTTCATCGACTGCCGACGGTGTGGGCGCAAAACCCTGTCGGAACAGACCGCGTATGGCTTCGACATAGGTCGGCATAATCCGATCCATCAGCAAGTAGCGTTTGCGGAAAAGGTTGCGCTTTTGGGATTTAATTTCACCGTATTTACGGCGTTTTTCTTCAATGGGCAGGCGGAAATACCAGCGTTCCGTATCGTCGCTGACAGCACCTTCATCGCGCCAAAAGCCGTTGAAATTCGTCTTTTTGGAACGATTGCCGCGCAGCATATGGCTGTTGGTATAAAATCCTTCATCACTGATGACATACATATCCTGAATGCCCAGCGTCTGCACCAAAATACGCATGAGATACAAGATAAAATTCTTGGGCCGATAGCCGAATAATTTTTTGGTCAATACTTTGGTCGTATCCAGGCCATGCTTGGATCCTTGAATCGTGCCGATATACATAGACGGTTTTCCGGCGGCGTTGTAATCAAAGCGGAAATTAAAATGGTAAATCATTTCGCCTTCATGATACAAATACAGCGACATAAAGCCTTCTTTACGCTGGCCTGTATCAAAGAGAAGCCGTGCTTCCAGCGGCATGGATTCATCTGTCGATTTCCACAAGGTATAGCCGCGGCCCCAATAGATGTTGTGAATGACTTCGTCTGTAAAAAACGTCCGCAGAATTGTGAAATGATGCAGCAGGGCGTTCAGCCGCTGGGACATCGTCGAATTTTTGAATAAAAAGACGCGCGTCATCACTTCCTGAAAATCCGGATCTTGCTGTTCCAAAAATCCCTGCATGGGTTCATAGGCATCCAAAAAGGTATATAACTGTTCAAACAGGGACCGATTGGCAGCGGCGCGGAAAAAAAAGACGACAGCCCGTTTGTTTTCCTGAAAATTTCGAGGACGGTAAATCCTGCGAGACAATCGCCAAAAATAAGATATACTATGCATGAAAGAGCCTCCTTCACAGGCAATGCGCGTAAACCGATAACATCACAATAGCAAGCTATATTATACGTTTTTTCTCATTTACCTGTCAACATTTCCCATCGCGGCGTTGTCAACAGGACATAAAAAAACTCCTGTCCTACAAGGATAAGACAGGAGTTCTGGTTGGTGGGCCCACCTGGATTTGAACCAGGGACCAACCGGTTATGAGCCGGGGGCTCTACCGCTGAGCTATAGGCCCAAACAGTAAGGCTTAGGAGCCTTACTAAATAATTATACGATAATAACGGAATGCCGTCAAGTACTGTCTCTTAAAGAAAATCTTTAATCTTTTCCCGTTTGCCCCAATTTCTCAGTTTGCTGAGGGCTTTGCCTTCAATCTGACGGATACGTTCGCGCGTGACGTTAAAATGCTGGCCTACTTCTTCCAGCGTGCGCGGCCGGCCGTCTTTCAGGCCAAAGCGCAGGTACAGTACTTTGCGTTCGCGGTCTGTCAGACACGAAAAGACGTCTTCGATTTGTTCTTTCAGCAAAATGAAGGATGCGGCATCATCCGGTGCGACGGCTTCCGAATCTTCGATAAAGTCGCCCAAATGGGAGTCTTCTTCTTCACCGATTGGTGTTTCCAGCGAAACCGGTTCCTGTGCGATTTTCATAATTTCCCGTACGCGTTCTACAGGGATTTCCATTTTTTCCGCGATTTCTTCCGGCAAGGGTTCGCGGCCTTTATCCTGCAGGAGCTGGCGGGAAATACGGATGAGCTTGTTAATCGTTTCCACCATATGCACAGGAATACGAATCGTGCGAGCCTGGTCGGCAATGGCGCGCGTAATCGCCTGGCGAATCCACCATGTCGCATAGGTACTGAATTTATACCCTTTGCTGTAGTCAAACTTGTCAACGGCTTTCAATAGACCCAGATTGCCTTCTTGAATCAAATCCAAAAACAGCATGCCGCGTCCTACATACCGTTTGGCAATGCTGACGACGAGGCGGAGGTTGGCGTCTGTCAATTTTTTCTTGGCAATCGTGCCGGCTTTGATTTCTTCTTCTGTCGCATCTTCTGCATTGCCGCGTTCAATCGTCTTGGCCAGCGTGATTTCTTCTGCTGCAGACAGCAGGGGCACACGGCCGATTTCCTTCAAATACATGCGGACCGGGTCGTCAATATTGATGCCTTCGGGCACGCTCAAATCGACAGTATGCAAATCCGGTACTTCTTCGGTGTCATCTTCCACATCAATGTCGTCGTTGTCATTGACGTCATCTTCACCGATAATGTCAATGCCTTTGTCGGCAAACAGTTCATACATTTTGTCGATTTGTTCCGGCGTCAGTTCGTCTTCTTCCAGCACATTCATGATTTCCGTATAGGTCAGACTGCCTTTTTTCTGGCCCATCTGCAGCAGCTGCAATACGTGCTGCTGTGCCAATTTCAAGCGTTCCTGCTCCGTCAGCTGTCTGCCCTGTTCTTTTTTTCTGCTATTTTTTCGTTTGCTGCTTTTTTTTGCCGTGCTTTTTTTAGCACCTGTTTTTTTATCTGTCATCATCGCTGTATCATTTGGTTTCGTCATTATATGCAAGCTCCTTTCTGCTCCTTAAGACCATTTTTTGATTTCTTCGTTTATCTGTTTACAAGCTGCCAGTTCCGTTATGACACGGCTGTCATTCTCCCTGCTGTAGGCTGCCGCCCGCCGACTGTGTTCCATATACTGCTTTTGCAGCTCTGCCAGACGAAATCGTTTTACATAGTCCATTACTACATTTTCATCCATTGGTACATCTTGCAAAATCATAATTCTTGCAACTTCTTCGGCCTCCTCAGGAGTTAAATTTTCTTGAATGTCCCCTTTCGTGTACATTCCCTGCTGCGTATAGACGTCTAATATCGTCTGATAAATATGTTTTCGTTTGGCATCCGTAAAAAAAGCGGTGTCGATTTTCTCTTGAATCCGCCCGCAGGCTGCCGGCTTTTCCAAGAGAAAGCGCAAAATATTTTCTTCCGCCACGGCCATGGCGCCGCTGCCGCGGGCGGCCGCGTTTTCATGGGATACAGAAGCCGAAATCACGACCTGCTGCTGTCCCAGTTCGGGATGCTTGGCGATATATTTATTAAATTCACTGCGCACGGCATTGTCATCAATTTTCAGCTGCGAAGCCATTTTAGCCAAAAAGGCTTCGAGAACGACCCGGTTGTCTACGGCTGCCAATACGGGCAGCACCATCGCCGTAATCGCCGATTTGCCTTCCAGCGTCGTCCGGTCAAACCGCCTGCACGCCGTCTGCAGCATATAATCCAATACGTTGGGCGCGTGGTTCACAGCGTCCCGGAATTTATCCGGCCCGGCCGTATTGATATATTCATCCGGGTCTTTGCCCTGCGGCAGCGACACGACGCGAATGGCCATGCTCATGCCGCGGACAATTTCCATCGCCCGCAGCGTCGCCTGCCTGCCGGCGCCGTCCATGTCATACGACAGAACCAGCTCTTTGGCCTGCCGCTGCAAAAGCCGCGCTTGTTCCGGCGTAAAAGCCGTTCCCAGCGAAGCGACTACGTTGTGAATCCCATGATTATGGGCGGCTACGACATCCATATAGCCTTCTACCAACACGGCTTTGCCTTCTTCATAGATGGCTTTATGCGCCAAATCCATGGCAAATAACAAGCGGCGTTTGTTAAAAATAGGCGTTTCCGGCGAATTTAAGTATTTCGGCTTGCTGTCATCAAGCACCCGGCCGCCAAAGCCGACTATCCGGCTGCGTCCGTCCCGAATGGGAAACATGACGCGGTTGCGAAAGGCATCATAAAAACGGCCGTTTTTTTCTTTGGCCAGTCCCAGCCGCACTAAATCCCTGCCTGCCACGCCTTTTTTCATAAATGCGTCGGTCAGTTTATTCCAGCTGTCCGGGGCAAATCCCAGCTTAAATTCACGGATAGTGTCATCGGATACGTGACGACCGTGAAAATACGCCAGTCCCGGCTGTCCATAATGTGTTTTTGTCAGACAGTTGTGAAAGAAATTTCCTGCCATCTCGTTGATCTGATACAACCGGGCGACGAGCCGGTCCCGCTCGATTTCCTGCGCCGTCTTCTCGACGGCCGGCAGTGCGATATGCGCTCGTTCGGCCAATCGTGCCACGGCTTCGGCAAAGGAGAGATTTTCTTTCATCATGATAAATTTGAACACATCCCCCGACGCATGGCAGCCAAAGCAGTAAAAAAATCCTTTATCTGCCGCTACGCTGAACGATGCTGTTTTTTCATTATGAAAAGGACAACAGGCCCAGAAATTTCGTCCCTGCCGCTTCAGTGCTACATATTCAGATATGACACTGACAATATCGTTTGCCTGCCGCACCTGTTCAATGAATTCGCTGGAAAATTTCTTCACGCCTATCACCTGTACCTTACAAAATATTCCGACGTAGTATATATTCTCTATCGTGTTTGCAAATTCCTTCTTTTATTTTATAGAAGAAATATAGAAGGAATCGATAGCTTGTATATAAAAAGCACATAACATTTCTATATTATACTATGCGCCGGCTGTTGGTCAACTCTTTTTACAGCTTTCCTGCCAGAAGCTCACGGCAAAAAGCGGAATTGGGACGTAAAAAGGACAAGTTGACTTGAATCAGAGAAATATATAGATTTATTGTTCTGCATTTTGTATAATAGAGTTGTACTATGTACACAGTGAGGAACGCATATGATTCATTTTACCGTAGGAACAATAGATAAACCAACTTCATTGCTCGGTGCGCTGCGCCATTTCGGGGTTTCATCGACACTGCGCCGCCGCATCAAACACAACGGCATCTGCACGATCAACGGAGCCAGCGCTTCGACGCGGGATTTCGTTCATACGGGCGATGTCGTCACTGTGTCACTGCCGGAACAAAACAAATTCACGCCGGAACCGATTCCTTTCGGCATTGCCTATGAAGATGAGTATCTGCTGGTCGTCGATAAGCCTGCAGGGCTGCTGATGCATCCTACGTCGGGCGCCCATACGGGCACGCTGGCCAACGCCGTGGCCTATTACTACCAGCAAAACGGGCTGCACTGCGCGTATCACCCGATGCACCGGTTGGATAAAAATACGTCCGGCTTGTGCATGATTGCCAAAGAGCCGCAGATTCAATCGGCGTTTGACAAAAAAGACCTCGGCTACAGCCGTACGTATCTGGCCATCGTCGAAGGGTATTTTCCCAGTCCCTTTGCGTCAGTCCGCGTCCCTATCGCCCGCTGTCCGGACAGCATCATCAAACGGCAGGCTGCAGCGGGCGGCCAAGCGGCCTGGTCGGACTTTACGCGCCTGGCGGCCAATGCCGACTGGAGCCTGCTGCAGGTCACGCTGCATACGGGCCGCACGCATCAAATCCGCGTACACAGCAGCTATCTGGGCTTTCCGCTCGCCGGTGATGACTTATACGGCGGGTCCCGAACGTGTATCCAGCGGCAGGCGCTGCATGCCTGCCGCATCCAGTTTATTCATCCCATGACGGGTCAATGTATCTCCGTTAATTCCCGGCTTCCTGCAGACATGAACCATCTCGCAGCACAGACTGGCTGGAATTATATATCCCAAAGGCTATAAAAAATTTTTAACAATAGGAGGAATGTCACATGCCATTAATTGGAACTACAGAAATGTTTAAAAAAGCGTATGAAGGTCACTATGCTATTGGTGCATTCAACATCAACAACATGGAAATCGTACAGGGTGTCACAGACGCTGCAGCGGATTTGCACTCGCCTATCATTCTGCAGGCTTCTGCCGGTGCCAGAAAATATGCAAGACCTAGTTACTTAAAACATTTATTGGAAGCTGCCCTGGAAGATCATGATTTGCCCGTTGCCCTTCATCTGGACCACGGTGCTGACTTTGAAACATGCAAAGACTGCATCGACGGCGGCTTTACGTCCGTTATGATTGACGGCTCCAAACACTCGTTTGAAGACAACATCGCGTTGACGAAAAAAGTCGTCGAATACGCTCATGCACACGGCGTCGTCGTCGAAGGGGAATTGGGCCAGCTTGCCGGCATCGAAGACGAAGTCAAAGTCGCAGCGCATGAAGCATCCTATACCCGCCCGGAAGAAGTAGAAGAATTTGTCAGCCGTACCGGCGTTGACTCCCTGGCTATCGCTATCGGCACCAGCCACGGCGCATACAAATTCACGCCGGCTCAGTGCACGCGCAACGAACAAGGCGTTCTCGTACCGCCGACACTTCGCTTCGATATCTTGGAAGAAGTTTCCAAACGGCTCCCTGGATTCCCTATCGTCCTACACGGCGCTTCTTCTGTCGTTCCTGAATACGTCAAAATCATCAACGAAAACGGCGGCAATCTGCCCGACGCTATCGGCATTCCGGAAGACCAGCTCCGTAAAGCTGCTTCCATGGCCGTCTGCAAAATCAACATCGACTCGGACCTGCGCCTGGGCCTGACAGCCGGCGTCCGCCAGCATTTGGCTGCCCATCCAGATCACTTCGACCCGCGGCAGTACCTCAAAGACGGCCGTCAGTTCATCTATGATATCGTCGCTCACAAAATCCAAAGCGTGCTCGGCTCTGCAAACAAAATCTAGCATATGATACGGCTGAACGATTTATCTTCATTTTATGTATTTTACGTATTGATTTTTACGTTTACATATGATAAAATGCATTTTAGTGTTCTTGTAATTTAGGGAGGTGAACCAATTGCCGCAAATTAAATCCAATATTAAATCCATGGAAAAAGACGCAGCTCGTCATGAAGCTAACTCCAAAGTAAAATCCACTGTACATACAGCTATCCGCCGTACGACAGAAGCGATTGCTTCGGGTGATGCTAATGCTGTTAAAGCAGCTTTTGACAAAGCCAGCAGTGTAATCGACAGCGCCGCTCAGAAAGGCGTTCTCCATAAAAACAATGCAGCTCGTAAAAAATCCCGTTTGGCTGCTAAAGTCAACGCAATGGCAAAATAATGGCATACATGCCAACCAGGGCTTGTCGCACGATGCGGCAAGCTCTTTTTTCTTGCCGTTTTTCGTAGATAGCGTACCCGTCAGGATAACCGCTCCCTATTCAGCAACAAACGGCTGCCAACATAAAGCGGCGCCTGCTGACCAAACACACCGCACGACAGCCATTTCTGTTGGTATAAAAAAGAGTGCGTACAAATAACACGGAGGTATATATGCATTTCCCCCATTTATTTCAACTCAAACATTTTCTGATTTTGTTTTTCCCGCTCTTGCTGACGCAAGTCGCCCAAATCGGCACCAGCGTATTCAGCAGTATTTTCAGCGGCCAGGCCGGCACCGTCGATTTGGCAGGCGTCGCCGTCGCCGTCAACATTTGGTTTCCTGTCTTTGCCGGCATTTCCGGGATTTTCTTTGGCGTATCCCCGATTATTTCACAGCTTCGCGGCGCCAACAAAACCAGCCGCATTCCCATCTATATCATGCAGAGCCTCTATATCGCCGTATTTTTTACGGTGCTGACGATTGCCGCAGGCTATGTGCTGCTGCCGCCGTTTTTGGATTTTATGGGATTGGAACCGGCCGTCCATCATATTGCCAGTGAATACCTGTTTGCCCTGGCACTGGGCGTACTGCCCCTCTTTTTGCAGGCTACGATTCGCTATATCGTCGATGCGCACGGCATGACCCATATTTCCATGGCGATTATTGTCACCAATATGGTACTGACGATTCTTTTGTTCCGCCTGCTCATTTTCGGCGGCCTCGGCATTGCGCCCATGGGCGGTATCGGCACGGGCTATGCCATTACGATTGCCGCCTGGATTTCCTTGTTCCTTTTCATTGCCGTCCTGCAGTGGAAAGAACCGTTCCGGTCGTACCATATCTGGACCCGTCTGCGGCCGTTCAGCTGGATTCACTGCTCTCACCAGCTTCAGCTCGGCCTGCCTATTTTTGTCGCCGTCTTTTGTGAAACGAGCCTGTTCAGTATCGTCGGCCTATTGATGGCTGAATTTGGCACCGTCTATTTGGCTGCCAATCAGGCCGCCATCAGCTACGCCACGCTCACCTATACGATACCTTGGAGCATCAGCCTGACGGCGACCATCGTCATCGGCTACGAAGTCGGCGCCAAAAATTTTATCGGCGCCCGGCAGTACGCCGTGCTCTCGCAGCTGACGGTCTTTGTGATTGTCGTCTTTACGATTACGGCGACGTATCTGTTTCTCGACCCGATTGCCCATATTTTTACCAACGATGCCGTCACGTTCCAGGCCATTCGCCATTTTCTCCTGTTTGCTGTCATCTTCGCTTTTTTTGACGCGGCCGGCACGCCGGTACAGGGGATTCTGCGCGGCTATAAAGACGTAAAAATCATTACCTATATTGCCTTTGTGACGTATTGGCTCATCAGCATCCCTATGGGCTACGCCTGTGCCCATTTGACGCCTTACGGTCCCTACGGCTATTGGCTCAGTTTAGTTATCAGCCTGGCGATTAATGCCAGTGCCCTCAATTACAGACTTTGGCGGCATACGGCATTCGCCCAAGGTTAATAGGATAGAAAGGAGTTTTTCTCATGCCAACAGAAAAACAATTACATGTATATGCGCAAGTATTATTACAAAAAGGCATCCATCTGCAAAAAAATCAGATTCTCGTCGTCAACGCGCCTGTCGAAAGCAGCTCGTTCGTGACGATTCTGACCAAAGAAGCCTACGAATGCGGCGCGTCGCAGGTCGTCTGCAACTGGCGCTGTGACGATATGGCCCGCCTTCGCTATGAATATGAAGACCAGGAACAGTTTGAATCCCTGCCGGACTGGCGCCGCGATTTCAGCCTGTATTACTACCATCAGGGCGCGGCCTTTTTGAGCCTGATTTCTGCCAATCCGTACTTGATGAACGGTATCGACACAAAAAAAATCTTCGCCTGGCAAAAAGCCCAAAACACGGCACTGAAAGAATATATTGACGGCATGATGGCTTCCAAGACGACATGGCTCGTCGCCGCCGTTCCCAGCACGGTCTGGGCGTCCCTGCTCTATCCGGATGCCGCGTCGGCAGACGCCTATGAAGCCTTGTGGCAGCAAATTCTGCAGTCGTCCCGTGCTGACGGCGAAAATCCATTGGCAGACTGGGATGCCCATTTAGCGATGCTCGCCAAACGCCGTCAATGGATGACGGAACAGCATTTTACGAGCCTGCATTATACCAACTCGCTCGGTACAGACCTGACGGTAGGCCTGCCCAAAACCCATATCTGGCAGGGCGGCGCCGAAGAATCGGGCAGCCATATCCTGTTTAACGCCAATATCCCTACAGAAGAAGTGTACTCTGCCCCGCAGGCAGACCGTGTCAACGGCATCGTCTACAGCACCAAGCCGCTCGTATACAACGGCAATGTCATCGACCACTTCCATTTGACCTTTCAAAACGGCAACGTCATCGACGCCCATGCCGAAACGGGCAATGACGTCCTGCAAAAGCTCCTGACCATTGACGAAGGGGCCAGCCGTCTCGGCGAAGTCGCGCTGATTCCGTATCATTCGCCGATTTCCCTGTCCAATATTCTCTTTTATGAAACCTTATTCGACGAAAACGCGTCGTGCCATCTGGCCTTGGGCGCGGCCTATCCGACCTGCCTTGCCGGCGGTGCCGACATGACCAAAGAAGAAACCCTGCAGGCCGGCATCAACGACTCCATGATTCACGTCGATTTTATGGTCGGTTCGGACGATTTGACGATTACAGGCCTGAAAGCAGACGGAACGACCGTGCCTGTCTTTACGCACGGCGATTGGGCGTAACGGTATACATAGCGGTATAATTGATAATTAAACGTATAATTCATAATACGTATACTTACTTGTTATGTTACCTATTGCATGGTATGATAGTGTGGTGTGTGTCCCATGGCATGCACCACATTTTTTTTATAAAGGAGTTGTCCTAATGGCAAATCAAAGCAATACCCCTGCAGCCTCCCCGAACCAAGTCGGAGGCTTCCTCGGCTGGATTGAACGAGTCGGTAATAAAATTCCCGATATTACGATGCTCTTCATCGCCGCATTCTTTATTACCTGTATCGTTTCCGCTATTTGTTCTACCATTCATTTTGGCTACCTGCATCCGACGACAGGGAAAGAAATCACCGTCACCAACATGCTTTCCCCGCAGTCCCTGGTAACGCTCATGACGAAAATGGTTTCCAACTTTGCCGGTTTCCCGCCGCTGAGTATGGTTATCGTTGCTACCCTCGGCATCGGCATTGCCCAAGGATCCGGCTACATCGGCACGGGCCTGAAAAAGATTTTGATGGTCACGCCGAAATTCCTCATTACGCCGATCGTCATCCTCGTCGGCATGCTCAGCCATTTGGCACCGGACAGCGGCTATATGATTATTATTCCGATTGCCGCTTACTTATTCTACGCGTCGGGAAAACATCCCCTGGCGGGCGTCGCCGCTTCCTTTGCCGGTATCGCCGGGGCCTTTGCCGCCAACTACACGCCGTCAGCCATTGACCCGGTTATTCAGGGCTTTACACAAATGGCCGCACAAATCATCGACCCATCGTATGAAGTCAATGTACTGTGCAATTATTTCTATGCTGTCAGCTCTACCTTTGCCGTCATCGGCAGCTGCTGGTGGGTCACAGAAAAAATCACGGAACCGTGGTGCCGTAAAGCCTGCCCTATTGATGCAGACATCAACGTATCCGGTGAAGCCATGAAACCGATTACGCCGCAGGAAAACAAGGCCTTTTATATCGCTTCGGCAGTCCTCATTCTCATGCTTATCGGCCTCTTTTTGGCCCTCGTGCCAACAGATTCCCTGCTCCGTGACCCGGACGGCAACATTGCCAGCTTCAAAGCGCCGGTTATGCAGTCCATCGTAGCCATTATCTTTTTACTCGTCGGCATCCCCGGCATCGTCTACGGCATCCTCAGCGGTACCTTTAAAAGCTCCAAAGATTTCACCCATTCCATGGAAGAAATCACGCACACGCTGGTACAGCTGATTGTCTTCTATTTCTTTGCCGCTCAGTTTATGTATGCCTTCGGTGCATCCAACCTGGGAGCGCTCATTGCCGTTGCCGGCGCGGATTTCCTCAAATCGCTGGCACTGCCGCCGCAAATCACGATTTTTGGCATCATTGTCTTCGTTGCCCTCTTAAACCTGATTATTACATCGGCATCGGCTAAATGGTCCATCCTCGCGCCGATTTTCGTGCCTATGCTCATGTCCGTCGGCATTGCGCCGGAATTGACACAGGCCGCATTCCGCGTCAGCGACTCGGCCGTCAACGTCTGCACGCCGATGTTTGCCTTTTATCCGCTGATTATTATTTACTGCCAGAAATACTACAAAAAAACCGGCGTCGGTACCTTGAGCAGTCTCATGCTGCCCTATACGATTACCTTACTGGTCGTCTTGACGATTATGCTCTATGTCTTCTGGTTCCTCGGCATTCCCCTGGGCTTCCAAGCAGACTACATCTACCCGCGCCAGATGTTTTAATGTAACTGTGTTACCGTAAAGGAGTCTTACTCATGAATGATGTCCAACAAGAATTAGTTACGCGGTTTTACCGCTATGTGCAAATCCCGTCCCAAAGCAAAGGAAACGGCGGCACCGTCGTCCCCAGCACAGAAAGCCAGTGGGACATGGCCCATCAGCTGCAGCACGAATTGGAAGAACTCGGCCTGACCGATATCAGCCTGAGCGACAAATGCGTCCTGACAGCCAAACTGCCGGCCCATCTGCCGCAGGGCGAAACCAAAGCCGTTCCCTCTGTCGGCTTCTGCACCCACATGGATACGGTCGATGTCTGCCTTTCGCCTGTCGTCCATCCGCAGACCATTACGGCCTATGACGGCGGCGACATCGTCCTGAACGAAGGCCAGCACATTGTCATGACGGCCAAAGACCATCCGGAACTCGCCAAATACAAAGGCCAGGACCTCATCGTCACGGACGGCACCAGCGTATTAGGCTCAGACAACAAAGCCGCTGTTGCCAACGTCATGACAGCCCTTGCTACACTGACGAAAGACCCGTCTCTCTATCACGGCGACATCTACGTCGCTTTCGTTCCCGACGAAGAATGCGGCCTGTACGGCTCCAAAAACATGGATTTCAGCAAATTCCCCGTCGATTTTGCCTATACCATTGACTCCTGCGAACTGGGAGAAGTCGTCTATGAAACATTTAACGCCGGCAGTGCCACCGTCACGATTCACGGCGTCAGCGCCCATCCCATGAGTGCCAAAGGCGTCCTCGTCAACCCGACGCTCATTGCCGTCGATTTTATCAACATGTTTGACCGCAGCGAAACACCGGAATGCACAGACGGCAAAGACGGCTACATCTGGTGCCAGGAAGTCCATTCCAACCAATCTACGGCGACGGTCCATCTCAACATCCGCGACCATCACAACGACTTATACGAAGAAAAGAAACGGCGTATTGCCGAAAACGTCAAAAAACTGCAGGCTGCCAATCCCCGCGCCGTCATCGAATGCACCATTTCCGATACGTACGGCAACATTGCCGACGCCATTACCGATGACAACCGCAAAGCCATCGACTATATTTACGACGCCATGAACGCCCTGGACATTACGCCCAAAACGATTGCCATGCGCGGCGGCACAGACGGTTCCTTCATTTCCACCAAAGGCATTCTGACACCGAACTACTTTACGGGCGGCATGAACTTCCATTCCCGCTATGAATTTTTACCGATTCCATCGCTGGTAAAATCCTACGAAATGACAATGAAATTGATTCAGCTCATTTACACAGGAAAATAGTCGCCTTTTTATTTTAAGGTTAAACCTTAAACTTAAACGTTTATTGCGTATTTTAACAAAAAAACTTTATCTTTTCTACTTGACACCCCTATACTCGTATGCTATTATGTCATCATCAAACGTCGTTAAACGTGATGACGCAAACCAGTAAATCCAGCTGGATGTTTCAGAGAGCTGTCGCGGGGTGCAAGACAGTACAAAAAGCGGATTGAACTCATTGCTGAGCGGAGAAGCTGAATGAAGTAGGCTGCTACGGGAACTCCCGTTACAGAGCATGGATATGACACATCGTATCCGAGAGAGCGTCTACGGACGAATCAGAGTGGTACCGCGGAAGGATATACGCCTTTCGTCTCTTAGCTAACACGCAGAGAGACGAAAGGCGTTTTCGTTTCTCTTAAGACTTATAGTTCCATCTTGAGGGAGGATATGCATTATGAAAACACCATCTACCATCAAAGCCGCATCGATCAGCATGTGCTTTTCTGTTGGTGCTGTATTATTTAGTTCTCACGCCGGCGGCGGCTTTGCCACAGGCAACCAAGCCAACGTATACTTTATCAGCCTGGGCTGGCTCGGTCCGATTACGGCTATCATTACGATGCTGCTGTTGACATTGACCATTAAAGAAGCCATGAACATGTACAACTCACGTCACTTAACCAGTTACAGACAGTTGTTCCATAATTTGTACAGCCCTTTTAAACCGGTAGAATATTTATTTGAAATCTTCTTTTATATTATGGTTCTCATGGCCGTTTCCGCAGCGATTTCCGGTGCCGCTTCGGCTTTGCAAGATCAAATCGGTTTAAATTATTACTTGGGTATTTTAGTTGTCGGTGCCGTTGTCCTCGTTCTGACAATTTTTGGAGCTGGTTTAGTCCGCAAAGCAACGACCTATATGGGGATTGCTATTTTAGCTACATCCGTATTTATTTTTGCTATCGGTATCTATATGGCTGGTGACGTTGCCGGTACAACGACAGTCATGCAAGCCATGGCACAAGACTTTGAAATCAACGGTTTCAGCAAACTGCCGCAGGCCATTCTCCACGCCGTTACCTACTCCGGCTTCCAATGCGTCGTCATCCCGACCATGATTGTCGTCGGCATGCCGCTGGCAACCCGTAAAAACTGTGCCACATCCATGTGGTTCTCCTTTATCATGAACGCCGTCGCACTGACCTTATCCGTCTGCATGCTCTTAGGCTGGACCAACTTCTATGGCAAATCGCCCCTGCCGACACTGACCAGCTGCCAAGGAATGAACATGTCCTGGCTGACCATCGTCTACAGCATCTGCCTGCTCTTATGCCTGATTTCTACCGGCGTTACGACCGTATTCGGCTTTACGGCTCGCTTCTCGGAAACCAAACCGCTGAAACGCATCTCTAACAGCTCCGTCGTTCGTTCCAGTATCGTCACATTGGCCATTATCGTCGTATCCATGACCATCTCCATCGTCGGCCTGACCAACATCATCAAATACGGCTACGGCTACTGCGGCTACCTGGCCATTGCCATCATCATCGTACCGTTCCTGACCGTAGGCTACTACAAAAACAAACGCTACGAAAATGACGCAGCCTATCGCGCACGCATCGATGCCATGAACGAAAACCCCGATGCAGAAAAAATCAGCATCCCCGTAGAAGCGGAATCCATGCACTAAGAATCAAATAGGTTTACAACTTAACCGATGATATAAAAAAAGATGCCTTCTCAAACATAGGAAGGCATCTTTTTTGTGTGTATTTTTCTTATAAATAAAACACTATAGACAGTACCAAACATACTGTACAAAAGACCTCTTTACGTTGGCAATACATACTAACATAAAGAGGTCTTTGTGTAAATGTCCCCTTGCGGGGTGATAGTGTCAAGTTGTTGTGGGTATTTTATTTAACTGGAACTTGTTGGCAATAAAATCAGTTTGTTATTTATGAAA
>CAKPVJ010000019.1 GCA_934193515.1 uncultured Megasphaera sp. | reverse complement strand
TTACCATGGTCAACGTGACCGATAGTACCAATGTTAACATGCGGTTTGGTTCTTTCGTAATGTTCTTTAGCCATTTTGCAGTTCCTCCAATGTAATTAAAATTATTAGCCTTTGTCGCTGATGACTTTTTCAGCTACGTTTTTAGGAACTTCTTCGTAGTGGTCAAAAGTCATTGTATAAACGCCACGGCCCTGCGTTTTAGAACGCAAATCCGTTGCATAGCCAAACATTTCAGCCAATGGTACAAATGCATTGATATGTTCAGCGCCACTGCGCATTTCCATACCTTCTACACGACCACGGCGGGAGTTTAAGTCGCCGATTACATCGCCCATGTATTCTTCAGGAACGACAACTTCGACTTTAGTATACGGTTCGAGAAGAACCGGATCTGCTTTTCTTGCGCCTTCCTTGAAGCCCATAGAGCCTGCAATCTTGAAGGCCATTTCAGAGGAGTCGACTTCATGATAGGAACCATCATAAACGACGACTTTAATATCTACCATCGGGAAGCCGGCAAGTACGCCTGTTTCCATAGCTTCTTTTACGCCTGCTTCAACAGAACCGATATATTCTTTAGGAATAGCGCCGCCAACGACTTTGTTTTCAAATTCGTAGCCTTTCCCCTGTTCCTGCGGAATAAGTTCGAGCCAGCAGTCACCATATTGGCCGCGGCCGCCGGACTGACGTTTGAAGAAACCACGGGATTTGATATCTTTGCGAATGGTTTCGCGATATGCAACCTGCGGTTTGCCGACGTTGCAGTCTACCTTAAATTCACGGGACATACGGTCAACGATGATATCAAGGTGAAGTTCGCCCATACCGGAAATAATGGTCTGGCCAGTTTCTGCATCTGTCTTAACTTTAAAAGTCGGATCTTCTTCAGCAAGACGAGCAAGGGCAATACCCATTTTTTCCTGGTCAGCTTTTGTTTTCGGTTCAACAGCAACAGAAATAACCGGATCTGGGAATTCCATCTTTTCAAGGATAATCGGATGTTTTTCATCGCAGAGAGTATCACCTGTTGTAGTGTCTTTCAAGCCGACGATAGCACCGATATCCCCTGTATATGCTTCCTGTACTTCTTCACGGTGGTTAGCATGCATACGCAGGATACGGCCAACACGTTCTTTTTTTCCTTTAGTGGAGTTGTAAACGTATGTGCCGGCCTGAAGAGTACCGGAATAAATACGGAAGAAAGCTAATTTACCAACAAAGGGGTCAGCCATGATTTTAAATGCCAAAGCAGAGAACGGTGCTTTGTCATCAGTTTCACGGTGATCTTCTTCCCCTGTGTCCGGATCTGTTCCGTCAACAGGAGGAATATCGAGCGGTGACGGCATGTAGTCGACAACAGCATCGAGAAGCATCTGAATCCCTTTATTTTTATAAGCAGACCCGCAAAGTACAGGGAACAATCTGTTTGTTACGACGGCTTTACGGATTGCTGTTTTAATATCTTCAATAGAAAGTTCTTCGCCATCCAGATATTTCATCATGAGATCGTCATCTGTTTCGCAGATGGTTTCAATCATGATCTGATGATATTTTTCAGCTTCTTCTTTCATATCATCAGGAATATCAACGATTTCGATTTCTTTACCGAGAGCATCATCATATACTTCAGCTTTCATCGTGATGAGGTCGATGATACCACGGAATTCTGTTTCTGCACCAATCGGAAGCTGTATAGCTACCGCATTTGCCTGAAGACGGTCTTTCATCATGTCGACAACGTTTAAGAAGTCGGCACCAGTTGTATCCATCTTGTTGACGAATGCGATACGGGGAACATGGTAATGTTCAGCCTGACGCCATACTGTTTCGGACTGCGGTTCAACGCCGCCTTTAGCAGAGAAGACAGCAACAGAGCCATCAAGTACACGGAGAGAGCGTTCTACTTCGACGGTGAAGTCAACGTGTCCCGGAGTATCAATGATGTTGATGCGGTAACCTTTCCAATGAGCTGTCGTAGCAGCGGACGTGATTGTAATACCACGTTCCTGTTCCTGAGCCATCCAGTCCATAGTAGCTGCGCCATCATGAACTTCGCCGATTTTATGAACACGGCCGGTATAGAAAAGGATACGTTCTGTTGTCGTGGTTTTACCAGCATCGATGTGAGCCATGATGCCAATGTTTCTCGTTTTTTCCAAAGAAAATTCTCTTGGCACGGTTTTTTCCACTCCTCAAATAAAAAATAGCTTAAATTACCAACGATAATGTGCAAAAGCTTTATTTGCTTCAGCCATTTTATGGGTATCTTCTTTTTTCTTAATAGCTGCGCCGGTATTGTTGAATGCATCCATTAATTCAGCAGCAAGCTTTTCTTTCATAGTACGTTCGCCGCGTTGACGAGCATAGCCTACAGTCCAACGGATACCGAGGGAGAGACGGCGGTCAGCACGAACTTCGACTGGTACCTGGTAGTTTGCGCCGCCTACACGACGAGCACGAACTTCCAATACAGGCATAACATTGTTAAGAGCCTGTTCAAAAACTTCTAAAGGATCTTTATTCATTTTAGAACGGATGATGTCGAATGCATCATAAACGATGGTTTCTGCGACACCTTTTTTACCGTCCAGCATAACTTTATTGATGAAGCGTGTTACCAATTTGGAATGGTACACCGGATCCGGCAGCACATCACGCTTCGGCACTGGGCCTTTTCTTGGCATGTCTAATTCCTCCTTATGATATGTAAGTCATCAATTTCATCTTCTGATACGGTAACTCTTATTTACCTTTTTTAGCGCCGTATTTAGAACGGGACTGCTGACGATCTGCTACGCCAGCTGTATCCAAGGCACCGCGGACGATGTGATAACGTACACCAGGAAGGTCTTTGACACGACCGCCTCTGATTAATACAACACTGTGTTCCTGTAAATTGTGACCAATGCCAGGAATATAAGCAGTTACTTCGATGGAGTTCGTCAAACGAACACGGGCAACTTTACGCAAAGCAGAGTTAGGTTTTTTCGGTGTAGCTGTGTACACACGAGTGCAAACACCGCGTTTCTGCGGGCAGTTTTTCAAAGCCGGTGCTGTGGATTTCGTTACGGAATCCTGACGACCCTTACGAACTAATTGGCTGATTGTTGGCATATGGGCACCTCCTCTCCAAACAATTAGATTTATAATGTAATCATCACCGGATTAAATCCGTTAGATGATACTACCAAAATTATTTAAGTAAACCAACGGCTGCTGCCTTGACTTTAATGCGGCAAGCCATACCGAGTTCCATCATAGAATACGAACGATCCAATGGGATTCCCATTTCCTGTGCGCACATGATAAGCGGCTTTCCGACTTGTTCATCACAGTCTTTTGCAACATACAGCTGGGTGACTTCGTTTCGTTTCATTGCTTTCAGCGTTTGCTTTGCCCCTACTGTCTTGCGGGCACCGCTTACGAGATCTAAGCTCACGAAACATCACTCCTTACTTTTCATAATTGGACGCAGCATTCACTGCGGCACTTAGATATTTTAGCATTACGTCCTTAGTATGTCAATGAGTTTTTTCGTAAAAACTGCGTAACTACAACATTTTTTATTACACTTGCCCGTGTGTATCAATTAAAGCGCAAAAAAACAGAGACTTGTTGCCAAGCCTCTGTTTGTATATTTTCTTAGTGTCCTGCTTCCGGAGCGTTAGTTTCACTGGCTTCGGATACATCCACTGGATTGCCGTCTTCGTCTTCATATGAAATAGTCGGTACGGTTTTTACTACTTTTACCTTGCGGTAACGGCTCATGCCGGTACCTGCCGGAATCAGCTTGCCGATAATGACATTTTCTTTAAGACCCAGAAGGGGATCGATTTTGCCTTTAATCGCTGCATCCGTAAGTACACGTGTTGTTTCCTGGAAGGATGCTGCCGACAAGAAGGATTCCGTAGCCAACGCAGCCTTGGTAATGCCAAGGAGCATGGGCTTGCCAATGACAGGTTTGCCGTTGGCTGCCTTAATGCGGCGGTTTGTATCTTCAAATACATTAACATCTACATAATCTCCCGGCAGCAAATCAGCATCTCCGGCATCTTCGACTTTCATCTTGCGAAGCATTTGACGAACAATAACTTCAATGTGTTTATCGTTGATGCCAACACCTTGAGATTTGTATACTTTCTGTACTTCGTATACGAGATACCGCTGTGTCGCTTCTACACCTAAAATGTGAAGAATATCATGCGGGTTAATGGAGCCGGAAGTAATACGGCTTCCTTTAGTAATTTCATCGCCTTCATGGACAACTAAGTGAGAACCGTACGGAATGGTATAGCTCCGTTCTTCCCCATCTTTGCCGACAACATGGACAATGTTGATATCGTGATGATCTTCTTTTTCGGTAATAGATACTACGCCGTCAATTTCCGTAACAATAGCATTGCCCTTTGGTTTACGTGCTTCAAACAATTCTTCGACACGCGGAAGACCTTGTGTAATATCGCCAGCAGATGCAACGCCGCCAGTATGGAACGTACGCATGGTCAGCTGTGTGCCCGGTTCACCAATGGACTGTGCCGCAATAGTACCAACGGATTCGCCAACATTGACTTTTCCGCCTGTGCCAAGGTCACGGCCATAACATTTTGCGCAAACGCCATAGCGGCTGCGGCATGTAAGTACGGAACGGATACGTACTTTATCATAATATTTAGCAACTTCTTTAGCTGCTGCATCGGAAATTTCTTCGTTAAGAGGAACAATAACTTCGCCCGTATTCGGGTTGATAAGCGTTTCTGCAGCTGTACGGCCTTCAATACGTTCTTCCAGCGGTTCGATAACACCGTTGCCTTCTACAATGGCAGTAACTTCTACGCCGCGGATATCGTTGTTGCGTACCTTAACTTCGTCTACATCACTGGAAAGAATGTGTTCAATCGCATCTTCCGTAAGCGGTGTGCCGGCTGCGCAGATTTCCATGCCGTTAGAGTCAATAACATCGGATTCAATGGTCTTGCCAAGCATATTATCTACCATGGATTTACGGATAACAGCGCGGAATCCTTCTTCCGGCGCACCCAATGTAACAGTTTCAATGAGGTTGGTATGATTCATATCATCATTGATATCCATTTGGCTGCCCTGGAGATAAATCTTCGGCAGTTTATGTTCGATAATGGTATCCATGTCATCCGTTGTCAAAAGATGTCCCTGCGGGAAGACGACTTCCTGAGTTTCCGGATCTACAGCTTCCCGTGCCAATACACGGTCAATCAGTTTATCACGCAGGAGATTAACAGCCTGACGGCAGGAACTTGCCAAACGGGCACGTTCACGAACGAGGTCGATACCAAATACGTCGCAGTCATCTTCCCGAACGATAACGTCCTGAGATACGTCAACCAAACGACGTGTCAAATACCCGGAATCGGCTGTACGAAGTGCTGTATCAGCCAAGCCTTTACGAGCACCATGGCTGGATGTAAAGTAGTCCAATACGGACAAGCCTTCACGGAAGTTTGCTTTAATCGGCAAGTCAATGATTCGGCCGGATGGGTCAGCCATCAAGCCACGCATACCAGCAACCTGACGAATCTGCTGTTTATTACCACGGGCACCAGAATCAGCCATCATGAAGATAGAGTTGAACGGATCCATATTATCCATCATAACTTCTGTAACATCATCTGTTGCTTTTTCCCAAATAGCACACGTCTTGCGATACCGTTCATCTTCAGTAATCAAGCCGCGGAGATACATCTTCGAGACATTTTGTACTTGTTTATCAGCAGCTCCAAGGATTTCCCATTTTTCTTCCGGAATCTGAATATCGGAAATAGCAATGGACATACCGGCCTGGCGGGCGTAATGATAGCCAATCGCTTTAATACGGTCCAAAAGTGCTGCAGTTTTGGTATTGCCTACCAGATGGAAGCAAGCGTCAACTAATTTGCCAATTTGTTTCTTGCTCATCAAAACACCTAAGCAATCGACATCGACAAATTCTTTGCCTTCTTTGAAAGCAGCTACCGCTTCCTTATCAATTTTATGCGCCGGCAGCGGACGAACAGACAACAAGTCTACGCCAAATTCCGCTTTTAATTGTGAAAAACCATAATCTAAGATACGGCCGTCACGTTGTTTAATCTTAATCAAATGCGTTGAATCAATAACGCCATTTTCATAGGCAAATTTCGTATCTTCCGGATTGTCAAATACCATAACTTTATCGGTATGATACAGACGCAGTGGTTCATAAATCTGGAAATTGTACAGCAGTTTGCCTGCTGTCGTTTCAATCAATCCATGACCAGGAATCCGAACTTTAATCAATGCTTCAATATCGATGACTTTAGCATCATATGCCAGCATAACTTCATCGTAATTGGAGAACATCTTGCCTTCGCCCATAGCACCTGGTTTTACGAGTGTTAAATAATACGCCCCTAAAACCATATCCTGTGTCGGAACAGCAACTGGTTTGCCGTCCTTCGGTGCCAGGATATTGTGGGCAGAAAGCATCAGCGTACGAGCTTCAGACTGTGCTTCTACCGACAGCGGCAAATGGCAGGCCATTTGGTCACCATCGAAGTCCGCGTTAAAAGCAGTGCAGACTAACGGATGTAATTTAATGGCACGTCCTTCCCAAAGGATCGGTTCAAATGCCTGAATACCCAAACGGTGCAGTGTCGGGGCGCGGTTCAAAAGGACAGGATGTTCTTTAATAACATCTTCCAAAACATCCCATACTTCATTGCTGACGCGTTCTACTTTCTTTTTGGCGTTTTTAATATTGGTAGCAATGCCTTTTTCGACCAGTTTTTTCATGACAAACGGCTTGAAGAGTTCCAATGCCATTTCTTTCGGAAGGCCGCATTGATGCATTTTTAATTCAGGACCAACAACGATAACAGAACGGCCGGAATAGTCAACACGTTTACCTAACAAGTTCTGACGGAAACGGCCTTGTTTCCCTTTCAGCATATCCGAAAGGGATTTCAGCGGACGATTGCCAGGACCTGTAACAGGACGGCCGCGGCGGCCGTTATCAATCAAGGCATCTACCGCTTCCTGCAGCATGCGTTTTTCATTGCGGACAATGATATCCGGCGCGCCCAATTCCAACAACCGGCTCAAACGGTTGTTACGGTTGATAACACGGCGGTATAAATCATTCAAGTCAGACGTTGCAAAACGGCCGCCGTCAAGTTGTACCATCGGGCGCAGTTCCGGCGGAATAACCGGAATAACATCCATGACCATCCATTCCGGTTTATTGCCGGAATGACGGAAGGCTTCTACTACTTCCAGACGGCGGATAGCACGGACGCGGCGCTGGCCGGAAGAATCGCGCAAATCATCACGCAATTTTTTGTCCAATGCATCCAAGTCCAAGTCCTGCAGCAATTCCTTAACTGCTGCAGCACCCATGCCGACACGGAATTTATCGCCATACATATCTAAATATTGACGATATTCGGTTTCTGTCAAAAGCTGTTTTTTCGTCAGCGGCGTGTCGCCCGGATCTAACACGATATAGGATGCAAAGTACAAGACTTTTTCCAAAGACCGCGGGGAAATATCCAAAATAAGACCCATACGGCTTGGAATACCTTTAAAATACCAAATATGAGATACAGGAGTAGCCAATTTAATATGGCCCATACGTTCACGACGCACTTTGGCGCGTGTTACTTCAACGCCGCAGCGGTCACAAACGACGCCTTTATAACGGATACGTTTATATTTGCCGCAATGGCATTCCCAGTCTTTTGTCGGCCCAAAAATGCGTTCACAGAATAAGCCGTCTTTTTCTGGTTTCAATGTACGGTAATTAATAGTTTCCGGTTTTTTGACTTCACCGTGTGACCATTCCAGAATTTTTTCTGGAGAAGCCAGGCCAATCCGCATGGAATCAAATTCGTTCACATCTAGCACTAATACCGCTCCCTTCTATCGATCATTATTCATCTTCATTAGTAGTATCATCGTCATGTGCTTGTTCTGCTTCAGCTACTGCGTCTAAGCTCATAGCACTCATAATATCGTCTTCACCGCCATTGCTGGTAGGTTCTTCAGCAGCGGGTTCTTCACCAGTTTCATCTGCCGGTACTGCCGGTGCGTTGTCACCTACAGCATCGCCTTCCATGACACGGCGGAGTTCATCTGTCTGTTCTGGTTCTACATCGTCTTCATCGTCCAGTTCTTTAATGACGACTTCATCTCCGTCTTCATTCAAAATCTGAACGTCTAAGCCGATAGCCTGCAATTCTTTAAGCAGTACTTTGAAGGATTCCGGTACGCCCGGTTCCGGAATGTTTTCCCCTTTGACAATTTTTTCATAGGCTTTAACACGGCCGACAACATCGTCAGATTTAACCGTAAGCATTTCCTGCAGCGTATAGGCTGCCCCATAGGCTTCCAAAGCCCAAACTTCCATTTCCCCGAAACGCTGGCCGCCAAACTGTGCTTTACCGCCAAGAGGCTGCTGCGTAACCAAGGAGTACGGGCCGGTAGAACGAGCATGGATTTTATCATCAACCAGATGATGCAGTTTCAGGAAGTAGGTATACCCGACAGTAACGCGGCGGTCCATCGGTTCGCCTGTGCGTCCATCATACAGCACCGACTTGCCGTCTTCCGGAAGTCCTGCAATTTTTAATGCTTCAAACACATCTTCGGCCTGTGCGCCGTCGAATACAGGTGTAGCAATATGAATGCCCGCTTTATCCGGCTTCGGCATGCCGTATTTATCAAAATCATAGCCAGCTTCACGAAGCTTGGCTTCCAAATTCGGATTCATTTTCTTAATCTGAATACCTAATTCATGCATAGCCCAGCCCAAATGCGTTTCCAAAATCTGACCGATATTCATACGAGAAGGTACGCCTAACGGATTCAATACAATCTGAACCGGCGTGCCATCCGGAAGGAACGGCATATCTTCCTGACGCATTACGCGGGAAACGACACCTTTGTTCCCGTGACGGCCGGACATTTTATCGCCTTCATGAATTTTACGTTTTTGTGCAATATATACACGAACCAATCGATTAACGCCTGGCGGCAGTTCATCGTTATTTTCACGAGAGAAAATGCGTACTTTAACGACTTTGCCGGATTCGCCGTGCGGTACACGCAGAGATGTATCACGTACTTCCCGTTCTTTATCACCAAAGATAGCGCGGAGAAGACGTTCTTCCGGCGTCAGTTCTGTTTCACCTTTCGGTGTAACTTTACCAACCAGCACATCGCCGGGGAATACATCGGCACCAACCATAATAATGCCGCTTTCGTCCAGGTTCTTCGTGCTTTCTTCGCTTACGTTTGGAATTTCACGCGTAATTTCTTCCGAGCCTAATTTAGTATCACGGGCATCGCATTCATATTCTTCAATATGAATGGATGTATACAAATCATTTTTCGGCAAATCTTCACTTAACAGAACAGCATCTTCGTAGTTATAGCCTTCCCAAGGCATATACGCAACGAGGATATTGTAGCCCAGTGCCAATTCGCCGCCATCGGTAGCCATGCCGTCAGCCAAAACCTGGCCTTCTGCTACGTGTTCATTTTTATATACCAGCGGCCGTTGGTTGATACATGTACTCTGGTTGGAACGAACAAACTTAATTAAACGATAGGTATCGACAGAGCCGGATTCTGTACGAACTTGAATTTCATCACCCGTTACACGGCTGACTACACCGGAATGTTTAGCCAATACGCAGACACCGGAGTCACAAGCAGCCTTGTATTCCATACCTGTACCAACAAGAGGAGCCTGTGTGCGAAGAAGCGGTACAGCCTGACGCTGCATGTTTGCACCCATCAAAGCACGGTTCGCATCATCGTTTTCCAGGAACGGAATCATAGATGTACCAACGGAAACAACTTCCTTAGGAGATACGTCCATGAAATCAACGCGGTCGGCCCGGAATTCACGTGTATCTTCACCATGACGGCAGGCAACACGTTCATGAACAAAATGACCGTCTTCCGTCAGCGGTTCATTAGCCTGTGCGATAATATACTGTTCTTCTTCATCTGCTGTGATGTAATGTACATCTTCCGTAACAACGCCGGTTTCCTTATCCACGCGGCGGTACGGTGCTTCAATAAAGCCGAATTCATTTACTTTACCAAAGCATGCCAAAGAAGAAATCAAGCCGATGTTTGGGCCTTCAGGCGTTTCTACTGGGCACATACGACCATAGTGAGAATGATGAACGTCTCGAACTTCAAACCCGGCACGTTCACGAGACAAACCGCCAGGCCCCAAGGCACTCAGACGACGTTTATGCGTCAATTCAGCCAGCGGGTTGGTCTGGTCCATAAACTGTGACAACTGGCTGGAACCAAAGAATTCTTTAATCGCAGCTACAACAGGACGAATATTGATCAAGACCTGCGGCGTAATGCTTTCTGCATCCTGAATGGTCATGCGTTCGCGAACGACACGTTCCATACGGGTAAGACCAATACGGAATTGATTTTGCAGCAGTTCGCCTACGCAGCGCAGACGACGGTTGCCTAAATGGTCAATATCATCAATCGTGCCAAAGCCATCCATCAAATTAAGCAGATAGTCAATATGGGCAATAATATCTTCTCTTGTAATAGTGCGGTGATCATATGGCAAATTGCTGTTGTTGCAAATGATTTTATATACAGAGCCGTCGGGTTTTTCTACGAATGTTTCGACAAGTCCTTCGCCGGAAAATACACCGCTTTCTTTAATCTTTTCAACTTCAGCTGCACCGATTTCCGTATGCGCATCGACGACAACTTCACCTGTTTCTGCGTTTACAATCGGTTCATGCAGCGTAAGGCCAAAGAGCCGACGTTCCCAGCCTAATTTTTTACCTGCTTTATAACGGCCGACACGTGCCATATCATACCGGCGCGGATCAAAGAACAGGCCTTCAAATAAATTGCGGGCACTTTCTACTGTCGGCGGTTCACCCGGACGAAGTTTTTTATAAATTTCAACTAACGCTTCATCTTGATTTTCAGTCGTATCTTTTTCAAAGGTTGCTTTTAATCGTTTGTCATCAAAGAATAAATCCAAGATGTCTGCATTAGAAGACCAGCCAAGAGCGCGAATCAAGACAGTTACAGGAATTTTACGATTGCGGTCAATACGAGCATATACAATATCATTGGCATCTGTTTCCAATTCAATCCATGCCCCGCGGTTTGGAATAACCGTAGAATTATACAAGCGAATCCCCATTGGGTCAATTTCGCGGCCGTAATATACGCCAGGAGAACGAACGAGCTGACTGACAATAACGCGTTCTGCCCCATTAATAATAAACGTACCTGTATCCGTAATCAGCGGAAAATCACCCATGAATACTTCCTGGTCCTTAATTTCCCCTGTTTCATGATTGACAAGGCGGATTTGGACGCGGAGCGGCGCGGCGTACGTCGTGTCCCGTTCCTTACATTCACGGATGTCATATTTAGGTTCCCCTAATTTAAAATCTTCAAAGGACAAAGACAAATTACCCGATGAGTCTTCAATAGGAGAAATGTCTTTGAATATATCTTTCAATCCTTTTTCCAGGAACCATTCGTAGGACTTATTCTGCAAATCCAACAAATGAGGCATTTTCAAGACCTCGTTAATCTTAGCATACGTGTATCGAGTCCTTTTCCCTACTTGTACAGGTTTGAACATGCTGATTCTTCACCCCTTATAAAAAGTAAACCATGATGATAGCGTCGCAAAAGCATTCCCAAAAAGCGACAAAAAAGCAAGGCTCTGTATTTCGTACTTGAACCTTGCTTAATTTTTGGCTTTCCGGAAACGCTTCCTCCATGTATCTCATAATATATCATATTGAACATTTTGCAATGAGTTATTATAGCATACGTTTTTGTTTCCGTCAATATTTTATTTTGATGTTTTTTATTTTTTACACTTTTAATTATTGATGTACCCGTGCCAGTGTATATTTCTTTTTCCCTTTACGAACAATGACAAATTTGCCATTGGAATTTTTATGAGGTTTTACAATTTCATCCAAGGACGTAACTTTTACACCGTTAATCGTGACAGCACCGTTGGTAACATCTTCCCGCGCCTGCCGCTTGGACTTATAAATAGTGGAATCTACCAGCCAGTTGACAACGTCTTTATCTTCATTGGATACATCTACAGTCGGCATTTTGCCAAAAGCCTGCAGCAGTTCGTGTTCGGACAAATCAGCAATGCTGCCGTGGAACAAAGCTTCTGTAATATTTTGTGCTTCTTTCAATGCTTCCGGGCTGTGAACAAATGTCGTAACTTCTTCTGCCAAACGGCGCTGTGCCAAGCGTTTTTCCGGTTCATTCTTAACCGCTTCAGCCAATGCGTTGATTTCTTCTTGCCCGAGGAAAGTGAAATATTTTAAGTATTTTACGACATCTGCATCATCCTGATTGAGCCAGAACTGATAAAATTCAAAAGGAGACGTCTTTTCAGGATCGAGCCAAACAGCACCACCAGCTGTCTTGCCAAACTTCGTACCATCTGATTTCAACATCAGCGGAATGGTCAGGCCATAAGCCCTGGCATCGCTGCCGTGAATTTTATGAATCGTATCAATGCCTGCCGTAATATTTCCCCACTGGTCGGCACCGCCGATTTGAAGCTGTACATCATGATGCATAAACAACTGTTCAAAGTCGATGGACTGCAAAATCTGATAGGAAAATTCAGTAAAAGAAATCCCAGCTTCCAAGCGGCTGGCAACGACTTCTTTCGCCAGCATCGTATTGACACTGAATAATTTGCCGTAATCACGAAGGAAATTAAGCAAGTCAATTTTGCTCAGCCAATCGTAGTTGTTGACAAATGAAATGTTAGACGATTCGCCAAACAAGTGCATAAACTGCGCTTTCAATTTTTCCGCATTTTCATGAATCTTTTCAATCGTCTGCAGCTGCCGTTCTGTTTTGCGACCGCTGGGGTCACCGATAACACCGGTACCGCCGCCGATAACAACATACGGATGATGTCCTGCCAAGGCAAAGCGCTTCAACATCATAAACGGAATCAAATGCCCAATATGCATGCTGTCGCCAGTCGGGTCTACGCCACAGTACAAAGAAATACTTTTTTCTTCTGTAAGTTTGCGCAACCCTGCTTCATCGGTCATCTGATTGACGGCACCGCGCCAAGACAATTCATCAATAATATTCATCGAACCCGCTCCTTTTTCTACTTTGCAAGTTTATATTTTTATATCATTAGTTATATCAATTATACTCATCGCAGCGATATACGTCAATAAAAGGGCGTGGATTTATCTCCCTTTTATACTCTCTCAGTGCACCTATCTACCGTATTTTTCTAAAAACCAGTGTTCCTGTCAAGCCGGATAGTAAGGATGCGATAACCACGGCCGTCTTAGCCGTCATTAAATCTTGTACATCGACAAACGCCAAAGAAGCAATAAACAACGACATAGTAAAACCGATGCCGCCCAAAATACCAGCACCCAGAAAATGGCTGAGCCGAACGCCTTTAGGCATGCTGGCAATACGCAGCCGCAGCAATCCATAAACCGTGCCAAAAATACCTAGGGGTTTTCCCACAAACAATCCTGCCAGCACACCGGCTCCAACAGGGGAAACAACGGCCTGCAAACTGCCCGCATCCAGTGCTATGCCGGCATTCCCTAAGGCGAACACAGGCATTACAAGAAACGCAGACCAAGGTGTCAAGCGATGTTCCCAACGGGCTAATAAACTGGAAGCATGAGTTTTAGCCGTGCCTGCCGGTATAGCAAAGCCAAGCAGTACACCAGCAATCGTCGGATGAATGCCGCCTTGTAAAAAAGCATACCACAGCCCCAAGCCTCCCAGCAGGTATACAGCCGCTGTCTGCATCCGCAGTCGGCTGGCTATTCCCAGTACAGCAACAAGGACGGCACCTGCCACCAAAGCAGGCCCATGCAGTTCATTAGAATAAAATAACGCAATGACTAAAATGCCGCCTAAATCATCTACAATAGCCAACGCCGTGAGAAAGACAACAATAGGCCGCGGTGCTTTCGGTGCCGCAAAAGCCAGTACGCCCAAGGAAAAAGCGATATCCGTTGCCATCGGCACGCCCCAGCCATTTAAAGACGGCCTGCCAATATTAAACACACTGTATAGTACTGCCGGTACAACCATTCCGCCTACTGCCGCAGCAATCGGCAGCAGCATCGAAGAGGGGGATTTTAATTCTCCAAAAAGAAACTCACGCTTGATTTCCATTCCGACTACAAAGAAAAATAACGCCATCAGACCGTCGTTAATCCAATGCAGCAGTGACATGGATAGACTCCATGTACCATATCCCAGCGTGACTTGCTCATGCAAAATATATTCATACGACGTGCCAAGAGCAGAATTGGCAATCAGCATCGCAACAACAGCACAAAAAAGAAGCAGGATTCCGCCCGCTGATTCTTGACGAAAAAACCATAAAAAAGCTGCCGTCACGTGCTGCGTATTTCGTTTTATATTTCCGTATACTTTTTTACGCACTACTCTATCATCCTTCTTTCTTACAATTTGTTTTTTTTATTATATCATGTCCTCTTTTCTTTCCCCTAGGTATCCGCACATACCAAAAATGCAAATATCCATCTGATATAGAAAGATATGCAAAACGCATACATAGTTTGCAGCAAAAAATACGGTTAAACAGTGTCTTGTACAGCATAAAATATATCATTGCATTGAGCCATAAAAGAAGGGTCTCCGATTTCATGACAGGCGCCGTTCCTCATGCGTTACTCTCAAAAATATAACGTATAGAAGCCATGCACGCTGCGAAATCAGAAACCCTTTGCTTTTTTATATATGCTGTTGTTTCATAGTCCTGTTTGATTTAATATTCTATCCCGTTGCGTTCCAAAATAATACCTTCTCGATAGGCCTGCAGCAAGGCATTCAAATCATCAATCATCTGTAAAATCTTCTTGCCATTATCCGTATCGCCAATCATGACGCGCTTCGGTTCTAATTCAACTTGGGTCGATTCAGAATCAATGTCTGCATTGTTCATCAATACTTGGTTTACATCCTTAAACGGGTAATGCGCTTTAATCCGAATGCCGTGAGAATTGAAAATCAAGGTATACCCGGCAATGCCTGTAGACCCTTGATAGGCCTTGCAAAAACCGCCGTCAATACAAATTTCTTTGCCTTCTGCACGAATCGGGCTTTCTCCTTTTTTCACCTTGACCGGCGTATGTCCATTGATAATATGTCCCTGCGGCGAATCAATGCCAAATTCATGTAAAATTTTGATGCACTCATTTTTATCTCTGTTGAGGCGATAATATGCATTTTGCGGTTCTTTCCATGTCGATTCATCTTTGATATAGCTGCGTTCAAATGTTTTGACCACGCGCCCTGATACTGGTGAATCCTGACCGCACCACATGTACCACATATAATCCAAACTGTTCGTGTCGCGTTTGTTATATGCCTGCCGCGCCATGAAGTCAGCCATATCCATAAGCGCTTTTCCTTTATACGGTTTGCCGTCAAAAAAGATTTCCTTAAAAGAGCCGTCTTCATTTAGCGGCACTCCCCCGTGGAATAAAAGATTATTATTATATCCCCGGTACAGTGAGCCGTGGCTGTAAAAGAAGCGAATATGTTTATGAAGGCGTTCGCTTTCCAAAAATTCAGACGTAATCTGTGACATGATACGATGTTCTTCCGGCGATAGCTGATACGGGTCCTGCGGATTGACTGTCGGAAAATCCGTCGTCGTCAGCGGATAGGTCTTTCCCTGAATGACAATCGTACCGTTTTGCCAATCAATCGTATGGAATAGCAGCCGGTCGTCCATGTTATATTCAGGATGACGAATAATAACCTGGCCCTCCAATTTTGATAAAATAACATTAATGGCTTTCACCATCGGTTCAATGCCATCATCCTTGGTATACGTACGTAATGCAAAGAGTGCCAACGGGCGCAAACTAATGCCGTATCCGCTTTCTAATATCTCTAAATTATGGTAGCGTATATTGTTTCTCAATACATTGGCAATACAAGCCTGACTGCCGGCCGCGGCTCCCATCCACAGTACATCATGGTTGCCCCATTGAATATCCAGGGAATGATGATGCATCAAATAATCCATGATTTTGTCAGCATGCGGCCCGCGGTCATAAATATCACCTATAATATGCAAATGATCTACAGCCAATCGTTTAATTAAACTGGCTAACGCATAAATAAACTGCCGTGTACTTCCCGTTTCTAAAATAGTATCTAAAATCTTCATATGGTAAACCCGGCGATTTTTGTCTTCATCGGGCTGCGCATGCAGTAATTCATCAATAACAAAGCGGAAAACCGGCGGCATCGCTTTACGCACTTTAGACCGGGTATATTTGGAAGATAATAATTTTACCAAACGAATTAAATGATTTAATGTCGTCAATGCCCATTCGTCGGTAATGACATGCTGCCGCTGCAGCATATCCAATTTTTCTTTAGGATAATAAATAAGTGTCAGTAAGTCATCCCGTTCTTTTTCCGTCATCGAATTAGCAAAAATCATTTCAACTTTTTCACGAATTACACCGGAACAATTATTCAAAATATGGTAAAACGCTTCATATTCCCCGTGTAAATCACTCATAAAATGTTCTGTCCCCTTGGGAAGATTAACAATAGCCTGCAAATTGATAATCTCTGTAAATGTTGCCGCCTGATTGGGATATTCCTTTGACAGCAATTCCAAATAGCGCACATACTGGGGAGAATAATCTTTACATGTTTCCATGATGCCGTACTCCTTTTATTATTATATAGTATACTACTTTTCCTTATTTTCTTTCTATTGTACACTATCTTTTCTATTGTGACTAGATTAAAATATGAATCTGCACCATTGCGTATTCAAATTTAACATAATACACCGTTCCCGCTCTGTATCGCATTCTCCTTTTTGAAACGAACTTTCTATATTTGAACAAGCATATCCTTATTACCGTATATGGATACAATATACCATACCATTTCAAAATAAATATACGCTTCTTTCATGCTATGATTTTTAAGAATTTTACAAATAATTTTTAGGAATGAACTTGCTTTTTTATTTATTTTATATAAAAATTTGAGGAATATAGTAAAAAATTTTATGGTTTCTATTTATTTTTACTTTTTTAATTTCTTTGAACAAAATTAATTTTCACATTGCGGTATTTTCAAAACAAAGAAAACATGCTATGATGTGGTCATAGGAAGCAGTTAGATAGAAAGCATTTTAGGGTGAATAGTATATTTTAAATGGTGATTCAAAAAATTTTAACGAGGTGATTTTAATGAACAAATATCTTGAATCTGTAATCGAAAACGTAAGAACTAAATATGCAAATGAACCGGAATTCGTGCAAACCGTAGAAGAAGTTTTTTCATCGTTGGAACCAGTCGTTGAAAAACATCCGGAATATGAAAAATTCGATTTATTAAATCGCCTAGTAGAACCGGAACGTCAATTTACATTCCGTGTTGTTTGGCAGGATGATGAAGGAAAATACCATACAAACACAGGGTATCGTTTCCAATTCAATGGAGCCATCGGGCCGTATAAAGGCGGACTTCGTTTCCAGAAAAACGTATATCCCGGCATCATTAAATTCTTAGGGTTTGAACAAATCTTTAAAAACGCCTTGACAGGTCTTCCCATCGGCGGAGCAAAAGGCGGCTCTGATTTCGATCCGACAGGCAAATCCGATGCTGAAATCATGCGTTTCTGCCAAAGCTTTATGCAGGGCTTGTATCGCTATATCGGACCGGACATCGACGTACCTGCTGGTGATATGGGCGTTGGCGGCCGTGAAATCGGTTATTTATTCGGCGAATACCGCCGCTTAAAAGGTGCCTTTGAAAACGGCGTATTGACAGGTAAAGGCTTTAGCTTTGGCGGCTCCCTCATCCGTCCGGAAGCAACAGGCTACGGTGCTGTATACTTCTTGGAAAACGTCTTAAAAGACGACGGCCAGGATATCAAAGGAAAAACGATTGCTGCGGCAGGCTTTGGCAACGTTACCTGGGGCATCTGCAAAAAAGCGGCTGAACTCGGCGCTAAAGTTGTTACCTTATCCGGTCCGGATGGCTACATCTACGATCCAGACGGTGTCGTAACGGAAGAAAAAATCAACTACCTGCTTGAAATGCGCAGCAGCGGCCGCAACTGCGTAAAAGATTATGCAGATAAATTCGGCGTAGAATTTTATCCTGGTGAAAAACCATGGAACAGAAAAGTTGACATCGTTATGCCGTCTGCTATGCAGAATGACGTTCATTTGGAACAGGCAAAACAAATCGCAGCAAACAAGATTCGGTATTACATCGAAGTTGCCAATATGCCGACAACGAACGATGCTTTGAAATATTTATTGGACCAAAAAGACATGATCGTAGCTCCGTCCAAAGCCGTAAACGCCGGCGGCGTAGCTGTATCTGCACTAGAAATGAGTCAGAACAGCGAACGTCTTGTTTGGACAGAAGAAGAAGTCGATACACGACTCCATCACATCATGAATACGATTTACAAGAACTGCAAAGATGCATCTGCCCGCAATGGATTGGGTTACAACCTCGTTGCCGGTGCTAACATTGCCGGTTTTGAACGGGTTGCTGATGCTATGCTTGCACAAGGTGTCTTCTAATCACCTCGTATTCACACGAGCGGTTATATCTCCCTAAAAAAGAAAAGGCTCATAGACTATAGTCTATGGCCTTTTCTTTTTTTGCTGCACCAATGATTATATATTTTTCTGCAGAAACTCTTCTCGAATAGCCCGCCGCAGCGGTTCTTCTGCTGCCAATTTCAACACCAAACGGCCCATGATTTCTGCTCCTTGGCGAATGGTATTTTCGATAGAAGGGCTTTTTACCATATTGGCTATTTGTACGGAATGTTCCGGACAAGCCGTCGTACCCATCGCTAAATGCAAATGCAGGGCCGGACATTGATGACTTACATTGCCTATATCCGAACTGCCGCAGTCATTCGTGTTTTTATATGGAATATTCATTTCATCTAAAACGGCTTCAACAGCCTGCGTTGCAGCCTGATTCCAAATCATATTGTCAAACTTATATCCTACCTGTCTGACATCATAGGTGGTATCCGTCGCTATCGCTGCCCCTTCAAAACATTTCATAATTTTGGCTACGACCGTATCCAGATAGGTCCTTTCTGTATGACGAATGCAGCATTCCAGCTCTGCATAGTCTGGAATAATATTCGATGCCGTTCCGCCTTGCACCATGTAGACGCCAATACGCGTTTCCGGCCGTACATGCTGACGCAGCATGTCAATAGCATGCATCGCCAACACAGCGCCATTCAATGCATTACGGCCATTCCACGGCTCACTGGCTGCATGCGCTGTCTGCCCGTGAAAGGCAATACGGTAATCATCTAATGCTAAAAAGCGGGAATTAGATGTGGTTTTATTGGGAGACATATGAATCATCACAGCCAGGTCATATGCTTTAAATACATCTTCTTCACACATGCCGACTTTGCCGCCGTGCAGTTCTTCATCCGGCGTTCCCAATACATCTATATCAACCGGTATATCCATATGCTGCAGCGCAGCCGCTGCCAAAAAACTAATGGCGCCGCTTGCCGAATGGCCGCATCCATGCCCTACGCCCGGCAGTGCGTCATATTCTGCCAAAAGGGCAATTTTCATTACAGGCTTTTCGACACGGCGGACTACTGCTTTAAAAGCCGTCGGCTCGTTGGCAAAATGTTCCGTTACTTCCATCCCCAACGAACGGCACAATGCGGCATATGCAGCGCATGCATGGTACTCTTGCCCCGATAATTCCGGGTCATTAGCAATCTGATAATTTAATGCAAACGCCTTTCTTTCATATTCTCTAATATATTTCAACATCAAATCTACAGACATGACATCCTCCTAAAACTACATTTTATCTTACTACTGTAATATAAACATATATAATGGAATAACAATCAGCCCCAACAGTACGGAAAGAAAGCTAACCTGCGTCGAATAGCGAACATCAGCGCCTACTGCCTTGGCAACTACCGTCATTTGCGTCATAGCCGGCATGCTGGCCTGCATGGAAAAAACCTGCGCCGACATAGGCGTAACCGGAATCAGCGGCAGCAGCACCAGCACACAAAGGGGACAAACAATAAACCGGCCTGTCAAAGCGCCAATCAAGTCCCTGTCCCAATGCACATCGGCCAGAGAAATACCGCTCATTTCAATGCCAATAACCATCAGTGACAACGGTGTCGCCATATTACCTACATACTGAAACGATACCAGCAAAAAATCAGGCAAGGGAATATCTGCTATAATGAGCAGCAAGCCAGCCAAAAATCCCAACAACGGCGGCGATAATACTTTTTTTATCGTTTGCAGCGAAAATAACGGCATCTTTTCGCTGCCGCCAGTACTGTCGTTGACAATATGATAGACGCCCAGCGTCCAAAACATCGTCGTATTAGCCATGTAATAGAGCATCACAGACGGTACGCTTTGCGTGCCAAACAACGCCAGGTTGACAGGCAGACCAATAAAAATCGTATTGGCAATAAAAAAGCAGGTAATAAACACACCTTGCCGATCTTTCCGTATATGCAGCACCTTAACCGCTATCCGCCCTGCAGCATACGCCAATAAAATAGAAGATACAGGCAACAGCAAATCCGGCGCAATCTGCAGCAGTGAATCATGCGTAAAATCCTTTTTCAACTGACACAGCATATACAGCGGCAACGCTATTTTCATAACCAGCTTGGTCAACAGGGCACTCGTATCCGCCGCAAACCAACCTTTTTTCACTAAAACAAAGCCAATACCAATCATAAATAATATTTCAAAAATCCCCTGCAGGCCATGAATCATTCCCGCCATACAAATCGCTTCCCTTTATTGATGAATTTGATATAATTCCGGCCGTCTGTCGCGAAATACATTGATGGTTTCACGAATAGACGCAATGCAGTCTATATCCGCATCAGCCGTTACTATCGTCGGGGCTTCTTTTGCTTCTCCCAATACGGTTCCCAATGGGTCAACAATCATAGAATGACCGCCAAAATGAAAAGATCCTGCGATGCCGCAGTTGTTGACTGCTGCAACAACCATTTGGTTTTCAATAGCTCTGGCACGATTTAAAATCTGCCAATGGTCTATGCGCACATCCGGCCAGGCTGCCGGTACAAAAAGCACCTTTGCGCCTGCCAGCGCCGCCATACGGACCCATTCAGCAAACCGCAGATCATAACAAATAATAGAAGCCATGGTAATACCGTCCAACGTAAAAACATTTAATCTATTGCCGGCACGAAAGGCTCTATCTTCACCTCCCGGCGTGAAAACATGTACTTTATCATACGTACCTGCTATCTCTCCCTGACGGTTGACTACATACGTCGTATTATATATGCCATCCGCTTTGCAGTTGGCTACAGACCCTCCTACGATATGGATATGATATGTTTTTGCCAACGACATTAAAAACGCTTTGGTTCGTCTGCCGTCATCATCGGCTAATTGCTGCACATTGGTCGGATAAAAAGACGTATTCCACATTTCAGGCAGCACGACAACATCGGCGCCGGTATGTGCAGCCTGGATTATCGCTTTTTCTGCTGTTTCGTAATTAGTATCTACAGCTCCCAATACAACATCTAACTGAACTGCTGCAATTTTCATAGATACACCTTCTCTCTTCATACGTTTATAATGTAAAATTATAAAAGAGTTGCGTTCAAAATACAATATAACAAGGTCTACTTTTCATCATTTCCCGTCTAAGCCGGCATCTTGAAAAAAAGCATATATGTTGCTATAGTTAAAGTAGTTTCTATACTAAAGGATGTGGTAGAAATGGCAAAATTAAAAAAAACGAATGTCATGCGGATTTTAGACAAACAAAAAATTCCGTATGTGGCAAAAGCTTATGACTATACAGAAGAAGACCTTTCCGGCATACACGCTGCGGCAGAACTCGGCATGAATCCGGGACACGTATTTAAAACACTTGTCGGACAGGGAAATAAAACAGGCCCTGTCGTCTTCTGCATTCCCAGCGATAAAGAACTGGATTTAAAAAAAGCTGCTTTCTGCAGCGGCAATAAAAGCGTGCAGCTCCTGCATGTCAAAGACCTTTCCAGCCTTACAGGCTATATCCGCGGCGGCTGTTCTCCCATTGGCATGAAAAAGCAGTTTCCTACCTATCTGGATATCTCTGCAGCACACTGCGATACGATTAGTCTCAGTGCCGGTATGCGCGGACAACAGGTTTTAGTCGCACCGCAAAAAGTCGCGGACTTGCTGGGCGCCGTGCTGTGCGACTTAACCACACAAAACATTACATTGACGGAAGGAAGAGTACGATGACAAATGAAGAAATGAAACCATGGCTGCAAGATCTCATGCAGTGTACAGCCTGCAAACTGCGTCATGAAGGAAACCGAGGCCCTACACGTTACTCTGGAGATGTCAATTCTCCTCTGATGTTTGTCGGCGAAGGACCTGGCGGTGTGGAAGATGAATACGGCGTTCCTCTCGTAGGACCGTCGGGTCAATTATTGGACAAAGCCTTGTGGAGTGTCGGTCTTACGCGCGACCATGTCTACGTGACGAACATTGTCAAATGTCGGCCCCAAAACAACCGCACACCAACCTTGGAAGAAGGGAAATTCTGTGCCAATATCCATCTAATCAAAGAAATCGAACTCATTCATCCCAAGGTAATTGTTTGTCTTGGCAAAGTCGCTTTTCAATATTTCTACGGACGCACGGCCAGCATTATGCACAACCGGGGCAAATGGTTTGACTACCACGGCATTCCCGTCATGCCGACATATCATCCGGCATTTCTCCTGCGCCAAACAGGAAAAAATCTCGTCGAATCCAAATGGCAGGTCTACTATGATTTCAAGGCTGCCGTAGAAAAAGCCAAAGAAGCCCTGCCGGACTATACATACCAAAGCCCGGAAAAGCCGGATTTACTGGCGCAGTACGCAGATTTAAAAGAAACCCGTCATTTTTAATTTTTTCTTTACAAGTACCTATGTATTCTGTTATACTATATAAGTACTTGCGGGTGTAATTCAGTGGTAGAATACGAGCTTCCCAAGCTTGGTACGAGGGTTCGATCCCCTTCATCCGCTCCATATGTAAAAATGAGAGCTGTCGCATACAAGCGGCAGCTCTATTTTAGTTAACACCAAAGGATATAAAAACTCTCATGTATCTGCTAAAAACGAATACTGTAAAATTAATAAAGGGTCCGTCGCATAAAATGCTTGAGCTGCTCCTCCATGGTTAGACCAAAAATCTAACGATGAGAGCGTTCACAGCTCATGATGCGGCAGGCCCCTTTTTTTTACTCAAATTATTCAGCTGTTTTAGTCAGTACCTTTTCAATCCATTTCGCAAAAAGTTCGCTGACAGTCACCCGTTTATCATCATAGGCATGATTGGTGTTCAATATATCATACGCCTGCAGGGCATTCGTTGTATGCTGCTGCAGCTGATTCCACAGCGGTTCAATCATTTTCGCTGCCGGTGCCACGTCATCCTGAGTTGCACCGATAAAATACAGGTTGCGGTCTTTTAGGTCTTCATAGGCTTGGAAAATACCATAGCCTTCTTGGCAGCAGTACGCTATATTTTGATATATCGCTGCCGGTGATTCAATATGCAGGGCATATAAATTTTCATCAATAACTTGTTTCATCGGTTCCGTGTCCTGATGCAGCGGCCAGTATACCAAATCGTACGGAGACATGACAGCCGTACCGCGAATCCAGGGCAGCCGCCGCGTCGCGTTAATAGAAACAAAGCCACCCATACTGTGTCCTACAAAAAAGATGTTGTCTCTGTCAATATGATACTTTGCCGCTGTTTCTTCCCGGTGTGCCCATTCTGCCACACAAATGGCATCATCAACAGCCCCTGAAAACGTATAGTTGCCCTGGCTTCCCCAACTGCCGCGATAGAAAAAGCTGATAACTACAATACCTGTACGCCGCAGACTCTGCGCAATATCAAAGGTAGCAGCAAATCCGGGAAAACCGTGCAGTAAAATAACACACGGATACGTCTGGTCTTTTTTGCCGCCAGGAATTAATGCCGTTCCATACATTTGAGAACCGCCGTTGGAAAATGTCAGCGATTCCAACGATGCGCTGCGTTCTTCCCCTTCCCATGCCGGATCTTTTCTTATATTGCCAATCTGTAATTTCATGAATTGTTCCCCCCATATATTGGTATATCCTGCGCTATATTTCTATTCTGGGACAAGGTATCAACACCCTCTATATCTTGTCCTTGTTGCAAGGATATTTGTCCTCAGTATATACCATTCGTAAAGTTCACACAATATCCAGCCAAAAGAAAAACAAAAAAACACATCTGCCAGCCGTCCCGTTTGTTACTTTTTTGTTACAATTTTGCAAAACCCCTTATTTCTTTTTAGTGCGTATGGTATAATAGCCATACGCATTTCTATAGAGACAATACAAGAAAGGTGGTATATACTATGAAAAAATTAAAAATTGCCCTGGCATTATGTTCTGCATTGGCATGCGGCGCTGTATCCGCTATGGCCATGGATTCGGCAACATTGCAAAACAATCCCTTCCAGTACCGCGTAATCAGCACGCAGCCTGACGGCATTGTGTATATGGATATGGATTCGGTACAAGCGATACAGACACGGGACCTGCCCAGCAGCATTGAAAACGTTTCCTGTACGCTGTATGTCGAAAAATATGCTAAGAAAATTGATGCCATGTCTTTTGAAGAAGGAAAGCTCATCAGCCAGATTAGCGAATACAAGGCCGATATTCACGCCGACAAAGTAGAAAACAACTATCAGATTCATGCGGATTTCCAAACGGCGTATACACCGGACGGCAAAAAACTGGATACAGCGAAAGA
Source organism: uncultured Megasphaera sp. (assembly GCA_934193515.1). Lineage (GTDB taxonomy): Bacteria > Bacillota > Negativicutes > Veillonellales > Megasphaeraceae > Megasphaera. The sequence continues at coordinate 11,084 of CAKPVJ010000019.1, read as the reverse complement.
TACACTTCGCATCAAAAACATAAAGAATCTCTACATGTATGTACATCGTCTGGTTGCTTTGCCCAGAGGCTGAGCGGACTATTATAACAACGTATGATAGGTTTAGGAACACTCATTAACGCAGCCGCTATTTTCGCCGGTGGAGTGCTTGGCATTGGATTTAAACGTATTTTAAAAGCGCATTATCAGGATACGATTATCAAAGCCACCGGATTTTCAGTCCTATTTTTAGGCGCAGCCGGTACGCTCTCTCATATGCTGACTGTTTTGCCAAACGGCAGCTTGACTGTCGACGGCACTATGGTTATCATCCTATCACTAGCAATCGGTGCACTGCTGGGAGAAATCATCGATTTAGATGCACAGTTTGAACGATTAGGTGAATGGCTCAAACACAAGACAGGCAGTGACGATGACAATCAATTCACGAATGGTTTTGTATCAGCATCGTTGACAGTAAGCATCGGAGCCATGGCCATTATGGGCTCTATCCAGGATGGTATTTACGGCGATTATTCCACACTGACGGCAAAAGCAATTTTAGACTTTATTATCGTGTTGATTATGGCTTCCTCCCTAGGAAAAGGATGCATATTCTCGTTCATTCCAGTAGCCGTTTTACAAGGGACAATGACCGTGCTGGCAGCCGGGCTATCCAGTTTCATGACAGATGCCGTATTAAACAACATTTCCCTCGTTGGCAATATTTTAATTTTTTGTGTGGGCATCAATTTAGTTTGGCCCAGCACTATCAAAGTAGCAAACTTGCTGCCATCCCTGTTGATAGCCGTCATCATGGTATGGCTGGTATAAAAACATACATCGTAAGGACTGTGACAACATGAAAATTCTCATCTTCTGTTGCTGCAGTCCTTTTGCTATGCCGTTTTACAGGCATACGTTGCCGCATGACGCTTCATCTTCTTCAATTTTCAAATAAAAAATGAACAACTTAAAAAAATGGAGGCAGGAAATTCGCCCAGCTATAGAAACAGAATATGATGCTTAACAAAATACACTCTATGTTTTCCCTTGATTTTACCTTATAATACAAGCATACAGAGATAGTCTGCTGCTATTTTCTGTTCGATAATTCGACATATTGTAAAGAAGGAACGTGATTTTCATGAAAATAATGATTACCGGCATCGGCGGGGTCGGCGGCTACATTGCTTCCGTATTATGTGCCAATTATACAGACGTAACGCTGATTGCCCGCAAGAAACGTAAAGAATCCATCCAGCAAAACGGTTTAGTCCTTCACAGCGATTTCTTTGGCGAACGCGTTGCCCATCCGTATGTTACGGATACACCGGCAGATGCCGGCATCCAAGATATTATTTTTGTCTGCGTAAAAAACTATTCCTTAGTCTCTGCGCTGGAAGCCCTGCGTCCCTGCGTAGATGACCATACGATCATCGTCCTCATCTTAAACGGCGTTGACCATTTGGAAACAGCTCAAACAGTATTTCCCCACGGCCGCTTTGTCGATACGTGCATTTATATTACTTCGGCTTACAATGACGATTTTTCTATCAGCCAATTTGGTCATTTTGCCCGTATCTACCTCGGTGCTGCAGATGAAGACGCTGCTCAAACTGCATATGACGTACTCAATCACGAAGGCCTGACGACGCGAAAAACCAACGATATTACCAAAGAAATTTGGAATAAATATATCCTCAATTGTGCCTATAATGTCATCACAGCTTACTATGAATGTACCATTGGCGATGCCCTGGACAAACCTAACGGCAAAAAAGAATTCCGCCAGCTCATCAAAGAAGCCTATACGATAGGCAAAGCATTAGGCGTACAATTAGATGACACACTCGTCGATACCATCTATGACCGTATCCTCAAGCAGGAAGATAAAAACGTCTACAGTTCTCTGGCTCGTGATGTCATGAACGGTCACCAAAGCGAACTCGATACCTTCAGCGGCTATTTGGTCCGCACAGCGCAAAAACTGCACATTGACATTCCATTTTCTCAACAATGCTATCAAGCTATATCGCAGCGAGTCCAATAAGGTACAAATTGCAAACCGGTTTGTCTATGCATGCGATATGATAATTTTATACAAGAAAGCCCTTTACATAAGTTCCTAAGGCAGTGGGTTCAGGAACTTGTAAAGGGCTTTTTATTTTTTTTGCAGGTATTCGGTTTGATGCAATTTTACTTTATGTATTTCAAATAACTCCTTCTTCTTTCTCAAAGCATCCCTCTTCATGTTCTTATTTTCACTTTTATTTTTTTCCTATTTGTGCTAAACGGAACATTTCTCTCTATATTAACTATTTTGTATGCGAAATTTGCGTTGTAAGTAATATTATATATAACATTTTATATGTTTTCCCTTCTTTTTTTATCATTCTTTTACAGAATTGATACTACTATTCTCTATAAGAATACAGAATTGTTCCTAAAAAACATAAGAAAACAGTAAATATACTTTGTTTTATTATTATTTGTCTCTAAAACTTTTAAGTATAATGTTCTCCCATGTATTACAAAAAAGTCTACAATAATTTTTGCATTATTCCTTGACGCTATTATTTTTTCGTGATAGTATTCTTACAGGTAATACAAATGCAGCGAGGTTGAATCGTACTGCTTTGTACGAATTTCCATAAAATTCTCCATATGAATCCATTCTTTATTTATAAATTCTTTTACAGAATTGCAAAACGATTCAAAGAGGAGATAAAAACATAGGAGGTTATATTCGGCAATGAAGAAAGTGAAAATTATCACAGCTGCTGACGCAGCTAAACTTGTCAAAGACAACGATACGCTTACATCCATTGGTTTTGTCAGCTGTGCTCATCCAGAAGCATTAACTAAAGCATTGGAACAACGTTTTTTAGAAACGGGCAGCCCAAAAAATTTGACATACATTTATACGGCTTCACAGGGTAAACGCGATGGCCGCGGCGGTGAACATTTGGCTCATGAAGGATTACTCAAACGTGCTATTTTGGGTCACTATCAGACAGTTCCAGCTATTGCAAAATTAGCCGTAGAAAATAAAATCGAAGCATATAACTGCGCACAAGGCACACTGCTCCATTGGTTCCGCGCATTGGCTGGTCATAAAATGGGTGTTTTCACTGATATTGGTTTGGAAACGTTCCTCGATCCTCGCCAGGGCGGCGGTAAATTAAATGATGTAACAAAAGAAGACATTGTAAAACTTCTTACGATTGAAGGACAGGAACAGCTCTTCTATCCGACATTCCCCGTCAATGTAGCATTCCTTCGCGGCACCTATGCTGATGAAGTCGGCAATATCACGATGGAAGAAGAAGTTGCTCCTCTCGAAAATACATCCGTTGCTCAAGCTGTTCATAACTGCGGCGGCATCGTTGTCGTACAGGTCAAAGGCGTCGTAGAACACGGCACATTAGATCCGCGCCTGGTAAAAATCCCTGGCATTTATGTTGACTATGTCGTTGTTGCTGATGAAGAAGATCATGAACAAGCCTTTGGCTGTGCTTTTGACCCGACATTGTGCGGCGAACGCCGTGCTCCCCTCGGTGAAGCCGGTTCTCCTTTGCCGATGAGCGCAAAGAAAATCATTGGTCGTCGCGGCGCATTATTCCTCACAGAAAATGCTATCGTCAACCTCGGCGTCGGTGCTCCTGAATATGTGGCTTCTGTTGCCGGTGAAGAAGGCATTGCCGATACGATTACATTGACAGTCGAAAATGGTGCCATTGGCGGTGTTCCCCAGGGCGGCGCACAATTTGGTTCCACGCGTAATGCTGAAGCTATTATCGATCACCCCTATCAGTTTGACTTCTACGATGGCGGCGGCTTGGATATGACATTCCTCGGTCTCGCACAGTGCGATGCTACAGGCAACATCAATGTCAGCAAATTCGGTACAAACATTGCCGGTTGCGGCGGTTTCCCGAATATTTCCCAGCAGACACCTAACGTATTCTTCTGCGGTACCTTTACTGCCGGTGGTTTGAAAATCGCTGTTAAAGACGGCAAAGTCAAAATCCTGCAGGAAGGCAAAGCTAAGAAATTCATTAAAAACGTCGACCAGATTACATTCAATGGCTCCTATGCAATGCGCAAAGGCCAGAAAGTTCATTATATTACAGAACGCTGCGTATTTGAACTGACAAAAGACGGCTTGAAACTGACAGAAGTTGCTCCTGGCATCGATGTAGAAAAAGACATCCTCGCCCACATGGACTTCAAACCGATTATCGGCGATTACAAAACAATGGATCTTCGGATTTTCCAAGACGGCCCTATGGGATTAAAAAAATAATCTGACCCATATTATATATAACAAATTATAAAAGGAGACATGCATATCATGAAACCAATGAGATTGCACCACGTAGGTATTGTACTTCCTACATTACAACAAGCACACGACTTTATTCAGGCAAACGGTCTTGAAATCGACTATGCCGGCTTCGTTGACGCATACCATGCTGATTTGATTTTCACTAAAAAAGGCCCATTCTGCAGCCCTCTTGAAATGATTATTCCGCACGAAGGCGTTTTGACCAAATTCAACGGTGGCAAAGGCGGCATCGCTCATATCGCTTTTGAAGTCGAAGATGTCGAAGCTGTTCGTCAGGAAATGGAAGCTGAATGCCCGGGCTGCATGCTCGAAAAGAAAGCCGTTCAGGGTACAGATGACATCATCGTCAACTTCCGCCGCCCCAGCACCAATCAGGGTATCCTCGTTGAATACGTACAGACAACGGCTCCTATCGTAGGCCATGACGTCAATCCCTTTGAAAAATTAGGCAAAGACGGCGAACTCCATGATACATGGCATCCTATGCGCCTCCACCATGTCGGCATCGTACTTCCGACAATGGAACAGGCTCAGGCTTTCATCAAAACAAACGGCCTCGAAGTAGATTACTCCGGCTTTGTAGATGCATACCATGCTGACCTCATTTTCACTAAGAAAGGCGAATACAGCACACCGCTCGAAATGATCATTCCGCATGAAGGCGTCTTGACTAAATTCAACGGCGGCAAAGGCGGCATTGCCCACCTCGCTTTCGAAGTAGACGATGTTGAAGCTGTTCGCCAGCATATGGAAAAAGAATGCCCGGGCTGCATGCTCGAAAAGAAAGCCGTTCAGGGCACGGATGACATCATCGTCAACTTCCGCCGTCCGAGCACGGATCAGGGTATTCTCGTAGAATACGTACAGACTGTCGCTCCTATTAACTACAATAAATAATACACCCCATCCTCGCGATGGATTCCGGCAGTATGTGGAAAGGATATAATAAATATGTATACACTTGGAATTGATGTTGGTTCTTCCTCTTCCAAAGCCGTTATTTTGGAAGACGGAAAAAATATCATTGCACAAGCAGTCATTGAAATCGGTACCGGCTCTACCGGTCCGGAACGTGTCTTGCAGGAAGTATTCAAAGGCACAAACCTTACCTTAGACGACATGGAAAATGTCATCGCTACAGGGTATGGCCGTTTTAACGTCATTGCAGCCAAAGGCGAAGTCAGCGAAATCACCTGCCATGCCAAAGGCGCTATCTTTGAATGCCCCGGCACGACAACTATTTTGGATATTGGCGGTCAGGACGTCAAAGCTATCAAATTAAATACAAGCGGACTCGTCATGCAGTTTGCCATGAACGACAAATGCGCCGCTGGTACGGGACGTTTTCTCGACGTAATGTCTAAAGTACTGGAAATTCCAATGTCTGACATGGGCGATTGGTACTTTAAATCCCAGCATCCGGCAGCAGTCAGCAGTACCTGCACTGTCTTTGCTGAATCAGAAGTCATTTCCCTACTGTCCAAAAATATACCTAAAGAAGACATCGTAGCCGGTGTGCATCGCTCCATTGCCAGCAAAGCCAGCGCGCTCGTACGCCGTGTCGGCGTCGGCGCTGACTTGACAATGACTGGCGGCGGTTCCCGAGACGCCGGCGTTGTCGATGCCATTTCCAAAGAATTGGGCGTTCCCGTCCGCGTAGCTGCTCATCCGCAAGCAGTCGGTGCCTTAGGCGCTGCCCTGATTGCCTATGAAAAAGCTGCAAAAAACAAATAAGGTTATTTCTTCCCCTTCCGGAAGATGACATAAAATAGTACATTAGCTTATCCAACCGATAAAAGGAGAGATCGTAATGAGTGAAGAAAAAGCAGTAGATATCGAAAGCATGAGCGCCAAAGACGCGCTTGGCTATTTCCTGCCGAAAGTCGATGAAGATGCTAGAAAAGCAAAAAAAGAAGGCCGTCTCGTATGCTGGGCTGCCTCTGTAGCACCTCCTGAATTCTGCACAGCTATGGACATCGCTGTTGTATTCCCGGAAACACATGCTGCTGGCATTGGTGCCCGTCATGGCGCTCCGGACATGCTCGAAGTTGCTGAAAACAAAGGCTATAACCAGGATATCTGTTCCTACTGCCGTGTTAACATGGGCTACATGGAATGCCTCAAACAGCAGGCATTAAACGGCGGCGAAGAACCGGACGTATTGAAAAAATCCCCGGCATCCCGTATTCCATTGCCGGATGTTATCCTCACCTGCAACAACATTTGCAACACTTTGCTGAAATGGTACGAAAACTTAGCTAAAGAATTGAACATTCCTTTAATTACTATCGACGTGCCGTTCAACCACGAATATCCTGTTACAAAACACGCTAAACAGTATATCGTAGGCGAATTCAAACACGCTATCAAACAGCTCGAAGAACTCTGCGGCCGTCCGTTCAACTACGAAAAATTCTTCGAAGTACAGAAACAGACACAGCGTTCTATCGCAGCTTGGAACAAAATCGCTTCCTACCTCTGCTACAAACCGTCCCCGCTCAATGGCTTCGACCTCTTCAACTATATGGGTCTTGCCGTAGCAGCTCGTGACCTCGACTATGCTGAAATCACATTCAACAAATTGATCAAAGAATTAGACGCTAAAGTTGCTGCTAAAAAATGGGCATTTGGCGAAAACGAAAAAACACGTGTAACCTGGGAAGGCATCGCTGTATGGATTGCTTTGGGCCACACCTTCAAAGAATTAAAAGGCAAAGGCTCCTTGATGACAGGTTCTGCATATCCTGGCATGTGGGATGTTTCCTATGAACCGGGCAACCTCGAATCCATGGCAGAAGCTTATACACGCACATACATCAACTGCTGCCTCGAACGCCGCGGCGAAGTATTAGAAAGCATCGTTCGTGACGGCAAATGCGACGGCTTGATTATGCATCAGAACCGTTCCTGCAAAAACATGAGCCTCCTCAACGATGAAGGCGGCAAACGCATTCAGAAAAACCTCGGTGTTCCGTACGTTATCTTCGACGGTGACCAGACCGATCCGCGTAACTTCTCGGAAGCACAGTTCGATACTCGTGTAGAAGCATTGTGCGAAACAATGGACGAAAAGAAAGCCAATGAAGGAGGCAATCACTAATGAGCCAGATTGATGAACTTATCAGCAAATTTCAAGAAGTAGCAAACCATCCTAAAAAAACGGTTTTAGAATATAAAAAACAGGGCAAAGGCCTTGTAGGCATTATGCCGTACTATGCTCCGGAAGAAATCGTCTATGCAGCAGGCTATCTCCCTGTAGGCCTCTTTGGCGCACAGAAACCGACCATTTCCGCAGCTCGTACATATTTACCTCCATTCGCTTGTTCTTTGATGCAGGCTGACATGGAATTGCAGCTCAACGGCACATATGACTGCCTCGACGCTGTTCTCTTCTCCGTTCCTTGCGATACACTCCGCTGCATGAGCCAGAAATGGCACGGCAAAGCTCCGGTTGTTGTTTTCACACATCCGCAGAACCGTAAAATCCAGGCTGCTGTTGACTTCCTCAAAGCAGAATATGAACATGTTCGCAGCGAATTAGAACGCATTTTGGGTGTAAAAATCACTGACATGGCATTGCAGGAAGCTATCAAAGTTTACAACGAAAATCGTCAGGTTATGCGTGAATTCTGCGACGTAGCTGCTCAGTATCCGCAGATCTTCACACCGGTAAAACGTCATGACGTTATTAAAGCTCGCTGGTTCATGGACAAAGCAGAACATACTAAATTGGTTCGTGAATTAATCGACGCTGTCAAAGCTGAAAAAGTACAGCCTTGGACTGGCAAAAAAGTCATTCTCTCCGGCATTATGGCTGAACCTGATGAATTCCTCGATATCTTCAGCGAATTCAACATGGCTGTCGTAGCTGATGACCTCGCTCAGGAATCCCGTCAGTACCGCAACGACGTTCCGGCTGGCATTGACCCGCTCGAACAGCTCGCTAAATGGTGGCAGGATTTCGATGGCTGCCCGCTCGCTATGAACGCTGACAAACCGCGTGGACAGATGCTCATCGACATGGCTAAAAAATATGACGCTGACGCTGTTGTTATCTGCATGATGCGTTTCTGCGATCCGGAAGAATTCGACTATCCTATCTACAAAGTACAGTTTGAAGAAGCTGGCCTTCGTTACACTGTCGTTGACGTGGACCTCGAATCCCCGTCTCTCGAACAGATTCGTACACGTATTCAAGCATTCTCCGAAATTCTCTAATAGACTGACATTCTATACGAATGACCGCTGTCTGCGGGAACCCTCTGGGTTCCCCTGCAGTGGATAGTATCTGATACATATATCAGGTATTATCCACTGCAGGAAACCATGTTTTTATTGGCTTTCTGTACCCTATTTTGATTTAAAAGCAATTGCTTTTAAATATATATGTATAATCTTAGGAGGAATTACATCATGGATTTTAAACTTAGTGAAATGCAGCAGGATATCGCTAATCTTGCTAAAGACTTTGCTGAAAAAAAATTGGCTTTAACGGTTAAAGAACGTGACGAAAAAGAAGTTTTCGACCGCGCTATTCTCGATGACATGGGCACTCTCGGCCTTCTCGGTATTCCTTGGGAAGAAGAAAACGGCGGCGTTGGCGCTGACTTCCTCAGCTTGGCTGTTGCTTGCGAAGAAGTTGCAAAAGTTGACCCTTCCATCGCGTTGAGCTTTGAAGTACACACCATGCTCTGCTCCTGGCCTATCTGGAAATTCGGCACAGCTGAACAGAAAGCTAAATACTTAAAACCGTTGGCAGAAGGCACAAAACTCGGTGCATTCGGCCTTACAGAACCGAACGCCGGCACAGACGCTTTGAACGGCTCTACAGTTGCTACGAAAAACGAAGATGGCAGCTATACATTGAACGGCTCCAAAGTATTCAACACTAACGGCGGCGAAGCTGACGTAACTGTTGTTTTTGCAGCTACTGACAAATCCAAAGGTGCTAAAGGCATGAGCGCTTTCATCGTTGAAAAAGGCATGGAAGGCTTCACTTATGGCAAAAAAGAAGTTAAAATGGGTATCCGCGCTTCTGTACAGCGTGAACTCGTATTCCAGAACGTAAAAGTTCCGGCTGAAAACCTCCTCGGTAAAGAAGGCGAAGGCTTCAAAATCGCTATGATGACTTTGGACGGCGGCCGTGTTGGCGTTGGCGCACAGGCTCTCGGCATTGCAGAAGGCGCTTACAACGAAGCTGTTAAATACGCTAAAGAACGTACACAGTTCGGTAAACCGATTGCTAAATTCCAGGCTGTTGGCTTCATGCTCGCTGACATGAAACTCAAAATCGAAACAGCTCGTTTGGCTGTATACAAAGCTGCTTGGAAAATGGGCCAGCCTGACGTTAAATCCTACTCTGTAGATGCAGCTATCGCTAAAAAATATGCTTCCGACGTAGCTATGCAGGTTACAACAGACGCTGTACAGGTATTCGGCGGCTATGGCTTCACTCGTGAATATCCGGTTGAACGCTACATGCGCGACGCTAAAATCACACAGATTTATGAAGGCACCAACCAGGTACAGCAGATGGTTATTTCCGGCGCTATCCTTCGGTAAGCCACTGTTTTACAAAAATCACTTCCTTTCAAAATCCCATTATCAAAATAGATGCATACGTGAAAAAAGGCTGTCGCTTTGTGCGGCAGCCTTTTTTAGTGGTTAGTGGTTAGTTTGCAGTGTACTGCAGCAGACTCCTCTGCCCTATATATCCTCCCCTATCTTTTCTTTAAAAAATTTTAATCTAATTCTAATCTTATTTTAATCTTCTTCTAATCTTCGTCTGCTATAGTATTCATATCAAGTTACATGATATAATAGGAGATGAAACAATGGAAACTACATTTGACAGATTGACGATTCAAAATGATTTTCTCTTCAAAAAAGTTATGGAAAACAAACGAATCTGCAAACGGCTTATTGAAGAAATTCTGCAAATTCGGATTGAAACATTAACATTTGTCGAAGTAGAAAAAAGTGTTACGATTTACCAATCCAGCAAAGGAATTCGCATGGATGTCATCGCCCAGGATGAAAACCACACACGATACAACATCGAAATGCAGGCTGCCGATGTCATACATACAGCAACACATGAATCTCTGCTGCCCAAACGCACACGCTATTACCAAGCCATGATGGATATGGACATGCTGCAAAAAGGTGATTCATATGATAAACTGGCTGAAACGTACATTATATTTATTTGCGGCTTCGATTTATTTGCTAAAGGCCAATATACATATACGTTTCAAAAACGATGTCATGAGGACCTCTCCCTCATCCTGCCAGACAAGACAACCATTCTGTTCCTGAATGCTAGAGGAACACATGGCAATGTAACTGCACATATAAAGAATTTTTTACAGTATATGCGGGAACATATCATATCTGATGATTTTACCAAAGAAATAGACAACGAAATTATCCGAATCAAACAAGATAGACGACTGCGGGGTGAATATATGAAATACGAAATGAACTTGCACGATGAACGAATGCTGGGATATCAGCAAGGTATTGCAAAAGGCTTTGAAAAGGGCATGACATCTACTATCATAGGAATGATACGGGAAGGTATCGATTTTTCTGTAATAGCTAAAATCACATCGTATTCCATAGAACAAATCCAGCAAATCGCCAAAGACAATCAGCTGATATAGTGAAATACCAAAAAAGGGGCTGTAACGTAATAGTCCCATCAAAAAAAACGGATTCAGATAACTGAGTCCGTTTTTTTTAGCAAAAGAGA
>CAKPVJ010000018.1 GCA_934193515.1 uncultured Megasphaera sp. | reverse complement strand
GCCAAGTACAAAAATGCCAGTCCGCAAGAGCTGCGAAGCCATCTAAGCTGGCAAATACAGCGTGAAATATTTTTTGACACTTTGGTCTCTAAGGCCCAAACTGCAAAAAATTCAACGGACTTCGTTCAGGCCTTGTGCAAACTGGCTTCGGTAACTACAGAGGCTGCGTAAAAGTTGTAAAGTGCTGTTACTTTTTAGAAGAGCGTATTCTCAATACATATGAATTACGTTATACGTTGCACCTAGAGCATAGTCTAACATTTTTCAATCAATTGCATTACAGCCCGTGTATTAGCAAAAATCCTATGATTTGATTCGTGCTAATAGTTTCTGTTCTGCTGCATTGCAGGCTATCCCTATCAACTGCTGATAAAAAGCCGCCACATCTGCATCGCTCAAAATATACGAAACCTGCTTATTATGCAGCCCAATCTGCACCAAACGCGTTCGTTCCTCAGGCGTCCACTCAGCAAACTGTGCCAATTCTTTGATGCTGGTATGCGTACTGGCAAAACTGTCGCTGCTTTCCAAATGCATGATACATTTGGTTTTACGCCGCTGTATGTCACTTTGGGATTTTTCTGCCCGCTGTGTTTCTTCCATACAAGCAAAACTTACCTGTTTCAGCACATCGTAGGTACCCGTATAATCAATAATCGACTTGATAAGCTTGTCCAGTGCAGACCCAGCTCTATAATCTGCCGGAACAAAATAGTTGACGCGTTTATCATGCATCATTTTGTACACTTTCGTCTTATCCATAGTTTGGGCGTCAAACACGCCAATAGAATGGCCCCCGCGGGAATTGACCAGTTTCATGCAAGGAATATCCGTATCACTATCGCCAATATAGGCTATATTCTGAAACGGTACGCGAATCTCATCCGGTGAAAAATATTCATTGACGCCAGGGTCATTGTATTCTAATACGCCTTTGGAAATCCGAAACAAAAACTGCGTCTTGTTTGTATAATTAATGACTTGAGCAGGCCATACAGCTACACCGCGGTCATTATAATAAAAAGAATTCGCGTAAATCTTTTCAAACTCATGAACTACTCGTGTCCCTTCAATCATCTCTTTTAATCCGGAAGAAATGATATAATGCTCCACAATAACCCCTTTTTGCCTTCCATAATCACGAATGCGCTGAAACCACGTATCGACACCGTCAAAAAGCCGTACACCAGCACCATACTGCTGCAGTTTTTGCCGCGTAACAATAATCCGGCCTTCCGCTTCATGAACCATTTTATACATATATGCCAAATTTTGATCCATGTCATTTCTTCTAGCCAGCTCGTTGGATTCCTTCCAAAACGAATCGACTTCATACTGCAGCGATTGAATATATCCTTGGGCCTGCATATCATCGGGCGACAATGTTTTGTCAAAATCATAGCAGATAGCCAATACAGGCTGCTTTTCCCGGCCGCGTCTTGCAAATTCTTTCGATTCCATTTTTCTATCCCCCTAACATCCGTTCTATTCAAGCCATCTTGTATCGATATATAATTATGTTTATTATACTAGACTTATGGCTAACTCTCAATTTACTCGCTGCCTCGTTTATGTATTCTTTTATGGAATTATATAATTTCATTATTTATTCTTTATATCTATTGAAATATGTACCAAACGAGCGTATGATGATACCGAATTAAAAATATTGTTTCTTTTTTACAAAGGAGATATACAACATGAATACACCTATTTCTTTCGATACATTAATAAATACTATGATTCCATTGCCCTTTGACGGGTCTGCCAACGGCGAAGGTATTTATTGCCGCGGCCAAGAATTAACTGCCTCGTTTGACAAGAACGCTGCCCAAAAATTAACCCGCCAAAAAGACAAAGAACTGCAGCTGCCTGGCGTTTTTTGTCAGTACTGTGTAGATTAAAGCCAGACTGCTGCATAACGTCTTTTTAGCTAAGCAATGGTACGTGTGTTGAAAATATACTGCCATCTTACAAGCTAATCTACTGCAAACCATATCATGCCGCCATATACATTTGTATACTTTTTACACCGTTATCAAAAAATAATTATTATCCATTGATTTTTACAAAAAAGTCCCGTATACTATATATAAAGAGTAAAAAAAAATACTACGCATTGTATACGAATTACATCACAGGGAGGGTATTATCATGGAATTAAAAGGAAGCAAAACGGAAAAAAACTTACAGGCTGCTTTTGCCGGAGAATCACAGGCCCGCAATAAATATACATACTATGCCAGTGTGGCTAAAAAAGCCGGTTATGAACAGATTAACGCTTTTTTTGAAGAAACGGCCAACAACGAAAAAGAACATGCCAAAATTTGGTTTAAACTGCTCAACGGCGGCATGCCCAATGACATCGAAGCGTTGAAAGATGCCGCTGCCGGTGAACATTATGAATGGACGGAAATGTATCCTGCCTTTGCCAAAGAAGCCCGCGAAGAAGGCTTTACACAGATTGCCGCACTTTTTGAAAAAGTAGCAGAAATCGAAAAGCATCATGAAGAACGGTATTTGGCACTGCTCGCTAATATTGAAAACGGCACGGCCTTCAAAAAATCCGAAAAGAAAACTTGGATCTGCCGCAACTGCGGTTTCATCTACGAAGGAGAAGAAGCGCCTAAAGTCTGCCCTGTATGTGCTCATCCGCAGGCATTCTTTGAATTAAAAAACGATAATTTCTAATGAAATGCATTGTCATACCCAAACAGCCTATCGGTTCATCAGCAAACGATAGGCTGTTTTCATATATTGTCCTAGTTACCCGCCTAGCTGACGGCAAACAAACTGGCTGCTCAGGCAGTCTTCTTTTTTTGTTCTTTTACTCTCTTCCATTTTATTGTAAAATTTACTTATAAAGATTCTTGATTACAACCAAGTAAAGGAGGTCTGTCATTATGAATTATACTGGTGTTGCCGCTGCGCTGCTGCCTCATCCACCCATTATGCTTCCGGAAATAGGCGGCAGTGAACTGGCTAAAATGACACAGACTGTACAGGCTGTGCAGGAAACCGCACAGGGTATCGTATCACAAAAGCCAGAAACGATCGTCATTATTTCTCCTCATGCATATGTATTTCCTGACGGCGCAGCTATTTTTCCAGAACCGCGGCTGTATGGAAATCTCGGTTCATTCGGTTATCCAGAACTAACGATGTCGGTCAACACAGATATGCCGCTGGCTGAAGAAATCATCCGGGAAGCACAATCTGTCGTCACGCTGCACCGTATTGACAGTACGTGGAGTCAGCAATACGGCTATCCGCTCACCATCGACCAAGGAACGTTTGTACCGCTGTATTATCTAAGACAGGCCGGTTTTGATGGGCCGATTGTTCTCTTATCGCCTCGTTTTAATCACTATGACACGATGACGGTGTTAGGAAAAGCCGTTGTAAAAGCAGCTCAAACCCTGCATCGGCGCATTGCTGTCGTCGCTTCCGGCGATTTATCACACCGCCTGCTGCCGCAGTCCCCTAACGGCTATTCACCGCAAGGCGCTGTGTTTGACAAGACAGTTATGACGGCGCTGCAAAAGCAGGATTTACCGCTGCTACAGTCTATGCCGCAGTCGTTGATTGACGATGCTGGCATGTGCGGCCTTCCTTCTGTCTATTTCTTGTTCGGTGCCCTGCACTACATGAGCCCTATCATGCCGGTGTATTCGTATGAAGGGCCTTTCGGCGTCGGCTACGGCGTCGCGCTGTATGTCAATGATGACAAGCGGCGGCCTATGGAAACGCCAGCCCAAGCCAATATTCATGTAGAGCTGGCCCGTCAAAGCATTTCATATTATTTGCAGCATCATACGGTCATGTCCGTTCCTTCACCTATCCCAGAAGAATTGAGCGACAAAGCAGGGGCTTTTGTATCCCTGCACAAAGGCAGCCGTCTGCGCGGCTGTATTGGGACGTTTTTGCCGATGCACCTCAATATTGCCAGTGAAATCATCCACAATGCCGTATCTGCAGCTACGCGAGATCCCCGCTTTACGCCGCTCCATCCGGATGAACTCAAGGATATTTCTATTTCTGTTGACATTTTGGGAGAACCAGAAGCCGTTGCCTCGGTCGATGACTTAGACCCCAAAAAGTACGGCGTTATCGTCATGAGCCATGCTCAGACGGGACTGCTGCTCCCGGATTTAGAAGGCATCGACACACCGCAGCAGCAAATCGCCATTGCCAAAGAAAAAGCAGGTATTCCGCCGCAGGTACAGCCGGATATCTATCGATTTACAGTTACGCGTTATGAATAAATCTATGAAAAAAGGATTGTATTACCGCACCCATGCCGACGGCAGCCTGACATGCCAGCTTTGTCCGCATCATTGTCAACTGACAAATGGGCAATACGGCTGCTGCCGCTGCCGCCGCAATGATACCGGCACGCTGGCAGCATTAAATTACGGGCAGTGTACGGCCGCTGCGCTGGACCCTATCGAAAAAAAGCCGCTGTATCGGTTTCATCCCGGCAGCCGGATTCTTTCCCTAGGATTTTGGGGCTGCAATTTCCACTGCTCCTTTTGCCAAAACTGGTCCATTTCACAACAGCCTGCTTCCTATCAGCTGCTGACACCGCAGCAGGCCGTCACGTTGGCCGTGCAGTATCAATCGCAGGGAAACATAGGACTAGCGTATACGTACAATGAGCCAACCGTGGCGTATGAATTTATCTGGGAAACTGCTCGTTTGACCAAGCAGGCCGGACTTTACAATGTTATGGTCACAAATGGATATATAGAAGAAGCACCGCTGCGCGCGCTGCTCCCGTATATAGATGCCTGGAATATTGATGTCAAAGCATTTTCCGACACGTTTTACCGGCAGCTCTGCGGCGGCACACTGGCTCCAGTCCTGCGCACAGTTCGCCTGACCGCTTCCCAAAGCCATGTCGAAGTAACGACGCTGATTATTCCCGGATACAACGACTCACCAGCAGCCATGGAAAAGGAAGCCCGCTGGCTCGCTGCCGTCAACCCTTCCATCGCACTGCATTTGACACGGTATTTTCCCCAATATAAACTAACTGTTCCCATGACGCCCAAACCTACACTAAAAACGCTGCAGGAAACAGCACAGCAGTATTTGCCTCACGTATATATCGGCAATATATAGCAGCACTATGTTGTTCATACGGTATTTTATGAGCTGGTTATCGTTTTTTTACATGACAAAAAGAACTTGTATAAAATTATTTTTTGTTTTTTAACTATAAATCATATATTTTTTATAATTTTTCAAGTAAAAAAAAGTATATATAAGTTTTTAACTATCTTGCACAATGACCCGACCATGCTATAATGATAACAGACTCTAAAATTATAAAAAGTGGTGACAAATATGGCATTAAAAGAATTTACCTTCAGCATTGGCGATACATTCCAAAAAGTCAGCCTGCCTGAAGAACACATTTCTGACGTCATGGAAGGAAAACATATTCCGGCCGTTGATGTCAAAGAAGCGACGATTGACTGCATGCGCCGTCCGATTGATAGTGCTCCGCTGCAGGAAAAAGTCCAGCATGGGGATAAAGTCTGCATTGTCGTTGCTGACGTAACGCGTACGTGGAATAAATCCAATCAGTTTTTGATTTACATTATTAATGAATTGAATTTAGGCGGCGTCCCGGATGAAGACATTTGCATCGTCTTTGCACAAGGTTCTCACCGCGCCCATACACCGGAAGAAGACGAACTCGTCTGCGGCAAAGAAGTCCTGAAACGCATCAAAACGTATCAGCATGACTGCCAGGACCCGACACTCGTCGATATGGGAACAACCAAAATCGGCACACCTCTTAAATTGAACAAACACGTCGTCGATGCAGACAAAGTCATCCTCGTCGATGGGATTACAACGCATCTGTTCGCTGGTTTTGGCGGCGGCCGCAAATTAATTCTTCCAGGGGTTGCAGGATATGAAACCATTCAGCGAAACCATTGCCATGCCCTTGCTGAAAACGTCGGCGGCGGCGTAAATCCGCATACACGCCCATTGATGATTGACCACAACCCGCTCAACGATGATATGGTCGAAGCCTGCCAAAAAATCAATCCGTGCTTCCTCGTTCATTCTATCATCAATGCAGACGGAGAAATCTGCCGTATGGTCGGCGGCGATTGGTACAAAGCTTGGCGTAAAGGGACAGAAGCAGTCCTCGATATCCAGCGTGTTCCTATGAAACAAAAGACAGATGTCGTATTTGCCTGCGCCGGCGGCTATCCCAGCGATGTCAGCCTGTATCAGGGAAGCAAATGCTACGACCCGGCTGAAATGGCTGTCAAAGACGGCGGCATTGTCATCGCCATTATGGAAGCCCGCGACATCAAAGAACCGGCAGCTTATATGGGCAGTTTCAAATATAATTCTATGGAAGAAATGGAAACGGCACTCCGCCAGAAATTTACGATTCCGTTCTTCGTCGCCTATAATCTCTATTGTCTGGCTCACCGCTGCACAGTAATTCTCGTCACGCTGCCGCGCAATTTTGAAGATATCCGCCGCACCGGCCAAATTCCTGTCGCAACCGTACAGGAAGCTTGGGATATTGCCCAGCAGAAATTAAAAGAACAAGGCAAGGAAAAAGACTACACCATCAATATCATGCCTCATTGCACCAAAGTCGTTCCAACGCTTGTCAAATAATACTTGAAAAACACCTAAAAAGAAGGCTCAGCATAACCTGCTGAAGCCTTCTTTTTTAGATAATACAGCAAAACATGAATGTATTTATGCAGCCTGCCCGAGAGGACGAATCACTCTGCGAAATACAGGCATTGCTGCCAGCGTAATAACTGCAGCTACTCCGACTTGTACTATATTGCCGGGAATGGAACCTAACGGCAATACCCAGCTTTGAATAATACATACTTCGGCTATATAGTAGCCCGCAATTTTTATCAAAAGTGCCAATACCAACGCGGCTGCATCATTGCCGTATACATTGCGAATCGGCCGTTTTTCTGCAAACCAGCCGACAACATACCCCATGCAGCCCACAATGACAAAGGTAAAGGGAGCCCAAGCCGTCCAGCCTCCCATCAAATCAAACAAACCCATGCCAAAGGCACCGGCAATCATGCCGCTCCGTCTGCCAAACAACAAGGCGCCGATAAACAGCGGCACGTTGCCTAAATGAATCAAACCGCCTGTCCCCACAAAGGGAAGACGAATGTTAATAACTGCCGTTGCAACAAATACCAAAGCAATCAGCATGGCATTCAATATAATCTGATGTACGTTTCCTGCTGATTTAGTTGTCATCGTACTCATTTTTTATTCCCCCTAATCGTTTAGGACAGATGGTGTTTCATCTGTATTATATTTTTATTACAAATTCAGTGCATCTCTGTCCTATACTATCTATTTGTACTATATAATACTATAAGATAAATATAATTTAAATGGGACAGATAACATTATTTCTGTCATGGTGCTTCCTATTTTCTATGCTCCACTAAAAATGTATCCGTATGTATACTTTATGACATAGTTCCCTCCCGTTTCATGCAAAAACAGCATCTTATTTTTGTCCATATATCATGACAAACACATAGTTTCATGCTATAATCAAATCAAGAAATGCGAAAGCATTAGAAAGAGGTGGGTCCCATGGATACCGAAAAAGTAGAGCACGCAGCTGGTGGCAAAGGCTACATTTTGCGTCAAAAACTTTTATCAGACGAACAGCTGAATGGTAAGAACGGCATGTTTGCCCGCATTACTATTAAGCCGGGATGTTCCTTGGGCTACCATGAACATCATGACAACGCAGAAGCGTATTACATCCTTTCCGGTGAAGGCCAATACGACGACAACGGCACTGTCCGAACCGT
Source organism: uncultured Megasphaera sp. (assembly GCA_934193515.1). Classification (GTDB taxonomy): domain Bacteria; phylum Bacillota; class Negativicutes; order Veillonellales; family Megasphaeraceae; genus Megasphaera. The sequence goes on along the minus strand of CAKPVJ010000018.1, from coordinate 31,567 downwards.
CAAAGCAGGTGATGTTACTTATACGCCGGACGGCAAGGGTCATAGCTTGGAAAACACAGGTACTGCAGATCTCGTGTTTATCGCGTTGATTATTAACAACTAAATAATGTATACATAGGATTAGGGAAGCAAGTTCGTCCCAAAGCAGTATGCGTCTATTCGCTTATTAAGATAATAACGTGCGTCGAGCTTTTCGAATGAGGAATAAGAATTTTATGTAAGTAAGCAACGCAAGCCAAGAAACGAACCAATTCCTACGTTTTTCAGAGAGGTCAAAGATACCAGAACCAAAAACACTATGAATATGAATCCTATAACGTAAAGGGCCGATATGCATATGTTGCGTGTATATCGGTCCTTTTACGTGTCTTTTTTACATGATGTGTCCTATCTCCATTGACAGACCGTATTCTCTCTTCTATAATATACTAAAAATGTAATGTATAAAAATTATTTACATTTAAAAGGAGCTGAATCTCATGTCTAATGAATCAAAAGACCGAGTCCAAGAACAAGCTCGAGAAGCCATCCGCAACAGTCAAGGCCAGCATCGCGGCCGTCAATTTGTGTTGTGGATAGGCGCTCTCATCATTGGTGCCATCTTAGGCTGGCTCGGCATTCCTGCATTGAATCAATTATTTAATTTCATTGCTACTGTTTTCACGCGCTTATTCCAATTTATTGCCGTACCGACCATTGCCTTAGCCGTCATCACGACATTGTCCGCGCTGGGAGCTAAAAAAGAAACCGGACGCATCTTTGCTCATGCCGTAACTTACACACTGCTGACAACTATCTGCGCCGCTGCGATTGGCTTGGTACTCTACATTTGGATTGCACCGGGCAATTTGCCGGTGGACCTCATCAATTCCGGCGTTTCCAACGTCCCGCAGAAATTGGAAAACGTTACATATTATGACCATTTCTTATCCGTTATTCCGAATAACATGCTGCAGCCGTTCTTATCCGGCAATGTCTTATCCGTTATGCTCATCGCAGCCGCTGTCGGCCTGGCATTGGCTTTTATGCCGAAAACAGAAAATCGTTCCGTCCTGTTGAAAGGCCTCTTAGGATTACAAGAAGTCTTGTTTACCCTCATCCGGGCGCTGCTTTGGATTCTTCCTGTCGGCATTTTGGCTTTTTCAGCGCAGCTGTCGGCTCAGATTGAAGCCGGTGTCATCGTCGGTGCCCTTGGCAAATATACGCTGGTCATTATCGGCGGCAACCTCATTCAGTTTTTTATCGTTCTGCCGATTTTCTTGGCACTCCGCGGGCTCAATCCGCTCCACGTTTTCCGCAAAATGGCCCCGGCTATTGCCGTTGCATTGTTCACTAAGAGCTCTGCCGGCACGTTGCCAGTCACGTTGGCATCTGCAGAACAACGGCTCAATGTGCACCCCCAAGTATCCCGTTTTGTCCTGCCTATCTGCACGACTATCAATATGAATGGCTGTGCCGCCTTTATCTTGGTTACCTCCTTATTCCTGATGCAGAACGGTGGTTTCTCCCTTTCCATAGGTACCATGATTGCCTGGCTCTTCGTTGCTGTTTTAGCAGCCGTAGGCAACGCCGGCGTTCCCATGGGCTGCTACTTCCTCACGTTATCGCTCATGTCCGGTATCGGTGCTCCTATTGGCATCATGGGTATTATCCTGCCAATTTATACTATCATCGATATGATTGAAACGGCTGAAAACGTTTGGTCTGACTCGGCAGTCTGTGCTATGACGGACCACGATTTAGCACACGAACTCGATGCACAATCAGCATCTGCACCACAACAATAATTTTATTCATTTTATACCAAAAGAACGACTGCATGATAGTTTTATACTGACTACCATGCAGCCGTTCTCTTTTTTATTTTTTCCAACCCATTTTTTTACTGCTTTATCTGCAAAAACCAACTATGCACAAGAAGAACCGGGATAGTACATGAACGATTTCGTCATCATGCATCATCCCGGTTCTTTGTATCTGATATGTATAATGGAAAAAGCTATCGCGTTGTGCAGCAGCCCTTTTCTATTACGCGCCCCTCATCGCCGCTTCTTTCATAGCTTTAACATATTCATAGATATGCGGTGCTGCTTCCGTACCGTATTTGGCAATGATTTTGACAATCGCACTGCCTACAATCACGCCGTCTGCGTCATGGGCAATTTTTTCAGCTTGTTCCGGCGTATTGATGCCGAATCCGACTGCGCAGGGAACATCCGTCACTTCTTTAATCGTATCAATGATTTCCTTGAGATTCGTTGTAATCGTACTGCGTGTACCGGTAACGCCCAAAGATGACACGACATACAAGAAACCGGAACCAACCTTAGCAATTTCTTTGATGCGGTCTTTAGATGTCGGCGCAATCATCGAAATAATGTCAATGCCGTGTGCCTGAGCTGCACCAGCGCATTCCTGCCGTTCTTCAAAAGGCATATCCGGAATAATTACGCCGTCAACGCCGTTTTCCTGACATTTAGCAAAAAAAGCGTCTTTGCCGTATTTGTATATGGGATTAACATAGGTCAAAAATACCAAGGGCACGTCCGATTGTTGGCGTACCATAGCCGCTAAACGGAATACGTCTTCCAGCCGCGTGTTGACGGACAGGGCCCGAATATTGGCTTCTTGTATGACGACGCCTTCTGCAATCGGGTCCGAAAAGGGAATGCCGATTTCTACCAGGTCCGCGCCAGCTTTGACCATAGTCATAATATATTCACAGCTTTTTTCAATAGACGGATCGCCGCCTGTCAAAAATCCGATAAATGCTTTGCCGTTTTTAAAGGCATTTCCAATCTTACTCATGTAAGTCCCTCCCTTTATATCTTGCAATGGCTGCTACGTCTTTATCACCGCGTCCGGACAAGCAGACAATGATGCTTTCGTCTTTGCTCATTTTCGGTGCCAGCTGCATGGCTTCATAAACAGCGTGCGCGCTTTCAATCGCGCAGATAATGCCTTCTGTCTTGGCCAGATATTCAAAAGCGGCAACCGCTTCGTCGTCTTTGACCGGTATATACTGAGCACGGCCGCTCTGGTACAAGTACGCATGTTCCGGCCCGATGCCCGGATAGTCCAACCCGGCAGAAATAGAATATACTTCATCAATCTGCCCTTGATCATTTTGGCAGAAAATAGATTTCATGCCGTGGAAAATACCAACAGTACCTTTAGAAATGGTTGCTGCGTGAAGCTTGGTATCGATACCTTTGCCAGCCGCTTCGCAGCCAATGAGCTTTACGTCTGTATCGTTGATAAAATTATAAAACATTCCCATCGCGTTGCTGCCGCCGCCGACGCAGGCGATGACGGCCTGAGGCAGTTTGCCTTCTTTTTCCAAAATCTGCTGCCGTGCTTCCCGGCTGATAACTGCCTGAAAATCCCGTACCATCATAGGAAAGGGATGGGGCCCCATCGTCGAGCCAATGACATAATGAGTGTCATCGACGCGGCTGACCCATTCGCGCATAGCTTCGTTGACGGCATCTTTGAGGACACGCGTACCCGATGTAACGGGATGAACTTTGGCTCCCAACAGTTCCATGCGATAGACGTTAAGCGCCTGGCGAATCGTATCTTCTTCCCCCATGAATACTTCGCATTCCAAGCCCATGAAGGCCGCCGCCGTGGCCGTAGCCACACCATGCTGGCCGGCACCGGTTTCCGCAATGACACGAGTCTTGCCCATTTTCTTGGCAAGGAGACATTGACCGAGGGCATTGTTGATTTTGTGGGCACCGGTATGATTGAGGTCTTCTCGTTTGAGATAAATTTTCGCGCCGCCCAAATCTTCCGTCATTTTGCCGGCATAATAGAGCAGCGACGGGCGATTGGCATAATTATTAAGCAAGTCCTGCAATTCTGCCTGAAAATCAGGGTCATTTTTGTAATACTCATAGGCTTTTTCCAAATGATGAATTTCGTTCATCAACGTTTCCGGTATATACTGACCGCCAAAGGGGCCAAATCTTCCTGTTGTCATTTTATTTCCTCCTGTAACGCCGTGTTCCGTACACGCGTCATAAATGTTTTAATTTTTTCTTTATCTTTGACACCGTTCGTTTCAATGCCGCTGCTTATATCCAGCGCATATGGATGAAACGCAAGGGCTTGTACTGCATTTTCCGGCGTCAGACCGCCGGCAAGAAAATACGGTCGCTTGACGTACTTCAGCATAGACCAGGCAAATGCCTGCCCGGTCCCGCCCGCACCATGGTCCAGCAATATATAGTCTGCCGGACTGTTTTCCGCCCGTGCTATATCGTTCAGTCCCGTAACAGAAAATGCCTGGATAATCGGTACCTCTGCATACTGCCGCAAGTGCCGTATATAGGCTTCCTCTTCCTGTCCATGAAGCTGCACGAGCTGAATCGTACCGCCTTGTACCAACGCTGCAATATGGGCTATCGGTTCATTGACAAACACACCGACTGCCGGTATGTCTGCAGACAGACGCATCCGCAGCTGCTGTGCCGTTTCGTCTGTCACTCGGCGTTTCGTCCCGGCAAAGACAAATCCTGCATAATCCGGCTGAAACGCATTGGCCCATTCTATATCGCAGGGCCGTTTGAGTCCGCAAAGTTTCACCTTAGTCATGATGAAGCCCTGCCAACTGCTGCAGCATTTCTTTTTTATCCGAACTTCGCATGAGCGTTTCGCCAATCAGCACGGCATCGACGCCGTGTGCCCGCAGCCGTGCCGTATCTGCCGGCGTTTTGATACCGCTTTCCGCAACAAACAAGATATTGTCCGGCACAAGGGGCCGCAGACGGCAGCTCGTATCCAACGATACGGTAAAGTCTTTCAAGTTGCGGTTGTTGACGCCTATCACGCGGGCTCCTGCAGCAACAGCCCGGCGAATTTCCTCGGCATCATGAGCCTCTGTCAATACAGACAATCCCAACGAATCAGCCAATGCCAAGAACGCTGTCAATCGGGAATCATCCAGCACGGCACAAATGAGCAAAATGGCCGCTGCCCCCATGGCCTTGGCTTCATAGATTTGGTAGGCATCGATAATGAAATCTTTGCGCAGCACCGGTGTTTGCACAGCCTGTGCAATTTCCTGCAGGTACTGCACGCTGCCTTGAAAATAATCCCGTTCCGTCAAAACTGAAATAGCCGCTGCACCAGCCTTTTCGTATTCTTTGGCAATATCCAAATAGGGAAAATCAGGGGCAATAAGTCCTTTCGACGGAGATGCCCGTTTCACTTCGCAAATAAAGGACAGTCCTGGTTTTGCTAACTGTTTCTCAAAAGGGAAATCCGTTAGGGACGGTACAGCCAAGGCACGGGCTTTCATTGTTTCCAGCGATATGCTTGCCTTATCAGCAGCCACGTTCTTTTGGGACGCAGCTACGAGATTGTCCAGTATCATATCTGCACCTCCTACTGCTGACTGACGGCAATACATTTTTCTAATGCTGCTGTCGCCTTGCCGCTGTCAATCAAGCTGGCTGCCAATTGAATGCCGTCCGCAATAGAATCTGCTTTCTGCGTTACGAAAAATGCGGCGCCAGCATTCAGCAAAACAGCATTTCGCTTGGTTCCTTGAATCGTTCCGCTCAAGACATCCCGTGTAATTTGCGCATTTTCTTCAGGCGTACCACCGACAAGTTCTTCTTTGCGACCCGGTGTCAAGCCGAAATCTTCCGGTTTGATAACCGATGTCCGGTAGTATCCATCGCGCAGTTCGCAAATCGTCGTCGGCCCGTTCGGCGATATTTCATCGAGTTTTTCCTGCCCATATGCCACTAATCCCCGTTTGACACCCAAAGATGAAAGGACTTTGGCCAATGGTTCCACAAGATAGCCGTCGTAGACGCCAAGAAGGAACATTTCCGGTTTTGCCGGATTGGTCAATGGCCCCAAGATATTGAATACCGTACGGAAACCGAGTTCTTTACGAATCGGTCCGACGTACTTCATGGCAGCATGGTATTTTTGAGCAAAGAGAAAACAGAAATTCGTTTCTTTAAGCATCTTCAACGCCAGCTGCGGGTCTTGCTGGATGTTGATGCCCAAGGTTTCCAAGCAGTCTGCCGTGCCGCAGAGAGAAGATGCCGCCCGATTGCCGTGCTTAGCCACCTTGACGCCGCCGGCAGCCAAAATTATGGCTGATGTCGTAGAAATATTAAAAGAATGGGCCCCGTCGCCGCCAGTTCCTACAATTTCCAAAACATCCATGCCCGGATGCGGCACAGGTGTTGCTAAGGAACGCATCGCTTCTGCACAGCCAGAAATTTCATCAATCGTTTCGGCTTTCGTACTCTTGGTGGAAAGTGCTGCCAAAAACGCAGCATTCTGCGTCTGTGTCGTCTTGCCGCTCATAATTTCCAACATCACGGCTTTTGCTTCATCGTATGTCAAATCACCTTTATTGACAATCTTGATAATGGCTTCTTTAATCATTCGTATTCCCCTCCATATACTGTAATCGTGCTTATATTGTATGTTTTAAGAAATTTTCAATCATCATCGGTCCTGTCGGCGTAAGAATCGATTCGGGATGAAACTGCAGGCCGTAGACAGGATAGGTTTTATGCCCTACCGCCATAATTTCACCATCTTCCGTTTTTGCTAAAACCTCCAATTCTTCCGGCAGTGTTTTGGGATCCAAAGCCAGAGAATGATAGCGGCCTACATCAACTGTTTTGGGCAGACCCTGAAAAAGGGGACTGTCTTTGACGACAGTCGCTATGGACTGTTTGCCGTGCATGAGCTGTTTCGCATAGGTAATCGTACCGCCGAAGGTTTCGCATATCGCCTGATGCCCCAGGCATACGCCAAGGAACGGGATTTTTCCGGCAAAATACAAAATGGCGTCTTCGCAAATGCCGGCATCAGCCGGACGGCCCGGCCCCGGCGAGATGACGATATGGTCCGGATGCATCGCTTCTATGTCTGCCACTGTTTTTTCATCATTGCGGATGACTGCTATATCTGTATCAAACTGCCCCAGAAGCTGATAGAGGTTATATGAAAAGCTGTCATAGTTATCAATAAGTACAATCATTTGTCTATCCCTCCATCTGCCTGCTGTACGGCCAAAACAACGGCTTTCGCTTTGTTCAAACATTCCTGATACTCGTTTTTCGGTACGCTGTCTGCTACAATCCCGGCACCGGAACGAACAAACAACCGATTTCCTTTTTTATATGCCAGGCGAATGCCGATGCAGGTATCCATGTTGCCGCGAAAATCAATATAGCCAATGGCTCCGCCGTAGACACCTCGTTTTTCTTTTTCCAATTCGTCAATAATCTGGCAAGCCCTGATTTTAGGAGCCCCTGACAGTGTGCCCGCCGGCAGGACAGCACCAATCGCGTCTACGGCTGTTTTATCACGGCAAATCGTACTGCTGACCGTCGAGCCAAGATGCATGACATGAGAAAAGCGAAGGACATCCAAATATTGTTCTACGTGGACACTGCCAAATTCACTAATACGTCCTAAATCATTACGGCCCAAATCGACAAGCATGTTGTGCTCTGCCAATTCTTTTTCATTGTGCAGCAGTTCCTGTTCCAATGCTTCATCCTCCTGCAGTGTTTTTCCTCTGGGCCTCGTGCCTGCCAGCGGAAAGGTAAACAGTTTGCCGTCCTGCAGCCGCGTCAGCGTTTCCGGCGACGAACCGGCCAGCTCTATGTCATCACCGGCAAAATAAAACATATACGGTGACGGATTCAGCGTCCGCAGCACCCGGTATGTATCAAACAAGCTGCCTGCTGCCTTGGCTTCCAGCCTATTGGAAAGCACGACTTGAAAAATATCGCCTTCGCGAATATACTGCTTTCCTTTTTCTACCATTTGGCAGTACGCCTCTTCGTCAAACAACGGTTTAAACTCACTTTGCAAATGCAGCGGCTCCGGCCGCGCTTTTTCACCATGGCGGATAAGCATTTCCATACGCTCTAATTCCAACACCGCTTTATGGTAATTTTCTTCCAACGCGTCCAGCCGCACGTTGGCAATCAGAATAATTTTTTGTTTCAAATTGTCAAAGACAATTACTTTTTCAAAAAGGAGTAAATCATAGTCGGGAATTTGTTCATCGTCATCGGCCTGCAGCTGTAAAGAAGGTTCGGCATACTTGATATAGTCATACGAAAAGTAACCAACCAGGCCGCCTGTAAAATTGGGCAGGCCTTCTATGCGGGGCGATGTATTATCCTTTAAAATTTGGCGAATGAAATCATCGGGATGGTCTGTCTGAACCGCTACATCCGTACCGGATTTGAGATGCACCACGTTGTCTTTGCAGACAATTTCCATCTGCGGATCGCAGCCAAGAAATGTATATCTCCCCCAACGTTGATTATCTTCCATACTTTCCAGCAAATAGCAGCGGGAACTAATATGTTTCAAAATCCGCAGCACTTCTACAGGTGTGCGCATATCCGCATATATCGTCTTGCTAATCGGCACGATTTTATAGGCCGGCGCATATGTTTTCAGTTCTTCTATCGTCATCATTTCCATCACAGCCTCCATGATACATTAAAAAAAATCCGTCCATGACAAAGTCTAGATTACTTGTCAAGGACGGATATTATGCTCCGCGGTGCCACCTTGTTTTAGGATTTGACTCCTACTCTCGACGGAATACCATCATATTCCCGGCAACTGACGTATGCCTTCACGTCGCAGAATACTCAGCCGTAGCTTTTGACTGCGCCCTCAGCGGTCCATTTAACGAGCTGCGTTCGGCCGGTTCTCAGCACTCCGGTTCTCTGTACGTGCACGTCATCGTTTTTACTTCCGCTTCAATGGTTTTCATGGACGATATGTGTTTGTTGAGTTGTATATTACACTGTATTGGCTGTGTTGTCAATAATGGATATATGTCTTTTTACAGGATAATCGTTTTACTGTACAAAATATATTATAAAATTATTTTCTATTCTTTCTTAAAGTATTATTTCTATTACCCAAGGAAAGAAAAAATATAAAGCATGTTTTTCTTCCCTATCCGCCCCCATTCAACCTTCCTGCATATGACAAACCGCGCAAACCGTATATACAGTTTGCGCGGTTTGTTATATGCAGGGGTATGTAATAAGGGGAATTAGAAAAATGCTAAGAATGGAGAAACGATGAGCAATACGCCGGCAAAAACGATAAGCACTAACGCCATGCCTTTGTATTTGTGCAAGGCCTGCACTTTATATACCAGGTATGCCGGAATAATGCAGGCAATCAAGCCAAAAATAGGACCAAGCAATGTCAGCAGCTTGAGTACGGGAGCATTTAATACGATAGCACCCCAGGAAACAGCTACAGCAAATACCAAGATTCCTATTTGAACCATTTTTTCATTAATCCGGCTTTCCGGAATAAAACGCCGCAGGATATTCATGGCGATACCGTGACATGCTTCGCGGAATCCCAGAAATACACTGAAAAAGGCGGTCATGACAGAAAAAATATTTAAAATCAGGCTGAATATTTTTACAGCACTGCCGTCAAAACCACGTGCTACAATTGCCAATGCTGAAATATTCTGTGTATATGCCATCACGGCCTGTTCATGGCCCATTGCCAAATTAAAGGACATGGCATAGGAAAAAATCGTTATAAACAATACGCCAAAAGCTATTTTCATAGCCCGCATGGCCTTGTATCTTGCAACATGAATAGACTGATTATGCGCCCGGTATGAAATAACCATCGGGCTGATGCTGGGAATAAACAAAATAGAAGTCAGCGTAACGGGAAGCATAGCGATTGTATTTTTGATTAAATATCCCAAATCCGGAAATACACCAATATTTGCCAGATTCCAATGCTGTATCATGATGCCTCCCAGACAGATAACTACCAGCAGTTTGGTCAGTACCATCAACGTTGATACCCGGAACAGCAATTGTTCGCCTCGTGACGCAACTACTACCATAAAGCAGATAATTGCCAAGCCATAAAAGGGATTATCTGATAACACGGTACTCGTTACACCGAAAGAATATAAGAAGGAAGCACTGTCATTGGTAATTGCTGTGGAGTACATAAATACACAAATCAAGATGCTCAGGAAATATAAAATTCCCAAAAGAAATCCCCAGTTTTTTCCCAAGTAGCCGCTAATGACACTGGGATAATCTTCACAGCGCGGTGAATCTGCTAAGGTATTGATAAACAATCGCTGCAATAAATAAATTGCCGGATACGCAATAATAGCAGAAAATAAATATACCCACAAGCCAACGAGCCCTACTTGAACCGGCAGGAATACAATACCGGCACCAATGGCCATTCCGATACTCATAATAATCCAGCCCCAGTCGGTACTATCAAACCGTACGGCTGCTTTCCACTCGACATCTGTCATTCCTGCCTGACGGGCAAGTACTGCTGATGAACTCATATTCATTACCTCCTAGTCATGATATACGCTGCTAAATTCACTGTCTTATTTTAAAATTTGCTCTGTTGTCTTTTCTTATAGAACAAATTCTAAAAATTGGTGATGGATGCGTCTATCCATCACTTTTTCGAAAAAAATTAAAAGTTTTAGGAATACTCCAGAGTATTACCTTTTACTAAAACGTTTACTCTTTAAATTTAGTATATCATGGCTTTTATATAATGTAAAATACGCATTAATCAATTTCATTTTTATCATTAATACAGTTTTTTATCGCATTTTTAAGATAGTTTATATTTTCTTGCACTCTATGGTCCATTGCCGCATGTCTTGTCAGAAAAGACGTTCTTGTCAGAATTTATTTATATTTTATTTTTTATTTTTATGTATAATTGCATTATGTATTTTGCAAAGAGTAAATTCTTACGTTTATTAGTTTTTCCCTTTATTTTTACTTTCTTTTTTTCAGCTGCATATTCCAAAGCCGCCAAGGGTGTGTAACATATATTTTCCTTTGAAGCGTATATTTAAACAAGCTATTTTTGAGGTACCATTTCTTCCCGCTTTCTTATAGTTGCCCAATATGCATATTTCAAATGTTTTTATGGCATTATACGGTGTGTACAAAACAGCCAGGTCCTGACAGACCACAAACGATCTGCCAGGACCTGGCTGCTATCTGTACCACACTAAAAGGGAGCGTATGTTACTATATTATTTTACACAATCAAGACCGCGATGAAGCGCATCCATATTCAAAGGAACCAGTTTTGCTTTTTTGCCTGTAAACATTTCATGAATCATGTTTTCAATGGTTTCTACCTTTAATACGTTTGTCGCGCCTACATAAGCGCCCAGCATAACCATATTGCTGACTTTAGGATTGCCTAATTCTCTGGCAATATCATCACAGGGAACATAATGTACCGTAACATCATCGCGTTCCACTTTATCCGGTACAATACTGCTATTGATGAAAATCGTGCCGCCTTTTTGCACCTGATGTCCAAATTTAGCAAGGGCTGCCCGATTCATGACTACGATTTCCGAAGGATGTTCGACAAGAGGAGAACCAATGCGTTCATCACTGATAATAACGGTACAGTTTGCTGTGCCGCCACGCATTTCAGGCCCGTAGGACGGTACCCATGAAACCTGCAAATCTTCTGCTACACCTGCTTCAACCAAATTTTTGCCAATAGACATAACGCCCTGGCCGCCAAAACCGGAGAGGATTACTTCATGTTTCATTTTATTTCACCTCCGTATCTTTAATCACGCCGAGAGGATAATATGCTGCCATGTTGTCCATAAGCCATTTATTGGCTTCATGAATGTCCATGCCCCAGTTCGTAGGACATGCGGACAATACTTCGATAAACGTAAAGCCGTCACCTTTCATTTGCCGTTCAAAGGCTTTTTTAATGGCTTTCTTGGCTTTCATCAAATGCGGAATATCGACGACGCAGACGCGTTCTGCATATACTAAGCCGTCCAATGTCGAAAGCATTTCTGCAACGCGCATCGGCATGCCGGCCTGCTGAACCGTTCTGCCCAGCGGAGCCGTTGTCGCTGTCTGGCCGATTAATGTTGTCGGCGCCATCTGGCCGCCTGTCATGCCGTAGATGGCATTGTTAATAAAGATAGTCGTAAATTTTTCACCGCGCATAGCTGCATGAACGATTTCAGCGGCACCAATGGAAGCCAAATCGCCATCACCTTGATAGGTAAAAACAGGGACATCCGGATGGGTCCGTTTGACAGCTGTTGCCACTGCCGGTGCACGTCCATGAGAAGCTTCAATCATATCACAAGCAAAATAGTTGCCGGCAAAAACCGAACAGCCAACAGGGCAAACACCGATAGTCGTATCGATAGCACCCATTTCTTCAATCGTTTCTGCCACTAATTTGTGTACAATGCCATGGCTGCATCCGGGGCAATAATGTAATTCTGTATCTTGTAAGCCTTTTGACTTGGTATATATTGTCTTCATATTACTTTACCTCCCCTAGCGCTTTTTCTGCCGCTGCTTCGATTTCCGATACCGTCGGAATTACGCCGCCGTATCTGCCATAGAAGCGAACCGGTTTCCTTTCTGCCACAGCCAGATTGACATCATCCAGCATCTGGCCCGTACTCATTTCTACATCCAAAATCACTTTTACCGAATCTTGTTCGGCAATTTCCTGCAATCGTTTGCTTGGGAACGGCCACAGCGTAATCGGGCGGAATACCCCAGCTTTGATGCCTCTTGCACGCAGGTTTTCTGCAACCGTAATGGCAATACGCGCCGGCGTTCCATAGGCTGTAATCAATACTTCTGCGTCTTCTGTCATAACTTCTTCAAAACGCACTTCATTTTTTTCAATTTCATGATACGTATTTAACAGTTCAATATTATGGTTTTCACAGTCTTGTGCGTCGATAAGAAGAGAATTGATGAAATTATTATGATCTCGTCCTTTACGGCCGCTGGATGCCCATGTTTTAGGCGGCAGCTGCCGTTTTTTTACATCATGCCAGACGATAGGTTCCATCATCTGTCCAATCAGGCCGTCTGCCAATACAACGACCGGCGTCCGGTACTGGTCAGCAATATCAAAGGCTTCCTGTACAAGGTCAACAGCTTCCTGCAAATTAGCCGGTGCCAGAACCGGTGTGCGGTAATCCCCGTTGCCACCGCCGCGCGTAGCCTGGAAATAATCGGCCTGAGATGGCTGGATAGAACCAAGTCCTGGCCCGCCGCGCATCACATTGACAATAACAGCCGGCAGTTTGGCTCCTGCCATATAGCTGATACCTTCCTGTTTAAGGCTGACGCCCGGCGAAGATGATGAAGTCATGGCACGTACGCCCGTAGCGGCTGCGCCATATACCATATTAATTGCTGCAACTTCTGATTCAGCCTGAACAAATACGCCTCCTGCCTGCGGCATTTTCAAAGACATGTATTCAGGAATTTCATTCTGCGGAGTAATCGGATATCCAAAAAATCCACGACAGCCGGCACGAATAGCGGCTTCAGCAATAGCTTCACTGCCTTTCCAAATTTCTCGTTTCATAGAAAAGTCCACTCCTTTTCTCAGTCGTCTTTTTCAATCGTAATAATCGAATCCGGGCAAATTCTTGCACAGCTTGCGCAGCCAATACACTGCGATTCATCCGTACATGATGCCGGCCGGTATCCTTTGATATTTGTTCCTTCTTCCAACGCCAGAATCTGTTTGGGACACACAGTAATACACAAGCCGCATCCTTTACACCGTTCTTTTCTAAAGGTCAAATGCATTGCCATATACAAACGCTCCTTTCTGTTACATTGCTCACTCCCAAGGCTTTTTCATATACAATTTCATAGGAAACACCGGATGTATAAATTCCGAAGCCTGTACTGCCAACCATTCCGGTACGGCATGGCAGATAACAGGAATTCCGGTACATGCCGACACATCTTCTGTCAAAGCAGCTCCTGCCCGAATATCGTTCAGTTCTGTTAATTGACAACAATGCGTATTATTAATCAGCCCATCTATAGACATACCCGCCGCTTTTTCTATGCGTTCGATATACGCTACCGCTTTTTCCGGCGTGTCTGATAATGGTCTGTTGCCGTTTACTACACATAAAACTCTGGCCTGGCAGTTCTTCAGCTGCTGCCTGTATCTTGCCAAAACCCGCGCGCCTGACGGATCTCCGCCAATGTCCAGCACACCGTACATATCCGGATTGTCAAACAATACGCTTACATCCGGCGGCATGGACGGCAAATCTGCATCCATATGAGCCTGCGAACTGGCAATCAGCCTTCCTCCGGCTTGTTCCAGAATATCTTTGCGATCCCGCGAGCGAAAATACGGGTCTACTACATCTAAGTCAGCCAAAGAAAATACATAGCCTCTTTTTCCCAGCTCCATCGCTATATTTACAGCAACTTCCGTCTTGCCGCTTCCGAAATGTCCGACGAGCACAGTCAGCCTGGCTGCGTCTATCCAATCCCGTCCCATCTGTATGCACCTCTTTTACCGGGGGCTTTTCCCTAATGAATTTTATGCAAAAACTTATGATTCCAAAAGAATCTATTATCTTTTTCTTTCCGCGCGTCTATATTAGACTTAAAATTCATAGTAGCTATGACCATTTGTTATCTACATTATAACTGAAAAATTTTTTTCCTGCAAGAGAGTTTCAGGTAAAACGTTCATCTTATTCTCAATTTGTCTGTTTGTCCTATTTGCTATGCTATTTTATCATATTCATTATTTGTTTTAAAAAACAGCCACCTAAAAGTCAAATTTTACAATGACTTTTAGATGACTGCCTAAAAAATATGCCCCATATTGTGTATTCCCTGTTGTCTAATGAATTTTTATCGTAAATATAATCGTATTTTCTTTGTAATCGACGTGGATTTTTCCTTTTAGCAGCTGCGCTAATTCTTCTGCCATCGACAAGCCGATACCATACCCAGATGTTTGGCTGTTATGTGATTCATCGCCGCGATAAAAGCGTTCAAAGAAATGAGAAAAATCCATATGCGCGCCATCAACATAGGTATTGGCAACTGCAATGACAGCCCCCTTGTGTTTTTTAGCGGATGCCACCGTAATCGCAACCGTGCCGTCATCATCGCAGTATTTGACAGCATTGTCTACAAAAATATTAATCAGTGTATAGAGCCGTTTCGCATCAGAACGAATGGAAACCTGGGGCTCGATGCGGCAGACCAAGTGTTTTTTTTGATCCGCCACCATTGTCTGAAACGATTTAGCAATGCTGTCCGCAATTTCCGACACATTGACATCTTCCCAAACCATTTCCTGCTTTCCTTCACTCATTTTAGACAACACAATCAAATCGTTAATCAGTTTGGACAGCCGCTGTACTTGCTTTAATATATTTCCTGTCCATTCGCTTTTGCCGCTAATCATTTCCAAGGCTTCAGTATTGGCGGAAATAATGGCAATCGGGGTTTTTAATTCATGGCCGGCATTGGTAATAAAACGTTTTTGGCTTTCCATATTACGTACAAACGGCTGAATCGCCAAATTGCACAGACCGGCCAAGATGAGAACATACAATACAATGCAAACCAAGCCAAACCAAAGGGAATTGCGCAAAAACGAATTGACGGCTGCCATATCCCGCGTGCAGTCCAATATAGCAATCAAGTACGAACCATCCTGGTTGGGCATAATCATATACGCATACATGGCCCGTTCTTTTTTGAAAAATCCCTGCATCGTACCGTCTTCAACGGCTTCCTGAATCGTCGTCCGAGCATATTCAATCGCTTCATCTTCCGAAAACGACGCAATATTTTTAATATTAATATTTTTGGCATAGCCATTACTGTCTACCAACACGCTGAAAAATCGCACTTGATACGAAAATTCCGGCGTATCGTCTGTCCAAGACGGCTCATCAAACCAGCTTTTGTTGGAAGAATTGACTTTTTTAGGCAAATGGCCGTCATTATGGCAAATATACGTCAGTACCGACATGACCTGTGATTCCATACGCGTATACGTAATGGCATTAATCAATCCCAGCGCACCGACAACAATAATGACGACGCCAACCGTAGCAATCAAAATAAATTTGCGGCGAAGCTTTTTGACCATATTCATAGGCTACGCTTCCATTCCTTTTGCCTGCAGCAAAAAAGTCCCGTTCTTTTCACCTAGTATTTGGATGTCCGCCTGAATAGCCGTCAATTTTTCTCGTAAATACGATACATAAATCCAAACAATATCTTCTGTCACATCCTCTTCATCCTTCCATACATGGGAAAAAATTGCTTCTGTCGATAAAGATTTACCCATGTTGAGCATGAAAAATTTCATAAGTTTCGTCTCTTTATTTGCCAGACGGATCGCATTTTTACAAGATAATTCCTGTTCTTCTACGTCCAATTCTACATGGCCGGCTGCCAGCTTGGACGGTGTAAATGTCGTCGAACGCCGCGTCATGGACCGGATGCGCGCCAACAGTTCTGCCATAGCAAACGGTTTGGTCAGGTAGTCATCAGCGCCGGCATCCAGCCCGGTAATACGGTCATCGACTTCGGCTTTAGCCGTCAGCATAATGACCGGCGTCGTATCACCGCTGCTGCGCAGTTCTTTTAACGCGCCGATTCCATCCAATTTCGGCATCATAATATCAAAAATCATGCAGTCATACGTATTACTGCGGCCCTTTTCTACAGCAGCCATACCGTCATAGACAGCATCTACTTCATATCCTGAATGTTCCAACACCGCTACCAGTGCCATAGACATGGCCTTTTCATCTTCTGCTAATAATAGTTTCATATACTGCTCCTTTTTATCCGTTATCTGCATGTATTAAATTGCGAATCGTCTGCATCGACACATCACACGCCGCTAATTCATCAGCGCATCGTTTTAATTCCCGAACAATCATTTCCGGATTATGAATATCATGCTTATACTTCATCTGATGTTCCAGGCTCGCCCAGGAATCCATAGCAATCGTCCGCAGCTGTATTTCAGCAAAAAAATGGCCCGGATTGGCCCCTGTAACATCTTCATACGGGACCTCTGCTTCGATAATCATATGATAACTGCGGTATCCATTGGGCTTAACATGTTGGATGTAATCTTTTTCTTCGATGACACGCACGCCCGGCAGCGCAGCAATCATCTTGATATTGCGGTAAATATCATCTAAAAAACAACAGACGATGCGCAGACCAATCGCATCACGAATATCATGCAGTGCCGAATACGCCGTCTGCGGCAGTCCTTTGCGGGTACATTTTTCCAGCATGCTGTCTTCACTTTTGATGCGGTAAATCAAATGTTCATACGCCGCTTCCCCTTCCTGCTGTTTGATGCGGCTGCTATAGTCTTGAATCGCTGTGACAAGGCTATCCATGACAGCCTGCACAGCCGGTTTGTACTTTCCATATATCGATTCACTCATGAAGTTCACCTCGGTTGTAAATATGTTTTATTATACCATAGGTTCTGTTACAAAATCCCTACAATTTATCCTGCTGCGCAAAACCGTTCTGCTGCCAGCAGCAGCTGCAGCCATCAAATATCCCATACATGCAAATAAAAAAAAACAGCTGTCTCCACGAGAAGACAGCTGTCGCTGCTATAAACTAAAACGTAACAGGTGTGCCGTCATACGCACACCGCAATACTTGTTTCATCTGTTCTGTATCAATCTGACGCGGATTGGAACTTGTACAGGGATCCAGCACAGCGTTTGCTGCAATGGCATCCGCATGGTCTTTCAACACGTCTTCACTAATACCATTTTCTTTATATGTCTGCGCAATATCCAGTTTCTGATTCAGCTGCTTGATAGAATCTACCAATGCCTGTGTAAGCTGTTCATCGGTCTTGCCCGGCAAGCCCAAATGACGGGCAATCGCCGCATAGCGATTACCGCATACTTTAGCATTGAACTCAATAACCGGCGGCAGCAGAATCGCATTGCAGCAGCCGTGCGGAATATGAAAAACAGCTCCCGTTTTGTGCGCCAAACTATGGGCAATCCCCAGCAACGCATTCGAAAAAGCCATGCCGGCAAGGCACTGGGCAATATGCATCTTCTCACGCGCCTGCTTATCCCCATAATAGCTGGCAACCAAATTATTATATACATCACCGATAGCCTGCAACGCCAGAGCATCTGAAAACTGACTGTGCGCTGTAGCTACATAGGCTTCAATGGCATGCGTCAGCGCATCCATGCCGGTATGAGCCGTCAGTTTTTTGGGCATCGTCATGGGAAGGTCCGTATCCAGAATGGCAATATCCGGAGTGATTTCAAAATCTGCCAGCGGATATTTAATATCTGTTTTATAATCCGTGATAACAGAAAAAGCAGTAACCTCCGTAGCCGTCCCACTAGTAGAGGGAATCGCTATAAAAATGGCTTTCTTGCGCAGCAGCGGAATAGTAAATGGTTTCTTGATATCATCAAACGTTTTTTCCGGATGCTCATAAAACACCCACATCACCTTGGCCGCATCAATAGAAGAACCGCCGCCAATCGCCACAATGACATCCGGCTCAAAAGCCCGCATAGCCTCGGCTCCGCGAAATACCGTTTCAATTGACGGGTCCGGCTCAATACCTTCAAAAATCTGTGTTTCTATGCCAATATCCTGCAGTACACTTTCTACTTTCAATAAAAAACCACCGCGCCGCATAGAACTACCACCGGTAAAAATCATCGCTTTCTTGTGCTCTTTTAGCCCTTTCAGCTCATTGATAGCACCGGCGCCATAATAAATATCACGCGGTAACGTAAATCTTGCCATACTGTGCACCTCCTACTACATGATAGATAAAAAAATATTGCGTATCATAAACCACGACGCACTGACACATTACATGATACCCTTGCAAAGCCCGTTTCTCATACTATTTTTTCTACAATATTTATGCAATACACAACAACATGGTACCGCTTCTGCTAGTATTTCCACAAAACAGCCACCAGCATGCATCACACAAAACCAGTGTCTCTGTGCAGTCTTGCCAAGAATAAACATAGTAAAACAAAAATCCAGGTAAAACCACGCATTTCAGTTTTTCTCTCTGCAAACCGAACATACTGCATACGTATTCGCACTACTGTATTTCCGAACCGTTAATAATGGATATTTATTATATAATATATCTTTGTATCTTATTTCTGTCAACAAAAATTTACGCATAAATTATATGGTATTATGCATAATAAGCAATGATTTTTTACCAAACAAATACATCAAATGCGGCTGCATTACCGCCAGCAGTTATGTAACTGACCATAAAAAAACTTCCGCCTCTCAATAGGGCGGAAGTTTTTAGGCAAAATATAACTTACAGTTTATATATTTCTTTTACATTCTGCAGAATATGCTGTACTTGCTGATATGCTGCATCGGTAATAGGCGTACCCGGTTCTCGAGTATAGGTAGATATATTTAATCCTTGTACTTTGACAGCTGCTTTAATAGCCGTAATAAATAATCCCGTAACTTCATACAAAGACATCAGCTTAGAAATAACTTGAGCATATTTTTCCGTTGCTGCAAAATCTTTCGTTTCATACGCCTTATGATATGCAACGAAGATTTCCGGAATAACATTTGTTAACCCGCAAAGAACTCCGTCACCACCGGATACCCTGTTGACTAAATAATATTCATCAAAGCCAGAAAGTACAGAAAAATCAGGGCGTACTGCTTTAGCAGCTGCAATCACTTTTCGGGTATGACTAATATTATCTACCGTATCTTTTACCCCTATGATATTCGGATATTTTGCAGCTAATGCTGCAACGACATCCGGTGTTAAATCAGCACCAACGCGAGCTGGGAAATTGTATAATTGAATCGGCAGTGAAATAGCTTCAGCAATTTTGCCAAAATACGTAATGGCGCCTTCTTCTGTCGGCCCAAAATAAAATGGCGAAACAACATTAATAGCATCTGCGCCAGCTTTTTGGGCATACTGTGCCAACTCCAACACATCTTTTAATGCCGTACCGCCTACGCCGACAATCATAGTGGCTCTATGATTGATGACCCTAACAGCCATATCAATAACCGCTTTCTTTTCTTCCATGGAGCAAGCATAAAACTCTCCTAAACTGCCAAAAAACAAAATTCCATTAATACCGGCTTCACATAAATGATTAATATGTTTTTCCATATTAGCCATATCAATGGAGCCATCCTTCTTCATTATCGTAATAATCGGAGTATACACACCTTGTAATTTCATGTTTATCAACGACCTTTCATAAAAAATCTTGCCAGTAATTCGATTCTACCGTCTATACTATGATATAATAGAGCAAAGACAGGACAAAAGCATGCTTGTATCGGTTGTGGCAGACTCATACAATAGGCAGTTTTTTACTGTCTTTTTTTCATTGTCATATTGTCCCATCTTTCTCTTCACCTTTTTAGACAGCCATACTCAATAACAAAATAAAAACTAATCCACAAACAGCTTGCACCGTTGACATCAATGTCCATGTTAAAAATGTTTCTTTCATTGACAAGCCAAAATATTCTTTAATCATCCAAAAACTTGCATCATTCACATGGGATGCAATGGAGCTTCCTGCTCCAGTAGCTAATGTTACAAGAGCTAAATTAACATCATATGCACTTAACAGAGGAATAACTAATCCCGCTGTGGAAATAGCTGCAACAGTTGCCGAACCAAGAGAAACTCGCAAAATAGCAGCAACACCCCAAGCTAAAATAATCGGTGACACAGCCGTTCCTGCAAATAACTGAGAAATATACTGTCCTACTCCTCCATCAATCAGCACTTGTTTAAAAGCACCGCCGCCGCCAATAATCAGCAACATCATCCCAATAGCCGCAATGGAAGATGCACAAGAATTCATAACATCTTTGACAGGAATTTTTCGTTGTACCCCCATGGTGTACATGGCTACCAAGATAGAAATAATCATTGCAATCCCCGGTTTACCAATAAATTCAATAAAGGTAAATACTGCACTGCCGGAAAGATTGACAAAGTCGCTAACCATCGAACCGATTGTCGCAATAATCATTAAAATAACCGGAAGCATCGCCGTAAACAAACTAACTCTAAATCCTGGCATTTCTTCATCTGTGAAAGTACGTTCTTTACCCAGTGCTGTAATATCACCCATCTTTTCAAAAGCACTCGGTACTATTTTTTTAGCGAATTTTGTAAATAAAGGTCCTGCAATAATAACCGTTGGAATTGCTACTATAATTCCATAGAGCAAAACATTACCTATATCCGCACCATATTCGCCAGCAATGACAGTAGGCCCCGGATGCGGAGGTAAAAAACAATGCGCTGAAAGTAAAGATGCCAACATAGGTATTCCCAAATAAATAGGCGTTACTTTCATTTCCTTTGCAATAGAAAAGATAATGGGAATAAGCAGTACTAATCCCACTTCAAAAAACATGGCAATACCAACAACAAACGATGCAACTAAAACAGCCCACTGAATTTTCTTTTCTCCAAATGCATGGATAAGAGAAAGAGAAATACGTTGCGCACCGCCGGCATCAGCAACTAGTCTACCTAACATAGCTCCTAAGCCAAAAATCAATGCAATATGACCTAATGTGCCGCCAATCCCTTTTTCCAATAAATCAGCAACTTTTACAAGAGGGACTCCAAAGCTAATTGCAGCTGCAACCGATACAATAAGAAGTGCCACAAAAGTATTCATCTTAAATTTAGAAATCAGGACAATTAATAATACAACCGCTAATGCTGTAATAACTAATGGCATATTCTTTTCCTCCCTATTTTTCTTCTTTTTCTAGTGCTTTTTTACCTGCATCCAATACTTTGATAATAGCATCTACATCATATACTGTACCTTTCCAAGTACCGCCGCTCGCATTTTGAAGAGCCGCCCAAAGCCGTGTATCATCAGGTAAATCGTCATCCGGATGTACATGGGGATTCGTTTCACGTGCAGCTAATACTTTAGCACCTTCTTCATAGGTAAGCGGATTATCTTCTGTACCGATAAAGTTTAAACTTCCTTCTAACTTCACGGTATCTACAATAATTTCTACAATATCTCCATCACGTAATTTTCCAATAGGACCTCCAGCTAATGCTTCCGGGCCTACATGGCCAAAACATGCGCCAGTTGACACACCAGAAAATCTAGCATCAGTAATTAACGATACATGTTTGCCAAAAGACAGATGTTTTAGTGCCGATGTCAACTGATATGTTTCTTCCATACCAGTTCCTAACGGGCCGCCCCCCATAACAATCATAATATCGCCAGCCTGTACTCCATCATGTTTCAAAGCAGTAATTGCTTCTTTTTCAGAGGTAAATACCTTTACCTTAGCCGTATGACGAAAAACATGATCATCATCAATAACAGATGGATCAATCGCCGTAGATTTAACAACAGATCCTTCTGGAGCGATATTTCCTGTTGGGAACGTAACAGTAGATCCTATTCCACGTTCTTTAGCCTGCTCTGGACTAAAAATAACATCTTCTACATTTAAATGATCCAATTCTTTTAGGCGTTTTTGACAAGCAGTTCGACGTTCAGATTGTTCCCACCAATCCAAATTTTCACCTAATGTACTGCCAGTTACTGTCATAACATCTTCATGCAGCAATCCTAATTTACGTAAATGCAGCATAACTTCCGGAACACCGCCAGCCATAAATACATCTACCGTTGGATAATTAACAGGTCCAATTGGTAAAACGCTGACCAAGCGAGGAACTTCTTTATTAATACGTGCCCAATCATGAACCGTAGGTACATGGCATCCGCCAGCAAAGGCAATCGCCGGTAAATGTAACAACAAATTAGTCGAGCCGCCAAAAGCAGCATGGATAACCATAGCATTTTCAATAGCATGGTCTGTAATAACATCTTTTGTTGTAATACCCTTTTTATACATTTCCATTGCCGCTACTGCAGATTTAGTTGCTAAATCTTTCCAAATTGCTTCGCCTGAAGGTGCTAATGCAGAATGAGTTAATGCAAGTCCAAGTCCTTCTGCTACCACTTGCGAAGTTCCTGCTGTTCCAAAAAATTGGCATCCGCCTCCAGCACTTGCACAAGCTCGACATCCTAAATTAACAGCATCTTTATAAGAAAGTTCTCCATTAGCATATCGAACGCCAATCGTTTGCACGGTTCCCAAATCTTCACCTTTATTAGGCATTAACGTGGCTCCTCCAGGAACAAGAATTGTTGGCAAATCATGCATGCTTGCTAATGCCATCATCATAGCCGGTAAACCTTTATCACAAGAAGCCACGCCAATGACAGCCTTTCTCGTCGGAATAGAACGAATCAAGCGCCGCATAACCATGGATGCGTCATTGCGATACGGTAGAGAATCAAACATTCCTATCGTTCCCTGCGTACGTCCATCACAAGGATCTGATACAAAAGCAGCATGAGGAACATATCCCATTCCTTTCAATGTGTCCGCCGCTTCTCCCATTAAATCACCTAATTCAAAATGCCCTGGATGTAATCCTACAGCAATCGTTCGGCCATTATCCGCACGCATTCCACCCTTAGTACCTATAATCATTACATCTCCATTCGCCAACGTTTCCGGATTCCATCCCATTCCAGCATTAATCGTCATGCCAAAAATATTTCCGCTTGGTGAAGTTTTTAATGCTTCATCAGTTAATGGTAATGTTCCACATGGCCCATCTGCATGTGTCCTAGCTTGATACAAAGACGGTTTTTCATTTAAATACAAATTCTCAATAGACATACTTATTATCCTCCTTTTATTGCTTCTCCCTTTTTTATATTCGTATATACGTATTAGCAAACGTATTTACGAACTTTATGCTTAAATTATAACAATCAGCTAAACGAAAATCAAGGATAGTAATATTGTTTTTTTATCATCATTTTGTATCTATTATGCAAAATTTGTAATTTTCTTATTATCATTAAATTTGTTATAATAGAAATATTATAATAGGAGGTTTTTGCATTGACTCACAAACCAACAGAACGTGTTTTACGTATTTTAACGCTTCTTGCTGCACATCCAGAAGGACTATCGCTTACACAAGTTACTGAACTTTTACATATACCAAAAAGTACTCTTTCCCCCATTTTGCAGGAAATGGTACAACAAAAATTTTTACAACTTCAAGATAATTCAAAACTTTATTCCATTGGTATCTCATCATATTGTATCGGGGCCGCTTATGAACATGAAAAAACACTAATTCCTTATATAAAATCTATAATGAGAGATATTACTAGAGAAATAAATGAAATATGTCAGGTAGGTGTTCTTGATGGAGCAGACGTTTTATACATATTAAAAGAAGATGCGGCTATAACACAAACCATAAAAATCATTTCATATATTGGAAAAAAACTTCCTGCTTACTGTACAGCATTAGGAAAAGCATTGCTTTGCGACTATACATTTCCCCAACTGCAGGCATTATATCCCAACCCGCTTGTAAAACAGACCCAAAATACCATTACGGACTTGCATACGCTCTACGAACAGCTGCAATCTATTAAACAGACACACATTGCCGTCGAACAGGAGGAAATAACATATCAACTTTGCTGCTTCGCCGTTCCGATTGTATTAACTCATACCCATAATTATGCTATGAGTATTAGCATGCCGTTGTTTAGAGCTACAAAAGAAAAGAAAGAACTTGCCAAACAATTATTACTTCAAGCAAAAATATCAATTGAATCTTACGATAAATCGGTAACTACAATATAAAAAAGCAAGGACAACAGTGTAACCATCTGTTTCCTTGCTTTTTCTTTGACTATTTTATTGTATGCACCGAATCGCTTCTTCTGCCATGATGGCGTACCCGGCTTCATTGGGATGCACGCCGTCTGCATAGTAGGATGTCTTGCCTGCTGCTTCTGCATCCAGGATGCGTTTATGAAAATCAATGGGTACTGCCCCAGATGCCTGGCACTGCGTGAAAAGCCACTGTCTGTATGCCTGCAGTACGTCATTATGCCGCTTTACGTCTTCCAGCCGCTGCCAGCCAAAGAACGCGCTTTCTTCTTTCGTTAGCAAGGGAATACCGACAAAAAGCGGTTTGCCCGCATCCGTTATTTGCTGCATCATGCGCTGCATGTTCGCTTCTATGCCTTTAAGAGGTACATCCTGCAGTATATCGTTGGAGCCGCCCATGATAAATACGGCATCGTATGCCATCAGGTTCATCGTCTGCAGGCGCTGCAGCATGCCTGCTGTCGTATCGCCACAGAGACCTTCATTGCAGACCTGCATGCCTGTCCGGTTTGCCAGTATATACGTCCATCTGTTCTGCGGCGCCACGTCATATCCATAAGTCACGCTGTCACCAATACACAGCAAGTTCATATTGTCCAACTCCTTTATACGTGCTGCAATGCATCTACAGCCGCTTCGGTCGTCAGCCACGGCATTTTAAACTGATAGCCAGCTTTTTCCAAATCCATCTGGCAGGTAAATACGGCTGGAATAGCAGTTTTATATACATTATGTTCATACATATAGCGAAGTGTCGTTTCTACATCGCTGTCACAAAGGATGCGTCCCTGGTCTAATAAAACGAGTCGGTTGGCATAGGGCAGAGCTGCTTCCAGTGAATGTTCGATAACGACAATCGTATGCCCGTATTTGGCGTTGAGTTCATGAATCAGTTCATAGAAATCATGGGTTCCTTCCGGGTCCAATGCCGATGTCGGTTCATCAAACACGAGGATATCCGGATTGGTTGCCAGTACGCCGGCAATGACCAAACGCTGCCGCTGACCGCCGGAAAGGTTGCTCAGTGCCCGTTTGCGGTACGGCGTCATAGCGACTTTTTCCAATGCTTCCGTAATGGCCGCTTCAATTTTTTCCGGCGCAACGCCTTGGTTTTCCAAGCTAAATGCAATTTCTTCTTCTACAGTCATTGCTACGAGCTGGCTGTCATAATCATCCAACATAGCACCGACACGGCTGGCCAAATCAGAAATCGTCGTCTGCGTCGTCGCCTGCCCGTCTACATATACCATACCTTTCATAACGCCGCCAAAATAATGAGGAATGGCCCCGGTCATTGCCATGCACAACGAGCTTTTGCCGCTGCCGCTTTCTCCTGTCACGACTAGGAAATCTCCTGCATGCAGAGCCAGGCTGACATCTTCCAAGACAGGCTTTTTCTGCTTGTTATAGATATATGTCAAATGTTCAATAGAAATCAGCCCATCCTGTGTCGGCTTCAGTTCATACATGCTGTGGTCGGATGTCACTTCCTGTTCTTCCAACGAATCCAGAATGCCGCGTGATACAAAGAGGCGCAGTGCCGGGAAATACATAATCGGCGTAACGACAGCATTCAGCAGACCAATGACGACGACCAGCGGCAGCATGGCCGTAATATAGACGACTGTAGGAAGATTCATGACAAATTTTAAAATCGTAACAAAGGCGCCGCCGCTCATACAGGTAGCTGCAAACCCTGTCAGGATAGGCAGACAGGAATGGCCTTTAATCCGAATTCCTGCCAGATTTTTCACGATGCAGGTACATGTCAATGCCCCCAGCGGTTCACTAATCAGATTGCCATAGGGAAATCCGGATTTAGAAGTCAGGACGTTAACCAAAGCGGCTACCAGGCCAATGCCCAGCGCCTGTTTATAGGTCGGCTTGGTCAGGCAGATTGCAACGCAGTAGGTCGCTATCGTCCAGTTCGGCGTTACGCCGCCTACACTCGGCGATACCAGGTGTAAAATCGTCCCGATGGCCAGCATAAGCGTCGTAATCGTAATCCAGCGGAATTGGCCGCCCTGCCGATGATGAAATTCGAGTTTTGCAATATCTGCTACTTTTTTCATTTGAGATGCCCTCCTAAACCAATCCCTGCATACGCATGTATACGACCAAACAGCTGATCGCTGCCATTACAAACATCACTAGATAATCTTTGCCTTTCGGCTGTACATTGCTCATAAAACTATGAGAATTGCTGCCAAACCCCCGCAGCTCCAAGCTGAGGGCCATCGTTTCTGAACGGCCCAATGATTTCAGCATCAGCGGCTGTACAACACTCATATAATGAATCATTTTTTTCAGCACATTGCCCTTGGTAGAAAGCCCGCGGCATGCCTGCGCTTCCTGTACGGTTTTGCTTTCTGCGATAAAATCGGGAACAAACCGCAGCGCCGCCGTAAACATAAACGCGTACTCATAGGGGATTTTAATTTGCTTGACTAAAGACGCCGTTAAATCCTGCAGGCGTGTTGTCGTCAGTAAAATAATAAATACGATAGTCATGGCCAGCATGCGGAGTCCCGTTACATACGCAGATTCCAGCGAACCACCGCCCAAAAGCTGTACAACTGCCAAAAATACGGCAAATACAGCCAAACTGCAAACGGCTTTGCTGTTACGGCCCAAACTGCCGCACAATGCCAAGAGGATTAATTCAATCACGACGAGAACAATCAGTGGTTCCGTCGTATGCAATACCAACGCCCAGAAAGAAAAGGCAAAGGTTCCTATTAATTTTGTAACCGGCACAAATCGTTTCATCATCAGCGTTTCCCTCCCAATCGTTTCAGCATCGCTGCCGTAAATTCCTGCATGGATTTGCAGTAGCCTATATCCGGCACGGCCATAGACAGCGTCACCGCTTCCGGCCGGCTCAGGCCCAGTTCATACAAGTCATCCCGTTTCGTGAACAATTCCTGCGGTGTGCCGTCAAAGGCTTTCGTATGGTTGCCGATGACGAGAACACGCTGGCAGTACCGGGCCAAAATATCCATATCGTGTGTAATAATAAGAATCGTCATGCCTTGCTGGTTGAGTTTTGTCAGCAGCTCCATAAGATGTTCTTTGTCGGCACTGTCCTGGCCGCTCGTCGGTTCATCCAGGATAATGCAGCTCGTATGCATAGCAATCGCAGAGGCAATCGCTACACGCTGTTTTTCACCGCGGTTGAGATTGGGTGGATAGGCCTCTGCCAGCTCCGTCAGTGCCGTCGCTTCCAGTGCATGCGCTACCGCTTCTTCTATTTCATGGGTACTCATCCCCAGCTGCTGCGGACCGTAGGCCACTTCTTCCCGCACTGTAGGGCGAAACATCTGCCGTTCCGGCCGTTGAAATACATATCCCATAAACCGGCTCCGCTGCGCCGCATCCTGCGCCGTAATATCGACGCCGTCGTGAAAAATTTTGCCGCTGACCGGCTTTTCCAAGCCCATGAGCAGCCGTGTTACCGTCGTTTTGCCGCAGCCATTGCGGCCGCCTAAGCCAATAAACTCGCCATTTTGTATCGTCGCGTTGATATGTTCCAACACGGGAACATTACGGGTATAGTAAAAAGTTACATCTTGCAGTTCCAGCATATGTGCCTCCATTCAGTCTGATTAGACAAATAAAAAAGCCCTTCATCCCTTGATATTCCAAGGGACGAAAGGCTATATCTCATATACGTATAGTTTCCGCGGTGCCACCCAAATTGACTGTAGTAGTCCTGCTCTACATGTACGGCCGAAGCGATACACGTTTCTTTGATAGCGGTGGAAATACACCGTCGCGCCCTACTTGCTGCCGTTCAGGCCGCCTCTCCCGAATCCATTCCATCCATCGGCTGGTGCCAAACTCTCACTGTCATTGGCTCGCTGCAACTGCCCTTACGAATGTACTCGTTTCGTTCATCGAATTATACATGTGAAATTACTTATAAGTATACCTAAAAAACGGCCTGTTTGTCAATAGATATTTGTATCCTATCTAGGCCGTGTACTGCCACGGCTCATCGTCTACTGTCTGAAAGATGCCGTATTTACACCGGTACACGGTCTGCCGGAGGGCATTGCCATTCTGTTTATTGCGTTGCTGCATATAAAAACATATTTCTCAGCCTGGGACTGGGTGCTATTTTTTACATGGTTTTAGTACAATATATTTTCATTTGACATTCATCAAGCGTCTACTGCCTATAGGTTTTAGACGCTTTCTTGTGGTATAATGAAAATTATGAATATTGCAGCCACTTATATTTTTTGAAAGGAGCTTGATTCATGAAAGCAGTATTCGTTGACTTTGAAATGAATCCTATCACACAGGCCCACAAAGAAGCACGCCGGGTCTGTAAGGGAGAAATTATTGAAATCGGTGCCGTGAAAATCGATGAAAACGGTGAAGAAATTTCTTCCTATAAAGAATATGTATTGCCGGAATATGCAACCGAAATGAACCCTACCTGCCAAGAACTGACTGGCATTACGATGGAAACATTAGCAGGCTCTCCCCATTTTCACGATGCTTTCTTTCATTTTTTGGCATGGTGTAACGAATCCAATGAAAACGATTACGAAATGTATGCTTGGAGTGAAAATGACTGGCGGCAGCTGACCTGTGAAATGCGGTTGAAAAAGCTGGACATGAATGCCCCGTCTATCCGCTGGATGCTGGATCATTGGCAGAATTTTCAGCAGATTTACTGTAATTTGCTGGGACTGGACAAGGTTATTTCCCTCGACAAAGCCGTCAGCACCTTGGGAGAAACCTTTGACGGCCAAATGCATGACGCGCTCTGGGATGCCCGCAATACATCCAAACTATATGTATTATCTCAAAAACGCGAAGAATTTCGTGACATTATGCAGCCTATTATCGATGCAACCAAGCCGGCAGAACCGCTGACCTTCTCACTGGCCGACGCGTTCCGGGCCGCACGAAAATAATACACCTTACGTAAAGGAGGCTTTATCCATGGATGGAGCCAGTATGCGGATTCTCTATATTTTTATCGACATTATCCTGCCGTTGGCTGTCGGGTATGTTCTCAAACAGCGGCAGCTCGTATCTTCCGAGCAGTGCAATCGCCTGATTCGCTTCAATATTATCGTGATTGTCACCATTCTGACATTGCTCAGTTTTTGGGTCATGCCCCTGCGGGCAGAATTATTATCCCTGCCCTTTTTTGCTTTTTTTAATGCCTTTTTCCCGCTGGGGATTATTTTGGTTCTGCATCTGCAAAAACGATTTTCCCTCAAGCTGGACCGCGGCAGCTATCTCATTGCAGCGATTCCGTCCAACACGACAGCACTCGGCGGTCTTTGCGGCTATTTACTGTATGGGGAAATCGCCTTTGCCTATTCACAGATTATTGGCATTTTCCAAAACTTGGTTATGTTTTTCATCCTTTTTCCCATGGGATACTACTATCAGCACAGCGGACAGAACAGCCATATACTGACCTTTATGAAAGCCAACTGGAAAGGCATTTTCCTCAACTGGAATCAGCTTTCTGTCGTCGCTATTGTCATCGGCATCGGGCTGTACGCCGCTCATGTTCCCCGCCCGGCAGTCTTGGGACAGCTGTTTCAATACCTCGTCCATATCAGTGCCTGGTCTGCTTTACTGCCGATTGGCTATCTCATTGACTTTTCCCATCTCAAGC
Source organism: uncultured Megasphaera sp. (assembly GCA_934193515.1). GTDB lineage: Bacteria > Bacillota > Negativicutes > Veillonellales > Megasphaeraceae > Megasphaera. Next base: position 1,258 of record CAKPVJ010000018.1, on the reverse strand, counting down.
AGTACTGCCGCGTTACGCTCGACTTGATACCGATAAAAATGCTTCTCACGCCGACCGTTTCATATGTATTGGCACTAAGATTTACCTCAGACCCAGTTCTATTGGGCACGCTGATTATCATCATGGCCAGCCCCTGCGCGATAAACGCACTCGTTACTGAACGTCTCTACAATCTTAACGTCAACCTCGCCATGGCGCCGTTCATTACAACAACGCTGTTGTATATTTTTATTCTGTACCCGGCGTTTTATTTGCTTGTCACGTTGGGATATATGCCGTTTAAATAAATCCGCAGAAAAAATTTTCTCACATCAGTATACATTCGTATCCAACTCTCCGTCCACACGGGCTGAGAGTTTTTTTGTTGTTTTTCCAACGGTTTTTCTTTTATATCTTTGCTATATTATATATAACACAATACTTTTTCATGTTACATACACTTTTTTCTTAGTATATATCTGCCTGTTCATGCTAAAAGAAGTCGGTCACAATGACACCCTTCCCAGTGTTTCCGGCTGGCTGACGTTTCTGAAGCAGCTAAAATTCAAAAAGAAAAAAGCTCACCCCTTTTGTTGCTATGGCTGAAGCGGTGAAAGTACGGCCAGTTTAAACGGTTGCGTGAAACAGGCTTTCTTGGAATCCAAACAAAACCATGTTGGCAAAAACTCCGGCATTCGTTCAATGTTTATGGAGCGAACAGCCGTAACTATACATACTTTTACCTATTCTATATCAAAGGAGGCATGACCATGAAATACGTATGCAGCGTTTGCGGTTGGGAATATGATGAAGCATTAGGCTATCCGGAAGGAGGCATTGCCCCCGGCACCCCTTGGGAAACACTGCCGCAGGATTTCGAATGTCCAATATGCGGTGTCCCAAAAGATGAATTTGCGTCGGCATAATTCAGTACTTCCAAATCAGTTGATCAAAAGCTGTGTATACGTGCATTGCCGTGTACACAGCTTTTTGCTTTGTCTGCCATATATGTTTCCTGCCGTTTAAAATGCAAAGAGTTTGATTTAAAATAATGACGTTCTCAGCAAAAAAGCTGCCGCACATTTCATGATGTGCAGCAACCTGCTTATACTTATACACTAGGTATCCGTCCACAGCATGTTTCATCACTTGTAAAGGCGTTGTCTGCTTTGGCTACATCCTTTACTGTATTGTTCATGGTCAACACCTCTGTATTACTGCGATTGAAATTGTTTATTGGCTATCTGTTGAATCTCTGCTACCGAACAAGACGTAATCT
>CAKPVJ010000017.1 GCA_934193515.1 uncultured Megasphaera sp. | reverse complement strand
TTTCATAAATAACAAACTGATTTTATTGCCAACAAGTTCCAGTTAAATAAAATACCCACAACAACTTGACACTATCAGTATTTTTTAGGAAATGTTTAAATGTATAGAACTGTGATATAATGACGACAGTACGAAAGGAATGGGATGATTATGCATATAGACAACTATGTAACAACGGCCGTACAGACGCTGCGGCAGTGGCCACGATTCCGCCTGCGGCTTTTTGCTGAAGGCATTGGGGTAGGCCTTTTTTCCGGCATCATTATTAGTATATTTCGCTGGGGATTGGAAACGGGCACGTATTGGCGTCAATACATATATACATCTATATTGTTGGAAGGATCGATATATACGGCGATTCCCTGGGCCGTCGTGCTGCTGGCGGCAGCTTTTGTGCTGTGGCGGTTTGGCATATATGAACCCAATGCCGGCGGCAGCGGTATTCCGCAGGTCAAGGGGATTATTCTGGGTGCTATTCGCATGCGCTGGTTTCGCATCTTATGGGTTAAACTGATTGGCGGCATTATCGGTATCGGCTTGGGATTGTCTTTGGGCCGGGAAGGCCCGTCGATTCAGCTCGGTGCTGTGACGGCACAGGGATGCAGCAGGGCATTGGGCCGTACGCGGATGGAAGAACGGTATTTGATTACTGCCGGGGCCAGTGCAGGCCTGGCAGCAGCGTTTAATGCCCCGCTGGCAGGCGTTATCTTCGCCTTGGAAGAACTGCACCGCAACTTTTCCGGCGTCGTCTTGGCTCCGGCCATGGCAGCGGCACTGGTCTCAACGATAGTCAGCCGCATTGTTTTTGGCAGAGAACCTGTATTTCACTTCGGTGTTCTGCCGACGTTTCCCTTGGAATATATTTGGATTGCCGTCCTGCTAGGCATCGTGATTGGCATGGCCGGTATTATTTTTAACCAAGGTCTGCTGAACATACATTATTTTTATGAACTGCCTGTATTTCGCAATGATTATATGCGCATCGCCTTTGCACTGCTGACAGCCGGCATGCTGGGCTATGTATTTCCTCAAGTGTTGGGCGGCGGCAATGACCTGATCAATAGTTTATACGAACTGCCTTTGTCGCTGCAGTTGTTTTTGGCACTGCTGGCAGGCAAATTCCTGTTTACGCTGATTAGTTACGGCTGCGGCGTTCCCGGCGGTTTTTTTCTGCCCATGTTGGTCCTGGGGGCATTGACGGGAAGCGTTGTTGGTATTGTGCTCGTTCAAATGGATATGATTTCGGCGTATTACTTATCCAATATCGTTGTCATTTCCATGGCCGCTTTTTTTGCAGCATCTGTGCAGTCACCGATTACCGGCACGATTTTGATTATGGAAATGACTGGCTCGTATGAACATTTACTGGTACTGTGCACGGCGTCCATGATTGCGCTGGTAGTTGCCCAGCTTTGCGGCGGGCAGCCCATTTATGAAGCCTTGCTCAACCGCAGTCTGGCTAAAAAACGCCCTGTGATTCCGCCGGCAGAACGGCAGAATGTGTTGGAATTGACCGTTGCCAGCGGCAGCGCCGTAGACGGTAAATATATCAGAAATATCTCTTGGCCATCCCATGTGGCACTGATTGATATTCGCCGCAGCGAACGAGAAATCATCCCGGATTTTTCTGTACGGATTCAGGCCGGAGACTATTTATATGTCTTGACGGATACTGTAGAAGGGGCAGAAACGGTACGAAGTTTGGTAGAACAGGAAAACACAAAAAATGCATAATAATTATAAAAAATATTACCTGGTACTAAAAATACACGGTAAAAGTAGAGCATTAACCTATATGAATAAAATGTAAACCGTGAAGAACACAGCATAAACATATCAAAAATGAGGCATAAAAATCTATTTTTTTGACTTATGCCGTCATTTTTGGTATAATGCTCCTTGGCAATTGATTTATAGGTATGGACATTTCAAAGAGGTGGTTATTTGAAGAACCGTATACTGATTCTATTGACGTTTATATTCGTTTTTGCATGTTCCTCACTGGTTTGTGCAAAAGTCGAAATGGGAATGAGTGGCTCTGCTGTACAGAGCGTACAATACATGCTCATGGATACTGGCTATTTATCTGATGGTGCGGATGGAGATTTTGGTCCGGCAACAGAAACTGCAGTAAAACAGTTCCAGGCCGATCACGGCTTAGATGCAGATGGTATTGTTGGATCACAGACCATGGCGGCTCTTTCAGAAGCCAGTGGACGACCAATCCCTGACGAATCACAGGAAAGCAATGATGGATATCAGAGACGATTGGTAATGGAAGCAACTGCATACACAGAAGATGATCCCGGTAGTACCGGTTATACTGCCAGCGGACATCGCCTACAGCGCGGTATGGTAGCCGTAGACCCGGATGTAATTCCGTTGGGAACACAGCTGTATATCGAAGGATATGGTTATGCTGTAGCAGATGATACAGGTGGCGACATTGTTGGCAATCGGATTGATTTGGCAATGGATTCTACAGGTGAAGCCATAGATTTTGGCAGAAGAGACGTTGTCGTATACGTATTGTAAATACACAAAAAGGAGAGACAGAAGTGTCTCTCCTTTTTGCGTTTTTTTCTATATACGTCAGCTTTTTACCAGATTTTTGTAAAAAACTATGTATTTTCCGTGTTATTTGTGTTATCCTGAAAAGGACGTACAGTTAAAAATTCAGGGAGGCTTATACTGAATGAAAAATATGATTGCACTCATTTTGGCAGCCGGTAAGGGAACCAGAATGAAATCTAAATTTCCTAAGGTTCTTCATAAAGTCGGTGGAGTTCCGATGGTTGAACAAGTACTGCGGACAGTAAAAGCCGCAGGAACCCAGCGGCAGGTTGTCGTTGTCGGTTTTGGCGGTGAAACCGTACAGGAATATTTAGAAAATAGAGCGGAAACGGTTGTACAGGCGCAGCAGCTTGGCACCGGACATGCCGTTATGCAGGCAGAACCGTTATTGGGAAAAGAAACGGGTACGCTGCTGGTTACATGCGGAGATACGCCGCTTGTGACAGAAGATACATTTCGCAAGCTTTTAACATGCCATGAAGAAACGGGTGCAGCTGCGACCGTTTTAACGGCTGTCATGCCAGATCCGACCGGGTATGGCCGCGTTATTCGCGATGCCAAGGGCCAAGTGCTGAAAATTGTAGAACAAAAAGATGGTACACCAGACGAATTGGCTGTTCATGAAGTCAATGCGGGGATTTACTGTTTTGATATGAGCTTGTTATGGGATATGCTTCATCATGTCAATAATAATAACGCCCAAGGCGAATATTATTTAACAGATATTATCGGCATGCTTGTTCATGAAGGCAAAGTAGTAAGTGCATTTGCAGCACCGGACTATCGGGAAACATTGGGAGTCAACTCTCGCATGCAAATGGCCGAAGCAGAACAAGTACTTCGACGCCGCAAGCTGGATCAGCTGATGGCTGACGGTGTTTCTGTTATCGATCCGAATAATACCTATGTCGATACGACGGTTTCCGTAGGCCGCGATACGGTTTTGTATCCGGGTACTATACTGGAAGGGAATACGGTTATTGGCGAAGACTGCCAGGTAGGACCCTATGTGCGTATGACGAACGTTACCATGGGTGATGGCGATCATTTACAATTTACTTATGCCCATGACTGCGAAATTAAAAATGGTTGTGAAATTGGACCATTCGTTCATTTCCGCCCGAATACAGTCATTGGTAATCATGTAAAAGTTGGCAACTATATGGAAGTTAAAAATTCTCATGTTGGTGACGGTACGAAACTGCCCCATTTGAGTTATATTGGTGACAGCGATGTCGGCAGCGGTGTAAATATTGGTTGCGGCACGATTACGGTCAATTATGACGGCAAGATTAAACATCGCACGACGATTGGCGATCATGCGTTTGTCGGCTGCAACAGTAATTTAGTTGCACCTGTTACCATTGGTGATTATGCGTATGTTGGCGCAGGTTCTACGATTACTAAAGACGTACCGGCGAAATCATTGTCGGTTGCGCGCGCTAAACAGCGCAATATTGAAGGCTGGGTCAAAGACGATACGTATAAGAAATAAATACGCCTAAGAATTCATCGGTTTTACACATCGAAAATATATATTATCACTACATTTATATTTTAGGAGGCTCAACAATGAGTTACGAAGACGGGAAAAAGTTGAAAATTTTTACGGGGAATGCCAATCCGAAATTGGCGAAAGAAATTGCTGATTATTTAGGATTGGAATTGGGCAAAGCCTTTGTTGGTAAATTCAACAATGGCGAAATCCAGGTCATGATTGATGAAAGCGTTCGCGGTAAAGACGTTTTTGTTATTCAGCCGACATGCCAGCCGGCGAATGACACGTTGATGGAATTGCTCATCATGGCAGATGCTTTAAAACGCGCTTCGGCAAAACACATTACAGCTGTTGTTCCGTATTATGGCTATGCCCGCCAGGACCGTAAAACACGAGGACGTGAACCGATTACGTCTAAATTGGTAGCTGATTTGATGACAACTGCCGGTGTTACTCGTGTAGTTACGATGGATTTGCATGCCGGTCAGATTCAAGGCTTTTTTGATATTCCTGTCGATCATCTTGGTTCTGCATCTATCATTGCCAAATACCTCAATCAGAAAAAAGAAGAAACCGATATGGGTGATATCGTTGTCGTATCGCCGGACCTTGGCGGCGTAACGCGTGCCCGTGATTTGGCAGACCGTATCAATGCCCCGATTGCTATTATTGAAAAACGCCGTCCTCGTCCGGGTGTTGCTGAAGTCATGAATGTTATCGGCGACATCAAAGGCAAAACCTGTATCATCATTGATGATATCGTAGATACAGCAGGTTCTTTGTGCGGCGGTGCCAAAGCATTAAAAGAAATGGGAGCAGCACGCGTATATGCCGCCTGTGCCCATGCTGTACTGACAGATCCGGCTGTAGAACGCATTCAGAACTCTGTCATTTCTGAATTGATTATTACCAATACGATTCCGCTGCCGGATGACAAGAAAATTGACAAGATTAAAGTCTTGTCCGTTGCGCCTCTCTTAGGGGAAGCTATCATGCGTATCTTCCATGAAGTTTCTGTAAGTAAATTATTTGATAAATAAGGAATACGTACTGTGCATATGATTGTTGGTCTGGGAAATCCGGGCCGGGAATATGAAAACTCAAAACATAATACGGGATTTCGCGTCATTGACGAATTGGCTGCCCGTTGGAATGTCAGTGTTTGGCAGAATAAGATGGATGCCCAGGTAGCGCAGGCTGTCGTAGACGGTGAAAAGATTATTCTTGTCAAACCGCAGACCTTTATGAACAGCAGCGGCCAGGCTGTCGGTCCGCTGATGCGCTGGTACAAGCTGGAAGAAACGGACGTTTACGTTATTTATGATGATATGGATTTGACCGTAGGACGCATCCGTATCCGTAAAAACGGCAGCGATGGGGGTCACAACGGGATTAAGAGCCTGTTTGCCAACGGCTGTCATGATTTTATCCGTTTCCGCGTCGGCATCGGTCGTCCGCTGCCTCATCATGACGTAGTAGATCATGTATTGACGCCGTTCCCTGCGGAACTAGTGCCTGCATATGAAGAAGGCCTAAAAGCAGCAGCAGTGGCCGTAGAAGGCTGTCTGCGCCTTGGCGTTGACAAAGGGATGAACTATTACAATCCCCGCAAAAAAAAGAAAACAGCTCCCAAGACGGAACAGCCGTCGGAAGCTGTATCCGAATAAGCCGCAAGAAAGAGGGGCGTCGCCGCAGGCGATTAGCCCCCTTTTTGCGTATTTTCAAACGTTGTCTAAACGGCTGCTGCATCACGGCTGAACCCCTGTAATGCAGCAGCCGTTTTCTTGGAGGAACTTTATGATACAGAAAGTATATGCGTGTCCGGACATTTATGAGATTCGGGTAGAGCTGCCGGATAATCCCCTGCAGTACCTCAATTCGTATGTCATTAAAGGAAAAACACGCAATTTGGTGATTGATACAGGATTCAACCGGCCTGCCTGCCGAGCATCGCTGTGTGCCGGTCTAAATGCCTTGGACATTGATTTACAGAAAACAGATTTATTTCTTACCCATCTCCATGCAGATCATACCGGCTTGGTAGGGCTGTTTGCCGGCCAGAGCTGTCCCATTTATATGCATCCTGTCGATTATCAGTATTTGTGCGATTCGGAAAACGGTTCGACGTGGCAGTTTACAGAAGATAATTTTATGCGTGAAGGCATGCCGGCAGAAGACATCAAAATGCAGTTTTCCAATCAGGCGCGGACTTATTCGCCGAAAATCAATTTTCCCATTCATGCCGTACGGGACGGTGAAATGCTGCATTTGGCAGATACAGAGCTGCAGGTAATTCATACGCCAGGCCATACCAAAGGGCAGTGTTGCTTGTATTTGCCTGCACAGCAAATCTTTTTTACAGCCGACCACATTTTATTTGACATTACTCCCAACATCCAAGTTTGGTCCAATATGAAAGATGCCTTGGATCAATATTTCCAGAGCCTGGACAAAGTCCGGGATTTGCTGGTGCGGCTGGCACTGCCGGGGCATCGTAAAGGAAGTACGGAAATCAGTAAGCGGATTGCCGCCATTAAGGCGCATCATGCGCGTCGCCTGCAGGAAGTGCAGGCTATCGTCACAGCACATCCCGGTTGGACGGCTTTTGAAATTGCGCCGCACATGACATGGTCGATGCGTGGGAAACAATGGCATGAATTTCCACCGACGCAGAAATGGTTTGCCATGGGCGAAACGCTGGCTCATTTGGAATACTTGCTGCATCATGGCGCACTGGAGAAAAAAGTGGTTTCCGATATAGTTCATTATTACGTAGCAAAATAAGAAGCTTGTAGCATTATTTACGAGCAACAAGCTTATAAATATAACGTTTAACTGCGATAAAAATAAAAAAAATAAATAAATGTCCTTGACAAATTCCTTTTAAGAATAGATAATTAGCAATGTTAACGCTAAGTATGCATGCTAAAAATATCCGTTGCGGTATCGTATCAGACTGCAGTGGTTCTATGAATAAGAGGAGAGAGTATGGAAAGAGTAATGGAAACGAAAGCCAAATTACAATCCATGACAGGCTTTCGATGGAAGATTGCTGTTTTAATTTTTTTAATTAGTTTTGTTGCGTATATGGACCGCGTCAATTTATCTGTAGCTACACCAGTTATTATGCAGGAATTTGGCTTCACTAAAATGGATATGGGATTTATTCAAACGTTCTTTTTTGCCGGCTATGCGATTATGCAGGTTCCGGGCGGGATTTTGGCAGAAAAGTTCGGCATGCGGAAAACAGGATCTTTTGCCATTCTTTGGTGGTCTATTTTTACAGTATTGACAGCACTGGCCAAAGGGAAAATGAGTTTTTCCGTCATTCGCCTGGCTTTTGGTCTTGGCGAAGGACCTGTATTTCCCGCATTGGGCTCTGCGACGTTTAAATGGTTTAACAATCATGAAAAAGGCAAAGCCAGCTCGTCTATTTTACTGGGGACGTTTTTCGGTCCTGTCGTTGGCCCGGTTGTTACTGTCGCATTGATGAGCGCGCTGGGATGGCATTCCGTATTTATTTGCTTTGGTATTGTCGGTTGTGTGTTGGCATGGGCTTGGCATCATTATGCGTATGACAACCCGTCAGACAGTCCGTATGTCAATGAAGCCGAAGCAGCGCATATCAACGAAGGCCGCACTGCTGACAGCTTGAAAAAATCAGTAGCACCGTGGAGTAAATTCCTCTGTTCTGCGCAATTTTGGGCCGTAGGGATTCAATTCATGGTCGTTGATTATATCATGTATGTCTTTTTGGCTTGGCTGCCGTTATACCTCACAGAAGTACATAATTTATCGTTGAAATCGATGGGGATTTGGGCTTCCTTCCCTTGGATTGCTTTGATGGCAATGGTTTTTGTAGCTGGGTTCATTTCTGACAGAATGGCAAACAGCAGCCGCAGCGAACGGCAGTACACCATGCGCACCGTGACTGCCATGGCCGGCGTAGCTGTTACCTCTATTGGCTTGTATATTGCAGCGCATACGGCAAGTGCCGGCATGAACATCTTCTGGATGTCCGTATCCCTCGGTGCCTTGGGCTTTTCCATGAGCGCCAGCTGGTCTACCGTCATTTCGTTAGGTGGCCAGTATACCGGCTCCGTATCCGGCTGGATGAACCTCTGGGGCAATATTGGCGGCGTCTTGGCACCTGTCGTTACGGCGTATTTGGTCACGAACTATGGCTGGAATAATGCTTTTGTTGCCACGTCTCTGTTTGGCATCGTTGCTATTGTAGCTTGGATTTTTGTCAAACCGGGCAAACAGCTGGTATTAAAATAAGGAATACCGATTGATTAACACTCCTATATGTAGACGGGACTGTAACAAAATGAGAACGGTTAATCCATTTTGTTGCAGTCCTTTTGTTATATTGCAGTTTTATGTGTACCTTAATGAGCACGATAAAGTGCATGAATTGTCTGTCTATCCTCATAACAAATACGTAAGAAAAATACCCCATACTCTCTATAGAATGCTGCACGCAGAGAGAATGGAGTATAATTGTATGTATTGTAATCAGAACGATTTAGAATAACGTAGCAAAATAGCCGGCAATCAATACCGACGTAATCGTAACGGTTACAAACCCGCCGACGATCATGGACGGGAACATGTGCGCCATTAAATAGCTGCGTTCCGTTTTATCTTTCGTCAAGGAATTGCAAGTCATTTCGGTAATAATGGCATCGCATGGGAAACCATACAAAGCCGTCAACCCATTGGCAAAGGCCAGGAAAAAGGACATGCGCAGAATTTTGGCGATAATAAAGGAGGTAATACCCATACCGATGACGCCGATGATAATTAAAACAACCATAGGAACGATAATAGAAACCAGCATATCCGGCGTGCAATCTTTCAGACCATCAAAGATAAACATCATTAAGGCAAACATAATAATCCAATAGGAATTGGCACGGCTCAACGTATTGCTTTCCAAAAAGCCAATATACGTCGCAATAATACCGAGTACCAACGCCCAAATCGCACCGTTTACGGGCGTTACTTGTCCGAGAAGTGTGGCAATCCAAGCCACAAAGCCTAATTTTGCGAGCATAAATACAGGCGTATTGAATGCGGCAGGCATTTTAGGAAGCAATTTTTTGACATGACTGTCATCTGCGATGGCTGTCAGGCCGATGCCTTGCATTTCTTTGATTTGGTCCGGTGTCAACTGTACTTCGCCGGAACGATATTTTTGGAGGAGGCGTTTGCCCTCAAATTGCAGGCAAATCGCTGTCAATGGATAGCCGGCAAAGCCTTGAACACAATACATCGTAATAGCAAATACAGATGCAACGGCAAAGCCTGCCTTGGCAGCAGCGACTATTAGATGATGTGAAAATGAACAACGAATCCATAGGGCCTGATATAGGGGAAAATAGAAAACATATATTTTTTTGGCTTGTATACTGGTATAATAAAATATAAAACGATAGAAATAGATGGAATAAGGAGTATATCATGACCAACCCCATATTAACAACGTATAACGATACGTCTGTAGATGTCACGACGGAAGTGAATTTTATTTGGTCTATTGCCAACAAACTTCGTGGCCCCTATCAGTCGGATAAATATAAAGATGTTATTATTCCCATGACGATTATCCGTCGCTTTGAATGCGCGCTGGAAGCTACGAAAGAAGCTGTCGTCGCTAAGTTCAAGCAAAATCCCGCATGTCCTCCAAAAGTACTGTGTTATATTTCTAACTATGACTTTTATAATACTAGTGAATATACGCTGACAGAGCTTTGTAATGATGCCGATCATCTAGCGGATAATTTTAAAAATTATTTAGAAGGATTCTCTGCCAATGTGCAAGACATTATCAAAAGTCTTTCTTTTTATGATGAAATTGAAAAAATGGATGAAAATCATCGCCTCTATGCGGTTGTGAAAGCCTTTTCGGAACTCGATATGGATCCTAAAACGATTGACAGCATTAAAATGGGATATATTTTTGAAGAATTGATTCGTAAATTTTCTGAAAATGCCGAAGCCGGCGATCATTATACGGGTAAAGATATCGTTACCTGTATGGTTGCTATCGCGCTTTCCGAGGGCTGTGACGATTTGAACGAAGAAGGAAAAGTCGTTACGATTTGCGATCAGGCTGCCGGTACAGGCGGTATGCTGGCAACGGCGCATAATGTGATCAAACAGTTTAATCCTTCTGCCGATATCTATCTATACTCTCAAGAAATAAATCCCCAATCCTATGCAGAATGTTTGGCAGAAATGCTTATCAAAGGACAACATGCAGAGAATATCCGTCGTGCTGATACGTTTAAGGAAGATTGTTTCCCTGATACCAAAATGCGTCTTGTCTTAGAAAATCCGCCATTTGGTACAGCTTGGGCTGGTAAAGATGCGCCGGAAGGCGATGAACAAGCCGTCAAGGCAGAATATGCCAGAGGATTGGAAGGCCGTTGGGGGGCGGGACTGCCAGGCGGGGGCGATGCACAGCTCCTTTTTGTCCAATCGGCAATCCATAAAATGAATGATGACAATGGCAGAGCCGTTATCGTTGAAAACGGCAGCCCTCTCTTTACAGGCAGTACGTCGTCCGGAGAAAGCCAAATTCGTCGCTGGATCTTAGAACAAGACCTGTTGGAAGCCGTGATTGCTTTGCCAACGGATATGTTTTACAATACGGGTATTGCGACGTACCTTTGGGTCCTTTCGAAACATAAGCGAAAAGAACGGCAAGGTAAAGTACAGCTCATTGATGCCAGCAAGATTTACCATCCCTTGCGGAAATCCTTAGGAAACAAACGAAATGAAATTACCGCAGACGATCGCAAGCAGATTGTCGAACTCTATACGTCCTTCCAAGAAGGAGAGCTGTGCAAGATTTTTGATAATGAAGATTTTATGTATCGGGAATATGCAGTCATGCAGCCACTACAGCGTTCGTACAGCATTACCGACGAAAGCTTGGAAAGAATGGATGCCAAAGGGTCGCTGAACAACCTGTATGATGAAGGCAAAGTACAGAGTTGGCAAGAATCGGAAGAAGAACTTTCGGCGAAGGACAAGAAAAAATTAGACGTCTATTTGCAACATAAACCGTTGTATGATGCCATTATGGCTGCCTTGAAAGGGGCAAAACAGGATACAAAATATATGTCCCCCGAAGAATTTATGCCCGTCTTGCAGGATACGTTGCAATCGGTCACGACCGATAAAAAACTGCTCGCCAAGATTGCCGATGGCTTGTCTGTCATGGATAAAGAAGCCGTCATTCAGCGCGATAAAAAGGGGAATATCATCTACGATAAAGAAACGAAGGATATAGAAATCGTGCCGTACAAAGTTCATATCGATGATTACATGGCAAAAGAAGTATTGCCCTATGTACCCGATGCCAAAGCCTTCTTTGAAGAAGACCTATCCAAAAAGAAACCCGTCATCAAGACAGGTGCAGAAATTCCATTTACGCGCTACTTCTACAAGTATGAAGCCCCAAAACCGGTAGAAGAATTGGAAAAACAATTCAATGAACTCGAAGAAAGCGTTTCTGCGCGGATTCAGAAGCTCTTTGGCAACTAAGGCGGTGAGAATATGCGAGAAATGAAAGACAGTGGGATTGAATGGATTGGGAAAATTCCATTGAATTGGATATGTAGTAAGCAAAAGTACGCCTTATCGTTGTTAAACGGTAGGGCATTTAGTGATACTGAATTTCTCGGTGAGGGTAAGTATAGGGTTTTACGTGTTGGAAATATTTTTACCAATCCTGTATGGTATTATTCTAATTTAAAATTGGATGATTCAAAATACTGTGATAAAGGAGATTTATTATATACTTGGTCAATGTCATATGCACCAGTAATATGGACTGGAGAAAAAGTGATATATCATTATCATATATGGAAAGTTTTACCTCGGAAATTTATTAACAAGCGGTTTGCCTTTTATTATCTCCAAGCACTTACTTTAGCACTAAAATCTGAAATTCATGAAACGACCATGGGCTTTATAACAATGGGAATTATGAATAATGCGTACATTGCATATGGATCATTAAAAGAACAACAAGCTATAGCTAATTTCCTTGATGCTAAGTGTGCCGATATCGATTCTTTGACAGCAGATATTCAGAAGCAAATAAACATCCTCAAGGAATACAAGAAATCCGTCATTACCCAGGCTGTCACCAAAGGACTTGATCCCAATGTGGAAATGAAAAATACTGCTAGCCCATATTGGAATAAAATTCCGAAAAAATGGTGTTTATCAGATATAAAATATATTTTTAAAATCGTTAAAAGAATAGCCGGAAAAGAAGGATTTGATATATTATCAGTTACACAAAAGGGATTGAAAATTAAAGATACTTCCCGTAATGAAGGTCAAATTGCTGAGAATTATAAGGGATATCAATTTGTGTATCCAGGTGATTTTGTTATGAATCATATGGATTTACTAACTGGATGGGTTGATTTGTCAAAGCTTTTTGGCGTAACAAGTCCGGATTATCGTGTTTTTAAACTCAGAGATAATATTCAAAATGAAGCTGGATATTATAAATATGTTATGCAATGCTGTTATTCGTGCCGAATTTTTTACTCTTTAGGACAAGGTGTATCTACATTAGGTAGATGGAGATTACAAACATCAGTATTCAATAATTTCTTGCTTCCTGTTCCCCCCACCACGGAACAGAAAGCCATTGCAGATTTCCTTGATGCTAAGTGTGCAGACATTGATGCTGCTATTGCAGGCAAGCAAAAACAGCTGGATGTTCTCAAGGAGTACAAAAAGTCTTTGATTTACGAGTATGTGACAGGCAAGAAGGAGGTGCCTTGTCGTGAATAAGATTCTTCCTGAAAAGACGTACCAACAGTTTATCAAGAATAAATTGGTAGAAAACGGTTATCTCGTCCGAAAAAATGCGGATTATGACCATGCTTTTGCCATGGATAGAGAATTATTCTTTCGATTTCTCAAGGATACCCAGCCTGATGAGATGGCAGCCCTTCGCAAGCAGTATCAAGAAAAAACAGAAGACATCATTATCCGGCAGTTCAATGCAACTGTGATGAAACACGGTCTCCTTTATACGTTGAAGCATGGGTTACAGTTCCCCAGTCGTCATTTGGAGCTAATGTATACAAAACCTGCTACGACATTTAATCAACAGCTGTTGCAGAAGTATGAAAAGAATCTCTTTTCTGTCATTGAAGAAGTTCGGGCGGATAAGACACAGCGAATTGACTTAGTTATTTTTCTCAACGGTATCGCTATCATGTCTTTTGAACTGAAGAGCAATGCTGCCGGTCAATCCTATGAGGATGCGGTCTATCAGTATCAGCACGATCGGGACCCCAAGAATCGGCTCTTTCTGTGGAATGCAGGCTGTTTGGTTCATTTTGCCATGGATTTGGAACAAGTCTATATGACGACGAAGCTGGCAGGAAAGTCTACGTCTTTCTTACCCTTTAATACAGGTAAAGGCAAAGGGAAAAACAGAGGAGCCGGCAATGCAATCAATCCGAAAACTGGCTTGGGCGTGGAGTATATGTGGGACGATATCCTGCAAAAAGATACGGTGTTGGAACTTCTTAGCAAGTTCCTCTTCGTCGATGCCAAAGGAGACTTAATTTTCCCTAGGTATCATCAACTGGACTGCATTCGAAAGAGTATTGCTGATGTAAAAAAGAATGGGACGGCACACCAGTATTTGATTCAACATAGTGCCGGCTCGGGAAAAACGAATACGATTACTTGGTTGGCCTATCGCTTGGCATCGTTACACGATGAGCGGAATCGGCAGATTTTTGATACCATTTTGATTGTGACCGATCGGGTCGTTGTCGATCGCCAGCTGCAAAAGGCTGTACAATCCATCGAACATCAAGACGGTCTTGTTCGCGTCATGGATGATGCTTGCAGTTCTGCCGACTTAGCCGAAGCCTTGCAGGGACATACAAAAATTATTGGGACAACGATTCAGAAATTTCCCTATATTGTAGATGCCGTAACCCGTCTGAAAGATAAGCATTTTGCGGTTCTCATTGATGAAGCCCATAGTTCCACAGCCGGCAAAGATATGGCGGCTGTTACTCAATCGTTGGCTTCTGGGGATGATGTAGAAGAAGATGTACAAGATCAGATTCAAAACGAATTGAACCAGCACGATACGGTGAAGAATGTATCCTTCTTTGCCTTTACGGCGACACCCGAAGGAAAGACATTACAGCTTTTTGGCACACCGAATGCACAAGGACAGAAGGAAGCCTTTCATTTGTATTCGATGAAACAGGCTATCGAAGAAGGGTTTATCCTGGATGTCTTGGCAAATTATGTGACGTATCAGACCTTTTATACGTTAAATAAGGTCGTTGCGGATGATCCGGAATACAAGACGAGGGAAGCCAAACGCAAGATTCATCGCTTTGCCATGCTGCAAGATAGTAATATTACGCAGCGTATTCAGATTATTGTCGAACATTTTCGAACAACCGTCATGTCTGAGTTAGGAGGAAACGCCAAAGGCATGGTGATTACAGGGTCTCGGTCGGAAGCGGTCAAATATAAACAAGCCTTTGATGTGTATGTGCAACAAAAGGGATATGCGGATATGAACGCATTAGTGGCTTTTTCAGGAAAAATGGAGATACACGGTACAATGTATACCGAATCCGGCATGAACGGATTTTCGGAAAAACGGACGGCTGACATGTTTAATACCAAAACGTATCGGATATTGTTTGTAGCCAACAAGTATCAAACCGGCTTTGATCAACCGAAACTTTGTGCTATGTATATTATGAAAAAATTAAATGGTGTCAATGCCGTGCAGACTCTTTCTAGGCTAAATCGCACCTATTCTTCGTATGATAAAAAAACGGTTGTCTTGGATTTTGCCAATACGTATGAAGACATACAACAGGCTTTTGCGCCTTACTATGAAACGACTCTTTTAGTCAATGAGATGACTCCGAAAACGTTGTATCAGATTTTACAGACTATCGAGGCATACCATATCATGGAACCGGATGATATAGACGCATTTAACGGTCTTTTCTACAAAAAGCAAGACGCTGTTCCCAATAAACGGCTGTATTATTTAGAAAAGACAAAACAAAACATTGAGGCATTGGATACACCGATCCAAAATGAAGTGATAGCACAATGTAAGAAGTTTTGTCGTGTCTATGAATTTCTTCAGCTTTTGGGCTGTATAAGAGAGAAAACCGCACATACGATGTATCCTTTTATATCCGCTCTGATTCCGTTGATGACCAGTAAACATGCTGCCAGTTCCCTTGACCTTCGCGGTAAGATTACAGTGACGCATGTTGTGAATGAACAGATCGGCCAGTATACACATCAACAGGTAATCGCTAAACCAGCTATTAAAATTTCTGATACGATGTCTCGAAAGGGGCAAACCGAAAAGAAAGAAAAGCTATCACAAATTATTGATGAGATTAATCAGACCATGGGAAAACAGTATGAACGGGATGAAACCATTCAATCGGTATTGCAAATCCAAGATATGCTGCGAAAGTCGAGTACATTGAAAACAGCAGCACGAAATAATACAGAACGTGATTTTGCAAAGACGTTTTATCGAGATACAGATGAACTTCTTATACGTCACATTGAGCAAAATGAGGATTTCTTTGGATTATTGTTAGAAAATGAAGCGATTAAGAAACAGGTATTGGGTATTTTTGTGAATGAAATTTACCGAGAATTTCATGGTGAATAAATAGATATTATAAACAAACGCAACTACAACGAAAAGCTTTTCATTGCAGTTGCGTTTTATTTTTTGTACGATAAAATAAGAAATAGGGCGAATAAAAAATACTCCCGTGCAAATTTCATCAGATGATGGAATTTTGTGCGGGAGTATTGTGTCTTATATTGTGTTTATACGACTAGAATAACGTTGCAAAGTAGCCTGCCAAGAGGACGGAGGTAATGGTGACGGTAACGAAACCGCCGACAATCATGGACGGGAACATGTTAGCCATCAAGTAGCTGCGTTCGATTTTGTCATCAGAAAGGGAATTGCAGGTCATTTCGGTGATGATAGCATCGCACGGGAAGCCATACAGAGCTGTCAGGCCGTTGGCAAATGCCATGTAGAAGGACATGCGCAAAATCTTTGCGATGACAAAGGACATGATAGCCATGCCGATAACGCCGATGATAATCAAAGTAATCATTGGGCCAATGATGGTGATGAGCATGTCCGGCGTGCAGTCTTTAAGACCGTCGAAAATGAACATCATCAAAGCAAACATGATAATCCAGTAGGAGCTGGAGCGGCTCAACGTGTTGGTTTCCAAGAAGCCGATATGGGTGGCGGCAACGCCGAGAACGAGAGCCCAAATAGCACCGTTGACAGGTGTTGCCTGGCCGAGGAGCGTAGCAAACCAAGCGACTAAGGCCAATTTACCAAGCATGAATACGCCGGTGTTGTAGGCTGCCGGCATTTTCGGCAGTAATTTTTTGACGTGGCTGTCGTCGGCAATAGCTGTCAGGCCGATGCCTGCCATTTCGTCAATCTGTTCCGGTGTCAATTTTACTTCGCCGGAGCGGTATTTTTTGAGGAGACGTTTGCCTTCCATTTGCAGGCAGATTGCTGTCAGCGGATAGCCGGCAAACCCTTGTACACAGTACATCGTAATTGCGAAGACAGAAGCCGTCATCAGGCCTGCTTTTGCAGCAGCAACTTTCATGATCGTAGCAGCGACGATACCGCCGGTAAGAGGCGGCAGCCCGGCGATGACCAGTTCTCTAGGCATGAAGTACTGGCCGACGAAATAGCCAAGACCGCACATGCCGGCAAGACCTGCCAGACAGACGACAACGGTACGCCATTGTTCAACAAGCTGTTTGATGCTGATAATGGTACCGATATGAGTGATGATTAAGAAGATACCGATGGTGCTGCCAAAAGGAATCAAGCCAGCCATCGTGACGATTTCTTTTGGGAAACATGTCCAGTAACCAACCAGCATTAAGCAAGCTGTAACGAAAACAGAGGGAACCCATGCTTTTGTTATGTTGGAGACCCATTCACCGATTACATAGGCAATGGCACAGATAACAAAGGCGGAAACAAAGTTCATTAAAACCATAAGGAACCAACCTTCTTCCATAAAGAATAATAGACAGACAGAAAAATAAATAAAGTATTTCCTTATCTGCTAATGAAGAAATCATACCATTAAAGAGGATTTATAGTCAACCGTTTTCAAATGAAAATATTAACAAAATCGCGAAAAACTTACATATACATAAAAAAATTAAAATTATTTTTAGAAAAGGCCAAAAAAATCCGCTTTATCCTTAGAAAAGACAAAGCGGAGATGTTATGCATATAACATAAATATAAAATTAAATTTAAGGCATACTAATGCCTTCTTGGTTGTTCATCGAAAAACCGCCTTTTTCTACGTCATCGAAGTCCAGATTGGGGTCGTATTCTTTGACGGCTTTCAGCTTTTTGACTAGGCCGTAGGGATGCTTTACAGATAAGACATCGCTTTTGCCGGAAAGTACCCAGAGAACTTTATAGCCCTGGGGTTTACAATGGAGACGTTCTTCACCTTTGCCGTCTGTGAAATAGACGAGTAGGTCGATGCGTTTGCCGTTGGCGTATTCAAAGACAGGCGAATAGGCTGTGCCGCCACGGACGTCGAGGCGGCTTTTGACATCTTCCAGGGAGCGTACTGCGTAGGTGCGGCGGATTTCATCGTCACATTCGATGATGGTGATTTCATGTTTATACTGCCGGACGACGTGCAGTACTTCCTGCATAGCCTGCTTGAATTCGTCGTCGCTGATGCTGCCGCTGATGTCTAGGGCAATGTACAGCTTGGCTGTATAGGAGCGCAGTTCGCCAGGCAGGTCGAGCCGCAGGGGCTGCCGCCGATTGCGGCGCATCGTCGTTTTTTTCATGCGGTTGGCTACGGAGCCGACCAGCTTTTTGAGATACCAGTGCCAGGGCAAGTCATTGTCCGTTTCTTTCAGCGAGGCAAGCATGCTTTCCAGGTAGTTGGAGAGCTTTCCTTTATGTGCCGCATCGATGTATTTGGCCGTGAATTTCTGCAGAGACTGGGAATCAATCATTTCGGATTCGTCCCAAATGTCATGTGTCTTTCCGATTTGATACGATGTGCTGACTGTTTCGTCTTTGGTATTTCCGTCATCCGGCCTATCTGTTTTGTCTGTACGCAAATCCAGTGCCGTCTGGATTTTTTCCACATAATATTCGAAAGATTCAAAAGGCGCCAAGAGCAGGGAATAGTTCATATTGACCCATTCCAACGTCGTAGAAAAAGGCGGCAGATGCTCCAGATACGTGTTGACGACAACGTCCATAGCCAGGTTCATGGCAAGGCGGCTGTAGCTGTTTTTCAGCTCTTTGGCGCGTACCAGGTGCATGGACACGACATGGAGAATTTGGTGTTTGATAGAGCTTTCCATCTGTTCTTTGGAAAGCGGCAGGAAAATAAGCGGATTGAAATACAGGATGTACTGTGTTTTTTTGAAATTGACACCTGTCGCATCAGCTAAATCAAAACGAATTTCTTTGCCCATTTGAAAAAGAAAGTAGCCAAAAAAGTTGTCTTTGTCTTCCATGAGGCTGAGGTTAAGTGTATCGACAAAGGCGAAGAAGTCCGTCCGAAAATCGGCAGGAATGACGGCTTTTTGATGGCTGTTTTGCTTTTTGCGCAGTTCATCAGCAAGGATGGAAGCCTGCTGGTACAGCAGGTTGGCCTGTACCGTAAGATTCGTGTCCATAGGCATCACCCGATATGCCGAAAGGCCTGAAAGTATGCGTCGATAAAGTGGTCATTATCGAGTGCCTTGGCGTAGACATGCGCATTGTTGGCTTTCATGTCCTTCATGATACCGATGCGCAAATCGACCGGATACAAGGCGAGAAATTCCATGAAGCGGGTAATAGCGGCTTGTTCGTCAGGCAGTTCTTCTTTTTGAAATGCCATATCCAGCTGCTTTAAGATATTTTTGGCTGCCAAATAGAGTCGCGTATGGCTTTCGGAAGCTACTCGCTGCGTCAGGCTGTCAGCCAGCGGTGCGGCAGTAAAAACATCTGCATAGGCGATGAGCGGCTGTGTGTCAGAGGCTGCGAAGTTGACGAATTCTTCTGCAATCAGCTTGCCGACGTTGCCGCGGATGACGTTGAAAAAGACCGTTTTAGAAACAGGATGCTGTTCGTAGAGCTTGTAAATATCGGAAATGCGTTCATAGCTTCGCGGTGTGGCATTGATGTCATCTTCATTGTGCTTATCCAAATAGTCCGGGAAGGTAGAAATAAATTCCATAACTTTGGGCGCAATGCCGGCTTCACTGGCCCAGTCCAGCCACTGCAGATAGTCTGCTTCCATATACAGCCAGACAAAACGGTTTTCTTGGGCGGCATCCATTTCGACGGCTTCGTAGTCGTAGGAATCAGCAGGGTTCATGGCTGCTAGAATGTGTACGTTTTGGGGCAGCACATAACCGTTGATTTCCCGGTTGAGGATGAGGTTCATGAGTTCCTGCTGCACGGCATGCTCGCAGCGGTTGATTTCATCGATAAAAAGGAGAACTGTATTCCCTTTGGCGATTTCGGCATCAATGGCACGCAGCTTGTGGTGTACGGCATAGATCGTCGTTTTTTCTTCGACAGGATTGCCGGATGCATCCGTGCGGCGATAGGTTTCGATGGTGGGCAGGCCGCCGATTTCCCCTTCTTTGAGGAGGTTGCCGTCGATGCCGATAAGGCTCCAGTGATTTTTTTTGGCAATGTCTTTGGCCAGAGAGGTTTTGCCGATGCCGGTTTCCCCGACAAGAAGCGGCACAGAACCTGCTTTCAAAACGAGTTCTGCGCTGTGTAATGTATCGATAAAATTCATGATAAGGCTCCTTACTGAATGGTTAATTTTTCATCTACGGTAATTCGTTTGGCTTTTTTGCTGCCGCAAGCATCAACGAGCAGTACTTTTTCCAGCGGCGACAAGGCATCCATCGGACAGTTGATGAAATTGCGGACATACGCTTCATCGACGTCATCTTGTGAAAGAACATTTTTTAGGACGCCTACCAATTCGTCTTTGGGGATTGCGATGTCTTTGGGGACGTATTTCAACACGAGTATGTTGAGCTGGATAAAATGAAGAAACTGTTCTTTTGTTACCGTTGCTACGAGGCGTACGGCTTTTTCTGTCTGTTTGACAGCCAGGCAGACGGCTTCATAATCCGGATTTGGGATGTACCGCAGGGCTTCATAATTGGCTTCTACAGCGGCTCTCTGCACGGCCGGGCTCGGTTCTTTGATGTACTGTACGGCATCATAGTTTTTTTGGACGGCTTGGAGCTGCAGCGCTTCCGAAGGATGTTCTATGTATTTGATTGCCCAGCCGGACTGCTGCAGTGCTGCTTGAATCAAGGCTTCCGAAGGGTGTTTAATATAGGCCAGATTGTTCCAGCCATGCTGTACGGCCTGTAGCAGCAGCGTTTCTTCAGGAGTTTCCAAAAACTGAATGGCCCGCGGCGTGTTGGCGATGGCAGCTTCCTGCACGGCTTTAGAAGGGTGCGGGATGTACTGCAGTGCCAATCCATTAGTCTGCACGGCCAGCAGGTTCATTTCTTCCGTAGGATTTTCTATGCGCTCGATGACATAGGGGTTGTTTTTTATCATTTTGAGGTATTTGGCTGTATCCATGCTTGATTCCTTCTTTCGTTATATAAACTTATCATACTACAAAAAAAAAGAGACCTGCAACTTTTTTGTACAGATTGCTGCAAGTCTCTATAGCGCTGCATCAGCCTTTGGGCAGGCCGCTCAGGCGATACAAGTTGATGAAGGTGTCTTTGACGCGGGTAAACTGGAACGTATCTACTTTGACTTCATACGGTTTTCCTTGGGCCGTGTAAACGTTGGTCAGCTTGGTCGATACCGTATAGGCACCTTTTACTTTATCGGCATGGAAATCAGCCGTGTATTCATTGATTTGATGAATCGTCTTGTTGCGCTGAATAGCCATGGCATCTAAGGTATTGCTGTATTTTTCGACATACAGCGTGCAGGAAAGCGTTTCGAGACTGCTGGGGAAATCCATCGTCTGCAGCCCCTGAATAGAATCCATATCAACGTAAACGATACCGTCAGGCTGTGTGCTGAGGACACGATAGCGGAATGGATTATTGAGCAGGGTATCCGAGTCCATGGCAAATACAGAGGTGGATGTAAGTAAGAATAGACACAGCATTGCCAGCAGCGAAATAATTTTTTTCATAAGAGAAAACCTCCTTTTATAACAATCTAAATGGTGATGTATTTATTATATCATATAAGTAAGAGAAAGGTATAAGTAAGAGAAAGGGGAAACGTGATGAGATATAATTGTATATAAATTGTATGAGAACTGTTGCATAACACAAAAAAGCATTCTAAATAAGAATTGTAAAACAGCTATTTACACGGCATAATGAAATAACAAAGCGAGGCGGTATCAAAAACGACCGTGTGGGAACGTATTAGTCCCGATTAAGCGGTTATTTGATAGGGGGAAGCCTTGCGGAATTGATGGAAATATCATAAAATGTTTTTATGGAAAACGTAAATCCTAAAGACTGTTGAATAAAGTTCTTGATGACCATCGTGTGTATTGGGGAAAGGATTGGTTCATATGTTAGATTTTCGTATCCATACATTTCTATGCGTTTGCCGACACATGAACTACACAAAAGCCGCTGCGGAACTGCGGATTACACAGCCGGCAGTATCACAGCATATTCGCTATTTGGAAAAAGAGTTTCAGATAAAACTGTTTACGTATACGGGAAAACGGCTGGAACTGACCCAGGCGGGACAAATTCTGCTGAATGCGGCAACTACGATTAGTCATGACAATGTCATGCTCAAACAGCGGCTGCATGATTTGCAGCAAAGTGATACGTCGCTCATTTTTGGCGCAACCCATACAATTGGTGAATTTGAGATTATTGACAAGCTGGCAGATTATCTGCATGCGAATAAAGCCGTCAATATACGCATGAAAATCGCTGATACGGACGAGCTGCTGAAGGCGGTTGATGAAGGAAGTATTGATTTTGCTATGGTAGAAGGCTTTTTTGAGCAGGGGCTGTATGAAACGCTGCTGTTTTCCAATGAACCTCTAATTGCTGTATGTGGTGCCGCGTATGATGCGCCGTCGGTCATGTCGCTGACAGAGTTGCAGCAGCAGCGTATCATTGTGCGGGAAAAAAGCGCCGGTGCAAGAGAGTTGCTGGAACGCAGTCTGGCAGAGCATGGCCTTTCTGTAGAAGATTTTTCCTATCGGCATGAAGTAGGCAGCCCGCAGGCTGTCAAAGGATTGGCTTGCCGAAACTGCGGCATTGCCTTTCTATATGAAAAATCAGTACGAAACGAAGTGTCAGCAGGTATTTTGCGGCAAATTTTTATTCGTGATTTTTCGGTGACGCATGCATTTACTTTTTTATGGCGCAAGGGCAGCATTTATAGTGCGTTGTTCAGACAAGTATATGAACAATTGAAAGGCTGACGGGACAACGTGCTGCGCTGAGAATTTATATATTTTTCTGAAAGGGTGAAACATCATGTTATATTCAACAGAAGTTAAGAATATGTGTCCTGTTGCTAAGGGTGCATATCATGGACCGGCACCGATTCCGGAAGAAGGCAATTGGGTACAGGTCAAAGAAATTAAAGATGTAAGCGGTTTGACACACGGTATTGGCTGGTGTGCACCGCAGCAGGGCGCCTGCAAACTGACGCTGAATGTAAAAGACGGCATCATTGAAGAAGCATTGGTAGAAACGATTGGCTGCTCCGGCATGACCCATTCTGCTGCTATGGCATCTGAAATCCTGCCCGGCAAAACGCTGCTTGAAGCGCTCAATACAGACTTGGTCTGTGATGCCATTAATGTAGCTATGCGTCAATTATTCCTCCAAATCGTATACGGCCGTACACAGACGGCTTTCTCCGAAGGCGGCTTACCGATTGGCGCCAGCTTGGACGACCTCGGCAAAGGCCTTCGCAGCCAGACAGGTACTATGTTTGGCACTAAAGCCAAAGGCACCCGGTATTTGGAAATGACAGAAGGCTATGTTACACGCATGGCTCTTGATGAAGAAAAACAGGTTATCGGCTATGAATTCATTCACCTTGGCAAAATGATGGAAGCCATTAAAAAAGGCGTAGAACCGGCTAAAGCGATGGAAGACGCTAAAGGTCATTACGGCCGCTTTGATGAAGCAGATTCATATATTGACCCAAGACAGCAATAGGAGGAGAAAACCATGGAATTATTTGAAAGCTATGACAGAAGAATAGATAAAATCCTTGGCGTGCTGAAAGAATACGGCATCGGCAGCGTAGAAGAATGCCGCGATATTTGCGCCGCAGCCGGCCTGGATCCATATAAAATTGTAAAAGATGTACAGCCTATCGCTTTTGAAAATGCAGGCTGGGCATATACAGTAGGCGCAGCCATTGCGATCAAGAAAAATGCGCGTACAGCTGTAGAAGCAGCTAAAGCAATCGGCGAAGGTCTGCAGGCATTCTGCATCCCCGGTTCCGTTGCAGAAGACCGCAAAGTCGGCCGCGGCCACGGCAACCTGGCAGCTATGCTGCTTCAGGATGAAACAAGCTGTTTCTGCTTCTTGGCAGGCCACGAATCCTTTGCTGCTGCAGAAGGTGCTATCGGTATTGTCCGCAATGCCAACAAAGCACGTAAAGTACCGCTTCGCGTTATCCTCAACGGCCTTGGCAAAGATGCGGCTCAGATTATTTCCCGTATCAACGGCTTTACATATGTACAGACACAGTTTGACTATAAAACAGGCGAACTTCATATCGTTCGTGAAATTCCGTACTCCAAGACGGAACGTGCAGCTGTTCGCTGCTTCGGCGCTGACGATGTTCGTGAAGGTGTAGCCATCATGCATCATGAAGGCGTAGACGTTTCCATTACGGGCAACTCTACCAACCCGACGCGTTTCCAGCATCCGGTTGCCGGCACATACAAAAAAGAATGTGTAGAAATGGGCAAGAAATACTTCTCCGTAGCATCCGGCGGCGGCACAGGCCGTACACTTCATCCGGACAACATGGCAGCAGGCCCGGCTTCTTATGGCATGACCGATACCATGGGCCGCATGCATTCTGACGCACAGTTTGCAGGTTCTTCTTCCGTACCGGCACACGTAGAAATGATGGGCTTCCTCGGCATGGGCAACAACCCAATGGTTGGCGCATCCGTAGCTGTAGCTGTTGCTGTAGAAGGTGCAGCTAAAGCAGGAAAATTCTAATCTATAAAAAATATTCGCAATATGCAAAACGCAGTTTCCAAATTCGGGAACTGCGTTTTTTGACGTGTATACAGTGACGTGTTATAATTGGTACTGAAAAATGTATACAGCTAGGTACGGGCTATCCTAAAAGAATGATATGAGAACTCTTTTGCGGATAGCTCATTTCGTGTAATGATATATAGTAGCAGGTGTTAATAGGAGTTGTGAAGTACATACTTGAATCTAACAACGAGGAAGGAGTATTTGATGAGCGGTAGGAGAAAGATAGCTGTCATGGTAGGATTGCTGATGATGGCATCAGTATCCGTCGTTGGGGCGACCTTTCATCCCGGTGACAGAGGAAGTCAAATTACAGAAATTCAACAAGCTTTGGTACAAAATGGCAGCGATATTTTGGTAGATGGTGATTATGGAACCGGTACGCAGGAAGCTGTCAGAGCGTTTCAGCAGAGCCATGGCTTGGAAGCCGACGGAATTGTCGGTGAACAGACATATGAAGCATTGATGGGAACTGCCATGCCGGAAAATATCAGCAGTCACTTTGAAGAAAAACATGCGATTACAGAACGCATGGTCAGCAATATGGTATTTCCTATTGTAACAGCCAATAATGAAATTCGAGTTATTCAGCAGGCGCTGGCCAATCAGGGATACAACGTCGATGTAGACGGTGTTTTTGGTGTAGGCACAGAACAAGCTATTCGCAAATTCCAGGAAAATCACGGTTTGGAAGTCGATGGCGTCGTAGGACGTGCGACGTTTTATGAACTGACAGGACAGGTACTGCCGACTGGCCCGGTACGCCGCTTTGGCAACGGCGGGTATGGCAGTCGTACCGGTACAGCCAATTCTGCATTGGCACAACAGTTATTGGGGATTGCAAACCAGTATAAAGGCGTTCCCTATGTGTTTGGCGGTACGACGCCGTCGGGATTTGACTGCTCCGGTTTTACGCGTTACGTCTATTCTGCTGTAGGCATTGACCTGCCGCGTATGGCAGATGAACAGTACGACGTAGGAGCTGATGTATCCATGTCCAACCTGCAGCCCGGCGATTTGGTCTTTTTCTCGACATATATGCCTGGTGTATCCCATGTAGGTATTTATATCGGCAACGATCAATTTATCAATGCTTCTAATGACGGCGTCAGTGTAGCCGACCTCAACAGCCGGTACTGGTCGTCTCATTATGTCGGCGCTAAACGGGTCATTTAATACATAGTAATATGTGTTATAGTTGTTTTAAACCATAAATTTAAAACATAATTCTATGCCATATTGTAACAATTCCATATAAAGGAGAGGGCTGCCGCATGAAGCGGGGCCCTCTTTTTTGGTTGGTTCTTGTCAGTCGGCTGTAGATGCGTCTCTCAGCACAAAACCCAAAATTTTAATCTAATTTTAATTTTTCTCGCCCGTTTTTTAATTTTGTTTTAATCTTCGTATGCTATACTGTGCCCATATAGTGCGGAAGCATTAAATATGATACAATACAAGGAGAAACGCGGCGATGAATACCCTCAAGATTAACCGAATGAATGATTTTTATTTCAAGTATCTGCTGGGCAGTGAACAGCGCAAACATTTGACGATTCAGTTTTTGAATGATGTACTGTATGAAAATGAAGAAACGCAAATCGAAGACGTCGTTTTTTTGGATAAAGATCAGGACCCTGATTTTGAACACGAAAAACTGAGCAAACTCGACATCTTGGCTCAGACAAACAGGGGAACACAAATCGACATCGAAGTGCAGGTGCTGAAACATTCTTATTTGTCCGAACGATTTTTGTATTATTGGGCGGGCCTGTATGGCTCGCAGCTGAAAGAAAAAGAACAGTATACGCAGCTGAAGCCAACCATATCGATTATCTTACTGGATTTTGACTATTTACCGGAAACGGCATGGCACAATATCTACCACATTTGCAACGACATATCGAAACAGCGCTTAACAGACCATTTTGCCATGCATTTCATAGAAATCAAAAAATTTACGTACAGCGACATCAAAAAACTAACAAAACTGGGAACCTGGGCGGCGTATTTTTCTAACTGTGATGAGAAAGAAATGGAGGTGTTGACTATGAGCAATACAGTCATGAAAGACGTAGCCAAAGCAGAAAACGCCTTTACGAGTGACGAAACGATGCGCTATAAATACATGCTGCGGGAAAAAGCAATTCGTGATTACTATTCAGGATTGGATGATGCTAAACAAGAAGGCATAGAAATAGGCATAGCGCAAGGGCGAGAACAGGGCTTAGCACAAGGGCGAGAACAGGGCTTAGCACAAGGGCGAGAACAAGGATTAGCACAAGGGCGAGAACAAGGATTAGCACAAGGACGAGAACAAGGGTTAGCACAAGGACGAGAGCAAGGCTTGGCACAAGGGCGAGAACAGGGCTTAGCACAAGGGCGAGAACAAGGATTAGCACAAGGACGAGAGCAAGGCTTGGCCCAAGGACGAGAACAGGGGGTGGCGCAAGGCGTGCAGCAGGAAAAAATAGCAAATATTCTAGGGATGCTGCGGGAAGGAATTGATATTTCCATAATAGCTAAGATTACGTCTTGTTCAGCAGCAGAAATTCAACAGATAGCCCATGAACAATCCCAATCGCAGTAATACAGGGATGTTGACCATGAACAATACAGTCATGGAAGACGCAGCCAAAGCAAAAACGCCTTTACGAACAATGAAACGATGCGCTATACATGCTGCGGAAAATGAAAAATGGATATATTAGTCTATGAATAACACGAATAGAAAAGACGGAGTTAAAGCGGCATAAAAATATCTCCAATTGTACGACTACAGTTGGAGATAGATTTTTTATATGCCTTCTGCAAGAGAACTGTACGTAAGGTGAAATTCCGTAATGTGACAGCTTCTTCTTTTAATGCGCATTTAAGATTTTTGTTGTTTTTAATGAATCTTCTGCTTTAATAATTTGATGTGCTTCCAACAGCTGTTGGATTTTCTTGCGTTTTTGGGCGGCTTCGTTGTACGTTGGTGCCTTAAAGGAAAGTTCAGTAATGTATTCTGCTGTATGGGGAATAGGCCATACTTCGATATCGACAGCCTGTCCGGCAAAGGTACCGGTGTACTTTTGATACGTCAGCGGACCGTATACGATCCCTTCTTTTTCTAACGATACAGTTTGCAATTCTTCTGCCGGCATATTGGCGGCGGCTATCTTTTTGGCTTGATTGGCCGCAGGCAGGACATCATAGCCGGATAGTTTTTTTGTATAGCTCAGGCTGAGTGTCATGCTGCGAAAGCCCCAGTCGATTTGTGCTTTGTACGGCACCGATGTTTTTGCGAAACCGTCTTGCACTGCTTGCTGCAGTGCTTGGGCTATATCGCCGTTGGCAATGGGATACCGTTTTTTATAGGTGATTTCCAGCTTGTTTTTGTTCTCTTTATGGCGTATACGCTGTGCCCAACCTGCTTGAGAAAAATCATGATGCGGCGTGTCCAAATATTGTACTTGTACATCAGACGGCTCGCCCTGAATATGAAAAAGTGATTGGTTTTGCCTGTTGAGATGATGTGCCGTATCCAATACTTCCTGAGAATCCAATAAAAACTTGACTTCGTAGTCCGGTGTTATGGCGGCTTGTGCAGGCCATGTTGCTATACAACTCCCTAGCAGTGTCAGCATGGCGAATCCATACAGTATTAATTTTTTCATGCATATCTCTCCTGTTCTGCCATAGATATTATATAGGCAGTGTATCATAAAATGGAAAGAGAAAATATACAAAAAATTGCTTTTTATACCCAAATAAGGCTGGCGCCGGAGGGAAAACCACTCATGCGCCAGCCTTTTGCTAGTTATTTTTTTAATGATTTTAAATTTTCTAACCGATTCAGCACTTCATTGAGCATGTCTTCGCTTTTGGCAAAATGCAGCCGAATGAGGTTGTTGACAGGTTCGCGGAAGAATGAAGAACCGGGAACGGCGGCAACGCCGATTTTACGAGTCATTTCTTCACAAAATGCTGTATCGTCATCCCAGCCGAATTCTGAAATATCGACCAGTACATAGTAGGCGCCCTGCGGTTTTGTGTGACGAATCCCAAGACGAGTCAAACCGTCACAGAAAAGATTGCGTTTATTGGTGTACAGTTCCTGCAGGTTGTCATAGTAGGACTGCGGGAATTTGAGCCCGACGACGGCAGCTTCCTGCAGTGGACTGGCTGCGCCGACTGTCAAGAAATCATGTACTTTTTTAGCACAATCGATGATGTTGGGCGGTGCCAGGACATAGCCAAGCCGCCAACCTGTAATCGAATAGGTTTTGGAAAGGGAATTGCAGCTGACTGTTCGTTCAAACATGCCGGGCAGCGTGGAAAAATATGTGTGTACATTTGGTTTGTAGAGGATATATTCATATACTTCATCGGTAATGACGTAGGTGTCATATTTTTTGGCAAGAGTGGCAATAAATTCCAATTCACTGCGCGTAAATACTTTACCGCACGGGTTGGACGGATTGCAGATAATAATTGCTTTTGGATTTTGCTTGAATGCATCTTCCAACACTGCCGGGTCAAAATTAAATTCTGGCGGTACTAACGGCACGTAAATCGGTTCGGCCCCGGAAAGAATGGCATCGGCACTGTAGTTTTCATAAAACGGCGAGAAGACAATTACTTTTTCGCCGGGATTGACGATGGCCATGACTGAAGCCATCATTGCTTCTGTACTGCCGCAGGTAACGACGATGTTTTCATTGGGATTAATCGGCATGCCCAACTGGTGCGTGCGGTTTTCTGCAATTGCCTGCCGCAGATTTTCAGCTCCCCAAGTAACAGAATACTGATGAGGTCCTTCGTACGCAACCTGAGCTAATCGGTCTAAAATCGGTTTGGGCGGGTCGAAGTCAGGAAACCCCTGAGATAAATTAATGGCGCCGCATTCATCGGAGATACGGGTCATATGACGGATGACAGATTCCGTAAAAAGCGGCATTTTTCTGGATAATTCTTTCATAAAGAAAGTCCCCCTTACTCATTCGTGCGATAAAAAATAGTGAACATACTTATCCTACGCATTCCAAATACTATTGTCAATGGGTAATGCTATTAATTAGTAATGATTAATAATGATTTGAAACGAACGAAAAGAATTGACGGTCCTTTTATACCATTCTATAATGGAAATTAATTACAGGTATAATGCCATAAGGGGGACATGATAATGGATATTAAAAAATATGTAGAAGCAGAAGTGCCTAATTTGATTGCAATGCGTCGTCACTTCCATGAATACCCAGAAGGTTCACAACAAGAATTTAAGACGATGGATTATATAGAAGAAAAGCTAAAAGGCATGGGCCTTTCCAGTGTCCGTGTACCGCGCGGCGGGATTTTAGCAACGATTGACAGCGGCAAACCGGGCTATACGATGCTTATGCGTGCCGATATTGATGCGCTGCCTGTGCCGGAAGATGCTGTCAATTTGTCCAAGCCGAAAGTCGTCGTTTCTAAAAACGAAGGATACAGCCATGCCTGCGGTCATGACGGCCATATATCCATGCTGCTCACAGAAGCCAAGATTTTGGCAGAACATACTGATGAATGGGAAGGTAAAGTCATTCTCATGTTTGAACAGGCCGAAGAATTTGGCGAACGCGGCGGCAAACATTTACTGCAGTATATACGTGAGCAGGGGATTCATGTGGATACTTGTTATGCTACGCACGTCCGTTGGGATATCCCGGTTGGAAAAATGGCTGTACTGGATGACGGCGTGATGTCCGGTGCCTTTTTCTTCCGCGTTAAATTAAACGGTAAAGGCGGCCATGGTTCGCGTCCGGATTTGTCTATCAATCCGATTGACGCCTTTATTGCCTTTGGAGCGGCTCTGCAGTCTCTGCGCATGCGTGCTGTATCTCCGGATAACTGCCTGACCTATTCCTTTGGCTCACTGCATGCCGGGCAGGAACCGAATATTATTCCACCGTCCTTAACATTTGCAGGTTCATGCCGTTTCTTTGACAACAACGACGGCGAATTTTTCAGTGAAAAATTCCATCAGATATTGGATAACATCTGCGAAGAATATGGCGTTTCCGCAGAAATGCAGGAAGAACAGTTCCTGCCGGTTACGATGAATAACAGAACGTGTGCAGCTCTGGCTAGAAATACGATTACAGCGTCTTTAGGAAACGATGCCTTGTATCCGACAGGTCATTGGATGGCTTCAGAAACATTTGGCGCTGCGCTGGCCATGTATCCCGGTATTTTGGCGTTCACCGGCATTAATGATCCGGAAGTCGGCAGTGGTGCCAACCATCACAACGCTAAATTTGATATTGGTGAAAAAGGATTGGCTACGGGCGTAGAAAGTACATTGGCCTATGTGCTGGCAGTCTTAAAAGAAAAACCGGACTTTTCTGATTTTAAAGTGGCTGATTTAGACGAATTGATTAAACGATTATAATATAATACATTAATAATAGGGCAATATCTCGTTGGGTACGTCATACAACGGTATAACAGCAGTTGGCAGGAAAAGGCTGACTGCTGTTATTTTTATATGTCCTGCGTGATGGCATAAAAACTGCCGCACCTGAGATAGGTACGGCAGCATGTATCAACACGATGATTGAGAAGACGGGATTTGTTTTTTTATGATAGTTTTGACGATAATTTGGGGAAAATATCTTAATGACCGGCAGCCGGTGCAGGCTGCATTTCTTTTTGAGCAGCCGCTTGCTGTTTGGCTTCATAGGCATCCATATGACGAGCAAAAATACCTGCAAGCAAAGAACCTGTGATTTGATGGATAGCAGCGCCTACAGCGGCCGGGATGGCAACAGCCGGAGCGAAGTATACTGAAGCGATGGATAATGCCAAGGCATCGTTTTGCATACCGACTTCCAGTGTAACGGAATGCTGCTGTTTTTTGCCCATGCCCAGTTTGCCTGTAACAAAATATCCCAGCGCAAAGCCAAAGAGGTTGTGGGCCAAAACGAGGAGAACCATGAAGACGCCAAGCGAAATGATTTTGGCACCGTTGACGGCAACCACACCGCCGAGGATAGAAAGAACGGCAAAAGCAGATACTAAAACGAGAACTTTCTGCATCTGGGCTAAATAGGTTTCACCAATCAGGCGATGTACCAACAACCCTAAAAATAACGGAACTAAGATAACTTTCATGACGGTCATTGCCATTGCCAAGAAAGAAACCGTGACCCATTGACCGGCCAATGCCCAAACCAAGAACGGCATCATGATGGGGGCCAACAGTGTGGAAACTGTCGTGATGGAGACCGATAAAGGCACATCGGCTTTCGCTAAAAAGCCCATGACGTTGGAAGCCGTGCCGCTGGGGCAGGAACCTAATAAAACCATGCCGACGGCGAGTTCCGGCGACAAACCAAATCCCAATACCAAGGCGTAGGCGACGATAGGCATAATAGTATAATGACATACCGTGCCGATGAGGACTTCTTTTGGACGCTGCAGCACAAGGCGAAAATCAGAAGCATGCAAGGTCATGCCCATGCCAAACATGACAACGCCAAGAAGAGGAACTGTATTTTTTACGGACCAAGTAAATGCAGATGGCAGGAAATAGCCAGCCACGATATCCAGCAATACGAGCCAAGTTAGATTTTTTCCGACAAAAGCACTCAGTTTCGTTACAAATTTCATCATAATAGAAAACCTCCAGTAGATAATAATAAAAACAAGATATCAAATAACAAACGTCTTGATTCTGGAGTAATAAAAAAAGCTTTGCCTCTTCATTGAAGAGACAAAGCGTAAACTCTGCGGTACCACTCTTATTGCCGGTATAATCCGGCCTCTTTATAGACATCACCGCAACGACGCTGCGTTCAATGCCTGACAATATAACGTTTGTCACTCGGCCACGCTTACTTACTAACTGTTCAGCAGGCAGTTCCTGGGTGATATTCATAACGCGCGTTCATCCTGCTTCGCACCAATCAGCAGGTTCTCTGTAATGTCCGCGGCAGCTATTACTTTTCCCAATCAACACTGTTTTGTTATTTGCAAGGCAAATTATACACAGATACAGGCAGCCTGTCAAGGGCAGTATTGCGTATACTGCCTAAATTTTTTGCCAAATGCCATTTCAATTAGGCATGCCGCTCTATGCAGAAACGGGATATGTAAGCTGCAGCAAGCAGGAGCAGCTCGGTTTGTGGTATAATAAAGCGTTGAAAAAATTTGCAATGATACATGGATAAGAGAGAGGAATTTTTCATGGGAAGTATAAAAGTACAAAAGCTCGCCAAAGCGTTTGGCGTACATACCGTATTTAAAGATGTGACGTTTGAAATCAGGCGCGGTGAACGAATTGGCCTGATTGGAGCCAATGGTGCCGGTAAATCGACACTCCTCAAATGCTTGATGGGGGAAGAAGAATACGATGCCGGCGTGTTTGCCGTTTCAGAAGGAGAAACGATTGGCTATTTGCAGCAGGATATCACGTTTGCTGATGATGTTACGCTGCGGCAGACCGTAACGGATGCTTGGAAAGATGTCATGCGGCTGGAAGAACAGCTGAAACAGGTGGAAAAAGATATGCAGGCCCATCCGAATGATGAAGCGCTGATGAATCGCTACGCGCGCATGCAGGAACGGTTTGAATGGCTCGGCGGCTATGAATATGAATCCATGTCGCGGAAAATTATTCATGGGCTGGGATTTACAGAAGACGATATGGACCGTCCGGTACAGCAGTTTTCCGGCGGACAAAAAACACGAATCAATTTGGCTAAAGCGCTGGTGCGGCGGCCGGATTATCTGTTTTTGGACGAACCGACCAACCATTTGGACATGGATATGCTGGAATGGTTGGAAGGATATTTACTGTCTTATGGCGGCGGCATCCTTATTGTATCGCATGACCGGTATTTTTTAGATAGAGTTGCGACGGGCATTTTGGAATTAGATCACGGCAAAGTGACGAAATATAAAGGCAACTATTCCCGGTATATTGCGCAAAGCCGGGAACGGCGCAAGGCTTTAGAAAGTGCATACCGCAAACAGCAGGAACATATTCATGAAACAGAAGAATATATCCGCAAGTATAAAGCCGGCATTAAAGCCAAACAGGCACGGGGGAGGCAGTCCCAATTAGACAGATTGGAACGCATCGAACTTGCTCCGGAAACGGCTTCGCTTCAGTTTCAGTTTGCACCGGCCGAAGAATGCGGCCAAAAGGTACTGGTCTTGGATGATATTTGCGGCGGTTTTGCCAACCGGCAGCTGTTCAGCCACTTGTCGCTGTTATTGCGGCGCGGTGAGTCTGTTTCTCTGATTGGCCCTAATGGGGCCGGCAAAACAACGCTGATTCGCATGATTATGGGCGAAATAGAAGCCGACAGCGGTCATATTACACTGGGCAGCCGGGTGCATATTGGGTATTTTGCCCAGGAACATACGGATTTGCACGGGGCCTGGACGATTTTGGAAGAAATCATGAATGACTTTTCTTTTGGCGAAGATGAAGCGCGGGCCGTGCTGGGCCGTTTTCTTTTCCGTGGCGACGATGTATTCAAAGTGATTGACAGCCTGAGCGGCGGCGAACAGGCGCGTGTTGCGCTGTTGAAATTATTCCTTCAAGGCGCTAACTTCCTGATTTTGGATGAACCGACCAACCATTTGGATATTCCGACGCGTGAAGTGTTGGAACAAGCACTGCAGGAATTTGGCGGCACCTATCTGGTAGTATCGCATGACCGTTATTTTCTGGATAAAATCACGAAACGGACGTTAGTATTAGAAAATAAAAAATTGAAAGAATTTTTGGGCAATTATACCTATTACCGCGAAAAAGAAAAAGAAGCGGCAGACTTGGCGGCACAGGAACTGGCTGAAAAAGAAGCAGAACAGCCTGCCGCATCGCACGCTGATAAAAAAGCCCAGACGACCGTGCCGACAAAACCCGTTTCCAAAAAAGAAACGAACGCGCCGGTACCTAAAAAGAAAGAATCTTCCTATGGCAAGGCTGTAAAGCTGGAAAAAGTAGAAATGAAGATTGCCGAACTGGAAGCTACGCTGAAAATGTATGAAGTGCAGATGAATCAAAGCGAAAATCAAACAAATGCCGATAGGATGGTAGAACTGACAAAGGCCTATGAAGATACGCAGCAAAAACTGGATGCATACTATGAAAAATGGGAAGAACTTTCAGATGAATAATCTATAGACATAGAAAATATGCAAAAGAAATATATACCAGCTTGGCATGAAAAATCGTAAAACGTAAAACGAATAGGAATCATCACGCTGAGGCCTAGTTGCCCGTTGTCGGTAAAGGCCGTGAGATGTCATATCGGCTCTTTACAAGCGTTTTTTTAGTGTTATACTGTCTTCATCGCTAGTGAGAGAAAATCTATAGACAATGGTTATAGTAAAACGTTACAGGCAGATAGAGGAAGGAAGCGTGTATCCATGGCAAAAAAATATAATCCGGTTACACCGGAATTATTGGATGATTTACGAAAGGTAGTAGGCGAAAAATATGTAAAGACTGATGACGATTATTTGACAGCCTATCAAACTGATGAAGAAGGCAACTCCCATTATTTCCATAAACCGGAAGTTGTTGTATTTCCGGGGTCTACAGAAGAAGTAGCAGAAATTGTTAAATTAGCAAATAAATACTTGGTTCCTATTACACCGCGGTCTGCAGGTTCCGGTGTTGCCTGCGGGGCTATCCCGGTATACCACGGCATCGTTGTTGAATTGGAACGGATGAACAAAATTCTTAAATTTGACGCTGACAACATGTATGCGGTTTGCCAGACTGGCGTTATTACCGGCGATTTGCAGCGTGAAGCGGCTAAACACGGCTTGTTGTACGCAGGCGATCCGTCCAGTGCTGACAGCAGCATGATTGGCGGCAACGTTGCCAACAATGCCGGCGGCAATAAAGCTGTCAAATACGGCACAACCCGTCATCAAATTTACAGCTTAAAAGTAGTTACACCGACGGGTGATGTATTGACTGCCGGCGCACGCCTCAAAAAGAGTTCTACAGGCCTTTGCTTGGAACAGCTTTTCGCCGGTTCTGAAGGTACATTGGGAATTATTACAGAAGTTACAGTCAAACTTCGCCCGATGCCTCCTTATAATTTCAACATGGTTTGTGTCTTTAAGACGGACGAAGAAGCATTTGCTTTGCCAAATAAAATTTTGAAAGCCGGCATTGACCCGACCAGTATTGAATTCATGGACAACGAAGCGTTGAAAATGACCTGCAAATTCCTGGACATGACGATGCCGCATGTAGACGATGGCTGTGATTATGTTATCGTTACGGTAGAATCCTTCAGTGAAGACGATTCGGACCGTAAAATGGAACAACTTTGCGATTTGGCAGAAGCCAATGGTTCTATTGACGAATTTGAAGCAGATAAACGTATTTGGAAACTGCGCAAACAGTTTGCAGAAGCAGCCCGCGATGTTGATAAAATGTTCCAGACAGAAGACTTTGTCGTACCACTCGATAAAATCCCTGATATTACTAAACAGATTCCGGAACTGCGTGAAAAATATGACCTGTACTGTGTTACAGTTGCCCATATTGGCGACGGCAACATCCATGTACTGCCGTTGAATGCCAAAGGGTTGACACCGGAAGAATGGTTTGAAAAGATTAAAGCATTCCATAGAGACCTCTTCCCGCGCGTATATGCACTGGGCGGCAAAATGTCCGGTGAACACGGCATTGGCTTTAAGAAATTGGAAGAATTTGCTCTCTGCACGCCGGCAGCTGAATTGAATGTTATTAAAGCCATTAAGAAAGCTTTGGACCCGAACGATATTATGAACCCGGGAAAATTAGTAAATATAGACTAATATATCTGAAAAACAGCAATGCAAAAAGTAATGGCATTGCTGTTTTTTTGCGTCTTCTTATCTTTTTTAGGTATACAATATAGCGGAAAGAGAAAAAATATTGTACAATATAAAGACTAGATTAGGTACCTTGTAAAAAAAACGAAATAGGTGATGCAATGAAATTTTACAGTCGATTGAAGCCTCTTCGCCAGGAAGCCAAGTTGTCGCAGGCTGACGTGGCGAAGATACTGCAATGTTCTCAAGTCGGGTACGGTATGTATGAACTTGGGAAACGAAAAATATCGATAGAAAAAATGATTGTCTTAGCCAAGATGTATCATGTTTCTATGGATTATATTGTGGGCGTATCGGACAAAAGAAATCCAAATCAAAACGAAAGCATGGAGTAATAGTGTACGTTACAAAAATGAGTCTTGCATGAATGATTTTGACATCATGCAAGACTCGTTTTTTGTAGCTTTTTGGCAGAGTTTGCAGCAGAGCCGTTAACGAAATTTTACGAAGCTGGTATCCACAAGCTGTAAAAAAAACGATAATAAAAAAAGGCAGTCGCACAAAGACTGCCTTTTTGCGTATCGCATGTAATTATACGTTGAAACGGAAATATGTGACGTCGCCGTCCTGCATGATATAATCTTTGCCTTCCAAACGGACAAGACCCTTTTCCTTAGCGGCTTGTTCACTGCCGCAGGCAATTAAATCTTCATAGGAGACAATTTCTGCACGAATAAAGCCGCGTTCAATATCTGTATGAATTTTACCAGCTGCTTTTTGTGCTTTGGTGCCGTTGACAATCGTCCAGGCACGGACTTCATCAGCACCGGCTGTGAAGAAATTAATCAGCCCAAGCAGGGAATAGCTGGCTTTAATCAGACGGTCCAAACCAGATTCAGAAAGACCTAATTCTTCTAAGAAAACAGCGGCTTCATCGTCTGGGAGTTCCGCGATTTCTGCTTCGATTTTAGCAGAAACAGCAACGACTTGCGCGCCTTCTTTGGCTGCATATTCTTCTACCCGTTTTACATTAGCGTTGGCATGCGGGTCACCGGCTTCATCTTCTGAAACATTCGCAATGTAGATAATCGGTTTTAAGGTCAACAGATTGAGCTCTTTGATGAGCGGCAGGTCATCTTTTGTCAAGCCTACTTTGCGGGCCGGTTCGCCGTCTTCCAGTGCTGCCAATACTTTTTTAATGACAGCATATTCTGCTTTCGCCGCTTTATCGCCGCACTGTGCCACTTTGGCAATACGATCGGCGCGTTTCTGCGTTGTTTCCAAGTCAGCCAGGCAAAGTTCGGTATTGATCGTTTCGATATCGCGAATCGGGTCAATGGAACCGTCTACGTGCGTGATATTGGAATCTTCAAAGCAGCGTACTACTTCGGCGATGGCATCTGTTTCACGAATGTGGCTAAGAAATTTGTTGCCTAATCCTTCGCCTTTAGAGGCGCCGGCGACCAAGCCTGCAATATCGACAAAACGCATGACAGCAGGAATGGTCTTTTTGGGATGATACATATCCGTCAGTATTTGGATACGTTTGTCCGGGACTTCAACGACCCCGACGTTTGGTTCAATAGTGCAGAAGGGATAGTTAGCAGCTTCTGCACCTGCTTTGGTAATGGCATTGAAAAGGGTGCTCTTGCCGACATTCGGCAAGCCGACAATGCCGACTTCCAGATTGGTACTCAATGGTTAAACCACCTTTTATTTTAACAATTTTAAATCAGCAATACGTTTTACAGCTTCGATTGTGTTTTCTTTGGTACCGAAAGCTGTCAGGCGCAAATATCCTTCGCCGTGCGGGCCAAAGCCAACGCCCGGTGTCGTAACGACATTTGCTTTTTCAAGAAGCAAATCAAAGAAATCCCAGCTCTTCATGCCGTTAGGCGTCTGTACCCAGGCATATGGGGAGTTCGTTGCACCATATACAGTGTAGCCGGCTTTTGTCAAACCATCACGAATAATATGGGCATTTTCCATATAGTAATTTACATCAGCCAAGCATTGTTTCTGACCTTCTGGGCTGTAATATGCTTCTGCAGCACGCTGTACAACATACGGAGTGCCGTTGAAGAAGGTGCACTGACGGCGATTCCAAAGCGGATTCAATTCAACAGCTGTACCGTCTTTTTTATAGGCAACGCAGTTTTTAGGAACTACGACATACGAGCAGCGCGTGCCTGTAAAGCCGGCGCATTTGGAATAGGAACGAAGTTCGATTGCGACTTCTTTGGCACCTTCAATTTCAAAAATGCTGTGCGGTACATTGGGTTCTGTAATATATGTTTCATAGGCAGAATCATAAATGATAATAAAGTTGTTTTCTTTAGCTGCTTTGACCCAGTTTGTTAATTCTTCCGTTGTCATTGCCGTGCCTGTAGGATTAGACGGGTTGCAGAGGTAGACAATATCTACTTTTTCTGTCGGCGGTTCTGCTTTAAAACCGTTTTCCGGAGAGCAGGGAAGATATACGACACCGTCATAGATGCCTTTTTCTTCGTTCCAGTCACCGGTGTGACCGCTCATAACGTTGGAATCAAGATATACCGGGTATACCGGATCGGCAACAGCAAATTTCAAATCGCTGCCGAAGATTTCCTGAATGCAGGCAACGTCTGTTTTGGCGCCGTCACCGACGAATACTTCATCTGTATCGAGGTGAATGCCGCGTGTTTCGTAGTCGCCTTTGATAATGGCTTCGCGCAGGAAATCATAGCCTTGTTCCGGGCCATAGCCGCGGAATGTTTCAGCTTTGCCCATTTCATCGACGGCTTTATGCATAGCATCGATAATAGCGGGAGCGAGCGGACGTGTAACGTCGCCAATGCCAAGACGAATGATATTTGCATCAGGATGTGCTTTAGAAAATTCGGCAACTTTTTTTGCAATCGTAGCAAATAAATAATTGCCTGGGAGTTTCAAATAGTTTTCATTTACATGAGCCATAATGGGTGTGTCCTCCTTATATAACATCTAATTATGTTAACACTATCTATTGTACTACAATACAGATATATTGAAAAGATACACCATTTACCCATCATTATGACAAAATAAAATGGCATCCATCTGCAGGACGAATTATGACAGGCAGGGTGGTCACTTTTGGGATATATACTGTGTCAAAGCCGTGCGGTTGGTAATACCTAATTTTTTATATAAACGGCTTAATGTCTTTTTAATCGTAATTTCTGCGACATGCAGCATAGCGGCTACTTCTTTATTGGTACGTCCTTCGGCAACTAATTTGGCGACAGCCAGCTCGCGCGGCGACAGCGACGTTTGCTGATGATGCAGCCAGTTAAAATTGCGGCTGCCGTAATCGACGGCAAATAATTCATTTTCTTTTAACGGATTAAATGATAAAGACGTGTAGAGATAAGCCAGTTCCCATCCCGTGTGATTGCGGGATGCCGGGTTGCGGCGGAAAATAAA
Source organism: uncultured Megasphaera sp. (assembly GCA_934193515.1). Classification (GTDB taxonomy): domain Bacteria; phylum Bacillota; class Negativicutes; order Veillonellales; family Megasphaeraceae; genus Megasphaera. The sequence goes on along the minus strand of CAKPVJ010000017.1, from coordinate 589 downwards.
GACGCAGCGCTGATGTTCGTCTAAATACAGGGGAGCCGAAGCCTGCGTTTTTATTTCGGATATATATTGGCACAGCCAATAGTCCGCCCCCAAAGGCCGAATAAGATGCCGTTCATTTTGTATAACGCAGGGCACGAGCTGTTCCTTTCCCGCCGCAAAGGCGTTGAATACAGCGGCATAGCCTGTCAGGCACAGGTGTTTTCCCGTACCTATCCAGACAACATCTTCTGCTAGTGCTGACAGAAGCGGCTCAAAATCGTTTCGTTCGAAGTAAGAATATAGAATATGGTGACTTAATTGCAATAAGAGCGTTTTCTCATTATTCATAGTGCAGTTCCCCTCTTTTTATCATATAGCCTGAAACGTATCATATACTTAAAATGCACCAATTTCATGTATCTATACATATATTTTATCATAGTATTCAAAATAACATCAATAAATTAAAGATAAAATCGAAAAAACATTATATATAGTTAGTGTAAAATAATTGTGGGAAAACTTTATTAGGATAAAAAGAGGAACATATAAAAAAAGAAGGAACTTCTTTGGTATAATGAAATCACCATAAATCCATTACAAAGGAGTC
>CAKPVJ010000016.1 GCA_934193515.1 uncultured Megasphaera sp. | reverse complement strand
TAGAAAATGTCTTGGCTACAAAACACCCTATGAGGTCTATTTTTCAAAAACGTTGCACTTGACTTGACAATTCATCAATAAAAAAGGTCATAAGCATGCAGTTAAACAGCATTTCCCGTCCTTTAAACCGATAATACACAAAGGCAAATCCTGCCAAAAGGCTCGTTATAATCTTGAAAAGCGTCACAAAGAACGCGATAAAAAATGTATTGCCGACAAACTGCATAATGGGAAAGCGGCTAAGAACAGTCTGATAATTTTCCAGCGTCGGCGGAAAGGGCAGCGGATTCAGGGGCGACTGAAAGACCTGGTTGAGTTCTTTCAAAGAAGCCGACAGCATAAATACGACGGGCCACAAGGAAATAACCACTGCCGCGATGAGAAGAATATGGCAGGGAATTTCTTTTTTCATATTAATTTTCATAGTACACCTTCTTATCTGCTATACGGCTGCGCCACCATAAAAATACGGCAAAGAGAATCATTGTAATGACGGCATAGGCTGCCGATTTGCCGGTCTGATAAAAGACGAAGGCATACTGGTAAATGACATAAACCAGATTGGCACTGCCCTGATCCGGTCCGCCCTGCGTCAGCATATTGACAGGCACCATGACATACTGCAAGCCAAATACGACAGTAATGACAAATACATAAATCGCTGACGAAGAGGTCTGCGGCAGAATGATGGTTTTGAAAATAACCCAATCCGACGCATTTTCCAGCCGAGCTGCTTCAATCATTTCCTGCGGTACTGAAACCATGGCAGCCAGCATTAAAATCAGATTGTAGCCAAATACTTTCCAGCCAATAATCGTGCTAATGGAAAAAATAACCAAAATAGGTTCTTTAAACCAGCGCGGCGACGTCAATCCAAAAAACTGGAGAATTTCATGAATCGGTCCTGCCAAGGGATTGTAAATCCACAAAAACAAAATACTAGCAACGGCCAGACTAAGCAGGGACGGCAAAAACAACAAGGAGCGATATACTGTCTTTCCGCGGCGCAGCATATGCGCCATAATATACGAATAGACATAGGGCAGGACAAAATTGAATACCAGCAGAAACAGAATAAACAATATCGTATTGCCCAAGACCTGATAACATTCATGGCTTTGCAGTACTGCCGCATAATTGTCCAAGCCGACAAATTTCATTTTAGAACTGACCATATTCCACGAAAAAAAGCTTAATCCAATATTGGCAAGCAGCGGCCAATAGTAAAAAATAATAAAGACAAGCGCTGCCGGTACAAACAGCAGGGTGCCTTTTCGGGATAAGGGATTCATTACCTCTCACAACCTTTCTAAAAAAGAACGGACAGGAAGGAGCATTTGCTGGTTCCTGTCCGTTTTGCTATTGCCATTCTATTTCTTAGTTTAATAAGCCGTCAATCTTGACTGCAGCTTCATGCAGCGCATCGGTAGCCGATTTACTGCCGTTGAGGACAACATCGCGCATATCGATAAGGACTTGTTCAGCCTGTAAGCCGTTCTGGCCTGGGAAGCTGACCCAAGGAGTTACATTCGGAAGCATTTCCATGGCTTTCCGTACGTTTTCGTTTTCATCCATTAATTTTTTGTAATCCCCTTCTTTGTCCATGCCTTTGCGCGGCGGCAGGTAGCCTGTGCCTGTATCCCATTTGGTCAAGCTTTCAGCCGATTCCAGATATTTGACAAATTCAGCAGCTGCTTTTTGTTTGTCTTTATCTTTGGACAGAATCATGAGGAAGTTGCCGCCTGCCGGAACTTTGACCGGTTTACCGTCAAATGCCGGGAAGGATGTCGTGCTTACTTTAAACTGGGAACTCTTTTCGAAGTTGGCCCGTTTGCCAATCGTCGTGCAGACCATGGCCAGTTTGCCGGATGTAAAGGCTTGGAACCCTTCTTCGTTGGTAGCGTGCAGGCCGATGCCGTCTTTGACCATATCTGCAATGAACTGATAGCCTTCTGCTGCTTCCGGTGTATCGAAACCAGCCTTCCACTTACCGTTTTCCTTCTTCAGCATCGTGCCGCCGTTAGATTCTACGAGAGCCTGGTTGGTCCATGTATCAGCATATTCCTGCATAAAGAATGCCGGCTGGCCTGTTTTATCTTTAATCTGCTGTGCGTACTGCCGAACTTCATTCCATGTTTTTGGCGGTTTATTGGGGTCCAGTCCGGCAGCCTTGAAGATATCCGGGTTATAGTACAAAACCGGTACAGACAAGGAATACGGCAAGCCGACTTGTTTGCCGTCTGCAGTTTGTGCTAATTTGGCAATGTTCGGTTCAAATGTATTTTTGACAAAATCCGGGTCGCCGGCATCAGCAAAGACTGTATTAATATCTTCGTGCTGGAAATTTTCATCTGCATAATACAGGAAATCCCAGCCCATCTGTACTACATCCGGTGTCTGACCCGAAGCGACTGCCGCCTGCAGATTTTGTGTTAGTCCTTTATACATATCCGGATTAAATTTTTCTTTTACTTTAATATTGGGATGATTTTTATTGAAATCATCAACTAGTTCACGAACGGTCTTGCCGCCAAAACTGTCTGATGCCACGTGCCAATATTCGATTTCTACTGGCTTGCCGCTGTCCCCGGAACTGCTTGTACTGCCAGACCCGCCGCAGCCAGTCAGGCTGACTGCTGTCATAACGCCGACAGTCGCGCAAAGTAATGCTTTTTTCCAATTCATATACCTGTGCCTCCTAAATGCTGAATTCCTTGTGCATCCTGTAAACGATTTACACAAGAATCGCTCTTTCTGGAACCTATATTACGGGATGATTGTAAAAAACAAGTAGACAAACAGCGATATGTATGTAAAGTTTGCATATAAAAAAAAACGTATCATACAGATAGGTTTCTGTACGATACGTTTTTTGCTGTTTCTTATTAAAATTGTGATGCCAGGTTAATGACGCGAATTGTTTCGTCCGTAGAGAAAGTGGCTGCCTTTTCGTTCTGTGTCTTTTCGCCTTTGCTTTCTTTTTTATCGCTGCCTTTGGCGCCTTGTTTGACTAAATCATCGTTCTGCGTTACTTCTTCTGCTTCATCGCTGATAACGGCTTTAGCTTCATTGAGCTGATGATTTTTGTTGAGATAGGCATCCCGTTTTTCCGGCGGAACAACTTTAATGGTAATCTGTCCGTCTCCCTTGACAATATACGGTGTCGCAATCGACGATTTTGCCTCTTTCTTGGCATCTTCGTTCAAAGACCGTTTATCCGGCTTGAGAATATCCTTGCTGCCCGTATCCGGTTCTTTGCCGCGGATTTTTACTTTCTTAGTTTTAGCGCTTCCATCATTAATCATGCTGACATTCTGGTCTAAGATTTCAATCACCAAATCATTATTGGCATCTTCCCCTTCGATTTCTTTCTTCAATTCAGCAAAATCTTTATAATGGCGCAGCCGTTCCAAGATTTCATCCGTTAAATTATATCGCTGTTTTTCAATCAAGTACGGCAGAGGAATCACGCCGCCGCCGCGGACTTCCAAAACCATATTGCCGATAGGCTGCTTTTTAGGAACGGTAAAGCTCATGGTCTTGACTTCATCGACACCATGGTACGGATGCAGCTTAATTTTGAAATATACTGTATCGCCGGGGCTGACAACCACTGGGGCCGCCGTCGCATCTACAATACGCGCTGATTTTTTTGCCTGCGTAACATTGACAGACATAGTAATATCCAGCACAGGATAATCAATAAATTCATTATGCTTGAGTATATCCAGAACATTATATAATTCATCAATGCTTTTTTCATTAATATTATCTTCTGAATAATACATGTTATGCCGCGTAATATCTTTATCTCTGCCGTCGGAAGACCGAATCGTATATTGGAGCGTTGCCGTACCGCCGCCGCTGCGATCAATTGTCTTGTTGACCGTGTTGTACACCGTCGTCGCTGCCAGTACTGGTGTCAGTTCGTTATCTTCTACTATTTTAACGCGTTTGAGCATATCGATGCCCGTATCTGTATCATGCGCCTTAATAATGACCGGTATGCCCAGTGCCAGATAATTGTAGCGTCCGGCAATGCCTGCGCCGCGGTCCTGGCTGATTTTGCCGATTTCCGCGCCGATAGAACCGAGTTTAAAGGAACTGGACATGTTGTTGACTATCGTAAAAATATAGGCATTATGCATAAAATAATTCATACTGCCCTTTTTCAGGAACGGATGGCCAAACGCTACGATACGGTCGCCGTCTACGTACGTCACCGTGCCAATAGCTCCCATCGTCATATCGCCGTTAACCAAAGAAGCGGCTACGGAACTGCCGGCTTCCAGCGGCTGTGCCGTCATATCCGTCGCTGCCGATGCCGTATCAACCGGTGAAAAGTGATACTGAGGCAGCTTGGACTGCATCCAGGCAGTAGACAAGGAATCAAATCCGCCCATCATCAACGGCGTAGCAATCGGCACCAAAGAAGATTCTCTGGCGTTAAACGGCCGAATTTCTTCTTTTGCCGGTACATTCCACAGCTTAATCATGTCGCCAATCGGCGTAATCATGCCCAAATGGGACCGCGTGAATCCCCAGCCGTACGCAATCGCCCCAACCAGTTTTCCATCAATATATACGGGACTGCCGCTCATACCCTGGGCAATACCGCCGGTTCGTTCAATGAGCGGACAGGAAAAATCTGCCAGAATCAAGTCTCCTGACGGTCCCTGATTTTTCATTACACCTAAAATTTTTACAGGAAACGTTTCAATTTCGTTCCCATGTACTACTGTTTTGGCATATCCTGTCATGCCCTCTTGAATGTCGCTGACATTCATAAATTCCTGCGCAAACGCTGTCATCGTTATGACGCAGCAAACAGCTGTTAAACAAGTACGCACGGCTATACGCCGTAATGCATGCAGCTTACTCATCACATCGATTCCCCTACTTCTCTTCAACTATCAAGACAACAGCGCCCTGCTGCACCTGCGTTCCCGGCTGAACCAGCACAGTTTTGACCGTACCGTCTGCATCAGCACGCACAGCCGGCATCGGGCCAGCCAGTGACTGAACCGTCATCAGCACGTCTCCTGCTTTGACAGGCGTGCCTGCAGAGGAAACGCTGACCACACTGCCGCTTAACACAGATGTATAAGACACATCGGCTGCAAACGCGGCGGTGATATTTACGAATGTCATGGCAAGTACAGCTAATATACAACGTAATTTTTTCATAACGCTTCCTCCTTTGTACAGTTATACGTCATCAAAACTATCTTTTAATCTATCCATTTCTTTTAGAGATTTTCCGGCTCCATTCGCTACGCACAGCAGCGGTTCATCACACAAATACGCTGCCATGCCTGTCGTCTGGGATATGAGCTGGTCAAAACCATCCAAAAGCAAGCCGCCGCCTGTAAGCACAATGCCGTGATCTGCTATGTCAGCAGCCAATTCCGGCGGCGTTTTTTCCAAGATGGAAACAATCGTCCGCAGTACCGTCTGAATCGGTTCTTCCAACGCTTTGCGGATTTCTTGTGAATCTATATCAATAATAGTCGGCAGACCTGTTTCTAAGCTTCGTCCCCGAACATCAGCCGTTAGGTTTCGTCCGTCGGGAAGGGCCGTACCAATCAATATTTTCAATTCTTCAGCCGTATGACGTCCAATCGTTACATGCTTAATTTTTTCCAAATACGTGATAATCGCTTCATCAAAGGTATTGCTGCCAATACGCAGCGATTCACTAATGACAATACCGCTTAAACTAAGCACAGCTACATCTGTCGTCCCACCGCCCATATCGACAATCATGGAACCGTTGGAGCTGGCAATATCCAGTCCTGCGCCGATCGCTGCCGCCAAAGGTTCTTCCATGACGACCGTTTTCCGCGCGCCGGCCTGCATCGCCGCTTCCATAACAGCTCGCCGTTCAACATTGGTGACGCTTGACGGTACGCAAATAATCACGCGCGGCTTAAACAGCAGGGCATTGCCAATCGCTTTGCGGATAAAATACCGCAGCATATATTCCGTCGCATCATAATCGGCAATTACGCCGTTCTGCATGGGATGGTATGCATCAATATGTTCCGGTGTTCGTTCCAGCATGGCATGCGCTTCTTTGCCAATCGCAATGACTTTATTCGTATTTTTATCGACAGCAATCACAGCCGGTTCATTGACGACAATTCCTCGTTTTTTGACATAAACGATAATGTTTGCCGTCCCTAAATCAATGGCAATGTCACTGCCCAGCCAATTTGCCAGAAAAAAAGAATGAGATTTTTTAGTATGCCGTTCTTTTTTCTTAGTTTTCTTCTTCGTCAATATTGACCCGAACAATGTCAGCACCTAGCCTTTGCAATTTGAATACGAGATTATCATAGCCGCGGTCAATGTGATACAAATAGCCGACCCGCGTTTCGCCTTCAGCGACAAGACCTGCCATGACCAGTGCCGCACCGGCACGAAGGTCTGTCGCATTGACATCGGCCCCTTTCAGCTTAGGAACCCCTTCCACGATGGCACTCCGGCCTTCAATGCGGATTTTAGCGCCCATCCGCTTAAATTCATCGACATGCATGAAGCGGTTTTCAAATACGGTTTCAGTAATAACGCTCGTGCCTTCACAAATCGTCGTCAAGGCCATAAACTGCGCCTGCATATCAGTCGGGAAGCCTGGATACGGCAATGTCTTAATATCTGCCGGTTTAAGCGGTTTATGCCCAATAACGCGTATGCCGTCTATTTCTTCCTGTACTTCAGCGCCTACTTCTTTCAATTTGGCAATGAGCGGCTTCAAATGTTCTGACAGCGCATTTTCAACAAATACATTGCCCTGCGTCATAGCTGCGCCGACCATAAACGTGCCGGCTTCAATACGGTCAGGAATAACGGAATGATTGGCACCGTGCAGTTCCTTTACGCCTTCAATGCGAATGACATTGGTCCCGGCGCCGCGGATATTGGCACCCATACTGTTGAGGTACGTCGCCAAATCAACGATTTCCGGTTCTTCTGCCGCATTTTGCAATACTGTTTTGCCTTCAGCCAAAGAAGCAGCCATCAAAATGTTTTCTGTCGCGCCGACACTAGGAAAATCAAGATAAATCTGCGCTCCTTTTAATCCGTTGGGAACATGCGCTTCAATATCACCGTTTTCCAAGTTGATAACGGCCCCCATCGCTTCAAATGCCTTTAAATGCAAATCAATAGGCCGCGCGCCGATAGAGCAGCCGCCAGGCAGTGAAATCTGTGCTTTTCCCTTCCGCGCCAGCAGCGGACCCATAACGAGAAAAGATGCCCGCATGCGGCGAACCAAATCATACGGCGCAGACGTAGAATCTAAATGACTTGCGTCAATTTCTAACACACCTTTTTGCGGATTTTCTATATGCACGCCAAGAGACTGAATAACATCACAAACCGTGTGAACATCATCCAATTTCGGAATTTCTGTCAATGTGCTTTTTGTCGTTCCCAGCATGGATGCGACAATAATCGGCAGGACCGCATTTTTAGCCCCGCTGATACGAACCGTGCCCTGCAAGGGCTTTCCACCATGAATAACAAGTTTCTCCAATTCTGGTGCCTCCTAATAAATTCGAGTAGTAGTTATGATATATATAGCATAAAGCGAAAGACAAGGCCTACCTTGCCCATTGTTAGTATATTTACTATCAAGTCATTGTACCATAAAAGAAGAAAAACTAAAAGAGTATACTAAAAAGAATATATTAAAAAGACGTGCCTCAGCACGCCTTTTTAGTATAATTGCTATGTGATTCAAACAAGACACATTTATTTTTGTTTAGTAATGACATCGCAGCCCATATACGGACGGAGAACTTCCGGGATGACGACAGAACCGTCTGCCTGCTGGTAGTTTTCCAAAATAGCCGCAACCGTACGGCCTACAGCAAGACCTGAACCATTCAATGTATGAACGTATTCCGGTTTGGATTTCGTATCACGGCGGAAGCGGATGTTGGCACGGCGTGCCTGGAAATCTTCTGTATTGGAGCAGGAAGAAATTTCACGGTATTTGCCCTGTGCCGGGAACCATACTTCGACATCAAAGGTCTTGGCAGCAGAGAAGCCGATATCACCTGTGCAAAGGCAGACTACATGATACGGCAGGCCGAGTGCTTTCAAAATATCTTCAGCATTATTCGTCAATTTATCCAATTCATCATAACTGGTTTCCGGTGCTACATATTTGACCATTTCGACTTTGTGGAACTGATGCTGACGAATCAGGCCTCGTGTATCACGGCCGGCAGAACCGGCTTCAGCACGGAAACACGGCGTCATCGCCGTAAAGTATATCGGCAGTTTGGCACCGTCGATAATTTCGCCGCGGTAGTAGTTTGTAAGAGGAACTTCCGCTGTCGGAATCATATACATTTCTTCGCCTTCTACATTCAGACGATACATGTCTTCATAAAATTTAGGCAGCTGGCCCGTGCCAGTCATGGAATCGCGATTGACAATATACGGCGGAATGACTTCTGTATAGCCGTCTTTCTGTGTATGCTGATCCAGCATGAAGTTGTATACGGCACGTTCCAAGCGGGCACCCAGGCCGATATAGTAATAGAAGCGGGCACCGGTAACTTTAGCAGCCCGTTCTGCATCGAGGATACCCAATTTTTCGCCTACATCCCAATGATTGAGCGGCTGGAAATCAAACTTCGTCGGTTCGCCCCATTTGCGGACTTCCGGATTGTCGCTGTCATCATTGCCAATAGGAACAGAAGGATGGCACATGTTCGGAATCATCAGCTGCATAGCGAGCATGTCTTTTTCTACTTCTTTGACTTCTTTATCCAATACAGCAATATCACCGCCTAATTTTTTCATGGCAGCGATTTTTTCGTCTGCATTTTCTTTATTACGTTTTAATTGACTGATTTCCTGCGTTACAGTATTGCGTTCACTTTTCATGGCTTCTACTTTTTGCAGGAGTTCACGCCGTTTGCTGTCCAGCGCGACGAATTTATCTACGTCTACGTCTTTGGCATGACGATTCTTAATATTAGCTTTTACTTCTTCTGCATGTTCACGAATAAATTTGGTATCTAACATGATTTTCTTCCTTCCTCAACAGTCTATTTTTAGATAAGCTACTATGTATTATACTCTTTATAGTCCCTTTTGTTCAATACCACTGAACAAATACCCCATATGATTTGTAGAGTTGAGCAAGACAAGACGCCATACGCCGTTTTGGCATTCCAAGACATTGATGCAGGTGTTGTCCTGCTTGATTTGCCAAAAATGGCTCATATCCAGCCCTAAGACATCACAAATAACAGCTTTGTTGACAGCATCATGGGCCGCTACCAAGACCGTTTTGCCGTCATATTTCTGCGCGTATTCATCAAACGCCGCGCGGGCACGGCGGCGGACATCTTCCAGCGATTCTCCGCCTTTGCCGGGCATCTGCACGAGATGCGGCTGCGTATGCCATTGGTGAAAGGCTTCCGGGTAGGCCGCTTCAATTTCATCGGCCAGTTTTCCTTCCCAGTCGCCGTGATTGATTTCCAGCAGCCTGTCATCTTTGGCAATGGGAATATGGTGGAGCTGGGCACAAAACGAGCACGTCATATACGACCGTTCCAACGGGCTGGAAATCGCCACATCAATCGGCGTATCCTTCAGTCCTTCTGCTACTAAGTGTCCCTGCTGCAGGCCTCGTTCACTCAGATGCGTATCTTCCTGTCCCTGATATCGTCCTTCTATGTTCCACTGTGTTTCGCCGTGGCGAATGAGTATAATCCGTACCATCGTTACCTCCTGTTAGTGAATGTCGCAGTGAATCAGTTTCATATCGATAATGCCGTTGATAGAACGGAGCTTGAGCATAATATCATTGGGAATATCGTCTTGTACAGCAATTGCCATGATATTGTTGCCCGTCTTCGTCATCCGGCCGACCTGCATGCCCGTAATATTGATATGGGCCTGTCCCAAAATCGTAGAAATCTGGCCAATCATATTCGGCTGGTCTACATGCGGGGCCAAGAGGAGATAGCCTTCCGGCGTAAAGTCTACACGGTATTCATCAATCTGAACGATTTTAGCTTCTGTCTTGTTAAAGAGCATGCCTACTAAAGAATGTTCGCCTTTCGATGTTTTGATGCGTACTGTTACAGCATCGACAAAAGTGCCGCTGTCATGCGATTTGATTTCTTTGACAGCAATGTGGCGGGATTTGGCAACTTCACTGGCATTGACAAAATTGACCGAATCTTGAAGAATCGGATTGAGAGCCCCTTTGAGGACGGCTGTTGTCAAAAGCCGCGTTTCTGTGTCGGCCAGTTCTCCAGTATATTCAACCTGAATTTCTCTCATCGGTGCATCAGCCAAATATACGCCCAAGTTCCCCATGCGTTCCATCAAATCGAAATACGGATGAATAACATTGTATACATTTTGCGGAATAGGTGCCATGTTGACAGCCGTCGGAACCGGTTCGCCGTTGAGTGCGGCCATAACGCCTTCGGCAACGTCTACGGATACGCCGATTTGCGCTTCTACCGTCGATGCACCAAGGTGCGGCGTAATAACAACATTATCCAGGCCAATAAACGGGTTGATTTCCTTGGTAAGCGGTTCTGTCGGGAATACATCAATGGCTGCACCGGCTACATGGCCGTTTTTCAAGGCCTCTGCCAATGCTTGAATATCAAGTACAGCACCGCGGGATACGTTGATGACACGAACGCCGTCTTTCATTTTAGCAATTTCTTCTTTGCCAATCATGCCGCGTGTTTCTTTCGTCAGCGGCGTATGCATCGTAATATAATCCGATGTTTTCAGCAAGGTATCCAAATCAACGGATTCTACGCCAAGCTGTTTAAACCGTTCTTCCGGAATGTACGGGTCGTAGCCGATGGTTTTCATTTCCATAGCCTGCATGCGTTTGGCAATCCGCGAACCAATACGGCCGACACCGATAATGCCGATTGTTTTGTCTTTGAGCTGAATACCTGTAAACCGGCTGCGGTCCCATTCACCGGCCATCAAAGAATTGTGAGCCTGCGGAATATGGCGGGTAATGGCCATAATCATGGCACAAGTATGTTCCGTTGCAGCCATCGTATTGGCTGTCGGTGTATTGACGACGACAATGCCTCGTTCCGTTGCTTTTTTGATATCAATGCTGTCTACGCCGACACCGGCCCGGCCGACAACTTTCAATTTCTTGGCTGCATCAATAACTTTTTCGGTTACGTGCGTCATGGAACGGGTAATCAGCCCGTCATATTCGCCAATGCAGGCAACTAATCCGGCTTCATCCAAATTTTTCTTCACATCGACTTCATAACCGTGCTTCCGCAATAATTCTACACCTTTAACCGATACGTCATCGCTAACTAAAATTTTCATCTTAAATTCCCCCTAAACGCTGTCACGTTTACCTGTATACTATATTTTCCAGCTGCCTTAGCCGCACATATCGACCTTTGCAGCTGTCGTTAATTTTATAATTTAATGTTGTTTTTGAAACGCTTTCATAAATGCTGCCAATGCTGCGCACCCTTCTTCAGTGACTGCATTATACAAAGAAGCCCGGCAGCCGCCGATAGACCGGTGGCCTTTGACGCCAATCAAGTCCTGCGCCGCTGCCTGCGTGACAAATTCTTTTTCCAGTTCCGGCGTCGCCAGATTGAATGTCACGTTCATCAGACTGCGTGAATCTTTTCTAGCATGTCCTTTATAAAAACCTTGGCTTTCGTCAATGACGCTGTAAATCATATCGGCTTTGACTTGATTGCGGCGATGCATGGCTGTCAAACCGCCATGGTCATCAAGCCAATGCGCTACTTTATTGACAAAATAAATATCAAATACCGGTGGCGTGTTGTACGTCGAATCATGGTCCACAAAGGTCTTGTACTGCAGCATCAGCGGCAGGTTATCGTTGGCGTTCTTCAAAAATTCGTCTTTGATAATCGCTATGACGACACCGGCAGGCCCAACATTTTTCTGCGCACCGGCATAGATGAGGTCAAACTGCCGTACATCTACAGGCCGACTCAAAAAATCACTGGACATATCACAAATGACTGGAATATCAAAATTAGGAAATGTCTGCCATTCTGTGCCGTGAATCGTATTATTAGACGTCATGTATACATAATCCGTATCCGGCTGCACGACAAAATCCTCTTTGGCTGGTATATACGTAAAATGATCTGCTTTGCTCGATGCAATTTCATAGGTTTCTCCAAAAAACTGCGCCGCTTTCATCGCTTTGTCAGACCAAACACCTGTATTGATATACCCGCCTTTTTTCTTCAGGAAGTTTGCCGCATGCATGACAAACTGCATACTGCCGCCGCCTTGTATAAAGACAACATGATAGCCTTCCGGCACCTGCAGGAGTTTTTTCAATGTCGCTACGGTATCATCCTGCATTTCCTGATAAGCAGCACTGCGGTGACTAATTTCAACAATACTCATTCCCGTATGATTGAAATCCAAAAATTCACGCTGAACTTCCTGCAGCACTTCCAGCGGCATAGCTGATGGGCCTGCATTAAAGTTGTACACTCGTTTCATACGTTACACCTCTCACTCACCAAGGAGCCGCAGGGAAAGCTCTCTTGCTAAAAAAATCAATAAAATAAAAAAACTCCCGTCCCCTAAAGGGACGAGAGTATATTCCCGCGTTGCCACCCAACTTGCCTTTCGGCCAACTTGTACCGCTATACCGGGCGTACCCGTCAAATTCATCATTTGCAGCTCCAGAGCGGAACGCCTTACTGTCCTACTGCCTCACACCGTCCGGCAGCTCTCTGCAAAGACAACCATAAGTTGCTTCTCTTTCATCGCCTTTAAAATATTGAGTTTATTATAAACACGTTTGTCCAATATGTCAAGACATATTCATAGCCGTACATATATCATTTTATGCCTTTTAATTGCATTTGCTCCATCCGCAATTTTTACACGTATTACAACCGCCTTCAAATACCAGCGGTTCGCCGCACTGCGGACAAAACATAGAATCGGCCGTTACTTTTTTATCTGCCTTAGGATAGGCAGGCATTTTTTTTACAGGAGGATTTCCATTGGCGACAGATGAAACCTGTTTCAGCTCTTCCTGTACTTCTGTGTACATATCTAGAAGTGCGTTGCCTACAGCCATGGGACAGCAAGATCCTTTACTCGTATCTCCCCGTGTAGCCCGCCGCACGGAATAAGATGGACAATTTCCTGTCGAATTGAGCTGATCCACAATAGTATAAATATCAAGTCCCGCCCGAGCGCTAATGGATATCATACGTGATAAGCCAATCATAAAATTATTGCAGCCACCTGTTGAGCCTTTGCTTAAATACGTTTCCAGTAAAGCTCCCGTTTCCGGATCAAAAAATGCCATACAATGCAAACTGCCGCATCCCGTAATCAATTTTCGTTTCTTACCAATAACATTATCATCAATAGAAACAATTTCTCCCCGTTCCAGTCCTTCACCGGCAGTGGGTACTGTCTTTTCTTCCACGTGTGTCGTTAAAATGCCGGCACGCTTACAACCATCACGGAACAACGTCAACCCTTTACAGCCCTTTTCGTAGGCCAGCATATATAATTTTTCCGTATCTTCTACAGTAAAACTATTGGGAACATTGACTGTAGAGCTAATAGACGCATCAATATGCTGCTGCCATGCTGACTGCATCGCAATTCGCTGATGGTAATCCAACGTTAAAGCTGTCACAAAATATGGCGGTAAGCTTGCATCATCCTTAATACCGTGTGCCTTCATATAGGCTTCAACAATCGGCGTATAAACTTTGTAATATACATCAGTACCATGGAGTGATTCTGTTTTTCGTTCATAGAAATTAGCATAAATCGGTTCAATACCGCCGGATATTCCCAGCATCGTAGACAACGTTCCTGTCGGTGCAATAGTCAATAATTGGGAATTTCGTAAACCGTATTGTTTAACAAGGTTCGCTGTTTTTTCCGTTGTATTGGCTTTAAAATACGGCGTTGCCATGATTTCATCGACATGACAATTGGCGAACGCACCTCGTTCTGACGCTAACATGGCTGAGGCTGCAATTGCCGTATCAGCCATAGCAAACCCAATTTGATGGCACAGTTTAACGGCTTTTTCACTGCCATAGGTAATGCCCAGTTTAATCAGCATATCGCCAAGACCCATAATGCCTAACCCGATTTGCCGCCAAGCCTGTACAGAATCACGCTGTTCTTTGAGCGGATGAAGCGGTACCCCTTCATCCAGCACATCATTCAGTGCTCGAACAGCCACGGTAACGCATCGTTTAAAATCATCCATATCAAATGCGGCCTGCGCTGTACATGGCTGCTGCACAAAATTAGCCAAATTCATGCTGCCGAGCAAACAGGAACCTCCAGCCGGCAAGGGTTCTTCCGCGCACGGATTGACGCCGGAAAAGGAAAATTCTTTCGTATTTGCCAACAAATTCCATGAAGAAATACGATCCCAAAATAAAGCGCCCGGTTCACCATAATCCCAGTTCGTTTCTGCAACAAGGTGAAATACATCAGCTGCATTCACCAAACTTTCTATCACCTGACCTGTTTCCTTACGCGTATAATGCAGACGAAACTGCTGACGATGTTTCACTGCTTCCATAAATTCGTTGCTCAAGCGAATAGAAATATTGGCTTTGGTTACTTTGTTCAAATCTGTTTTCAATTTGATAAAGTCCAACACATCCGGATGAGAACAGTCAATCGAAATCATCAGGGCACCGCGTCGGCCATTTTGTCCAATCAATTCCGTTACCAGAGAGTACAATGTCATAAATGAAATTGACCCGCTCGTTTCTTTGGCCGCATTATTAATGCGAGCTCCTTTCGGACTTAATTTCGATATATCAATGCCACAGCCACCGCCATAGCTATACGTGCGTGCTAATTTGCCTGCCCGGTCAAAAATGCTTTCAATATTGTCTTCCGGCGGCGTAATAACATAACAGTTGGATAAGGTAATTTTTTTTCCTTCATATTCTAATCCCCGATTCGCTAAAATACGTCCGCCAAACAAAAACTTCTTTTCCCGAATCAGTTTTGCTGCTTCTGTATCGTGCCCGCTTACTCGGCCAATCCAATGGTCAAATGTTTCTCCGTTACTGCAGTATTTATTGTTCCAAATATCCATGCCGAGCTGGTTGTCTTTTCCCAGCCATTCAGCCTCATTCATGTTAGAGCCTCCGTTTATATATACTATATATTGTATTTATTTTTATGTATAGTACATTATGTATTTCCGTGTTTAATCATAGCACATTCTTATATTACGTCAAGGCAATACGCTATTCTGATTGGACATGACGATTTCGTAAAAAACGGGTAACAACACGCTGATATGCATCCGTATCTGTTTCAATACCAACGGCATGGGGTGAATTGGTGAAGATATAGATATGTTTATCCTGACTACCGCAATGTTCATACAAATTTTGTGCGGTTTGAACCGGGACTAGTTTGTCTTTACCGCCATGCAAAAATAATATAGGTGCTTTAACAAACTGAACTGCCTGGCCCGGTTCAATATTGGCAACTAATTTATGGGTATGAAACAGCATTGCCGCTTGAAAAAATGGGTCAAGAATATTATATCCCCATACAACCCGTTCATCCTGTACGGTCTGCCGTAATTTTTCCCGGCCCAAGGCGATAATATTTCCATACGAACTATCAGCCACGACAAAAGATAATGAACTGCCCCGTTCACTACCGGCATACAACAATGCCATAGCTGCTCCTAAGGAAATGCCATGCATTCCGATTTTCATACTGCCATCCCGTTCATGCAGCCACTGTATCCATTGGGTCAAATCGTCTATTTCACTCAATCCCCAGTCTGTATGCTCGCCGCCGCTTTCGCCGTGGCCTCGCAAATCAATCAACAGGACATTATATCCCAACTTCCGGTATATCGACACGTAAGGAAGACACATGGCCCGATTTTGATACAGGCCGTGTAAAAGGATAACTGTTTGATGGGAGCCGCGTTTATCAGCAATATACGTTCCCCGCAAAATGGTACCGTCCAGACCATTGACACGGACAGGTTCCCAATCTCGTTCTTTTTCCAATTGCCGCATATGTTTGACATCATGACTGTGGTTTTCAATGCCTAGCACCGTATCCCATGGCGCTGCACGAAATTCTTCAAATGCCATATTGCCAATAATGCAGCCTGCAGCCAGTGCCAAAACCAGCAAGAAAACACATCCTTTTCCCAACCATCGCAGCATATCGATATCTCCCTTTTTCTGTAGTATTATCTGTTAGTATAGGCCTTATAGCATCCTCCAAGTCAAGTCTTCGGCTAAGAAAATATACCGCTTTATGGGCAAAGCACGATAGATTCTCCATCATCGGGCACGTGAATATCGCCTGCATAATATGCTGACGCTTCTTTCGTATACTGCTCTTTTCTCGTCGGCAGCGTCTTATCTTCCGTATGGTATAAAATAACATGCTTGGCCTGCAGCTGTGCTGCTGTTTCTGCTGCATCTTTGACGGTACTGTGATGTTTTTCATACGGATGAAATACGTCTTTTTGCCCATACAGGCAAAACGCTTCTTCAAGCAGCCAATCGGTCTGCCAGGCATAGGGACAGTATCGTTCGTTATAGGGTTCATCGCCCAGACACGTCAGCCGCATCCCGTCAGAAAATCGAATTTCATAGCCAAACTGCTTGGCCTTTGTAGAAGCAATATCAAAAGCAGTCAACGTCATATCCAAAAAAGTTCGGCTTTCTCCGTCCTGCATAACATCCAAATGAATGCGCGTGCCAATATAAGAAAAATCTTTTTTCTTGAGCATCATTTCACACATGACGAGAAGCATATGTTTAACTTCATCATGGCAGTAAATATAAAACTCCCCTTCATAGTGTCCTGCTGCCATGAGAGATGCGATTTTGCGAATCACCCAGACAACACCCAAAACATGGTCGGTATGACCATGGGTAACAAACATATGATGAAATGCTGCATACTGCACGCCGGCTTCTTCCAAGCCGCGCAAAATAGTATTGCCGCCTCCAGCGTCAGTTAAAAACCAGCCGCCGTCTGTATGAATTAAAAAACAGGTATTATAACACTGCGTCACCATCGCATTGCCTGTACCCAGCATATGTATAGTTCGTGACATCGCTGCCATCCTTTCCTATTTGTATTTGGCATATAGAAAAATCCCTTCTGTCGTCTGGGAAGGGATTGCTGCTGCCTGTATATTATTCTATTTCTTCCCGCAGGACGACCCGTTCTGTGCCGTCTATTTCGCGAAGCTGGACAGAAATATCTTCCCGTCGGGATGTCGGAACGTTTTTTCCTACGTAATCTGCCCGAATCGGCAGTTCTCGGTGGCCTCTGTCCACAAGAACGGCTAATTCAATAAACCGCGGCCGCCCCAGTGCCATAATGGCATTGAGTGCTGAACGAACTGTCCGCCCGGTAAACAAGACATCATCTACTAAAATGACGATTTTGCCATCGGCATCAAATGCCCGGTCTTCACTGCCTACCGTATTGATATGGCTTTTCTTTCCATCATCACGGTACGCAGATATATCCAAATCATAGACCGGCAGATCACAGCCTTCAATCGCCGTAAGTTCTGCAGCCAGCCGTTTAGCCATCGGCACACCGCGCGTATGAATGCCAACAAGAACCGTGTTATCCAATCCTTTATTGCGTTCAATAATTTCATGGGCAATACGGCGAATAGCCCGGCTGATTGCCTTTTCATCCATCAATACATTTTTTTCTTTCCACATGGCATATACCTCGCTTAACGGCGTTCTTCAGCCTGCTGCAAACAAGCTAAAAAATCATCGGGCGCCGGTGCTTCAAAATGCATGGCTTCTCCAGTAATGGGATGTACTAAATCCAGGCAGTGTGAATGAAGGGCCTGCCCTGCAATCGGGAAATCATCTTTTTTATATCCGTACAATGGGTCATTGACCACAGGATGATTAATATAAGCCATATGAACGCGAATTTGATGCGTCCGTCCCGTTTCCAGCTTGCATTCAATCCAAGTATACATCCCGTAACGTTTGACAACGCGGAAATGCGTCACAGCGTTGCGGCCGCCTTTAAACGTCACCGCCATTTTGATACGGTCTTTGGCATGACGGCCAATAGGAGCATCGACAATGCCTCTGTCTTCCGTAATATTTCCATGTACCAGCGCCCAGTACGTCCGCCGCGCTGTATGCGCTTTGATTTGGGCAGCTAACCCGCGGTGCGCTTCGTCGGTCTTGGCGGCTACCATGACACCGGAAGTGTCTTTATCCAGCCGATGGACAATTCCCGGTCGAATAATGCCATTAATCCCAGACAATTCTCCTTTGCAGTGATACAGCAGCGCATTAACCAGCGTCCCATTTGGATTGCCTGCCGCAGGATGCACTACCATGCCCCGCGCTTTATTAATGACAATAATATCTTTGTCTTCATAAATGACATCGAGAGGAATATTTTCCGCTTCCGCTTTTACTTCTTCTGTCGGCTGCTGAAACTGTACGTGTACACAGTCATTGATTTTTAAACGGCGATTGGCCTTGGCTTCTTTTCCATTTACCAATACATCGCCCTGCTGTACGATTTGCTGCGCAAAACTTCTCGACAAATCCAGCATTTTTACTATATACACGTCCAACCGCGTTCCTATATATTCTTCTGTCACATGCCACTCTTTTTCATTCATACCGTATACCCTCATTTATCTGATATATGCGTCCAGCTGTACCATAACAACAGGCATACGCCGACAACAATACCAATATCCGCAATATTAAAAACAGGCCAAACTCTAAAATCAAAAAAATCAATGACAGCGCCGCGTACACCCCGGTCCAGTGCATTACCAACAGCACCGCCCAGCAGCATCCCCGTCCCCATCTGCACAAGCCAATGAGACGGCAGTTTTTTATGAAAAAATCCATACAGCCCCAGCAGCAGTACTGCAATACATAAAAACAGCCAACGCTGATTTTCTAAAATACCAAACGCCGCGCCGCGGTTTAAAATATATGTAATATGAAAAAAGCCCGGAATAACCGGAATCGATTCATGAAGCATCATCCATTCCTGAATGGCCATTTTACTGCCTTGATCCAGGAGTATGGTAAGCAACGCTATCCATACAACTTGCACAAAAACCTCCTGATACACCTAGATTTGTGTATATAATTTATATCATAAATAACAAAGTTATCGTATCACATAACACGGCAAAATTCAAATAAAAAAGGAGACATATAGATGTCTCCTTTTTTATCTTATGACTTAATGTGCTATTATTCAGCAGAAATAGCACCTGTAGGACATACGGATTCGCAAGAGCCGCAATCGATGCAGGAATCAGTTACAACGTATTTAGCGTCGCCTTCTTCGATAGCGCCAACAGGACAGGAGCCTGCGCAAGCACCGCATTTTACGCATTCATCAGAAATAACATGCATGTTTTTCACCTCCAACCATATATCTTTCCGGGGACTAACTCCCCACGTCTTTCCCATTATTACACGAATATCTAAAAATGTCAATGAATACCGATTGAGTACGGATATAGGTATTTACTGCCTTCGCGTGCTTTATAAAAAATTTATGATTTTATTTAAAAAAAGAAAAGAGCCAGCGAGGGGAGCCGACTCTTTCCCATGTCTTAAGATACCATCGGGGGAAGATAATATCTTAAATCGTCGAAGAAATAAGATAGGGGTGTTCGAGGGGTATATGAACAACTTAAATCTTCAACTGTTGTAGATGATCTCTTCTACATATAATATATTACCATATTAGTACGAAAAGTAAATCCATATTTCGATTAAAATTGAACAAAATTAAATTTTTACTATACGGATAACGGCATGATACAGAGAAAAACCTGCTTACCTATGCCAAGATAGGAAACAGGTTTTTCTTTATATTATCAATCAGCCCTGATGATATTCTACGCCCATAGCACCTTTAGGATGTTTCCAGCTCTTAACCCCCTTGCCGCCGGAAATAACGCGGCACGTGCCGCATTCCAGACAGCCTTCATGATTGAATACAAGCTGTCCGTCTGTGTATTTGTATAGTTCTGCCGGGCAAGCCATGACCAAACGTTTGATTTCTGCTTCATCATGGTAATCTTCATTAATCTGAATATGGGATTCGTGTTCGTCTGTCACGAACTTTACGACACCCAGTTTATCGTCTACGCTCATCTTTGCCATGTTACATCGCCTCCCAAGCTTTCTTACCTAATCCAAAGAGTCCATTCAGGCCGCCGTTATTGGCAAGAACCGTCAAGGCAATCATCGGCAAAGCAACCGGTGCGCTGCCGTCTACTTTATAAACCATGCCTGCAAATTCATCAGCCATCTTCGGTACATCATTAAAGATAATATGATCTTCCAAGAGACCCGGCAAGTTCTGATACTGTTTCATCAGTTTCATGATGAAGCTTTCATCCAGCATCTGTTTGTAGCAGGACAGGCTGGCTGCGGAAAAATCTTCCCGTGCTTTCGCTTTGATAACCGCTTCGCCGGCAAGACGACCGGATTCAATAGCCAGATCCATACCGCGAACTGTGTATCCCAGGTTGACAACCATCGCAGCTGCATCACCGGCCAGGATAACGCCGTCACGAACGAGTTCCGGCATCATTTTCAAGCCGCCTTCTGTAACAAGGTGTGCAGAATATTCTTTCAATTTGCCGCCTTTGACAAACGGCGCGATAGATGGATGGGCTTTCATCCGTTCTACCATATCCGGTACACTGACATCGACACGGCCAATATCACTGATTGTCGTAACAATACCTAAGGACAGCGTATCTTTATTCGTATAAATAAAACCGCCGCCAAGGTTACCGCCTGTCGGATCGCCGGCAATCATCCAAGCTGCCCCATCGCTGCCGGAAAGGCCAAACCGTTCGTTAATAACGTCTTCGCCCAGTTCAATAACTTCTTTGACGCCAACAGCAACATCTTTGGGATCTAATTCCTGCTTCATGCCCAGCTGCTGTGCCAAGAGTGAATTGACGCCGTCTGCCAAAATGACTACATCTGCATCAAATTCTTCGCCGGCACACATAACACCGACAACTTTGCCGTCTTCAACGACTACTTCATCTACGAGGAAGCCTTCTGTCAGCATTACGCCTGCTTCTTCTGCTTTGTCAGCCAGCCATTTATCAAATTTAGACCGTAATACAGAGTACGATGGATATTTCAAATTCTGCAGTTTATCAGAGCTGTATTGGAAACTGAGTGCTCCTGCTTCTGTCATCAAAGACAACCGTTCCTGCGTAATTTTACGTTCAATCGGAGCTTCTTCTGCAAAGTTAGGGATTAATTTTTCCAAGCTGTGACCATAAATACGGCCGCCGCTGGAGTTTTTGGAACCGCAGAACTTACCGCGCTCCACCAACATGACATCCAGTCCTGCTCTAGCCATTGTCAGGGCTGCTGCAGAACCAGCCAAACCGCCGCCAACTACGATGGCATCAAATTTTTCTTCACTACTCATGTTCTTACCCTCCTTAACCATACGGTTGGTATTCTGAATCTATCCAGTAACCGTTAGTTGTATCGTAACGTATTATTATCGTATATTGCTATCTATCGCCTATTGGCTTTCTTCCTTTATGAAGCACACAGGCCCCAAACATATAACTTTTCAGTGCTCGTTCTACCAAGCCTGCTTTACCGAACAAGTTCAGCAGCTCTTTCTTTCGCAAAAATTCTTTCGTAGACTGCCACAGCCATACGTATTCTTTACGATGATGAAAGCCTCCACCTAAAATCGGCATAATGCCTCGGAAATACAATGCATAAAACGGCCGTATCCACGGAGAATCAGGAACAAAGGAATCTAGGCAGTACACCCATCCTCCCGGTTTGACTACCCGTCTCATCTCCTGCAGCACTTTCAGATAATCGGCTGTGTTGCGAAGTCCAAAGGAAATGCATGCAGCAGCAAATGTATTGTCCGCAAAAGGCAGTTGCATCGCATCGCCCAGCTGCCAAGATACATTGGCCAGATGACGGCTCTTTTTGTTAGCTGCCTCCAGCATTGCCGGAGAAAAGTCTAGGCCCACAACGTGAATCGTACTGCGGGACTGCGCCAAAGCAACAGCTATATCTCCGGTACCGCAGCAAACATCCAATACACTGGCTCCCTGCGCTGTCTTAGCAGATACTTCCTGTACGAGCTCCTTTTTCCAACGTCCTTCCCATCCTAAACTAATGCGCTCATTGGCTTTATCATACGAACAGGAAATCTCTTGGAATACATGATATACTTTTTCTCGTTTTGAATTATCAGCCATTTCAAGCACCGCCCTTCAGCAGCGCGACAGCCCAGGCCAGCAAATACGCGCCATTTCCTGCTATATTCGCTTTTACAACACCTTTCATCTGCGCTACCCGTACGGGTGCCGTCAATGGTGAATGAAGCAGCCAGACAAAAGCGCTTCTTGCAGCCAACGCAAGACACACAGGACTGACCAGTCCCCAAACTCCGACATACCATACAGGCAGTATGCTGATTGCCAGCACCCAAACCCATACGGTACAGCGGTATATCCGCACGGCGTTACGATGACCAACAATAGCCGGCAACGTGTGCCGCCCTGCTTTCCTGTCTTTTTCGATATCGCAGGTATTGTTCGTCATCATAATCAAGCCAATGCCGATAATCAGCGGAATCGCCCGCAGCAGGACACCAAAATCAAATTGGTTGCTCACGGCTGCTACAATCCCCATAGGAATCAAACCGCCCATTACAAATCCGGAAACGAATTCGCCAATAGGTACATACGAAATAGGTACAGCGCCGCCGGAATATGCCCATACGACAAGACTGCCTATGCCCCCGATGACCAGCGGTGCCCACCCGGAAGTGAGCAGTACCGGCAAAGCCAGCAGCCCGGCAAGGCCTATATACGCCAAGCCAAGCAGCAGCACATGCTTCGGATTGATATGTTCATATACCAATACCGCATCGCTGACTTCTACATAGTCATCGGCACAGTCTGTACCTTTTATAAAATCAAAATAATCGTTCAATGTATTCACTGCTGACTGCATAGACACGCAGGCCAATACCAGCAGGACTGCTGCCGCAGCGGTCATCGGATACCCGTAATACAGGCAGTACAGCTCTCCAAAGACTGCCGGATAGACAGATGCTGCCCACGTCGGCGGCGCTGCCAGCTGCAGGGCCATCCTAGGTGTCAGTCTGTGAAATGGTTTCATTAGACTGCCCCCAGCTTGCGAATCAGCTTCAAAAGCTGACTTGACACGTCATTATCAGAGAGTTCCTGCAAAATCCATTCGGCTTTGCTCTGATACGCATGAATCTGCTGCCAGGCGCCGTCCATGCCGCCCAGTGATTCTACGATATCTTCCATTTGATGAATATCCTTCGCACTGAGCGTACCTTCTGCACTGCGCTGCATAAAAGGTTTCAAAGCCTCTCTGCCGCCAGGCTGCTGCAGCGCAACCAAAACCGGCAGGGTGTAAATTCCTTCTTTGAAATCCTGGTGGGCACTTTTTCCAATGAGTACGCTGTCTGAGAAATCAAGCAAATCGTCCCGCATTTGGAACATGTACCCCAAGCATTCGCCAAAGGATTCCAACAGTGAAATCACTCGTTCACTACAGCCGCCTTCCATAGCTCCGATACGGCAGCACGCCATAAACAAGGCAACGGTCTTGCCGTGAATATTCTGCAGATACTCTGGTATCGTCACATCTTCACGATATCGGCACATGGCCTGCCCAATTTCACCGGCGCACATTTCTTCTACGGTCTTCGTCAGCACAATACCTGCTCGGTTAAGCCCTTCCTGCATCAAATAATAACTGATGCGGCTCATAAGAAAATCACCGGCATATACAGCTGCGCTTTTGCCATACTTGCTCTGAATGGACGGCTTGCCGCGGCGGAAAGGTGCTTCATCAACGACGTCATCATGAATCAGTGAAGCGAGATGGGTCATTTCAACGATAGCAGCTAATTGATACAATCGTTCGTTTCTTTCCAACTCTGCAGAGCCATATGCAGCTGCCATAAGCAGCAGACGGGGCCGTATCATTTTGCCTCGTGACGAAGTCGCATCACGCAGTACTGCACCCGTCTTGGTGCCTCCAAAAGAATGCGCTGTAAATTGCTCTATATATGTCTTTACTTTTACGAGCTGCTCATCACTGACTTTGGCAAAATACTTCGGCATAAATCTCCGAGCACTGTTTTCTAATACCATCTGTTTAATCATTCATAAGCACCTTTCCGGCCACATAGCAGTTACTGGTTAGGTCTTTTTTCTACCAAAATTTGAGCTGTATGTTTAACCTGGATATTGTTTAAGCCGCGTGCATCCAGTCCGCCGCGAATCTGTAAGAGACAGCCCGGGCAGTCCACTGCGACAACATCTGCGCCGGAAGCAACGACATTATCGATTTTTTCTTCCAAAATCGGAGCAGACATTTCTGGGAATTTAACGGAGTAAGAACCGCCAAAGCCGCAGCATTTATCACAGTTGTTCATTTCAATCAATTCAACGCCTTTAGTTCCTTCCAACAGTTCACGCTGTTCTTTGTAAACACCCATAAACCGTTTCATATGGCAGGAATCATGATACGTAACTTTCATAGGAACGCCGTCGCCATTATCCGGAAGTCCGCCAAGCATCGACAGCAGTTTGGAGAAGTCGAAGGTCTTATTGCATAATTCTTCAGCTTTCTTGTACATTTCCGGATCGTCTTCGAACATATCTTTATAATCACGAAGAGCGTGCGTACAGGTCGGGCAAGCGGAAACAACATAGTCGTAGTCTTCTGCATGCATAGCTTCTATATTCATAATAGCAGCTTTTTTCGCATTGTCTACATCGCCCATGTACGTTGCCGGTGCGCCGCAGCATGCCTGGCCAAGCGGCATTTCTACTGTATATCCGGCCATATTGAGTGCTTTGACAACAGCGGTTGCAATATCAACATAGACAAAATCAAGCAGACAGCCTGTAAAGATAGCAATCTTTCCTTTCGGATTCGGCACGTTCTGTTTAATCGTCGGCAGTACATCACGGAACGGCTGCGGAGCTACGCTTGGGAGACTGCGGCCGGCTGTCAGACCAGACAAGAACATCGGCAGATGACGAATCATCGGCTGTCCTTTCGTAATCATGCCTTGTGCTACCGATGCAATACGGAGCATGGAATGGAACAAATGACGGTCTGCTACTGTATCCAAGCAGAATTTATGAACCGGATTCAAACCGTCTTCCTGTGCATATTTAGTACGCAGTTTCAAAATCATGTTGGAAATCGGCAGTTTGCCGCCGCAGACAGTGTTGCAGGTACCGCACTGGAGACAGATATTCTGAATATCTTTACCACGTTCACGACTGTTGAGGAACGATGTCAGCAGTGTACCAATACCGCCGGTATAAATACTGCCGCCGTATACATGACCGCCTACTAACCGGAATGCAGGACATACATTCAAGCAGGCTGCACAGCGGATGCAGCAGAAAATGTCTTTATAATCTTCGCTTTCCATAATCTTGCGGCGTTCCGGTGTATCCAAAATGATAATATGGAAATCTTTTTGTTCTTTTGTATCATTTTCCGGATCGCTGACTACGCTGGATGCACCTGTATAGAACGATAAGTACGTCGTAATATTCTGTGCTGTGCCGTTACGGGGAAGTACTTTGAAAATGTAACGGATATCGCTCATCTTAGCAACAAATTTTTCAATCCCGAAGATGTACAAATGCATCTTTGGCAATGTACCAACCATACGGCCGTTGCCTTCGTTTGTCATCGTAATGACCGTACCTGTTTCGGCAACAGCTACGTTAGCACCGGAAACACCCATTTCAGCAGCTAGGAATTTCGGACGCATCACGCGGCGGGATGTTTTAACTTCTTTGGAAATGATCGGTTCTTCTTTTTCTTTCGTATACGAAGTAAAGAGATCGGCAACATCTTCTTTAGAATAATGAATAGCCGGCATAACCATATGGGACGGCGTATCTCCAGCAATGGAGTTGATAAATTCACCCAAGTCCGTTTCCTGTGCCGTAATGCCGTTCTTTTCAAAATTCTGGTTAAAATGCATTTCTTCAGATGCCATGGATTTGGATTTAACGGCCAATTTTACATTATTGTCTTTAGCCAGTTTCAATGCATAATCCATTGCTTCTTCCGGTGAATGAGCAACAAATACATGAGCTCCGTTTGCTTCTGCATTCTTGATGAATTCTGCCATGACTTCATCCAAATGTTCACGCGCATATGTTTTTACTTCATGCACCTTTTCACGCAGTGCTTCGAAGTCATATCCCTTATATACTTTTTCACGATTTCCCGGATATGCTGTCGTAAAGTTTTTCAACGCTTTTTGCAGCGGCGCATTATCCATGGCACGTTCAATTTCCTGCTTTAGTAATTCATTGGACATGTGCTATTCCCTCCCTTACTCATCTTCAACAACAATTACCGAATACTGACGAGGACCATGAACACCTACCGTACCAACGCATTCAATATCGGCAGTACGGCTCGGGCCAGTAATAATGCCGGCAAATTTCGGGAACGGTTTGGTATCAGCCATGATGTCAATCATCGTATCAAAATTATCTACAATCTGTGATAATTTGACAATGCCGACATATACATCAGCTACTGTTTCAACGATACGGTTGTCGATATTGTCTTTCATCTGAACTAACGATCCCAGATTGGCAATACCATAATCCGCTTCCGTTACACCGCCTTTATCATCAGGCGCATTTTTGCGGATGTGATCCGTATCCACCTTGATGCCAGCTCCTTTTAAGGCATCGACAACACCGGCTTCTTTAAGAAGCGCTGTTTCGACAATCGCGACATCTTGTGTGTCCTTTTCCTGGAAAACTTTGACGAGAGCAGCACCTAAGTCTGCTTTTTTAGCCAGGTAACATTCGCCTGCTACACTGGTTAATCCCTTTTGGAACGTTTCGTACAATTCTGCTTTTTCCATTTTCACACCTCTTTACATGTAAGTTAAAAATTTTTTATGAATCCTTGCGATACTATTTAAAGTACTAAAATTAGTATACCAACTCAGATAATTTATACAAGATGTCTTTAGTAAATATGTAATATCATTTATGAAAGCATTAGTATATTACTATACAGAATACGCATATATAGTACTTTTCCATAATTCATGTATTGACATTTTACTATGAGTAAAGTTAATATGAAATTTATCACGATTGGCTATTTTCCTAGTATTTTACAAATTGTTATCGTTAAGCATTCCTTTTTATCATTACATTTAATTTTATTTGATATGATAAAAAGAGATGGTAAGGCAGAGCTTTGCCCATTCTTTTTAATGATTTATCTTATCATTTTCCTCGATTTCATTGATTAGATGTCTTCTGCGCGTAATGAATTTTTATGCGTTTTAAATTCACGATACACATATAAGTATATATAGAAGAAATCTGTCAAATTTCTTCATTTTTTCTATTGACAAAACTATACCAAAAGAGTTATCATGTGTTCAATGACAAAAGCAATGACCAAAACAAGTACACATACAGAAGCCTATACAGAGAGTGCAGGTCATCGGCTGAAAGCCCGCACCGCCGCTGAATATGATGGAATGCCTTTGGGAGCTGGATAGTTGAAATAAAGTAGGCTGTCCCGGTACGCCGCCGTTATAGGTATGATGAGGTATTGTGCTGCAGGCGCAATACAATCAGAGTGGAACCACGGGCCACCGTCTCTGACAAGAGCGGTGGTCTTTTTGTATACATTTTATCAGGAGCAGATTGTTTAGGAGGACCCAGTCGTCATGTTTAATTCACTTCGCAACGATATACGCGTCATCAAGGACAGAGACCCAGCTGCCAAAAATACAGCCGAAGTCCTCTTGTGTTACTCAGGACTGCATGCCATCTGGGCTCACCGCGTATCCCATTTCTTTTACAAACACCAGTGGTTTGTCACGGCTCGTCTTATCTCTACGATTTCCCGTTTCTTTACAGGAATTGAAATTCATCCGGGCGCGCAAATCGGAGAAGGGTTGTTCATCGACCATGGTATGGGCATCGTCATTGGCGAAACAACCATCATTGGCAACAACGTATCCTTGTATCAAGGCGTTACGCTGGGAGGCACAGGCAAAGAAAAAGGCAAACGGCATCCGACAATCGGCGATTACGTCGTCGTTGCCTGCGGAGCTAAAGTCCTAGGTTCCTTTACCGTCGGCGAGGGAGCCAAAATCGGCGCCGGTTCTGTCGTATTGAAAGAAGTACCGCCCTACTCGACCGTAGTCGGCATCCCCGGCCGCGTCGCGGTGCAAAAAGGCAAGCGTCTGAAAGCACACCACAACGAGGAAGACGTAGACTTGAACCACAATCGTCTGCCAGATCCGATTGAAGATCAGATTGTTGCTCTGCAGCGCCAAGTCGCCTTGCTGCAACATCAAATGGATGAAATGAATGTATCGCGAAACATGCATCTGCAGCATGTTTCTACAACTAGACGCTAACCATAGCGTACCATACAGCGTGTTTTCTATAGATAGTTGAAAAATTAATCTATAGATATACATATAAACAATACTATTTTGGTATCTTTTTTTAGGTATCATTGGGGGAATTTATATATGAAAAAAGACGTGTTTTCACATCAGGTCCCCTTTCGATGTTGACCTGATTTTCACTGCAAGTTCATCAAAATTATGTTTTTATTTTCATTTCACACACATTTATTTACGCGAAGGAGCGATATATTATGAGCAAAATTTACACAAGCATGTTACAGTTAATTGGCAATACACCATTATTAGAACCTGTTCGTTATAATACAGCCGCAAAGGTACAAGCAAAATTATTAGTCAAATTGGATGCATTCAATCCTGCCGGTTCTGCCAAAGACCGTATTGCAAAAGCCATGATTGAAGATGCAGAAAAGAAAGGTATTCTCAAAAAAGGTTCTGTCATTATTGAACCGACCAGCGGCAATACGGGCATTGGCTTGGCCGCCGTTGCAGCTGCAAAAGGCTACCGGGCTATCTTCACGATGCCGGAAACCATGTCCATTGAACGCCGCAATCTTATTTCTGCTTATGGTGCTGAAATCGTTCTTACTCCTGGTAAAACAGGCATGAAAGGCGCTGTTGACAAAGCAAATGAATTGGCTAAAGAAATTCCGAATTCGTTTATTCCCGGCCAGTTTACCAACCCTGTCAATCCGTTGGTACATAAAGAAACAACAGGCCCGGAAATCTACAACGATACAGACGGCGCTGTTGATATTTTCCTCGCTGGTGTCGGCACAGGCGGCACGATTTCCGGCGTCGGCCAGTATTTGAAATCCAAGAAACCATCCGTTAAAATCGTAGCTATCGAACCGGCTGACTCCCCGCTTCTTTCCGAAGGTCATGCAGGCCCGCACAAACTGCAGGGCATTGGCGCCAACTTTGTTCCTGATACATTAGATACTAAAATCTATGACGAAGTATTTACCGTCACAACCGATCAGGCATATGAAACCGCCCAGGAATTTACCAAACAGGAAGGCTTCCTCATTGGTATCTCCGGCGGCGCAGCACTCTATGCTGCTACACAGCTGGCTAACCGTCCGGAAAATGCCGGCAAAACAATTGTCGCCTTTTTACCGGACAGCGGCGACCGGTATCTTACTACACCGAGCTTTATCAGCCAGCAGTAATCTGTTATTATCAGTCAGCAATGCTGTCCCCTCAGCCTGCTGATGATAATATAAAATTCCTATCATCAATATCACTCATGTAACGCAGGAAACGTAGCTTCACTCGCTAAGAGGAAGCTGCGTTTCTCGTTGTCAGGAGCTTGTCATCAGCAAAATGACAAGCTCCTTTTATAGTTTCTTGGACATTTTTTGTTCGTCAAGCCATTTCCCTGCAGCGAGAAACACGACATTCTTGTAAAATATGAACGTAAAAAGTTAGATTGTTACGACAAACAGCATACTAAAAGGAGCTGCACCTAAAGAAATAAAACTCTTCATGCACAGCTCCATTTATATAAAAATATAAATTGTTAGATTTTATCCATATCGCGGCTAGCTACAATATCTACGCCGAGACCTAAAATATTAGCAGCAATCACATCACCTGTTTTGACTGGTGCCTGTACGGTTACGCCGCGCAATGCTGCTGCACAGTCAAGGATTTTGCCTTTCGGCAGCGTCGTTTTCGATACGACAGGCAGCAGCGGCAGTTCTCCGCCTTCAATACGAACCGTTGATGTCAGCATACGCTGCGGATCTGTCAATTCCTGATGGGCATATTTTTCGCCGCGCGGGCACGTATTGCCAGTTACATTTGTAATTTTACCATCTGTAATGGTTACAGTCAGCAAACAGCCCAAAGGGCAGTTGATGCAGTTTAATTGTTTCGTTTCTACACTCATTTTATGCTTCCTCCTTTACGGAAACAGTCCAATCCGCATGATGGCCTTTGGCTTTATCTGCCGGTACATTGACAGCAATCATTTCACTCGGTTTGGCTACAGGGAGGACTTTAGTCAGCAGGACATCTTCACCGCTCTTTACTGTCAGGCGCACTTTTTTCATGGGCTTGCGGACACGCATAAAGAGACGAATGGTTTCACCTTCTTGGGCAGCGCGTATATGCTGCGGCACACAAGTGCGTACTTCATCAATCGCTTCGACTTTAATATCGGCTACTTCCGAAGCCATTTGTTCTTGTGCTTTCAAGGCGGCATATTTACCGGCAATTTCAGCTTCTTCCGATACAAAATCGACGAGGTCATGAACATGTACGACATTGCCGGCTGCAAAAATACCGGGGATGCTCGTTTCACGATGCTGGTCAACAATCGGGCCATTAGTCAATGGATGCATCGTCAGTCCCAAACCGCGGGACAATTCATTTTCCGGAATTAAGCCAACAGACAAGAGGAGCGTATCGCATTCAATATCAAATTCCGTTCCCGGAATCGGCTGCATATGGTCGTCTACCTTGGCAACCGTAACACCAGTTACACGGTCTTTGCCGTGAATAGCCGTAATCGTGTGCGATAAATGAAGCGGAATATTATAATCATATAAGCACTGTACCATATTACGCGTCAAGCCATTGGAGAATGGGCAGATTTCCAACACGGCCTGTACTTTGCAGCCTTCCAAGGACATGCGGCGTGCCATGATAAGGCCAATATCACCGCTACCGAGGATAATGATTTTTTTGCCCGGCAGATACCCTTCCATATTGACCATACGCTGTGCAGCCCCTGCTGTAAATACGCCGGCCGGACGATAACCAGGAATACGAATCGCACCGCGGGTACGTTCACGGCAGCCCATCGTAAGAATAATAGTTTTGCCCTGTACTTTAATCAAGCCGTGTTTCGGGCTGACAGCCGTTACCGTTTTGTCTTCATTCACGCTTAATACCATCGTATCGACGAGAATTTCAATTTCCGGTTTGTCTTTGACTAAATCGTAGCAGCGTTGTGCATAACCAGGACCTGTCAATTCTTCTTTGAAATGGTGCAGGCCAAAGCCATTGTGAATGCACTGCTGCAAAATACCACCTGCTTCACGGTCACGTTCGAGGACAAGAACTTTTTTAGCGCCGTTCTGCCAAGCGCTGTATGCTGCGGATAAGCCTGCCGGGCCGCCGCCAACAATGATAATGTCATACAGTTGTTCACCCATTATGCCTTACCTCCGCTCTGCGTTTCTTTATTATAAAACATATATGATTTGCGCATTTCTTTGCGAACTTCCGTAACGGGAATATGCAATTCACGAGCTAAAATCTGCGTAACACGCGGGCCGCAGAAACCACCCTGACAACGACCCATGCCGGCACGCGTACGGCGTTTTACGCCATCTACGGTACGGGCTCCTACAGGACGATGAATAGCATCGACGATTTCGCCTTCAGTAATTGTTTCACAGCGGCAGATAACACGGCCGTATTTGGCATCTTTAGCAATAAGCGCTTGTTTATCTGCATCACTGAGAGTACGGAAGCAAGGCTGTGCCGGACGGCCTTTTTTATAGTCCGCTTTTACAGACGCACCTGTTTCAGCTACAATACCTTCTACGAGATATTTGGCAATGGCCGGTGCAGACGTCAGTCCTGGAGATTGAATGCCTGCTGCCTGAATCAGACCTTTGGTCATTTGAGACGGTCCCAAGATGAAATCGCCTGTGCTGGAAACAGCACGTACACCGGCAAATTCTGTAATCGTCGCACCGACCGGAATAGTCGGTACTAATTTCCGTGCTTTATCCAAAATTTCGTTCATGCCGGGAATCGTAACAGCAGTGTCGTCTTTTTCGCTGTCATCTAAATCATGCGCATTCGGGCCGACAAACACGTTGCCGTGGGTCGTAGCACAGACGAGAATCCCTTTCCCCATCTTGGACGGTGTCGGGAAAACAGCACAGTGAACTAAATCTTTCTGTACCGTTTTATCAAAGAGAACATATTCGCCGCGGCGCGGATGAATCTGGAAGGAATCATCGCCGGCCATCTTGCTGATTTCATCGGCATGAATCCCAGCTGCATTGATGACATACTTCGTTTCAATCGTGCCTTTATCCGTTTCAACCGCTTTGATGGCGCCGTTTTCTACGGTAAAGCCCGTTACCTGACATTCACGAATGACTTCCGCTCCATTAATAACGGCATTTTCAGCAAACGCTAATGCCATGCCAAACGGCCAGCAAATACCGGCAGTCGGTGCCCATAATGCGCCTTTGACTTCCTTGCTGACATTGGGTTCAAATTCACGTACTTTATCGCCGTCCCAAATTTCCAGTCCCGGAACGCCATTATCCTGGCCGCGTTTTAAAAGTTCCTGCAGCGTTTCCATCTGTTCATCATCCAACGCTGCAACCAACGAACCAGACCATTCAATATCCAAATCCAATTCATCTTTCAAATCATGATACATCGCATTGCCTTCTACGTTCATACGGGCTTTCATGCTGCCTGTCGGTGCGTCAAAACCGGCATGAAGAATCGCACTGTTGGCTTTTGTCGTGCCAGCAGCCAATTCGGGTTCTTGTTCCACTAACACTGCACGCAGGTTATATTTTGCCAATTCGTGCAGAATGGCTGTGCCGGTAAT
This sequence comes from uncultured Megasphaera sp., assembly GCA_934193515.1. Classification (GTDB taxonomy): domain Bacteria; phylum Bacillota; class Negativicutes; order Veillonellales; family Megasphaeraceae; genus Megasphaera. The sequence goes on along the minus strand of CAKPVJ010000016.1, from coordinate 13,246 downwards.
ACCGCCGCCGATTACGACGACATCTGCTTGTTTTGTCATGTTCACAACCTCTTTCTCTGTTTGAATATCACTGCATAACTTGTTTCTCTCTTTTACAAATTGTATTATATAAGTAATTGAAAATAATTGCAATACTATTTTTACAAAATTCCATTCCTTGCATATATACATCTTTTGCATAGAAAAACACCTGCATATGCCATTTTACGTTGTGTGAAATTTTGTTCAATAGAATAAAACAAATTTTATGTTTTTTTGTAAAAAAATTATGACATGAAGATTTTTCTTCACATGCATACGTTCTTCTTACGTATCGTTGGTCGTCAAAATTTAAATGGGGAACTACAAAAGGGGCTTGTCGTTTGACAGCCCCTTTTTCTCACTTAGTATACGGCATCAAAATACATGTACCGCTGCAGCTACGACATAGGCAAGCAAAGCACCTGCCAACGGGGCTGCTACAGGAACCCAGGCATAAGCCCAATCCGAACTGCCCTTGCCGGCAATCGGCAAAATAGCGTGAGCAATACGCGGTCCCAAATCTCGAGCCGGATTCATAGCGTATCCCGTAGGCCCGCCTAAGCTCATACCCAGCGCCCAGATTAAAACGCCGACAATGTACGGCCCAAGGCCTGCCGGAATAGCGCCGACTTTATTGGAAAAAATCATCCAAATAACAAACATCAGGAAAAATGTCGCAATTACTTCGCACAAGAAGTTAAGCGGATAATTGCGGATAGCCGGTGCCGTGCAGAAAATTCCCAGCTTGGCAGCTTTATCTTCCGTCTTTGCCCAATGCGGCAAGTATGCCAGCCAGACTAGTGCGGCACCGCAGATACCGCCGAGAATCTGAATCACAGCCGTAGCGGCAAACTGTTCCCATGTATAAATGCCAATCATCGTTTTACCCAGCGTAACAGCCGGATTCAAATCTCCCTGAGGCGCGCCGAGTGTCGTCGCTGTAAACACGCCTAACGTAACTGCAAACCCCCATCCGGCGGTAATGCAGATCCAGCCGCCGTTTTGTCCTTTAGAACCGGTCAGCGTATTGCAGGCACAAACACCGCACCCAAAGACCATTAATACCATCGTGCCAAAAAATTCGCCTAATAAATTATCCATCGCCATACACCTTTCTGAATACAAGAAACGTCACAATAGTACGAACGCAGTTGCATTATTCTTCATCATCCAGCCAATGCATGGCATGTTTTACGGCTTTACGCCAGCCTTTATAGTAACCTGCTGCTTTTTCTGGTTCCATTTCCGGTACAAAACGATTCTTAAGTTTCCAGCTATGACGAAGTTCATCTTTAGATTTCCAAACGCCGACAGCCAAGCCTGCCAAGTATGCCGCCCCCAAAGCCGTCGTTTCGATGACCTGCGGCCGATCGACAGGCACGCCGAGAATATCTGCCTGGAACTGCATGAGCATGTTGTTGGCAACTGCACCGCCGTCTACTTTCAGCGAAGCCAGTTTGATGCCGGAGTCTGCTTCCATCGCACTCAGCACGTCTTTCGTCTGATATGCCATAGAATCTAAGGTAGCCCGTACGATGTGGGATTTTTTCGTGCCGCGCGTAATGCCGATAATCAATCCTCTGGCATCCATATCCCAGTACGGAGCTCCCAAGCCGACAAACGCCGGTACAACATATACGCCATCCGAATCGGGCACCCGTTTGGCTACCCATTCCGAATCCGGCGCCGTATCAATAATGCGCAGGCCGTCACGCAGCCATTGAATAGCCGAACCAGCTACAAAGATAGAACCTTCTAACGCATATTCGACTTTTCCATCCAATCCCCAGGCAATCGTCGTAACCAGGCCGTTTTTAGAAGCAATGGGTTCCGTACCCGTATTCATGAGCATAAAACAGCCTGTCCCGTACGTATTTTTAGCCATGCCTGGTTCATAGCATGTCTGGCCAAACAATGCAGCCTGCTGGTCACCGGCCGCACCGGCAATTTTGACAGGCACGCCGAGGATAGACGGCTGTGTATAGCCATAGACCTCACTGGACGGCCGCACTTCTGGCAGCATGCTTTTCGGTACAGTCAAATAGTGCAAGAGCTGGTCATCCCACTGCAGTGTCTTGATATTAAACAGCAACGTACGTGACGCATTGGAATAATCCGTCACATGGACATCATTCCCTGTCAATTTCCAGATCAGCCAGGAATCAATCGTCCCAAAAAGAAGTTCACCCTTTTCTGCTTTTTCACGCGCGCCTTCTACATGGTCCAAAATCCATTTTACCTTCGTGCCGGAAAAATATGCATCAATGACAAGGCCTGTTTTTTCCTTAAATTCGTCCACCAGTCCCTGCCGTTTTAAGTCTTCGCAAATCGGCGCAGTCTGACGGGACTGCCAAACAATGGCATTATAAATCGGGCAGCCAGTTGTTTTATCCCAAACTACCGTCGTTTCACGCTGGTTAGTAATCCCGATAGCCGCAATATCGGCTCCCTTTAGGCCGCTCTGTTCCAATGCACTTTGCATAACTTCAATCATTGTATGCAAAATTTCATTGGCATCATGTTCTACCCAGCCCGGCTTGGGGAAATGCTGCGTAAATTCCTTTTGGCTGACACTGACAATACGAGATTCTTCATCAAAAATAATCGCACGATTACTCGTTGTGCCGGCATCCAGCGCCATGACATACTTCTTTTCCATTACTTCTTTCTCCTTTCCATACACCTAAAGCTTCTCTCTTCTCTCTTTTTTCTTCTTTCGCATTCAACATACAAGCGTATGCGTTGCCTTCATTATATGAGTTGGTGAAAATAATTGCAATATAAAATTTACATTTTTGCAATTATGATATAGCATATACACTTTGTATCTATTTTATGCAATATAAACGGACGATATAAAAATTATGTACAATTTACTCTTGCCAATCCCGTCGCGCCAATGCGATAATATAAGTATATGAAAAGTAGTGTACACCATATAATATGACAAGGTAGGTGCTTCTATGCCCATAAATAAGAATAAAACAGCTATCAGCGCTGCCAAGCTCTATTATCAATCCGGCTACAGCCAATCCGAAATCGCCAAAGAACTCGGCCTGTCTCGGCCGTCTGTTTCCCGGCTGCTACAATATGCCAAGGATATGGGCTTCGTCCGCATTGAAATTTTTGACCCTATCGAAGACCAAAGCCATCTGGCCCAAAAAGTGGCTGCAGCCTATCAGCTAAAAGATGTCTGCATTGCCAACGCGCCGATTGAAAACGAAGAAGACATCAAAAAATACATCGGCCGCCGCGGCGCGTCGTATCTCAACGATATCGTCCAAGATGGTGACATTATTGGCGTCGGCTGGGGAACGACCCTTCATTGTCTCTGCCATGCCCTCGTATCCCATCCCCTGCGGGGTGCGCAAATCGTGCAGCTCGAAGGCGGTATTACCTTGTCCAGCAGTGAAACCTATGCCAACGAAATCTTGGAACGATTTGCCAAAAATTATGAAACCATTGCCCAGTATCTACCCCTGCCCGTACTGTTTGATTCCAAAGAAGTAAAAGAAATGGTCTATCGGGATCGTCATATCCATCGGGTACTCGAACTGGGCCGCAACGCTAATATCGCTGTTTTCAGCGTCGGTACCGTGCGGGACAATGCCCTCTTTTTCCAGCTTGGTTATGCAGACCCTAAAGAAAAAGAATACTTGAAAGCCCATGCCGTCGGCGACATCTGCTCTCGTTTTTTTGACAAAGACGGCCGCATTTCCAGCAAAGAACTTAACGATCGGACTGTCGGCATCGAATTGGAATGGCTGCGGCATAAAGAATACAGCATTCTTCTCTCCGGCGGCGAAGCCAAAATTGCCAGCATTCATGCAGCTCTCAAGGGAGGCTATGCCAACGTCCTCATTACCGATCAATTTACAGCCAAAAAGCTGCTTTCCTATGCCGCATCAGAACAGTCACATACACCATGAGTTTTATAGTATTAAAAACGAGCAACGCCACAAACAGCATCTGCTGTCATGACGTTGCTCGTTTTTTTCTGGTAAACGTGCCGTTGACATCGGCGATTCACTTTTTCTTTCTGTGCGACCAGAAAGAAAAAGATGACAAAAAGAAAGAAGTCGCCGCCCAAAACGGACTTAGCCTTACTGCGTTTACCGATGACGGCGCGGCAAATTCGCTTCGCTCAGACGCCGCTTGAATCCGTCATCGGCAAACTCCGTATCCGGTCTTCGACCGGTCGGCACGCTCGTAACGGGCGGTGTTGGCAGTCATGCAGCGTAGATTTCGCCTGGTTGCCGGGATAACAACACCTGTCAAGAAAAAACAACAGCAAACATCGGCTCATCTATGCAAGTAGTTTACAATATGTATTATAATTTGTTCAAGACCATTTTATCTGATATTTTATGAATACAGTAAACAGTTGTCGCAACATACATATATCCGTAATTGCTCGCATTTGCTCCCAAGCCGCCCCGTTACGGGAATGACTGGTTGTGCGGCTTGCCGCACAATGAGAATGGATGGCATTGCGTTAAAAATGGGCGTTTTGTTTGAGCGAAGCGAGTTTCGCCCATTTAGCAATGACGGACATTCTCAAAGGAATGGGAGTTTCGGGCGGCCGCCTTTTGCTATGCCTAAGCGATTCGCACGAAATCAAAGATTTCGGCTCTCTGCTTATCTTCGTCCATTCTTTTTCGGCGGCTCGAAAAAAATGAATAGATGAAGGTCAAAGGGAACCATCCCTATATTCTGACCGCACAAAAAGAAAAAGTGAATACGCCGGCAGCTTCACTGCATCCAAGAACTAACATAATTAATGACAAGTTTAACAATCAGCAACGCTGTAACTGACAGCATGACCATGCGAATAAATCCGACACCGCGGCGGATGGCTGTCCGCGAACCAAAATAGGCTCCCACCATCAGGCTGATGGCTAAGACAATGGCATAGACATACACAATCTTTTGCCAATAGATCAACAGGAGAAGTCCTGTCGTGTTCATGACGACAGCCATCACTTTGGCATTTCCTGCTGCAATGACAAAATCAAATCCCAGCATCGCGAAAGCCACTACCATAAATGTGCCGGCACCAGGCCCGGCAAATCCATCATAGAGGCCTACCAAAAAAGCAGCCACAATGGCTTTGACAAGCCGTTTTTTCCCAGGCTGACAAGGAACGGCCTTCGTTCCCAAATCCCGCTTAATGACGACCAAAGCCGCAGCTGCAATCAAAACGAGCAGCAGCAGCGGCTCCAAGATTTTTTCCGGCAAATATACCATAACGGAACAACCGCACAATGCTCCCAACAGGCCAAACGGAATCATATATTTAACAAGCTTTAAATCGGTTTTACCGGCTTTGGTAAACTGAACCGCACTTGTCAGATTGCCAAAGGTCGCAGCGAATTTGTTGGTACCAATAGCCAAATGAGGCGGCATCCCGACAGCCATCAGCATAGGCAGTGAAATCAAGCCACCGCCGCCGGCAATGGAGTCGATAAAACCGATAAAAATCCCCCCGACGATGCACAAAAGCATCGGCAGTGAAAACAACACACTTCCTGCATCCACAAGCAACACCCCTTTTGCCCGGCTGTACTAAACACCAGCCTATTTATTGAGTACTTTCTGAAACGCAATTTTATCACTGTTGGCAAACCAAATACCGCCGCAGCAGACAAAACCTAATGAATCAATGATATGTTTCATAATAGCGTTTTCTTCATCTGTATCGACACGGATATTATATACGCCGTGTTCTTTAGCAAGCGCTTCTGCATGGGCAAAAAGCTGCTTTGCCAGTCCTTTTTCTTTGCAGCGATTGGCTACGGCCATACGGTGAATCACGATATACGGTTCATCATTAAGCCATTTCCCCTCTTTGAGCGTATCGTATGCCGGTTCCTTGTCAAAATCAATACAGCAGTACCCAATAATTTCACTGCCTTCTTGTAAAATATAGGCGTCTTCATCCTGAATATCTTGTACTATATTTTCTTTTTCCGGATATCCATCCTGCCATTGGTCTACATGACACGTTCTAAAAAAGGCTTTGGCTTCATCAATTAATCCCATAATTTCATCAGTTTGTGCTAATACAGCTTTTTGAAATATCATACGTAATCTCTCCTCTTTTTATTTCATAGATTTCCATTCTGCATCTATATGGAGACTCATCCGCTGCAGCATCTGCAGGCATTTTGCTTTTTCTGCAGCAGTAAATCCAGCCAAACACATTGCTATCTGCCGGTTTTCTTCGGCAATAATTTGGTCATACACCGGCAGTGCCTTAGCCGTAGGATACAAACGCCAGGCACGGCGGTCTTCCTCATCCTGCTTTTTGATGACGTATCCCGCTTCTGTCAATTTACGAACGGCTTTCGTCGTCGTTCCCTTATCTACTTTGCAGGCATATGTCAATGCCGCTAAATTGATGCCCGGCTGCTCACAAATACGGGTAAAAAAGACAAACTGTCCTCGTTGGAATTGGTACGTCTTAAAAGTCATATCCATCATCGAGTGAAGACATCGGGTAATCGTTCCCATATAGCGCAGCATAGGCGATTGCAATGATTTCATATAGTCACCTCTTTATTTAGTTGCATATTCAACTAAATAAAGTGTACGAAATTGTATTGGGAATGTCAATAGATATTGAATATAAAAAACATGGTACACATACAGACCTTTCCATATAATAAAAATACACTTCAATTGTTACAGTTTCGACTAAAATTCCCAAATTCCCCTTTATTTCCTTTATTATTGCAATATAAGCATGCTATACTGAATGCAGCACCATTGAAAAAGCCTGTATGGGAGAGATTATTATGATTAAGTTGGACAAGAAAGTAAAAATCGCTGTTGCCGCCATTATCATTGCCGCCGGGGCATTTGGCGGTTATGAATATTATCAAACGCAGCAAGCAGCCAAACAGGTCGCTGCCGTAGAAACAGCACCGGTAACACGCATGAACTTAAAGTCAACCGTTTCGGCAACAGGGACCATCAAGCCTGTCGATTCGGTCGAAGTATCACCAAAAATCACGGCCCGTATCAGCCAAGTACTCGTCAAGGAAAATGACCGCGTCACAGCGGGGCAGACCGTTGCTGTGCTGGACGGCAAAGATTACCAAGCCAAACAGGACCAGGCACAATTAAAAGTATCTAATACACAGCTCGAATACCAGCGCGCACAGGAATTGTACAATCTGGGAGCCGGAACCAAGCAGGCACTGGATACAGCCAAGTTTAATTATGATACAGCTGTTAGTGCCTTGACAGATGCCCAGTCCAATGTAGCCGAAACGATTATTACGGCACCGATGGACGGCATCGTTGTCGGTGAACCGAAAAGCGTCGGTACGATGGCCGTACAGGGCAACAGCAATCCGACGGTCATCATGTATATTGCCAATACGTCGCAAAAACAAATCATGGCCAAAATTGATGAAACGGATATTGGACAAATTCAAATCGGCCAAGACGCGACATTTACGGTCGATACCTACACCGGCCAGACGTTTACGGCTCATGTATCCAAAATTTCTCAAACGGATACCAGTAATACGTGGAACACGACTGGCTCATCCAGTTCTAATTCTTCCAGTTCTTCTTCTGCCAGCGTTATTTACTATTATGTTACGCTGGATGTCGACGACCCCGACGATGTTCTCAAACTGGGTATGACCGCTCGTGTAGAAATCAATACATCAGAAAAAGAAAATGCGTTAGTCGTGCCGATTGCCGCTTTAAAAACCAATGATAAAGGATCTTACGTACTGCGTGTCAACGACAACGGCCAGACCGAACAAGTCAACGTCACTACCGGCATTTACAGTGATGAATACGTAGAAATCCTTTCCGGTCTCGATGAAGGCGACAAGGTATCGATTACATACAATGCCTCTAAATCATCTTCTTCTAAATCCAATGACAAGCGGCAAGGCCCTCCGCCGATGTAAGGAGGAATGACTGATGGCAAACGTAATTGAATTAAGGGACATCAAAAAAATCTATCATATCGGCGGCAGTGATTTCGCCGCCCTTGCCGGGATTACGCTCAACATCCAGGAAGGCGAATTTGCCGCACTGATGGGGCCGTCCGGTTCCGGCAAATCGACGCTGATGAACATTCTCGGCTGCTTGGATCGTCCTACGTCCGGCTCATACAAACTAGGCGGCAAAGAAGTCGCCAATCTGACAGACGATGAGTTGGCGCACACGAGAAACAAACGAATCGGCTTTGTATTCCAGAATTTCAACCTCTTATCCCGTATTTCCGCCTTGGACAATGTCGCACTGCCGCTTGTCTATGCCGGTGTCGGCCGCAAAGAACGGACACAGCGGGCTCAGGAAAAACTGGAAGCCGTCGGTCTGGGAACCTGGTCACATCACAAACCCAACGAACTGTCCGGCGGCCAGCGGCAGCGCGTTGCCATTGCCAGAGCCTTGGTCAATGACCCGCACATCATCATGGCTGACGAACCTACAGGGAATCTCGATACGAAATCAACAAAAGAAATCATGGGCATTTTTGAATCGCTCCATGAGGAACATAAAACAGTCATCCTCGTCACGCACGAACCGGAAATTGCCGCTTGTGCCAGCCGCCAGCTGCTCATCTGCGACGGTCAGCTGACGCGGGATGCCGGAAAGGGTGTGGTTATGGATGTTGTTTAGTGAAAGCGTACAAATTGCTGTTACGGCACTGCTCGGCAACAAACTTCGCTCTATCCTCACGATGCTGGGTATTATCATTGGTGTTGGCGCCGTCATTGCCATGATTTCCATTGGCATGGGCGTCAAGCAGAACGTCACCAACTCCATTGCCAGTCTGGGCAGCAATATGCTCATCGTCATGCCCGGCTCAACCAATAAAGGCGGCGTCCGTTCTGCTGCCGGGTCCAGCCAAAAGCTCAAATACGAAGATGCCGAAGCAATCAAAAAGAAAATAAAAAATATCGATTATGTGTCACCAACGGTCAATGGCTCCTATCAAATCGTCAATGGGCATGAAAACTGGAATTCTTCGGTATACGGCGTCACGCCGGAATATTTGAAAATCCGCGACCTGACCATTGGCACCGGGTCTTTTATTACACAAAACGACCTCAATTCCCGCAATCGTGTCGCTGTCATCGGAACTACGGTTGCCACCAATTTGTTTGAATCGGAAAACCCGGTCGGTAAAAATATCCGCATCAACAACCAGCCGTATAAAGTCATCGGCGTCATTGAAAGCAAAGGCCAGTCTTCCATGGGGCAGGACCAAGACGACGTCGTCATCATTCCGCTGACAACAGCCCAGGAACGACTCATGGGGATTACCTATATTCGTTCCATCAATATTCAAGTATCCAGTGCCGATAAAATCGAATCGGTACAAGGACAAGTAGAAACACTGCTGCGGCAGCGACATCATATTGTCGGTGACAAAGAAGATGATTTTACAGTCCGCAACTTGACCAGCCTGATGGAAACGATGACGAGTACGACGACTATGCTTACGCTGTTCCTCGGCAGTATTGCCGCCATCTCCCTGCTGGTCGGCGGCATCGGCATTATGAATATCATGATGGTTTCTGTCACGGAACGGACCCGTGAAATCGGTATCCGCAAGGCCTTAGGCGCAACGTTTAAAAACATCATGATGCAGTTTCTGATTGAATCCGTCGTTATCGGCGTTATTGGCGGCCTCTTGGGCGTTGCCGTCGGCGTCGGCATTGCCTTGGCGATTGCCAAGACAGGCTTGTTCCAAACCGTCATTACCGCAGCCCCGATTCTCATCTCCTTCAGTTTTTCTGTCGGTATCGGCTTGTTTTTCGGCATTTATCCGGCGCGCAAAGCGGCCCGCTTAGATCCGATTGAAGCGCTGCGGTACGAATAAGCTCGTCTGCTGCAGTTTGCTTAGCATAGTTCATTTTTTCAATAGCATATAATACACGAAAGGGGCTGTCGCACAAAGCGGCAGCCCTTTTGTCATGTGTTTTTAATCTATCGTTTATCATGCTCATCATAATAAAACGAACGTATTTTCAATCGTCTTCTTCCCATGCACTGTCAGGCAGGTTTTGTATCGCCGGCCAAGCATCATTAATCGCCTGGGCCATCAGTTTCTTTCCTGCCGGATCTTCGTGCAGGCCGTCAACAGCTAGTTCATTCCGCAGTTCCCCATTGGAATCTGCCATGCCTTCTGTAATATCTATATGTACTTCACTTTCAATATACGCATTGACTTCTTCGACAGCATCTTTCCAACCCCAGTCCGTATCCTGGTCAAAGGCCGCTGAAATGTTATTCGGATTCAAAGGCGGCACGGTGAGAAAAACTGGCTTCATGCCATGGGCCAGACATTTTCGTTTGACGCTTTTCAAATCATCAATGACGGCAGACGCACTGACGCCGGCCCGCAGACTGTTGGACCCCATGAGAATCAGCACGTAGCGCGGATGAAACGGCACGACATCCCGAATAAAGCGGGCATCGGATATGGCACTAGTATCACCGCTTTGGGCCAAGTTGACTGTCGGAAAATCCAGATAGGATGCATAACTGAATTCCCAATCTGTCGGTGAATAGGACAAACTGCCGCCGCCATGGCTGATGCTGTCGCCAAAAACGGCCACTTCATACGAATCGTCAGGATTCGTCGTATATGTCTGGGCATCCGAATACACGCCAATCGGATTGCCGCTGCTGTCCAACGCCCGAACACGCCAATAAAACGGCTCTGATGCCATGCGCGGTTTTTGATCGTATTGCTGTGCGTACGCAGTCGTATACGCATCAATACGATGTATCGACAGTTCTATGCCATTGGGATTTTCCGGCTCGGCATCGAGGATTTCTACTTCGTAGTGGTCTGCACCCGGAACGGCAATCCAGTCGTATACGGGATACAGCAATACTTGCCCATACCCTTGATTATAATGATTAATAGTATGCGGCTTTTCTACAAAAGGAGCTGCCGCATCCACATGCACTTCTTCTACAGCAGAAAACGGCCCAATCGCCTTGCCCTGCAAATCTATCGGCTGTACACGCCAGTAAAAGACATCATCCATAAAGGTATCCGGAAGCGCCAATTCATATCCCGTTCCATAGGCCCGCTGCAGCGGCATAATCGGTTCATAGTATGCCGCTTCGCCATCTGCACCGTCCCGTTTTTTTAATATCTGCACATCATACATTACTGCCCCGTCTACGCGGCTCCACTGCAAAACAGGATGGCCGACAGCCGGCATATCTGCCGTATAATGGCTCAGGACGGTCGGTTGAAATGCCAATTCTTCGTCTGCCGCATTCTGAATGTAAATCTGCTGTGCCTGTTCCATTGGCGGGTCAACAACACGGTTTCGCCCGGCTGTCTGTCCTGCTTTGACTAACAGACCGGAACATAATGTGATTCCCAATAGTATGGTTAAACAAACTACACTGCCATTACGCATGCCATAAGCCCTCCTTTTTGCAGCGATAATTGAGATTCTTTGTCATGTGCGCATTCTATTATACTGTATGTATTTGTATCTTACAACCTGTAGGCAGGTCAAAGTCAATCCATTTCTCACAAAAAATTATTGCCATGCCGTGTCCGGTAATTCCACTATTTCCTTCCAGGCAGTATTTATAGCCGCACCTATCATTTTTTTGCCGGGCGGATCCAAATGAATGCCGTCAACAGCTAATTCCGGTTTTAAAATGCCGTGGCTGTCCGCCATGCCTGGGGTAATATCAATATGAACCTGCGTGCGTATATACGCATTGACTGCTGCAATCAACATCTGCCAATTCTCTGCTGTCGGTTCATCAAATGCCCGTTTGATGTGCGCCGGGTTGAGCGGCGGAATCGTCAGAAAAACAGGACGGATATGATGAGACAAGCATTTTTCCCTGATGGTTTTCAAATCGGCAATCACGTCTTCTGCCGGAACACCAGCCCGCAGGCTGTTGGAACCAATCAAAATAAGCAAATACGACGGCTGAAACGGCAGGACATCTCTGTCAAATCGTTCTACCGCCATTTCACTGGTATCGCCGCTTTGTGCCAAGTTGACCGTCGGAAATGTCAAATAATTGCCATAGCTGAAATCCCAATATGTCGGTGAATAGGAAATGCTGCCGCCGCCATGGCTGATACTGTCGCCAAAAATGGCCACGCAGCCCTGTGATGCTTTAGGGCTGGTCAAAAACGGCAGGGCATCCGAATATACGCCAAGGGGCCTGCCTTCGCTGTCCATTGCCCGTACCCGCCAGTAAAAGGGCGTATCCGACACGCGGGATTTTTGGTCATACTGATGAATATTGGTCGGCGTATAGGAATCAATGCGATGGATAGACGGCGCAATGCCGTTTGGATTTTCCGGCTTGTCATTGAGGATTTCCAATTCATATTTAGCCGCTCCCGGTACGGCAATCCAATCGTATACGGGATATAATAAGACGCCGCAGGGAACTTGATTATAAAACGCCATGGGTGTTGGTTTTTCCGTAAACGGTTCAAAGCGGTCAATATGCGACGCTTCGACATCCGAAAATTCGCTAATCGGGTGCCGGTCTAAATCAAAGGCTCTGACACGCCAATAAAACACCTGTCCCATATACGATTCTGGCAGAGCCAGTTCATACCCCGTCGTATAAGCCGTTTGGGTCGGCATCATCAAAGTATACGTATTTCCCGTCGCTTTATCAGTAATATCTCCCTGCGCATCCGGCCGCAGTATCTGTACTTCATATCCTACAGCGCCGTCAATGCGTCCCCAATACAGCACGGGATGGCCGACAGCCGGATTGTTGGCCGTATAATGCATGGTAACGACAGGCTTTTCTGACGAAGAAACGACCACTTTAGCTTTTGGCGTTTCCTTGGATGGTTGTGTAATCGATGGATGAACACGAACAGCCGTTGTCAGCGGCAGCGTGGTTTCCTTCGCCATGGCAGTACTTCCCAGCATCATACTGAAAAATACAGCCAATGAAATAAGAGATGTATGTTTCATGCGTATTCCTTCCTTTTACATGTAATATGCTGTGCGTATCTTATTATAAGTCATCCCCACTCAGCTGACAATGTATCCGTTTTGATACATATGACGTATATGGATAGAGGGAGGTATCCCTCGACCCTTGTATGATTCTGTAAACTTGCTGTTTACATTGGCAGATACACTTTTTCTTTCTGTGCGACCAGAAAATAGGGACGTATCCCTTAGACCCTCTTTATGGTTCTGTAAACTTGCCGTTTACATCGGCGTATATA
>CAKPVJ010000015.1 GCA_934193515.1 uncultured Megasphaera sp. | reverse complement strand
ATGAACGGCTGGGCCCATTGATGGAAAAATATGACAAAGATTTCTAGGAAATTTACACAAAATTCTTGACATACCCTGCATAAGTATAAAAATAAGAATAATAACATAAAGACTATTTATATTAAACAACATTATATTGGATAAGTCAACATGAAAATAAGAGAAAATAAAGGGAAGATAGTCAAATGACAGAAATGCGCAATAAAATATAGAAAAAAATATTAAAAAAATGCATTGTTTCATATTACAATGCTGATGAATATATATGTTGATTTAAAAAATAAATATTCATGCCAAAAACTAGCAGTGGACATAGACGGTAAAAATAGAAAATCGGCAATAGTATGCGAATAAAATTCGATTTAAACATAAAATTTTACGAATTAGATGGGGGGGGGGTACACATACATTAGTTTTCACTTTTACACTGTATATGAGATGATTGCATTACGATAAAAAATGTATAAAAAAATTCCGACGGCATGATATGTACTGTCGGAATAAGATATACATTATTATTGAAATACTCGCCAAAATCCGATGATTAAAAAGAGTGCTACAATGCAAAAGCTAATGATGCGGGTTTTGGAAAATATTTTGGGATCGTTTTGTATATTTTTTGGCGGTGCTGGCGGCGGTATGATTTGCTTTGTGCCGCAAATGGGGCAGACTAATACACCGTCACGCAGTTCTGTGCCGCAAGTAGGGCAGATCATGATATCATCTCCTTGAGTATAGGTATCTTCCTATGTTCATGATAGGAATATTTGCTATTTCTGTCAAGCTGAACTACTCCTGATTTAGTGTGGGCAATCTTTTTGCTAACATGCTAGAGGATTTTGCAAAAAATGATTGTGAAATGTGCTGAAATATCATAAAATAAGTATTTAGAGTCTTATGTCATACTAGCAATTCATCCATAAGTTATGAAAGGAGTTTTTACAGAGTATATGAAAAAATTGGGATTAAGTACGCAAATACTGATAGGCTTGGTATTGGGGGCATTCGTAGGCTATGTGTTCCCTGATTTTGGGGATAAACTAAAACCTATTGGCGATGCTTTTTTGCGTATGATTAAAATGATTGTTGTGCCGCTGATTTTTAGCACCCTCGTTATGGGGATTGCCGGAACCGGTGATTTTAAAAAATTAGGACGTCTTGGCGGAAAGGCGATTATCTGGTTTGAATTTGCAACGACGATTGCCTTGGCGATTGGCTTGATTTTTATGAATTTGGCTCAGCCTGGCGTTGGTGTCACGTTGACTGCATCTTCAGCCGGAGCGGCAGATGTAGCTAATGCCAGTCAGCACAGCGTTGATTTAGTGCAATATGCCGTTCACATTGTGCCGACGAATATTGTCGATGCAGCAGCTCGGCAGGATATGCTGCAGATTATTTTCTTTGCCTGCTTTTTTGGCGTCGGTGTTGCGCATATTGGTGAATCGGGCAAAAAAATCGTAGATCTTTGCCACAGCGTAGCCGAAGCGATGTTTAAGGTCACGGGCTATGTCATGCACATTGCGCCGATTGGTGTATTTGCCATGATTGCCTATACCGTAGGAAGTTATGGGATTGCCATGTTGATCCCCCTAGGGAAATTAATTGCTTCCGTAGCAGCAGCAACGATATTATTTATATGTGTCATTGCGTTAATTGCCAGCTTGCTGACGCGAATTAACTTTTTCCATGTTTTAAAGGCTATTAAAGATATTTTGTTCTTGGCCTTTTCTACGGCTAGCAGTGAAGCTGCCCTGCCGTTGGCAATGGAACGCCTTTCCCAATTAGGTATTAGAAAAAATATTGTTACTTTTGTTATGCCAACAGGCTATTCCTTTAATTTGGATGGGTCTACGTTATACAGTTCAGCAGGTATTTTATTTATTGCCCAATTGTATGGCATAGATATGTCCATTGAACAACAAATTTTGGTTATGCTGACATTGATGCTTTCTACGAAAGGGATTGCCGGTGTTCCGGGTGCAGGCATCATTGTTGTAGCGGCTACAGCAGCTGCGTTTAATCTGCCTACGGATGGTGTAGCGATTTTGTTGGGTATTGATAGATTATTGGATATGATTCGTACAGTCTGCAATGTTTGCGGTAACTGTATGGCTACAGTTGTCGTAGCTCGTTGGGAAGGAGAACTTCCAAAAGATACATTTAATGCAGCATATCATTCGCTAATGAGCGGAAAACAAATGGAAAATGATTTTTAAATAATATATAAAAAAAACAGGAATTCAATATACTGGGTTCCTGTTTTTTTATATATCTGATATAATATACGTAACATAAAAAAAGTGATTCGAAAGGATATTCCTGACGGAAAACGGTATAGAACAGCCGTCGTACTTGCTTGCAAAGAATATATCTGCGCAACTAAGGCGAAAGCACATACGGAAATTTTGGTGAGCTCTGTGCTTTTGCATAGAGCTTTTTTTGATAGATACATTAGGATAGGAGATTGGATATGGAGACAAGACTGGCTTTTATTGGTATTGTCGTTGGCAATCGGGAAGCGACAGCCCGGCTCAATGAACTGCTTCATGAGTATGGACAGTATATTATAGGACGAATGGGGATTCCTTACAAACATAAGGATGTAAGCGTTATTAGTGTGATGATTGATGCTCCTCAGGATATGATCAGTGCGCTGACGGGAAAATTAGGCATGCTTCCCGATGTCAGTGCCAAAACAACCTATCCACCGATGCCATTATAGGAGAAAATTATGTTAAAACTTGCAATTTATGGTAAAGGTGGTATTGGCAAATCAACCATGACGAGTAATTTAGCCGCTGCCTTTGCGTACCTAGGAAAACGGGTCATTCAAATAGGCTGTGATCCCAAAGCGGATTCGACCTTTAACTTGCTGCACGGCAATCCTGTCGAACCGGTGATGAATTATTTGCGTGAACATGACGAAGATCCGGAGAACATAGCCGATATTTCACGGGTTGGATATGGCGGTATTCTTTGCATTGAAACAGGCGGACCGACACCGGGACTTGGCTGTGCCGGACGCGGCATTATTGCGACGTTTTCTCTGCTCGAAGATTTGGAATTATTTGAAACCTATCAACCCGACGTCGTGTTGTATGATGTATTGGGAGACGTCGTTTGCGGCGGCTTTGCCGCACCGATTCGCGAAGGGTATGCCAAAGAAGTCCTGATTGTTACATCCGGTGAAAAAATGGCATTATATGCGGCCAATAACATTTATACAGCGGTGCAGAATTTTGCTGATCGGAGTTACGCATCGGTCCGCGGTATTCTTTTTAATCGCCGCAATATTCCTGACGAAGAAGCGAAGGTAAAGGCCTTTGCTGCACAAACGAATCTTCCTATTGTTGGCGATATTCCCCGAAGTGATGCGATTAATCAATTTGAAGAAGAAGGAAAGACCGTTATTGAAGGCAATCCGGAATTACCGATTAGCCAGACTTTTTTGCAGTTAGCAACATCGTTATTACAAGATAGGAATACCATATGATACATGAAAAGAAACCTTATTCCATTACAATACATGAACTGGTGCAGTTAGGGCGGGAACA
This sequence comes from uncultured Megasphaera sp., assembly GCA_934193515.1. Lineage (GTDB taxonomy): Bacteria > Bacillota > Negativicutes > Veillonellales > Megasphaeraceae > Megasphaera. The sequence continues at coordinate 46,228 of CAKPVJ010000015.1, read as the reverse complement.
TATTCCGAAAGAACTGATTTCCTCGACCCATCTCATTTACAATTCACCGGCGGCGTTGGCGTTTAATTCACCCGGTGCCCAAGGATTTGGCGTCAAGCGGGCAGGACTGGCCATTCCCGGTTCAGTGATGCTGCTTGTCGGTCCGGGGTGCTGCGGCCGTAATACGACCATCCTTAGTGAAATGGGCGGCTACAGCGACCGCTTTTTCTTTTATATTATGGATGAAACGGATATTGTCACAGGACGGCATTTGCGCAATATTCCGCAGGCTGTAGAAGAAATTGTGGATTCTCTGCCTGCTGCGCCGTCTGTCGTCATGATTTGCATGACTTGTGCAGACGCGCTTTTGGGAACAGACATGGAACGTGTCTGCCGCAAGGCGGAAGCAAAAGTTGGTCTGCCCGTCGTTCCCTGCTATATGTACGCGCTGACGCGGGAAGGACGCAAACCGCCTATGGTGGATGTCCGGCGTGCCGTGTATTCGCTGCTGAAAAAGCAAAAACGGCAAAAGCGGACAGTTAATTTGCTGGGATATTTTGCACCGCTTCAGGCCGACTGTGAATTATACGACGTACTGCGCCAACTAGGCATTACTACAATCAACGAAATATCGCGATGTCAAACTTTTGAAGAATATCAAGGCATGGCCCAAGCTAATTTCAACGTGATTCTCAACCCGGAAGCCCGGCTGGCGGCACAGCATATGGAAAAGAATCTGGGCATACCGAGTATTGAGCTGACGCGGCTGTATCAGGTCGGACAGATTCATAGGCAGTATCAGGCATTGGGGCAGGTGCTGCAGACGACGGTTGATGATTCGCGCTGGTATGAAGCGGCGAAAGAAACGGTCGCCTATATAAAAACGCAGTACAGCGGCATGACAGTGGCCATTGGGGAAATGCAGAACGGCAATGCCTTTGAAATGGCGTTGGCACTGACGCGATACGGATTTTGCGTTCGAGAAATCTATGCGAATGTAACAGAAGCTGATTTTGTGTATCTTCGCCATTTGCAGGAACTCAGCCCGGATACCCGCGTGTATTCGAATTTGTCGCCGTCTATGCTGTATTACGACGGCAGCGAGCATCCTGTGGATGTTACGATTGGCAAGGATGCGGCGTACTATCATGATGACAGCGCCCATGTCTTTTGGGATGAAGAAATCCAGCCGTTTGGGTATGCCGGCGTGCAGGCACTGCTGCAAAAACTGGATGCGGCATTGAAAGGGAGGAACAGCTGATGAAAGGATTGTGGAAATATATATCGCCGTTTGCCCCGGACCAGTCGGGCGCGGCGGCTGTCCTCTACGGCTTGGGCGGTATCGTGGTCATTTGTGATGCCGGCGGCTGTGCCGGCAATATCTGCGGCTTTGATGAGCCGCGTTGGTTCAGCGGCAGGAAAAGCGCCGTATTTAGTGCCGGACTGCGAGATATGGATGCTATTTTAGGTCGGGATGACCGCCTTATTGCGAAGCTTTGCGATGCAGCCAAGACTATTGACGCTTCTTTTGCCGCCATCGTCGGTACGCCCGTGCCGTCTGTAATTGGCACGGATTATCGGGCACTGCAGCGAATGGCAGAAAAAAAGCTGGATATACCCATCCTGACAATCGATACGACAGGGATGGAACTGTATGACAAAGGTATTGAAAAAGCCTATCTGGCTTTGCTGCGGCAGTTTACCAAGACGGATGATGCGCCGGAAAAAGATACAGTCGGCGTGCTGGGCGCTGTGCCCTTGGATTTGATGCATGCTGACGGTACGGAAGCGGTTTGTCAGGAACTGGTAGAAGACGGCTGGCAGCAGATTTTGCTTTATGATGATTTGGATGATTTCATTCATGCCGGTAAAGCGGATATGAATATTGTCGTGTCGCCGGCAGGATTAAAAGCAGCGCAGTATTTGCAGAAAACCATAGGCACGCCGTATGAACAGCGGTATTTTGGCTTGTCCCGCGTCGTGCCGGATAATTCGGTCTTTGCCGGGAAAAATGTTCTCATCGTCCATCAGCAGACAGCAGCTCATGCTATGCGTGTGCTGGCAGAAGAAGCAGGCGCAGCATATGTAACGACAGCGACCTGGTTTATGACGGAACAAGCGGACTGCGATGAAGGCGATATATCCCTGCGGGAAGAAGATGAGTTTCGTAACTTAGCCGACAACAACGATTTTGATATTATTTTGGGAGATGCCTATTTCCAAAAAGCCCTGCCTCATTTTCAAGGCATGTACATAGATTTTCCTCATTTTGCCGTATCTGGGAGGGGATAGCCTATGAAAACGGAAGTCATTCGGCTTTTTGGCATCGTCCAGGGCGTCGGCTTTCGGCCCTTTGTCAGCCGGACGGCCAAGACTTGCCGTATATGTGGCAGCGTATGCAATAAAGGCTCGTATGTTGAAGTGATTGCACAAGGGGATGATGCGGCACGGCAGCAGTTTCATCGTGACCTGATTGCGAAAGCCCCAGCTCGTTCCAGCATCCTCAACGTTTCAACAACTATAGAAGACAGAAAGCCGTATACTGATTTTACGATTATAGAGAGTGCCAAGGAAAAGGGAGCCGTGTTTGTTTCGCCGGATATTGCTATTTGCGAGGAATGCAAAAAAGAACTGTTTGATAAGACCAACCGGCGGTATCTGCATCCCTTTATCAACTGCACGGCATGCGGCCCGCGACTGACGATTCTCGATGCCATGCCCTATGACAGAGAACGGACGAGCATGGGAGAATTTCCGATGTGCCATGCTTGCCACGAAGAATATACCCATGCCGAAACGCGGCGGTATGATGCACAGCCTATTTGCTGTCCCGACTGCGGACCGGAAGTCTATCTGCTGGGACGGAAAGAACGAAACAGGGACGCGATTTTAGCCGCAAGAAAAGCAATTTGCGATGGTAACATTATAGCTGTAAAAGGCATCGGCGGCTTTCATCTTTGTTGTGATGCGACTAATGATGCGGCTGTACGACGGCTGCGGCAGCTGAAACATCGGCCGGTAAAACCTTTTGCGGTAATGATGAAAGACCTGGCAGCGGCGAAACGAGAATGCTTGATTTCTAAAGAGCAGGAAGCCATACTCGATGGTCATGAAAAGCCGATTATGCTGCTATGCAAACGAGAGAAGACGAATTTGTCTTCGTATATTGCTCCGGATAATCCTAAAATCGGCGTTATGCTGCCGTATACGCCGCTTCATTTGTTGTTGTTTACCTATGATGATGAGCTGCTCATGCCGGATGCCTTGGTGATGACCAGTGCCAATGCCGCCGGCGCGCCGATTTGTCGTACCGATGAGGACATAGAGCAGGAAGCGTTGAGTATGTGTGATTTGGTTCTGACCCATAATCGAACGATACGATTGCGTGCTGATGATTCGGTAATGGATTTTTATGACCATAGCCCCTATATGATACGGCGTTCCCGTGGCTATGCGCCGTTACCTTTATTTGTAGGAGAAGAAACAGGACCTAATGTATTAGCCATGGGCGGTGAATTAAAAAATACCTTCTGCCTAAGTAAGGATAACGTATATTACTTGTCACCGTATGTAGGCGATATGGCAGATATACGGACTGTCACGGCACTGCGTGAGTCCGTGACCCGCATGGAAACGTTGTTGGAAGCTTCACCGTCTGTCGTGGCCTGTGATAGTCATCCCAGGTACAACACGACGATAACGGCGCATGAACTGGGGCTTCCTGTCATAGAAGTACAGCATCATTATGCCCATATTTTATCTTGTATGGCAGAAAACGATTGTATAGATAAAACCGTTATTGGTGTATCGCTGGATGGAACCGGCTATGGAACCGATGAAACGATTTGGGGCGGCGAAATACTGCTGTGTGATATACACGGGTTTCGGCGCTGCGGCTCGATTGCGCCGTTTTGGCAGCGCGGCGGCGATGCATCGTCTAAAGAAGGATGGCGCATTGCTGTCAGCATGATTGCGCAGCTTGTGAAAGAACCGTCTGACATAGCGGCTGTCGTTCAGCAGCTGCAGCTTTGTGACGAGGCTAATTTGCAGGCCCAGCTGTTCATGGCTGCTAATCAGATTAACAGCGTTTGTTCTACCAGTACCGGGCGGCTCTTTGATGCCGTCAGTGCCATTTTGGGGCTGTGCCGGGCGTCTACTTTTGAAGGGGAAGGCGCCATGAGATTACAATTTGCGGCAGAACGCGGCAAGGATATGGCAGAAGCGCTTTCGCTGGATATAGGCGCGGGGCAGATGCAGGACGCGCGCTATATACTGCCTACAGATAGATTGGTACAGGAGCTGCTGCAGCGGCGCTTGCAGGGAGAAGACGTATCCCTGCTGGCGTATCAGTTTCATGATGCCTTGGCAAAGATGCTGGTGCAGGCCTGTGAACGAGTGCGGGAAGAAACGCACTGCCAGACGGCAGCACTCAGCGGCGGCGTATTTCAAAACACACTGCTGATGCGTTTATGTGATGACGGACTGCAGCAACAGGGATTTACGGTACTGAAGCATAGCTTGGTGCCGCCCAATGACGGCGGCCTTGCCTTGGGACAGGCTGTATATGCGATGTATAACAAAGGAGGAATTTGATATGTGCGTAGGATTACCGGCACGGGTAGTAACGATAAAAAACGGTATGGCATTGGTGGATGCATCAGGCGCCAAGCGGGAAGTATCTGCTGAACTGATGGACCATCTGGATCCCGGCGACTATGTCATGGTGCATGCCGGCATGGCGATTGCCAAAATAACCGATGACGATACAGAGGAAACGGACGACATCTTGGAGGATTTATGATGGAAATGAAGAAAAAGCGGACGGCGCTGGAAATCATTCGGCAGTATGACGGGCCGCCGATTCGCATTATGGAAGTCTGCGGCACCCATACGCATGAAATTTTCCGCCTGGGCATCCGCCAGATTCTGCCGCCGCAAGTAGAACTGATTTCCGGGCCGGGGTGTCCTGTCTGCGTGACGCCGGTTGATTTTATTGATGAAGCTGTCTGGCTGGCACTGCACAAGGGCGTGACGATTTGCACCTTTGGCGATTTGGTTCGCGTTCCCGGTTCAACAATGAGTTTGGCTGGCGCACGCAGTCAGGGAGCGCATATTGAAGTCGTGTATGCGCCGCTGGATGCGCTGGCTTATGCGAAAGAGCATCGTCATGAAGACGTTGTCTTTTTATCCGTTGGCTTTGAAACGACGACGCCGGCAAGCTGTCTGGCTGTCAAAAAAGCAAGAGAAGAAGGCGTTGCGAACTTTTCTATTCTGACGGCCAACAAAACGATGCCGCAGGCTTATGAGGTCCTGAAAGGCAGTGCCGATGTGTTTTTATATCCCGGCCATGTAGAAGCTGTCGTAGGGACCAAACATTGCGAAGCGTTGGTACAGGAAGGTATATCCGGCGTAGTAGCTGGCTTTACGGCCAAAGAGCTGCTGACCGCCCTGGCCGTCATTATGGTAAAATTTCCCCAGGGCAAGCCGTTTTTTAAAAATTGCTATCCCCGTGTCGTTACGGCAGCGGGAAGTTTGGCAGGACAACAGCTGATGGCTGACGTAATGGAACCGTGCGACTCGCAGTGGCGCGGCCTGGGGATGATACGGCAGTCCGGTCTGCGGCTGCAGCCAGCGTATGCGGCGTATGATGCCCGCAAAAAATATGATGTTCCTTGTATGCATGGGCATGCCAATCCGGCCTGCCGCTGTGGCGATGTGCTGCAGGGGAAATGCAGACCGTCAGACTGCCCTGTGTTTGGCAAAGGCTGTACACCGGAGCATCCAGTAGGAGCCTGCATGGTATCTCATGAAGGTGCCTGCTCAGCATATTATCAATATGGAGGAATTTTACATGAATGATGTAGTAACACTGGCTCATGGCGCCGGCGGCAGACAGACTGCCGAATTAATCGATACGGTATTTAAAGCACATTTTGCCAATCCTCAGTTTACTGGTGATGATGCGGCAGTGCTGCCTTTTGGCGATACCCGTTTGGCTTTTACTACGGACGGCTTCATCGTGTCGCCGCCGGAATTTCCCGGAGGCAATATTGGCAAGCTGAGTATTTGCGGTACTGTGAACGATTTGGCTTGTATGGGAGCTCAGCCCCTGTATCTGTCTTGTGCGTTTGTCATTGAAGAAGGCTTTCCGCTGGCTAAAGTAGAAGAATATGCGGCAGCCATGGAAAAAACAGCAGCAGAAGCCGGCGTGCGCATTGTAGCCGGTGATACCAAAGTTGCCGGCAAAGGGCAGGTAGACCATCTGTTTATTACGACAACGGGCATTGGCCGTATTATGGACGGCGTGCATACGTCGGGAGCCCAGGCCAAGCCGGGAGATGCTGTCATTGTGACCGGAGACGTAGGACGCCATGGCTGTACGATACTGCTGGCCCGCAATCAGTTTGGCATTGACGCCAATGTCACGAGTGACTGTGCGCCTTTGTGGGGGACGGTGCAGTCCATGCTGGAAACGACGAAGGATATTCACGTCATTCGGGATGCGACCCGCGGCGGCGTCGGCACGGTTTTGTATGAAATCGCCGGACAGAGCCAGGTGGGCATTCGGCTGGACAGCCAAGCTGTTCCTGTAGACCCATCGGTGCGCGGTGTATGCGGCATGCTGGGACTGGAACCGCTGTATTTAGCGTGCGAAGGCCGTTTGGTCGTCTTTGCGCCGAAAAATAAAGCCCAGGCTATTGTCGATACACTGCATAAAGGCCCCTATTCAAAACAAGCGGCCATTATTGGCGAAGTCACGGCGGAACAGCCGGGACGTGTTATTGTACGGACTGAAATTGGCGCAGAAACGTTGCTGCCGCCGCCGGGCGGCGAATTGCTGCCTCGTATTTGTTAGAAACTAGCGGTTGGAAAGGTGGGATTGGATGATAAAAATAGCTGTTTATGGAAAAGGCGGCATTGGCAAATCGACGACGGTTTCCAACATGGCGGCTGCCCTGGCAGAAAAAGGACTGCAGGTCATGCAGATCGGCTGCGACCCGAAAGCTGATTCGACAGTCAGCCTGCGCGGCGGTCAGCCGGTGCAAACGGTACTCGATTTGATGCGGCAGCGAAAGAAAGCCTTTTCGCTGGAAGATATAGCGGCTGTCGGCTATCGCAATATTGTCTGTGTAGAAGCCGGCGGCCCGGCACCGGGGATGGGCTGTGCCGGACGCGGTATTATTGCCGCCTTGGAAACGTTGAAAGAAAAAGGCGCCTATGAAGTATACCGGCCTGATGTGGTGTTTTATGATGTATTGGGAGATGTAGTCTGCGGCGGTTTTTCTATGCCGATGCGAAAGGGCTATGCCGACGCTGTTTTTATCGTCACGTCCGGAGAAAATATGGCACTGCATGCAGCAGCCAATATTGCCATGGCGGTAGACCATTTTAAGCAGCGGGGCTATGCGCGTCTTGGCGGCCTGATTTTAAATCGCCGCCGTGTGCCTCATGAGGAAGAAAAAGTACAAGAATTGGCAGCGGATATTCACGCGTCCGTTATCGGCTCATTGAACCGCAGTGATGTCGTATTACAAGCGGAAGAGCTGGGAAAAACGGTTTTGGAAGCCTTTCCAGACAGTCCCATGGCGGACGAATATCGAACACTGGCGCAGGCTGTCTATCAGGAAGCGATGAGGTGATGCTATGCTGCAGCGAATGGGAAGAAAAACAAAAGAAACAGAAGCTGTGATACCCATAAAAGATGCCTCATTTTCGGCGTTCTTTTATGATGGACTGCAGTATTCTCCTCCTGCCAGAGGAACATGGAATATTGTGCATACGAATATGCTGGTCCCTGAATCCCATCAGATTTATATTTGCGCCTTGGGCTGTCTGCGCGGCGTCGTTTTGACTGCTGCTGAAATGGGAACCATGAATCGGTTTTCATCTATCGTCGTTGAAGAACATCATTTGTACGACGGTACCATGGAAGATATGATCGTGCAGGCTGTAGGAGAGATTTTAAACGGACTGCAGCCCTATGTGCCCAAGGCATGCTTTGTCTACCCGTCCTGCGTCCATCATTTTATGGGATGCGATATGGATGACGTGTATCGGCGGCTGCGGGAAACCTACACGCAGACGAAATTTGTCGCCTGCTGGATGGACCCCATTCGGCGGGAATCCGATTTGACGGCAGAAATGCGGACACGGCGGCAGTTGTACAGTCTGCTGCAAAAAACATCCCTGCGTCCTGACAGCGTCAATATTGTTGGCAGCAATCTGGCTGTTCAGAAAGAGTGTGAACTCCTGTCTCTGCTGCAGCAGAACGGTATTGCCGTACATCAGCTGCCATCTTGTGACACGTATGAAGCGTATGAAGCGATGGCGGCCAGCTGTTTAAATATCGGACAGGAACCATTGGCCAAAGGCTGCTTGACGGACATGAAAAAAAGGCTGGGACAAGAATTCATCTATGTATCCAGCAGTTGGGATATGGAAGACATCGAGAAAAATTTGCAGGCTGTGGCTTCGTGCCTGCATATAGCATGCCCTTCGTATGATGCAGAAAAAAAGCAGTGCGAAGAGGCGTTGGCGCAGGCACGGCAGTGTTTGGGACACATGCCGATTGCTGTGGATTACACAGCAGTGATGCGTCCGTTCAGCTTGGCCCGCTTGCTGCTCAAGCATGGGTTTTCTGTCAAAAGAATCTATGCCGATGCGGCTAACCCGGAAGATGAAGCGGATTTTTACTGGATACAATCGCATTATCCACAGCTGCAGCTGTATGCGACACGGCATGCCGATATGCGCTGTCTGGCCCGCACGACAGAAGGCCCCATACTGGCTATAGGGCAAAAAGCGGCTTATTTTACAGGCACGAAGCATTTTGTCAATATCGTAGAAGGCAGCGGCCTGCGTGATTATGCAGGCATTTTACGGCTGGCAGAGCTGCTGCAGGAAGCCTATCATACGGAAAAAGAAGCCAAGCCGTATATCAGCCGCAAAGGATGGGGGTGCGCTTCATGTTTATGAGAGAAGCCGTAAGCCGCATTGCGACGTATTCTGCAGATACCTTTGGCGTCTGCTCGGCCTTGTTTGAGCTGGGCGGCATGATTGTCATTCACGATCCGTCGGGATGCAATTCGACGTATACGACGCATGATGAGCCGCGCTGGTATGAAAAAGACAGTTTAATTTTTATTTCCGGCCTGACTGAAATGGATGCCCTCATGGGAAATGATGAAAAATTGGTTCATGATGTTATCGAAGGAGCTCGGCAGTTTTCTCCTCGTTTTATCGTCTTGTTGTGTACGCCTGTGCCCTTGATGATGGGGACTGATTTTCCGGCCTTGGCACAGGAAATTGAAGATGCTACAGGCATTCCGACTTTTGCAGGTACGACAAACAGCATGGAAACCTATGAAAAAGGGATTTCCTGGGCGTTGCAGCTGCTGGCAAACCACATCGTCAAAGAGAATCCTATTTCAGCCTCCGGCCATTTTTGCTGCTCTTGGCAGCCGGTCTTTGCTTCACAAAGTAAACAGGCTGTTCCTGTCAATGTCATAGGAATGACACCGCTTGATTTTGCATATCAGGGCAGTGAAAAAACGATACGGCGGTTTCTTGCGAAACAGGGATTTTCTGTACGCAGTATTTGGGCTATGGGCAGCCGCCTGGAAGAAATTGAAATGGCAGGACAGGCTAACGTCAACCTAGTCGTTTCCTATGGGGGGCTGGAAGCGGCCAACATTATGAAAGAACGGTTTGGCCAGCCGTATGTAGTCGGGGTGCCTATCGGACCGTTTCAAGACACGGTGCGTCAGGCATTGCTGCAGGCCGTACATACAGGGGAAAATCAGTATCCGTGTTTGCAGCGGACTGGTGCCGAGGACGCGAATCTTGCCATTATTGGTGAAAGTGTGTATGCGGCATCCTTGGCAGCTGCGTTGGAAATGGCTGTCGGTGTGCCTGTGCAGGTACTGTGTCCGTTGAAACCGGCTGAAAAGACGCTGCAGCAGACAGACTGCCGCATTGCGTCCGAACAGGAACTGCAGGCGTGCTTGAGGGAAAAAGACATTATTATAGCTGACCCATTGTATCAGCCTGTTTGTCCTGCCCGGAGCCGTGTGGTACCGCTGGGACACGAGGCATTTTCCGGCCGCATGTACCAACATGAAATTCCTGATTTGATGAAGCCGGAAGTCTTTGCTGAATTTGTAAAACAAGTAAAAGGGGTGTAACGCATATGGGATTCAATGATACGCCGTCAGGGGAACGGATTCATATTGGCTTTTTTGGACGCCGCAACGCCGGCAAGTCCAGTGTCGTCAACGCAGTTACCGGACAAAGTCTGGCTATTGTGTCCGATACGAAAGGAACGACGACCGACCCAGTTTATAAAGCGATGGAATTGCTGCCGTTGGGGCCGGTAGTGATTATTGATACGCCGGGGTTTGATGATATCGGCTCGTTAGGGACACTGCGCGTGCAAAAGACCCAAGAGGTGCTGCATAAAACGGACATCGCCGTATTGGTTATTGATGCGGCAGAAGGTATGACGCAGAGCGATACGGACATACTGCAGCTTATCCAGAAACGGCAAATTCCGTATTTAATCGTCTATAATAAATCGGACTGCCTTACTGGTCATGCCAAGGCGGCTCAGGATGAAATATATGTCAGTGCGCTGTCAAAGCAAGGAATTACAGCGCTGAAAGAACGATTAGCTCGGCTGAAGCCTCAAGAAACATCTGCACCGCTTGTCAGTGATTTAATTCATGCCGGTGAGTTTGTCGTGCTTGTCGTGCCTATTGACTCGGCAGCTCCCAAAGGACGGCTTATTTTACCGCAGCAGCAGACGATTCGAGACGTGCTGGATGCAGACTGCACGGCTGTCGTCGTCAAAGAAAATGAGCTGCGCCGTACGTTAGCTCAATTGGGAAAACAGCCGGCCTTAGTCATTACGGACAGCCAGGCCTTTGCCAGTGTATCCAACGATACGCCGCAGGATATTTTATTGACGTCGTTTTCTATTTTGATGGCCCGGCATAAGGGATTTTTAGAAGAAGCCGTTCATGGCGTAACCGCGCTGGACCGGCTGCAGGACGGCGATACCGTTCTCATTTCGGAAGGCTGTACACATCATCGGCAGTGTGAAGATATTGGTACAGTAAAACTGCCTCGCTGGATTCATGAATATACAGGGAAAAGGATTCAAATTGAAACGACAAGCGGCCGGGAATTTCCTGATGACTTGTCTTCCTATGCCATGGTCATTCACTGCGGCGGCTGTATGCTCAATGGTCGGGAAATGCAGTTTCGCATGCAGCATGCTCATGCTCAGGGCATTCCGATTACCAATTACGGCATTGCCATTGCCTATATGAAGGGCATTTTAAAACGGAGTTTACGTGTATTTCCTTCCTTGGCTGCGTTGATTCCCTGAGTGAAGAGAGGATAACGTACTTGTGGGAAACGGCATCTATTGCAAAAATAAAATATATCTAAAAAGAGAAAAGAATAGTATGGTTAACATTAAAATATTAAGATAATAGCACTGAAAATAGCTCAAATAAGAGAACTTAACTTTAAATATTGAAAGTTAAACTTACAAGTGTTATGATATAAGCATAAACAAACTACATTGAGACCTGCGTACATGGTGTCGATATTTGCGTTTGTTTTATATTTTTTTGAAAGATAAAGGAGTCTTATATCATGACTAAGAGCATACGTTTTGTTGTTTTCGCTATTTTTGCTGCTTATTTTCTCATCGGCGCAGTAAGTGCTGTCAATGCCAGCGTAAACAGTAAATCAGCTCCTGCTAAAGCACCGGTAAAAATAACAAAAGTGTCTTCCGTAGATATGAATTCGTACTTACGTGTTTCTCCGGAACAAATGAAATAAAAAACAACTGTATATTGCAATAAAATACAGCAGGTACCATGAAAATATAAAGAAAATAAATTCGGTTTTCTAACCATTGAAAGATGAAAATCGACATGGTATGATGTAATCATGATAAAAGCGACGAGGGTGTCTTTGACAGATGCTGTCGTCGTTTTTTTTCTATTACAAACTGCAGGTCTGAAAATCGGCAGGCTGCCGGCAGAGGGTGTTTTAGCGGGAAAGGGGTTATAAAAATGGACATTCATAAGGTCAAACTGGTCGTGGTGAAATCGGGGTGTGAATTATATAAAACCGGCGATGAAATTGTATTTGACGGACCGGTTATTCAAAAAGAAAAAAGCGGCGCGTTGTGCATGACGGCTTTGCAGGCACTGTATCCCTATGTGTTTGCGGCACGGCAGGGGGCTATTTGGAAGCCGCTTATCCAGTGTCCGGACTGCGAAGAAACCGTAGTTTTTAACGTAAGGGAACAATAAATAGGACGGCATATGGCTGTGTTGGGGCAGCGTCTTCTGTATGGATGTAAAAACAGCATATGACAATGTAGGCGGAAACTTTGACCGAAGGACCTTCTTGTGGGACAATAGGACTATACATACGATGGTACGTTAGACACATGAGAGGCAGTTATGGTCAAAGTTTCTTTACATTTAGAACAAAAAATAAAATTATCGCAAATGCAGCGGCTTACGATTCAGATGATGACGCTTCATGGACAGGACTTGCAGGATTTTTTGCGCGAACAAGTCACGGATAACCCGCTGTTAGATATTCGATATCGCGATGTCAGACAGCATAGCGACAAAGATGATGCAGAAAAACCGATAGAGGCTGCCTGCAGCCGGGGCGATTCATTGGAAGAAAAACTGATGAAAGAGCTGCGGGTGCAGACGGTGCCGAAAAAAGTTATGCTGGCAGCGGGACTGGTCATTCAATCGTTGGATGAAAAAGGATTTTTCCAAGGGGATTTAGCCGCCATTGGTACGGCATACGGCCTGGGCTTGGCAGACATGGAGCAAGGACTGACACTTGTGCAGTCGTTTGAACCGGCAGGCATTGCTGCGCGCTCTATTCGCGAAGCCTTGTTGATTCAAACGCGGCGGCGGCAGGATGCACCGGCAGGAACGGAAGAACTATTGGAACTGTATTACGATGACTTTCTTCACGGACGCTGGCAGCAGCTGGAAAAAGAAATGAATGCAGATGCTGATGCGATACGCCGTATTCGTGCGTTTTTGAAAAAACTTTCACTGCAGCCGGCACCACAGGCGGAAACTGAAACGGAATATGTGCGGGCAGATGTGGAAATTTTTTGTGATGCCCAGGGCCATCTGCAGGTTCGTTCACTGGAAGAACTGCCGGAAGTGTTTTTTAGAGATGACTTATACGCAGTGTATAAAAAAGATGGAGATAAAGCGACTCAGACGTTTATTCGCCGGGCAAAGCGGCAATTTTTGGATTTACAGACGGCCTTAGCATATCGCTGGCAGTCTATTTTTACGGTCATGCAGTATATTTTAGAGCAACAGCAAAATTATTTTTTGCATGATGAAAATCTGCGGCCGCTGACACAAGCTGCCATTGCCAAAGGAACGGGTCTCAGTACGGCTACCGTGAGCCGCGTGTGCCGAAATCGGTATGCATTGTTCAAACAACGTATCTATTCGGTACAAAGTTTTTTGGCCCATTCCTATCGGGACGATTCCCGCGCAGACGGCATCACATCTGATAAAGCGATTATGCAGGAGATGCTCCGCCTGATTGCCGAAGAAGATAGTCAGCATCCGTGGTCAGATCAGGAAATTGCAGTATATTTCAGTCAAAAAAATATTCATATTGCGAGGAGAACAGTGACAAAATTTCGTTTAAAGATGAATATTCCTAATAGTAATATGCGTAAACGCCTAAAAAACTCATAGCCTTTGTTATAAATTTCACTATCACTTTCTAACATAATGCGTTATACTATATATGTAAATCTATTTCATGAAATGTGGGCTTTATGATTTGGAGGAGGTTTTTTAGAATGTACAAAATTTCTGAAATTGCTGATGTGTACAAACAAAAATTGATTACAGCTGAACAAGCTGCTGCATTGGTTCAAGATGGCGATCGCATCTCGTATGGTCTTGGCTGTTCTGCGCCGTATGATATTGATATTGCTTTGGGCAATCGTATCAAAGACCTCAAAGGGATTGAAGTAGTCGCTACGACTGTCGTCAAAGATGAACCGTATGCTGTGTACCGCAACAGCGATTCCAATGACCAAGTTCGTTTTGCTACGGCACATATGAATGGCTTTGAACGTAAAATGAATAAAGACGGCCGCTGCTGGTTTATTCCGATGCTCTTTAATGAACTGCCGAAATATTGGGAAAATATTGATAAATTGATTATTCAGGTTCATCCGATGGATAAATGGGGCAATTTCAACTTAGGGCCTCAGGTATCTGACCTGCGCGGTTTGATTAAGGCTGCTAAACAGATTATTGTCGAAGTCAATACGAACATGCCAAAAGCATTGGGGTATCAGACAGAACTGAACCTCTGTGACGTCGATTATGTCGTCGAAGGGTCCAATCATCAGATGCCGCAGATTCCTAACCGCCCGGGCAACGAACTGGACGCTAAGATTGCCGACTACATCATTCCTATGATTGAAGACGGCAGTACATTGCAGCTTGGTATCGGCGGCATTCCGTCCGCTGTTGGCGAAAAACTGGCTCAGTCAGACGTTAAAGACTTGAGCGGCCATACGGAAATGCTCGTTGATTCCTATGTAGACCTCTATGAAGCGGGCAAGATTACAGGCAACAAGAACCGCGATAAAGGCAAAATCATCTATGCATTTGCCGGCGGTACACAGCGTTTGTATGATTTCATTGACAATAACCAGATCGTATTCAATGCGCCTGTAAGCTATGTTAATAATGTTGGCGTCGTTGCCAGCATTGATAAATTTATTTCTATCAATGGCTGTATCGACCTCGACCTCTTTGGCCAGGTTAATGCTGAAACAGCTGGTTACCAGCATATCAGCGGTACAGGCGGACAGCTTGACTTTGCGCAAGGCGCTTTTGCATCCAACGGCGGCAAGAGCTTTATCTGCGTACATTCGACGCGTAAATTCAAGGATGGACATGTCGAATCTTTGATTAAACCGACATTGCCGGAAGGCTCTGTCATTACGACACCGCGTTCGGCTGTTCAGTATATCGTTACAGAATATGGCGCAGCGCTCCTCAAAGGCAGATCTACATGGCAGCGTGCAGAAGCATTGATTAATATTGCTCACCCTGATTTCCGCGAAGACCTCATTAAACAGGCCGAAAAGATGGGGATTTGGACAAAGACCAGCAAAGTTACGATGTAATTGAATCATTTTCATATACAACAAACCAGCAGTCGTATGGCTGCTGGTTTGTTGTCTTTATGGAAAAGTGAATCGGTGAACGCAGTATTAGAGAACTTTTTTGTTATCCGGACCAGGTGTCGTAACGATGACTTTTTCCGGAGTAATTATAAGGGCGCCCTTAGCTGTGCAGGCTCCTTTGAACATATCTTCTACTATTTTTTTGAAATTATCTACAATCGGACCGCATTGGGTTCGTCTGCATAGGTTCCCAAATACCAAATTTGTTCTTTTAAAATTTGCATCACTTGTTCATTCATGTGTAGTTCCTCCTCAATATGTAAGTATCTTCATAGCGCTGTTTGACTATAGCTACAGTATACAGAAGAAACGGCGGCAATGTAAGATATTGATAAATTTATAAGTAACTTATTAATTTCATAGTAACTTGCGTACGGCAAATCATACGGTACAATGAAGAAAAGACAAAGGAGGAGAAGAGAATGTATCAAAAGAAGCTGGAAGCCGATATTCGCTGTCCGTTGGAATACGGCTTGGAACTATTTGGCGGCAAATGGAAATCACGGATTATCTGCGTGCTGGCAGCGAAAACGACGCTGCGGTATAGTGAAATCCGTCATGAAATGCAGAATATTACCGATGCCGTTTTGGCGTCTACATTAAAACAGTTATTGGCAGATCAGATGATTGCACGGCGTTCGTATGATGAAATACCGCCGCGGGTAGAATATACGCTGACGGAAAAAGGCTTGTCGGTCGTGCCTATTTTGCAGCGTATTTGCCAATGGGCCGGTATTTTTTATAAAGAAAACGAAGGAACTGTCATGACGCAGTGCCAAAAGTGTGATTATCGCTAGCAGGGCTGCCGTGTCTGCTTAGGCCGTATACGTGAATAAAAAATGAGCATATGGATTCGGTGGAGAAAAAGGGGCGTATATCTTGTAAATTTTAATTTCTGCGTTACAATAAGAAACGCAGAAATTAAGAAAAAGAAAAGATGATTGTATATGTTTAATACTCGGTTTTTACTGCGCATTGGTTTATACGCTGTCATTAGTATGGCTGGTATAAACACGATTGCTGCACAGCCTCTTGCTGTAGATAATTTGACTCAAATTATTTCTAAAGACAGTGCTACGAGCAAAACCGTATCCTGGCAAAGCAGCGTGCCGCACTATAATTATTGCGTAGAATATCGGCAGCAAGGCTCAAATGATATTCACCAAGCCTATGTAACAGAACCTAAACGACCGCCTATTTACGATTATGATAATATTCCGCCGTATACATATGGTGCGTATATGCAGCACCTGCAGCCTGATACGGCGTATGAATACCGCATCTGCAATGATGAAGGCGAAGAAACAGGCTGGTTTTCCTTTACAACGACGAAGGAAGAGTTAAATCAGTATAAAGTATTGATTTTTGGTGATTCCCAGTCGGTAGATTACAGCGTGTGGGGACAGACGGCGCAGATTGCCTGGAATCAAAACAAAGATGCGGCGTTTTTTGTCAATATGGGAGATTTGACAGATAATGGGCAAGCTTGGTTCCAGTGGCGTGATTGGCAGTACAATGCAGATATATTGACGAGTCATTTGCCCTTTGCTCCTGTCTTGGGGAATCATGAAGCGTACAGCATGGAATGGAAATTTGCCTATCCCTATACGTATAAAGCCTTATTTGCCGTGCCGTACGGCAGTCCGCAAGGGCAGAGCCGTCTGACCTATTCCTTTGATTACGGCGATGTTCATTATGTATCATTGAACACGGACTATGAAGAACTGCATGCGCAAGATCCCGATATGCTTACGAATGAAGCTGCTTGGCTGGATGCGGATTTAGCAGCAGCTAAAAAGGCAGGCAAACGGCTGATTGTCATGATGCACCGTCCGCCATGGGACAGCCCGTATCACGGCGTATTGGACAGCAACGGAAAATGCTTCATGCCTATTTTTGATAAATATGACGTGCCCCTTGTATTTACAGCACACGACCACTGCTATGAACGCACGGTTCCTGTCAAAAACGATACACAGGCAGAAACGGGAACAATATACATTGCGACGGGACGGTCCGGTACGGAAAGCTGGGATGCAGCACGGCGCAAACCGACAGATGTCGTTTACTACAATCCGATGGATATGCCCATGTATTTGACATTGCAAGTAGAGCCGGCAGATTTTCGCGTCACGGCCTTCAAAAACGACGGCACGATTATTGATACGGCGACGATTGCGACAAACGCCGTGCTGCCGAAACCGCAGCAGACAGAAAAACAGCAGCCCAAGGCGATAAAAAAAGTGAAAAAATCAGCTCGGACTGCTAAAAAGTGAGAAATACGGGATGAAATGGACTGTCGGTTCTATTGTGGTGAATCGTATTAAATGGTTTTGCCGCAGCCTGTAGTACGATGGCGATAGTTTTGAAGAAAATCCCATAGAGGAATGGCGTATAAATAACAAGCGATGCCAATAGAAGAAACGGGAGCATTGATAACGGCCAGTACGACAGAGCAGGCAATCGCCCAGGGAATCAGCGGCGTCGTGACGACAGCCGTGTTTTCCAAATGGATTGCCATGCGCTGTGAATCCGGTTCAATAGGACGGCACAGCTGATGCGTAAGCATAATCGCAAGAGTCTGATTGCAGGAAATCATACCCGTCAATATAGAAGTCAGCAGAATGGCTCCAAAGGGCGATATTTTTTCGCTTAACCGCTGAATATGCGACTGAATATTGCGCAGAAAGCCTGTGCCTGAAAAAATGCCGGCATAGCTGGAAGAAATAAAAATAATGGCCAGCACGCGCGCCATGGATAAGATGCCGCCGCCTTCCAATAATTGCGCTAGCTGGGGATTATCCGGGTGAAACCCAAAGAAAAACGCATACCCGATGGCTGATACACTCATATGCTGCCATACATACGCAATGATGGCCGCAGTCAGAATACTGCTGAGCATAATATATTTTACATGAATGCGGCAGCACGATAAGATAACGACCAAGACGGCAGGAAGGGCAGTTATCCAGTGCAGGGAAAAATACTGCTGGAAAATAGCGGCCGTATGAGTCGTTGTTTCTATCGTCGGCAGAGACATGCCCAATACTGTATAAACGAGGATGGAGGCGAGCAGCGGGACGGCAGCTGTTTTCATCATAAGGATGACGTTTTTGAAAATATCTGTTTGGGTGATAGTGGCGACCAGCAGGGCGCTGGTAGACATAGGAGAACAACGGTCACCGATGTATACGCCGGCCAGAATCGCGCCGCCGGCATACACGGCAGGGATGTGCATGCTGTTTGTCATCGTCATGCAAATAACACCCATCGTAGCGGCAGTGCCAAAAGATGCCCCCATCAGCATGGAAATCAAGCCGCACAGTAAAAAGGAAGCCGTGAGAATAACCGTCGGATGACACCATTGAGCGGCATAATATACGATATAAGGAATCGTGCCGCATATCCGCCAGGATGCTGTCAGTATGCCGACGAGAGCCAGCGTGATTAGTACATTTTTTGTAGTATGAATGCCTTCAAAAGAAAGATGCAGCATTTCATGAAACGGATGATGGCGATACAATCCGTAGAAAAAAAATAAAATAAATCCGGCGAGCAGGGCCCAGATTAACGAAATGCCGCATGCCAGACTGAGTATGAGAAAACATGAAAATATACCGAGAATACCTGCTTCTATCATTGAAAATAATTCCTCTCTTATAGTAGTGTTTACGCGATATAGTGTAACCAATACAAAGATGATTTGCAAACAGGGTATAGTAGAAAAAGACATGCGTATGAATGAAACTAAAGACATGTTCTAGGCAGGCGAATGAAATTTTGGTATACTGCCCATAGAGTACGTAAACAGGATTACGCGAAATGAGGTGTAGCTATGCGCTATTTTTTGATGGCAATACAAGCTTGCTGCGTGCATGGGAAACAAATACAGCGTGTTTTTATATGGATTGCCCGCTTTGGCTATATGGCATTTTTGCTTTACGGCATGATAGAGTGGCTGCGTCCGGGTACTATGCAGGAACGGCTCTATCGGCGCCGCACGCTGCTTTATTGTATATTTTCCGTCGGCGCAGGCTCAGGTATATCGTGGCTTATCGGACATATTTGGCATCGCAGGCGCCCGTTTATCCGGCATAAAAATTGGCTGCCGCTCATTCCGCATAAAGCCAATGCGTCGTTTCCCAGCAATCATTCAATGAATGCCATGGCAGCTTCGCTGATGCTTTTGAGCCGTAAAAACGGCTGGGGTATTCCGTTTTTGATTTGGAGCGTTATTTTAGGTGCTTCTCGTATTGTCTGCCGCCTGCATTATGTTAGTGATGTACTAGGCGGATATATTCTGGGTGCACTGAGCGTCGGTATTATTCGACAAAGCCATGAGGCAAAGCAACTTGCTACGAATGTGCTTTGGATATACGATGGCATGGCAGAATGGTTTCGCCGGTGGCGCCGGGAATGGTAGAAAAAAAGGGTTGTCGTTTTGTGCGACAACCCTTTTTGCGTGCCTATTTTTTGTAATATTTAGGATTACTGAAATATTCTTTTGTTTTGGCTCTTACTTTTGGGAACAGGATTAGCAGTGCAATCATATTCGGAATAACAACCAGACCCATTGCCATGTCCTGAATGCCCCAAACTAAATTGATTTTGCCCATAGAACCTAAGATACAAAGAAGGGGGAAAATGTATTTTACGACATTGGTTACTTTTTCGCCAAACGCATAGGTAAAGCTCTTGGAAGCATTCCACCATTGGCCCATCAATGTCGTAAAGCAGAAGATAAGCAGAGCCAGTGTGCCGGCATGTTTTAACGGCGCCCATACAGTGCCGAAGGATTCCAGTGCCATAACCGTTGCAGAATGGTTGGTCTGGTAAATACCGGTAACGCCGACAACGAGAGCCGTAATCGTGCAGATGACGATGGTATCGACGAAAACTTCCGTGACGCCGGTAATGCCTTCGTCGACCGGATGCGGTACGATAGAACAGCCATGCGCAAAGGGAGCCGTGCCTTCACCGGCTTCGTTGGAATACATGCCGCGGGCAATCCCATACTGCATAGCCTGGGCGATGACATAGCCGCCGGTACCGCCGGCAACGGAATCAAAGGACCATGCCTGCGTGAAGATTTCTGCAATGACATGCGGGACAGCCTGAATGTTCAAGAGAATGACGAGAACGCCGATGACGATATAAAAAATCGACATGGACGGAACCAGATTCATGGCTAAGTTTGCCAGACGTTTTAAGCCGCCTAAGGTAATGCACATGAGCAGAACAATCAGTATAATGCCGGTCACATACGTCGGAACGCCGTAATTTGCGTTTAAAATACCGGAAATGGTATTGGACTGTACGAGGTTGGCGCCCATCATCTTGGTACACATCAGGACAGCAATGACGATACCCAGCCAGGGGCATTTGAGGCCGTCGCGAATATAATACATCGGGCCGCTGAGAAGATTTCCTTCTTTGTCTTTGCCGCGATACATCTGTGATAAAACGATTTCGCCGTATTTAAGTGCCATGCCGAAGAATGCGGCGACCCACATCCAGAAAACGGCGCCCATGCCGCCGGACACAATGGCTGTAGCCACGCCGACGACATTGCCGCCGCCGACGTTGCCGGCCAGCGTAACCATCATAGCTTTAAATGTAGAAATAGAGCCGCTTCCCTTATCTTCATGACGCGTTTTAAAGGAATCAATCAGCGTGCGGCGGATAATGAAGCCGAAGTGGCGGATTTGAATAAATCCGTTGCTGATCGTATACAAAATGCCTAAGCTGAGCAGTACATATACAAGCCATTTACCCCATAAGTACGAGTTAATCAACTTTACAAGTGCTTCTAAACCATCCATGTTTATTCTCCTTTAAGTGCGCGTTTGACCATGTCCGGGAAGTTGCCGATTACAATATCAATTCCTTTATCACGCAGGCGTTTTACGCTCGCTTCGTCATTGACGGTAAATGTATTGATTTCAATGCCTTCTTTTTGAATTTCGGCGATTACTTCATCCGTTAAGCTGCCGTAATACGGGTGGTAGCAGGCTACGCCGACATTTTTGGTATATGCGCCGGGATTGATAAGCCATGTTTCTGTTAGCAAGCCGTATTTGAGGTGGGGCGCAAGGGCTTTCATGCGCAGAACGCTTTCGTGATTGAAGCTGGAAATAATGACTTTATCTTCCAAATGGTATTGCTGTAAAACAGCCCAGACTTTTTCTTCAATACCGGGATAGGGATAGACGCCTGTTTTTAATTCAATATTGGTAACCAGCGGCGTGTCTTTGACCCAGTCACAATATTCTTCGAATGTAGGAATGCCGTTAAAGCCCATTTGACCGGTGTAGCGGTATGAAGCATCCAGCCGGCGCAGTTCTTCCAATGTAAAATCACGCACGTTTCCTGTGCCGTTTGTTGTACGGTCTACGCGTTCATCGTGTATGACGACGAGCTGCTGATCTTTTGTGAGTTGTACGTCCATTTCAATACCGTCCGCACCAATTTCCAGCGCTTTTTGAAATGCGAGCATGGTGTTTTCGGGATACTTGCCGCTGAAGCCGCGGTGAGCAAAGTTTTTCATGTAAATAAAAATCCTCCTGTTAAATAATATAAGAATACTCAAGAAACTACGAATAGTCTTACCTGTTACATCTTATACAGGTTGTGTAATATCTTTGTCAGCATCCGGCATAAACTGTGTAAAAAAGAGAAATACAGACTGTATGTATGGGCAAAGCAAGAAACTATAGATAGTCTTGACGAATAAAGAAGTATACATAAAATTTATTATAACATTCTCAAAAGTAAATCGAAAGATTATTTCTGGAATAAAAAGATAAAAATTTTCCCATAAAAAAAC
Source organism: uncultured Megasphaera sp. (assembly GCA_934193515.1). GTDB lineage: Bacteria > Bacillota > Negativicutes > Veillonellales > Megasphaeraceae > Megasphaera. The sequence continues at coordinate 24,137 of CAKPVJ010000015.1, read as the reverse complement.
TGCCTGATAGAAATATATCAGGCAGTCTGGCAGACAACCGCTTATTTATCGGTGTCCGATACGGTAAACTTAGTAGATATAATGTGACGAACCAATAAAACAATAGAAACAACAAACATAATCAAGCCGAGGATGTCAGCCGTAGATGCAAAGTCTTTGCCGACGAGGGCCAGCGGATTTTCGCTGCCGCCGGACGTAACGGATACGACAATCAGCAAGGCGATGATGACACCCATCAAGCTTTCGCCGACGATTAAGCCGGATGCAAAAAGCACGCCGCGATGGCTGCATGCGTCGACATCTTCCGTTTCGTGACCGGGACTGCGCAGTGCTGCGCGCTGGCGGAGGTATTTATGGACAAAATAACCGATAAGAGAGCCGACAACAAGGGGAACTTCCAAAGTTGGCGGCAGATAAATGCCCATGCCAACTGCGAGCGGCGGCAATGCCAGCGATTTTGTCGTTTTAGTCAAGAGCAAATCGATGATGATGGCAACGATGCCGACACCGATGCCCAGCAAAATGTAATTCCAATCCAGACTGGAACTAAAAATCCCCTGGGCAATTGTCGTCATCAAGGTAGCCTGCGGAGCCGATAAAGCCTGTGACGCATCCATGCCGGCACGAGGCATAGCCCCTGTAAACCCATATGCTTGGTACAACAAATTCAGAACCGGCGCAATGGCAAAGGCACCGATGATAGAGCCGAGAATCAAAGCGACCTGCTGTTTCCACGGCGTAGCGCCGACGAGATAGCCTGTTTTGAGATCTTGCAGGTTATCATTGGAAATAGAAGCAATGCTGACAATGACGCTGGTAATAAAGATAGCCAGAGCCGTGGCGAATTTAGTACCTTCCGGTGTAGCAAAGACACCAAAGGAAGAACTGATAGCCAGAACGACCAGAGAAGAAATTAAAATACCTAAGATGCCGATACCTGAAATCGGGCTGGCTGACGTGCCAATAAGACCAGCCATATAGCCGCAGGCAGCTGCCACGAAGAAGCCCATTAAGATAGCGATGAGAATACCGACGACGATATACGTCAGGGAAACGCTGAACGGCAGGCCGGCACCGCTGACGAAGGAATAAAACGTAATAAACAGACCGACTAAGATAGCCAGGAAGACCAGACCTACAGATTTTGGCGACATGTCAATATCCGTATGATGCAGGAGTTTCTTTTCTGCCGTGTCGTTGTCGCGAATAGCGCCAATCGACATTCTGATGCCGTCGATAACCGGTTTTGCCAGCCGGATTAATGTCCAAATTGCAGCAATGCCGATGCAGCCGGCACCGATGAAACGGACTTTCTGTGCCCAGACAGCACTGGCAAATGCGGCAGCTGTCTGCCCTTCAGCCGGTGTCAGTACACTGGTCAGATACGGTACGAAAACAACCCATGCCAGCAATGTACCAACCAAGATAGCAATGCCGCTGGCAATGCCGATTAAATATCCTGCGCCTAAGAGTGCCATAGAAAAGCCCATCGGCAGCTGTGTGACAGATGTTTTCCCGAGGAGAATCCAATGATTGACTTCAGATGAGAAAATATGGAAGCCATTGGAACATAAACTAAAGAAACCGGCTAAGGCAGTACCGCCTAAAATATCTTTCATGCCTGTTTCTTTTTTTGAAATGTCTTCATGCGCAGCTTTGGCTTTGCGAATATCACTGCCGACTTTCAAAATTTCAGCAGCAGCCTGACCTTCCGGATAAGGCAAATCGCTGTTGACGACCATAGCGCGCCGCAGCGGAATCGTAAAGAGTACGCCTAATGAACCGCCGCAGGCACAGAGCAGCAGCGTTTCTCCAAAAGGAAATCCCTGCCAGTAGCCCAGCATGAGCAGGCCGGGAAGGATAAAGATGATTGCGGATAACGTTCCGGCTGCCGAGGCCTGTGTTTGTACCATGTTGTTTTCCAGAATATTGGAATTTTTAAACATTCGTAAAATAGCCATGGAAATAACGGCAGCAGGAATGGAAGATGAAAATGTCAATCCTACTTTTAACCCTAAATATACGTTGGAAGCCGTAAAAATAACGGTAATCAATGCGCCAAGAACCATGCCGCGGACGGTTAGTTCCGGAAGCGCCGGATACGTTACAGTCGGGGGAGACTGTGATTTCATAATAAAAACCTCCTTTTACTGAATGCCCCTGAACATCCCTATACTACAATTATACTACACAATTAGCAATTGGTCTTTTACAAAATAGAATAAATCAATCCGAAATTTACGGATTTTGCATGACGGGAAGGTGAGCAATTGGCAGATACTAGTTTTGATAAATATGATATAATAGGTTTGGGTAACAAACTCTGTTTTTTAAGGAGGAATAGTAACATGAAAGATAAAGAAATTATTGATGGCGTCCTGCAGGAATTTGCAGGCCTGGCTAAATGCCCGCGGCCATCGCATCACGAAAAAAAGGTAAGCGACTACATTGTCAGCCGTCTTCACGAATTGGGAATTGACCAGGTCGTACAGGACGAAGTATATAATGTCATTGCAGATGTACCGGCAACAATAGGCTGCGAAGCCTATCCGCTGACGATTATTCAGGGACACATGGATATGGTTTGCGTTGCCAAACCGGGCGTAGAATACGATCCGCTGACCAGCGAAATCAAGCTCGTACGGGAAGGCAACATCCTTCGCGCTGACGGCACGAGCCTTGGCGCTGATGACGGCATTGCCATTGCCATTGCACTCTATCTGATTCAGCAGGACACGGCGCATGGCCCGCTGCGCCTTATCTTTACAGTTGATGAAGAAACGGGCATGACCGGCGCAACGCATTTAGATCCCAAATATGTGCAAGATGCCAAATACATCATCAATTGCGACTCTGAATCCATTGATGTGCTTTGCGTAGCTTCTGCCGGCAGCGTGCATACACATTTCAGCAAAACGATTTCCTGGCAGAAACCGGCAGGAAATACAGCCCTTTCGGTTATGACGAAACAGTTTGCAGGCGGCCATTCCGGTGAAACTATTAATCAGGGAAAGAGCAATGCCATTCAGGCATTGGCATATTTCCTGCTGCGTCTCCGCCATGCCGGCGTTGCGTATACATTGGCTTCTGTAAAAGGCGGCAATGCAGCCAATGCGATTCCGTCGGAAGCCACGGCTGTTATTACGTTGAACGATGCTGATATGGATACGGTACAGCAGGTTTTGACCAAAACCAAAGACGAATTTGCTTTGGTATATGGTGAAGTAGAAAAGACGGCTGATTTTGTTGCAGAAAAAACGGCTATGCCGACGCGCGTATTTTCACCGGCAGATACTAAGGCGTTGGTACAGCTCTTGTCTATTCTTCACTGCGGCGTCTTTGCGATGAATCAGACATTACCCAAGTTGCCGGATTTATCAGCTAATATCGGCACGATTGAAACGACGGACACACAGGTTGTGTTCCAGTATTTCCCGCGCTCTTCCTCTGATGCGCGTCTGCGTGAATTGATGGAAACCCTGCCTGTATATGCCGAACTGACCGGCTTTACCGTAGATATCGCTTCGCCGGAACCGGCTTGGACAGAAAATCCGCATAGCACACTGGTACCGTTTGTCGCAGACGTATACCAAGCAGAAGCCGGAAAACCGGCGCGTATCGAAGCCATGCACGGCGGTTTGGAAACAGGCTATTTCTATTCTATGAATCCCAACCTTGACATCGTATCTATTGGCCCGAACAACAACGATATTCACAGTGCAGATGAAGCTGTAGAACTTGATACAGTAGCACTTATCGTTCGTATTATTGCAGGAACCCTGCCAAAATTAACGAAATAACATCATTTGCAAATACAAAACCCCTGTCTGCAGCGTACGCAAAACGTATTCTGCAGACAGGGGTTTACTTGTATCGAGATAATAGACCGTGATTTTTCAACGGCTGCTGTGTATATCTTTATTCGTGGCAATGACCAGAGAGGGCGCAGCTGGCACAACTGCCGCCGCAGCTGCTTTCTGTTGTATGCAGCCCAAAGAAGGCTGTAAGCGACTTGCGGGGATTGAGCATACCGCCGGCTGTAATCGATAAACCGATTTGACTGCCGCCGGCCGCTTTGGCTGCCTCTGTTTGCTGGCTGACCGGCCAGTCGCCGTTGCCGGGGCTGAAACGCCAGATAATTTTGTATCCTTTAGGTTCACAGACTTCCCGAATATACTGTGTCAAAACATCCAACAACTGCCCTGCTGCCACTGTTGCCGCAGAGTCCAGAGCAATGCCTTTGGCAAAATCTTTGGCAAGAAAGCAGTCATCAATTTCTTTTTCTACAGCAGTGCCTAAGGTAACGGCACTGCTTAAAATGATATGGGCCTGTTCCAAATACGGCAGAAGCTGCTGGCTTTTAAAATGAAAGGGCGCGTTACATAATATATGCTGTGAAGCACTGTCATAGAATACTTGCTGAAAAACAGCCTGCGGGCTGGCAAGATGCAGCACTGTACTGCAGGCAGCCGTAATCACAGCGGAATCCACATCATCCTGACTGCGCTGTTCGACATATTGCTGTACGATTTGACTGTTGATATGCGTTAATTTCGGTGTATAAAGCGGCATGAGAAAAACATCCTTTCCTGTAAAGTAGGCAGTACGTTATGCTAATACATAGAGCATGTCTATTATACCATAAAAAAAGTGAAAAACTTATGCTATCTTATGGGCTTGAGTACTGGCTACGCCGTACTGTCTATGCTATACTATAATATAGACTTTAAATATCTGATGAATCATGGAATGAGGTGGGTGTGTTGACACATATCATTGCCGTAACGAACCAAAAAGGCGGCGTTGGGAAGACGACGACAGCGATTAGTTTAAGTGCATGTCTGGCCGATTGCGGCAAGAGAACGCTGCTTGTCGATTTGGACCCGCAGGGCAATGCTACCAGCGGCTTGGGCATTGATAAAACCAGCCTGACAAAAAATTTATATGACTGCCTCATAGAGCAGACGCCTATGACGGAAGTCGTTCAAAAGACGATGATAAAAAAACTGGCTGTTGTTCCGGCCACGATGGATGTAGCCGGAGCTGCTGTAGAATTAGTAACCATAGATAAACGGGAACATGTTTTGAAAAACGTATTGTATGAGTATTTGCATACTGTGAAGAAGCCGTATGATTATGTTGTGATTGATTGCCCCCCGTCGTTGGGACTTTTGACAATCAACGCATTAGTGGCAGCAGATTCTGTGTTGATTCCCGTACAGTGTGAATTTTATGCGCTGGAAGGGTTGGCGCAGCTGATGCAGACTGTAGAAATGGTACGCAGCAGTTTGAATGACAAACTGCATCTATTGGGGCTGCTGATGACGATGTATGACGGCCGTACCAATTTATCTATTCAAGTAACAGAAGAAGTGAAAAAATATTTCAGCGGGCAAGTGTTTAAGACTATTATTCCGCGAAATGTCCGGCTCGGCGAAGCGCCAAGCCATGGTGAACCGATTACCATTTATGATCCCCATTCTAAAGGGGCAGAAGTATATAAAAAATTAGCAAAAGAGGTGATTCGCCGTGTCGGCTAAAAAGAAAGGCCTTGGTATGAATAATGCACTAGGAAGCAGATTAAAGGTCTTGGGATTGAATGAAAGCCGTGTGGAACATACGGAAACACAGCAGGGAGCGCCTGTAGAAATTGCAGTAGACGCTGTACACCCCAATCCTAAACAGCCGCGGCGGGTTTTCCAAAAAGAAGCGTTGGAAGCACTGGCTTCATCAATTCGGCAGTATGGCGTGATTCAGCCGATTGTCGTGCAGAAAAAAGAAGCCGGCCGCTATGAATTGATTGCCGGTGAACGAAGACTGCGCGCTGCTAAATTATGCGGCCTTGTAACCATACCGGCTGTTATTCGCAGTTTTACGCCTGATAAAGCAGCTGAAATTGCGTTGATTGAAAATTTGCAGCGTGAAGATTTGGATGCCATTGAAGAAGGCGCTGCGTATCAAATGTTGATTGAAGAATTTCATTTGACGCAGGAACAGGCTGCCGAAAAAGTGGGCAAGAGCAGGGCACATGTAGCCAATATGATGCGTCTTTTGCAGCTGCCGGATGAAATTAAGCAGTGCATTACAGAAGGACGCCTTTCTATGGGACAGGCGCGGCCCTTACTGCGGCTTACAGATGCTGCGCAGCAGCATGATGCCGCTATTTATATTATGGATCATGAATTATCGGCCCGTCAGGTAGAAGCCTATGTCAAAAAGCTGCTGACGGCCAATGAACAGCCCAAAGAACCAGCAGAACCAGATGCCTATTTGGAAGCCGTGCAGGACCGAATGAAAATGCATTTGGGTACTAGCGTGGCGATTCGGCTGGGCCGTAATAAGAAAAAAGGGAAAATTGAAATAGCTTTTACATCGGAAGAAGAATTGGAACGCTTACTTCACCTGCTTGCAGACGAAGAACCGGAGCAGACAGCTTCACCTATATCTTCATTTCATGTATGATAAAGAAAAGTATACTAAAAACCGCTTGGATTGAATAAAAGAGTCGCATAACGGCAGGAGGAAAAACATGTTTTACGGACTAGATACGCATATACTGTTTGCAGCTGCAGCTGGTATAACAGGAATTATTGTGCTGCTTCTCCTTGTTTATATCTTCATATTGAACCGTAAGGTACAAAAATTAGAAGAAAAATATACGTATTTCATGCAGGATGAAGCTGGCAAGAGCATGGAAGCTAAATTGAGGGAAGATGTAGATAAGCTGCATAATCTCCAAGGAACATTGGATATGATTCATACTACGCAAAAAGATATTTTGGCAGTACAGAATCACTGTTTCCGCAAAATTGGGTTTGTAAAATACAACGCCTTTGACAATATAGGCAACAACTTGAGCTTTGCGTTTACGGTGTTGGATGGAAAAAATGATGGTTTTTGCTTATCCAGTGTCTATGGCCGCAATGAATCGCGTATTTTTGCCAAACCGATTGTAGACGGCAAGTGTTTGTACGGCATGAGCGCAGAAGAACAAGAAAGCTTGGACAGTGCTGTTCACTATACAGGGGATATACAGACTGCCCAAAAAGAAGAATAATGTATCATGCAGGTGAATTTTAAATAAAGAAGGGATATGCTTGTCTTTTCAGGAACGATGTAAGATATGGCAGGATCAGCTGAAAAAAAAGATATTTCAGTGGCGGACCGGCATACAATCTTTTTTCAAAGAAAAAGGCATTTTAAAAAATACAACAGAACCCATTACCCTTTCGGCGCGGCAATATAGACGGATTGTACGGATTATTGCTGCCGGAGTCGTCGTTTTTGTTGCTGTAGTAGGCGTTGGTATTTATCAATTTATTGCCCTGCAGCAAGCTCGTGAAAAAGAATCGCTTCATGAACAGCAGTTGGAATTGATGCGTGAAAAAACGACGTCGCTGCAGGAAAAAATGGATAAAATGGATTCATTGGATCAGGAACTGCGGCAGATGGTCAAGGGCTCAGGAGCTGGTGACAGCCCAAAAGGTGAAGGTGGCGTAGCAGGTTCGCAAAAGAAATCTCCGGATGTTTCTCATGCAAGTTATAATGACTTGTTACTGGCCACCTCTCGATTGGAAACGCGCACAAATGCCCGCATTATCAGCTTTATTACGTTAAAAACCGTATTGAGTGATACGGCAGGGCAGCAAGTCCGGCAAATGCAGCAAGTTTCCTCTAAAGCCTATGCGTCTGCTTCCGGCGGTGTCAATGCCGTGTCTTCGACGACGCCGTCCATTTGGCCGGTTACTGGGACGATTACCTCTAATTTTGGCTATCGAGGCAATCCGATCGGCGGCGGCACAGGGTTCCACGAAGGACTGGATATTGCTGTAGATTACGGTACGCCTGTACGGGCAACGGCATCCGGCAAGGTATCTATGGCCGGCTGGGTAGATGGTTACGGCAATCTGGTAGAAATAGACCACGGCAACGGCTTTGTTACCCGCTATGGACACAATTCTATGCTCCTTGTCGTTCAGGGACAGGAAGTCAAGGCAGGAGATATTATTTCGCTGGCCGGCAGTACAGGCCGCAGCACAGGGCCGCACGTTCATTATGAAGTGCGTGTAAACGGCACGCCGACAGATCCGCTGCTGTTTTTACCCTAATACTACTACAAACTATAAACTGCGAGCAAAGGGGGCTTGTCGCTTCGTGCGGCGGCCCCTTCTCTTTTACCTTGCATGCAAAGAAAGGCAGAGTTGGCAATGAAGATAAAAAAGTACGGTCTGGCAGGCTTCTGTATTATGATGGCAGTGATCGTGGCCTTTTGTTATAGTAAACAGCAGGAAACGGTTATAGTCGGCATCAATTTAGCATTGAGCGGAGAAAATCAGGCACAGGGTGAAGCGACAGAACGGGGCATTGTATTGGCGAAAAATCAACTGAACAAGCGAGGCGGCCTGTTGGGACGGCCGGTTAAACTCGTATCCGTAGATAATCATGGAAAGCCGAACGATGCAGCTATGGCAGTGCAGCAGCTGAATATGCGGCATACAGCTGCTATTATCGGGCCCAATATACATGATTGCGCTGTCGCTGCGGTTCCCGATATATTGGATAAAAAAATCCCCATGATAAGTCCGGCTGGCGTCCAGCCTGATATTACGGTAGATATGCAGCAGAAGACGGTATATCCATATGTATTCCGCACGGCGTTTTTAAACGCACAGCAGGGAGAAACGATGGCAGCTTATGCGATGGAAGCCTGCAGTGCCCAAAGAACCGCCGTCCTGTATGAGAATACAGCCTATTCCCAGGAATTGGCATCTCATTTTAAGGACGCAATAGAACGCCATGGCGGGGAAGTCCTTGTATATCAAGACGTGTCCGGCGATGTGGATACATCTGCTGTTATAGCCGCGTTAAAAGCACAATCTTGTCAGGCTGTGTATCTGCCTGTCAGGCAGGATAAAGCGGCTGTCTGGATACCATCTCTCCGCGATGCAGGAATTGGCTGTCCCGTATTGGGGCCGGACAGCTGGCAGGGAGAACAGCTGGCTGCAGAACTTCATGCAGATTACTTGCGGCGCGTATTTTATGCGGCGCAGTATGCGACAGATGCCAAGGATCCCGTTTCAGAAGATTTTGCTGAAGAGTATTATGAAATGTATGGAGAATTGCCGGACAGCTATGCTGCGTTGGGATATGATGCATTTATGCTGCTGGCAAAGGCCGCAGAAAACGGGCAGTCTGTAAAACGAGAAGACATTGCGGCGCAGCTGCAGCAGCTGAGGGAATATCAAGGTGTGACAGGCAGCATGCTGTTTGACGGCCAACATAATCCTGTCAAACCCGTCTGCATACTGACCTTTTGGGAAAATGAGCCGGCCTTTCTGGAAAAACAGCAGGCAGCAGACATATGATATTGCAGTGTATCAATGAGACGTATGCAATATTTATATTTCCTATCTCTTTACAAATGAGAATATAAATGATAATATGTAGGGGATGAACAGGCTGTACCATACAGCCGGGCGTAAGCAGCAGGCATACCTGTGGGACTATCACACGTAGTTCCACAGGTATTTTTTTGTATGAAAATACTGTTAAAAGTCCTGTGGACTTGTATCGTGGAAAGTTCAGTTTGGAAAGTATATAAGGAGCGATCAACATGTCACAGAATGAAAATCAACTGAAACATCGTACAGCACGGCTGTCTGTCATTAGCAACGGCCTTCTGGTCATAGGCAAATTGGCCGTAGGCATTTCAACAGGGACAGTCAGTATTATTTCCGAAGGCATCCATTCAGGGGTAGATTTGCTGGCTGCCGCTATTGCCTGCTTTGCTGTCAAACAAGCTGCCCTGCCGCCGGACAAAGACCATGATTATGGACATGGCAAAGTCGAAACGGTATCGGCTGCTTTTGAAGCGCTGCTGATTATTGCTGCGGCATTGGCTATTTTGTATGAAGCAGTTGAAAAACTCCTGCATCCGCAGCCGCTGCAGGAAGACGGTTTGTATTTGGCTATTGGCGTTATGGCTGTTTCCAGCTTGATGAACGCCATCGTATCGCAGCGGTTGTTTAGCGTCGGCAAAAAAACGGGTTCGGCAGCCCTGCAGGCAGACGGCATGCATTTGCGTGCTGATGTATGGACATCGGCAGCCGTTCTTACCGGTGTCGGCTTGATGAAGATTACCGGCTGGGCTTGGATTGACCCTGTCATTGCTTGTTTGGTGGCTGTTGGCATTTTACACGTTGGATATGGCATGTGTCGGCAGAGTTATAAAGATTTGACGGATTCTTCCCTCGATGAAATGGAAGAACGCCGTATTGGCCGCATTATTTTGGATAATCCAGGCGTACTGGGCTATCATAATTTACGCACTCGCGTCAGCGGCAACGTAACCGTATTGGATTTTCATTTGGAAGTAGACAAACGAATCCCGGTATATCAAGCGCACGCAATTTCGGATGCTGTCGAATTTTCTCTGCATACGAAATACGGACCGTGCGATCCGACGATTCACATCGAACCTCGTTAATATACACATAATAAGAAAACAAAGACTTTCGACACCGAAGCGTCGGAAGTCTTTTTTACAGCCATGGTGAGCAGATATAGAAGCCGTTTAGGTGAAATTTTTCTTGCATGTGTCAGCGTGATTCGGTATGATACAAGAGGTGATGAATAATGAATACGTTGGATGTATTTTTGCAGCGGCTGCAAATACTAGCAGCTGCTAAACAGGAAGATTTACAAAATCTGTTCATTCAGCATGGCATCGTGCATATGTTTCAAGAACAGTTTCATTTAGGCATAGCCTTGCTTCAAGATGCATTGCGGGAAGACGGCAAGGGCATGGAAGCTATGGGGGCGCCGAAAGAAATCATTATGGCGGCCTACGAAGAATATGTTTTCATTGAAGAAGATGTATGGCTGCATATGATGCAGGACTGCCGTCAAACGCCTCAAGAAACAGAATTAAAGCCTTTGGTCATGCGGATTCTCATGCAGTATATTCCTGCACTGCAGCAAGTTGCTAAAGACCTGCAGCAGCGATGAACAGACACGGTTTTCTTGTGTTTTTATTGGTATCTTGCTATACTAAATACGGTTTCATGCAGATTACGGACCAATTTTGGATAACGACTGCGGCATACCCTGCGTATGCTCGGCGTTATCCTTTTTTTATTAAGGAGAATACAATATGGGAAAAGAAATTCGTACGTATCATTGGAAAGACGGAAAATCACTGACATTAGGAGAAAAAACGGTAATCATGGGTGTATTGAATTATACGCCGGATTCATTTTCGGACGGCGGCAAGTGGAACAACGTAGATGCCGCCCTGCGGCACATGGAACAGATGGTAGCAGACGGCGCGGATATTATCGACATCGGTGCAGAATCGTCGCGCCCCGGGTTTACGCCTATTTCTGCGGCAGAAGAGATTGACCGCCTGGACGGTATACTGCCTAGATTGGTAAAAGCCTGCCCGGTACCTATTTCGGTAGATACGTATAAAGCAGAAACAGCGGCCTACGCGATGCAGACAGGGGCTCATATCATGAACGATATCTGGGGCCTGCAATATGCACCGGAACCGGGAAAAATGGCAGCCGTTGCCGCCCAGTACGGCGTGCCTGTTGTTGTCATGCATAATCAAGATGGAACAGAATATACGAATATCATAGAAGATATGAAGAAGTTTTTTATTACGTCGGCTGTCATTGCTGCCAAAGCAGGCATGAAGCAGGAACAAATCATTACAGATCCCGGCATTGGCTTTGGCAAGACGTGGGAGCAGAATCTCTATGTGATGAAACATTTATCTGACCTTACAGCGCTGCCGTATCCGATGCTGCTTGGCACGAGCCGCAAAGGATTTATCGGCCGGATTTTGGATTTGCCTGTAACAGAACGGATGGAAGGAACCGGCGCGACGTGCGTAGCCGGCGTGCTGGCCGGCTGTGCCATTGTCCGCGTTCATGACGTCAAGCCGATTGCCCGTATGTGCAAAATGGCAGATGCTCTGCGCTAAAGGAGAAATGCCGCTGATTTCTATAAAAATATGCATGAATTCCCTAAAGCAGTCCGCATATATGGTACAATAGAACGTATAAAGAGAAGAACTGACACTGAGCGGAGGTGCTCTGATGGAACATAAAGCAACGGATTGGATGAATATTGCACAGTATTTTTATTGGGATGAAGCGGAGCTGCGAAACTTTTCACAGCGCTTTACTGCAGAGATAGAAACGGCCCTGTGCGGTCGGAAATCTTCATTGGCGATGGTGAAATCCTATTTGGGACTGCCGACTGGCGATGAAACAGGAACGTACCTGGCATTGGATTTTGGCGGGACCAATATTCGTGTTTCACGCATTCGGCTGTTGGGTAAACATTGCTTCATCGTAGAAAAAAAAATCTCCCGTCCTTTAAAAGCAGACGGGAAATATAATTACATGTCGCACAAAACGACAGTGAATGAGTTGTTTGATTTCATTGCATCGCTGGTAGGTGAAGCAGCAGGGGGTAACAAAGCGTATCGTTTGGGGCATACGTTTTCGTTTGGTGTCATACAGGAACACGTACATGATGCGGCGCTTATTCAATGGTCTAAAGAAATCAACGTCCAGGGCGGTGAAGGCATGCTGGTCAATGCCTTATTAAAACAAGCCTTAGTGCGGCAGGGGCTGGATAAGATTGAACCGGCAGCGCTTTTAAATGATACGACGGCGCTGCTGCTGGCTGCCGGCTATCAGCATGACTGCAGTCAAATCGGCATTATTTGCGGCACTGGATTTAATATTTGTTACTATGAGCCGGCAATGCAGATGATTCTTTCCTTGGAAGCCGGCGGCTATGACGGCGCAGCGCGTAATCGCTGGGATATTGCCGTCGATGATGCGTCACAGCGTCCAGGGTATCATTCGTTGGAAAAGATGATTGGCGGCGCCTATCTTTGTGAATTATACCGGCAGGCTGTTATGACCTATTTAGACACACCGTTTTTGCCGGATTTTACGACCAAAGACATGAATCGCATTGTTACGAATGAAAGCAGCCGTGAAGGACGTCTATTGATGGGACAGATTTGGCAGCGTATCGTATCGCCCCGTGATATTAAACCGCTGCGCAGCATCGGCGCGGCTATTTTTGTACGGGCCGCACAGCTGACAGGCGCTGCCTGCTACGGCGTTTTGCGGCATTTGTATCCCAATGGAGAGATTCCCCGCCAGACGATTGCCGTCGAAGGCAGCGTTATGGAACATGTGCGGGGCAGCCTGTTTATGATGGAAGACACGCTGCGAATCTGTCAGGCCGGTCATTATATACAGCCTATGTTGGCAGAACCTATGCTTGTCAAAGACGGCCCGTCTGTAGGTGCAGCTATTGCTGCGGCCATGGCTTCACCCCATTAAATTTGGGGCTGCGTCGGTCTGCGTCCTAAATCATGAAGCATCTGCATATCGACGGATACGGCATTGCCGTCTGTCGTCAAATAACCGCCAATCATTAAACCGTTCAGACCGCTGGTCAAGGCATAGGCCTGCATGGAGCGGAGATTGACTTCGCGGCCGCCGGCTGTACGTATGAGTGCTTTGGGCAAAACGAAGCGGAATACAGCAAACGTGCGCAGGATTTCCCAAGGAGACAGGGGTTGATTGTTGGCAAAGGGGGTACCGGCAATGGGATTGAGAATATTCAGCGGTATAGAGTCAATACCGAAATCTTTTAGCGTAAAGGCCATTTCTACGCGCTGACGGGGTGTTTCGCCCAGACCGAATATACCGCCGGAGCAGACGCGTAAGCCTGCTTTTTGAGCCGTATGGATGACAGATGCTTTATCGGCAAAGGTATGGGTAGAACAAATAGATGGAAAATAAGACGGCGCTGTTTCGATATTGGCGTGATATCGGGACACGCCGATATTTTTTAGGGCGACAGCTTGCTGCAGTGTAATAAGGCCGAGAGAACAGCAAGTTTCTATCTTCACTTCTTGGCGGATGCGTGTCAATGTGCGAAGGATAGCATCAAATTCCGGTCCTTCCGCTACAGAACGGCCGCTGGTGACAATGGCAAAGCGGGCTGCTCCGGCTGCTTTGGCTTTTTTGGCAGCATCAATAATCGTGTCGCTGTCCAGCAACGGGTATACAGATGCTCCTGTATGGTAATGGGCAGATTGTGCGCAAAAACGGCAGTTTTCCGGGCAGCGGCCGGAACGGCCGTTAATAATAGCACAACAGTCTACGTCTTCGCTGCTGTAGTGCTGTCGGATTTTATCAGCCATGGCGAGAAGCAGCGGTGTATCTTGATTGGATAGGGAAATAAGTTCCAATGCCTCTGAAAATGTAATGTCATGGCCTTGCAGTACTTTTTCGGTATATGTTTGCAGTGTAGTTAGATTCATAAGAAAGCTCCTCTCTGATAGATGACTTTACGCTAGTATACAAAAATGAAACCATAAAGTCAACTATTAAAACATTACTAATAGGTTTACAATTAGAAAAAGTTATTTCTAATATTGTACAGATATTTTATAAAATACCTCTTTTCACCATGCCAGTTTTTCGCTACAATATATATAATAACGATACAAAATGATGAAATGGGTCGATGTATATGCTGCAAATCAATAAGGGCGTAAAAACCCCTTATTACGTACAAATATATGAATATTACCGTCATGAAATCGAAGCCCGCCGGATGGTTGCCGGCATGCGTCTTCCTTCTGTGCGGGAATTGGCACAGTCTGTCAACGTCAGCAAAATGACAGTAGAAAAAGCATATTACCAACTTGCCAGTGAAGGATATATCATTCGTCGTAATAAAGCCCGCTATGAAGCGGCTTTTTTAGGTCCTATTGAAGAAAAAAGTCATACTGCTGCTGCAGGACTTACTCCCCGTTCAATACCTAAGCCGGCTTACCTATATGATTTTGGCAGCGGTGATATGGATATGGAACATTTTCCACTGGATATTTGGCGCAAGCATATGAATCGGGTTTTATCAGAACCCTCTTACTTAACGGCCAGTAATGACGAACAAGGCGTGCCGGATTTACGGGAAGCCCTTAGTCACTATGTATATGAAACGCGGGGTGTGCATGCCAAAGCAGAAAACATTATTATTGGAGCGGGAACAGCAGCCTTGCTCGGCGTATTGACGACGCTTCTGAGAGATACATGGCCGCGCATCGCTGTAGAAGATCCGGGATTCAGACTGGGCAGAGAAATTTTTCGCAACATGGGCTTTGCTATTGAACCCATTTCTATTCAAAATGGCATGCTGGATATGAACAGACTGCACGAAAGCCAGGTTCGGCTTGTCTATGTAAGCCCGTCGCATCAATTTCCTACGGGCACGGTCATGCCGATTGGCATGCGGTACCAACTGCTGCAGTGGGCTGAAAAATGTAGCGGCTTAATTATAGAAGATGATTATGACAGCGAACTGCGCTATTACGGACGGCCTATTCCGGCGCTGCAGGGATTGGATACAGCCGGACAGGTCGTTTACATGGGAGCCTTATCCAAAGTGCTGCCTTTTTTCGTGCGTCTCAGCTATATGGTATTGCCGCCGCGGCTGATGGACTTGTATAATCAAAAGCGAAGCTTGTTCCGTCAGGGAGCCTCTATACCAGAGCAATGTGTGTTGGTAGCATATATTCAAAGCGGCGATTTGGCAAGACATGTACGGCGGCTGCGCAAAGATTATCAGGAAAAAGGGCTGCTGATGGAGCGGCTTTTGCAGGAAGCGTTTGGCAGCCAGATAACAGTCAGCCGGATTACGTCAGGCGTGTATTGCCACATTGCCCTGCGCAGCTCCTATTCCGCACAGGAATTGTGCAGCAAAGCAGAGAAAGAAGGCTGCCGTGTACTGACTATGCAGTCATTTTATGAACAACCAGGACAAGATGAACAAAAAGAATTTCTTTTGTCTTTTTCAAAGATACCCAGTTATAAGCTCAAACAGGCTGTCATGGCACTGCAGCGGGCCTGGCTGGAGAAAGAAGGATAGGGATGGCAAAAAGTTTACGTTTTATTCATTGCGGCGATTTGCATTTGGGCAGCCCTTTCCGTGATATTGCTTCTATTGATGAACGATGGCAGCGTATTGTCGGAAATGCGACTATGCGGGCATTTCAAAAAGTGGTGCAGATTGCCATTGATAAACAAGTGCACGCTGTACTGATCAGCGGCGATGTATATACCAGTGCCGACCATAATTTAACAGCGCAGCTGGACTATGTGCGTCTTCTTCATAAATTGGCACAAAATGATATACAGGTTTTTGCTGTTCTCGGCAATCATGACCCACTGGATGCTTGGCAGGCTAAAATACCTTTTCCACCCAATGTACATGTTTTCAACACGGAAAAAGTGGAACGAATGCCGCTGATTGTTGACGGCGAAGAAGTGGCAGCTGTCTATGGGCAGAGCTATGCGCACCAAGAACAGCGGGATAATTTGGCATGGAATTTCAGCCGTACCTCAGCAGACCATTATGCGATTGGACTCCTTCATACGCAGGTAGGAGGACCCTCGACGTATGCTCCGTGCAGCTTGACTGATTTAAAAGAAAGCGGCATGGATTACTGGGCGTTGGGACACGTACATGCACATCAAATCTTGTGCGACAAGCCGTATGTTGTATACGCCGGCAATCCGCAGGGACTGGACTGCACAGAAACAGGCCCCAGAGGATGCTATTATGTAGAAGTCGGCCCGTACGGCACGACTGATATTGAATTTGTAGATACTAGTATTGTCCGCTGGGAAAGCGTGGATATTCCGATTGACTCTATTGAATCGGTTTCTGAACTGCGGGAAGCCGTCCGGTTTACGAAAGAAAAAATACGGCATGAAGTCGGCAAACCGACCTTTCTTACAGTTAACTTTGTCGGTGCAGGAAGCATGTATCATGTCATCAATAATCCGGAAGCCACGCAGTACTGGATAGACAGCTGGCGTGAAGAAGAACAGGGTAAATATGCGTTTGTCATGGTAGAACGCTTGCGCAATATGGCACGCCCTAAAATCAATTTGACAGAACGCAGCAAACTTCCTGATACAGTGGGTGACTATTTAAACATGAGTGATAAAATAGATGCCCTGCCGCAGGAAGAAAAACTGAAGACACTGCGGGCCATTCTCCAGGAACGGCCGGAATTTGAACGTCTGGGTGCTTATGGCCGCGGCATATCGGATGCTCGGCTTTTGGAGGCGTTTGAAAAAGCCAAATGGCTGGGCATGCAGAAGCTGCTTACAGATAAAAGAGGATAGGTACTTATGAAAATTATACAAATGAATTTAGATGATTTTGGCATCTATCATAATGTAGAATGGAATCCGCCGGAAAAGGGACTCATCGTCATGCATGGCCAAAACGAAAGCGGCAAAACAACACTCATGAAATATGTCCGCTCTATGTTTTTTGGCTATCAGCGGGGCGATTGGCGGGGCTATAAAGGCCACATGGACATACGCCGTGATGACGGCCACGAGTATCGCATCTACCGCAATGAAAAAGAATCGTACATGACAGACGGAGACCTTACCATTCATGAAGAACCTGCAGAATTATGGTGGCATGGTTTAGACCGTCGGACCTATGACCAAGTCTTTGCGATGGGATTGGAAGATCTGCAGGGGTTCAAGATTTTGGCAAGCGAAGAAGTGCGCAGCCATTTTTTCAGCGTAGAAGGCGGCGTACGCATGGGAACGACGCGGCGGGATTTGACGCGGCTCATGGGAGAACTGTTAGTAGCGTCTCCGCAGGGAAAAAAGCCGATTAATGCGCTCCTCAATGAACAGCGCGATTTTGACCGCCGCATTCACAGTTTGGCTTATGATGAAAACGAATTTGCAGAGCTGCAGGCACAGGAACGCACGACTCATGAAATAGAAAACCGGATTCGCCTGGATATTGAAGAAACCAAACTGCAGATTGAAAAGGTTTCTATGCCGATAGCTGCCTGGGATGTATATAAACGCGGTCAGGACGCGATGAAACGGATGCAGGACCTGGCTGATGTGGCTCAGTTTCCGGAAGACGGCGTACAAAAATGGACGGATTTGGAAACTAAAATTAAAGAAATTGAAGAACAAATCAAAAAATTGGCATCTATATCCAGAGAAGGTCCGGCGTTTCAGCCAGAATGGAATAAATGGCTTATCTGCGGTACACAGCTGGATGAGATTTTTCAGCATACGACCGAATGGAAACAAGGATTACTCGAAATTGCCGACCATACCGATACAGAAATGGATTGGCAGTTTGAACAAAATCAGTATGCAGAAAAACTGAAACAATGGAGCAGTCAAACCGTTCCGGAACACATCGATTGGCCCAAAGGGTTGTCGCTGGCAGCTAGTTTGAACCGGTTTGAACAAGAACAGGAAAAATGGCAGGCAGCCAAGCCGAAAAATGTAACCTCTCTTCCAGAAGAAACCGAAGAAGAACCGGGCCATACCAAAGAAGAATGGAATGCGATTGGCAAAGCCGTATCCGCCATTCAAGCGTCCCTGCTGGAACGACAGAAAATAGAAGAACAACTGCAGTGGCTGCAAAGTGAATCGGGCAGCAGCTCGCACGGCTTTGCGATTCTTTCGGGGTTGTTCTTTGTAGGAGCCGTGGCTTTGCTGGCAGTAGTCTTCCTATATGATTTTGACCAGACCCTTGGATTTGGCGGTGCATTGGGCTGTGCTGTGATTGCTGCGGCTTCTTATGTAAAACAGCGGATTAATGCAGGCCGGATTCCTAGAAAAATGGAAGAATTAGAAGTACGAAAAAAGGGCATGGAAGACACCTTAATGACGTTGGCAGAACAAGCTCATTTAGAAGTCCAGGCTTCTGATACTACCGAAGTTTGGACTCAAAAATTGGATGAAGTCCGCAAAAAATATATGGATTGGAAAACCCACGAAAGCAAGACGGCGTGGGAAAAAGAACAAAAAGTCATGTATGACGCGATTTACGATAAATGGGATAAAGAAGGAAAGGATTGGAAAGAAAAAGTGGATACCTGCCGCAAAGCCTGGGAAAACTGGCTGACAGCAACAGGTCTGACAAAACTTTCCATAGAAAAAATCCAAGAAGCTAAAGACGTATGGGAAAAATGGCAGAATGTATCCCAATCCATGCACACATGGCAAAAACGCAAAGAAGATCTGCAAAGCCATATTGCGCAATGGCATGACGGCGCAGAACAGCTTTTTAGAGAAATCGGCATTACAGCGGCTGTCACACCGGAACAAGTAGAAACAGTGTATAAACAGTGGCAGCAGATTCGCGTGCAGGCGGAAGTCGCTAAAGAACAAGATAAACAGCAGAAAGAACGGGACGAACAGATTGAAGAACTGAAAAAAGATAAAGAAATTCGGCAGCGGCAGCAGCAGGACTTGCTCGTTGTAACAGGCGCGCAGACCGTTGGTGAATTTCGCAGTAAAGTCCTTAAATTTCGACAGTTTAAGCAATATAAAGAAATTTATGAACAATCGGAAGCCCATATTCGGCTGATTGCTAAAAATCCGAAAAATCTGGCAGCGCTGCGGCATGAATTAAAAATCCATACGTTGAAAAACTGGACAGATGAACGGACGTATTACGAAAAGAAAATTGCTGAATCCGAAAAGAAACTGGCAGAAGTAGCTGAAAAAAGAGGGACATTTATTGAACGTCTCAGCCAAATGGCTAAAAGCGATACGTACAATAAACTGCTGCAGGAAAAACAAAACCGCAAAGCTGAGTTAGATACCAAAGTCAATGACTGGCTTACTTATGCGTTTGCACAATATATGCTGGGAGAAGCGCAGGCCTATTATGAACGGGTCCGCCAGCCTATTGTCATCCGTCAGGCCAGTGATTATCTCCATCTTATGACGCAGGGACGGTACACGCTGCAGGCTACGTTTGACGGCAAGCAGTTATATGCTGTCGATGGGACGCAGCGCCGCATTCCAGAAAAACAATGGAGCAGCGGCCTTGGCGACCAAATTTACTTGGCTATCCGCATTAGTCTGGCTATGGCATTTTCCAAACAAATCGAACCGATGCCGCTTATTTTAGATGATATTTTTGTCCGGTTTGATGAACAGCGGCAAAAAGAAGCATTGCATTTCTTGGCGGACCTTGGCAAAAAGGAACAAATTTTCCTCTTTACCTGCTCGCGCACGACACGGGATATTGCCAAAGAAGTACAGCAGGCTTTGGCTGGCGAAACCGATACGGTACATCTTTTTGAAATTGAACAAGGCACTATTAAGGAAGCATAAATTCATAAAAGGGGGCTGCCGCACAAAGCGGCAAGCCCTTTTTGCATATGGCTATACAACGGGACAACACGGAAAATCAGTCAGTGTATTGACAATTTTTTCAGCTCATGGTATAGTGTAAAAAGTTAGGCAGGAAATGTAAGCCTAGCTTTTTTAAATTACAGAAAAAAATTCTTGACTTAGCCTTATAGGTGTGATACATTATAAAGGCAGTCTTACGCAGGCAATCGGCCTGCGACTATTTATAATAGACTATCGATTAAGAGAGGTGTAAGGAATGCGTACAGCGATTACATTGGCATGCACAGAATGCAAACAGCGTAACTACCGGACGAACAAAAACAAGAAAAACAATCCGGATCGTTTGGAATTGAAAAAATACTGCCCGTTCTGCAAAAAAGAAACATTACATAAAGAAACAAAATAATTTGTGAAATAAGATGTTGCTTGAATCTTATTTGGATGTGAGAGGTTATATGGCACAATCAGCTAAAAAAGCAGCACAAAAGAATAAGAAGAATCCGGGTAAGTCATTTTTACAAGGCGTTAAGGTAGAAATGAAGAAGGTCATCTGGCCGACAAAAAGAGAACTGATTAACTATACTGTCATGGTTATCGTTGCAACGATTGTTGTTATGGCAATTATCGGCGCATCAGATGGCGTATTTTCTCAGTTGTTTAATTTACTTCGTAATATTGTCGGATAGGGAGGCCTGCGCTTAGATGGAATCAGATAAAAAATGGTATGTCATCCATACGTATTCCGGTTATGAAAATAAAGTAATGGCTACACTGGAACGCAAGGTCAAATCCATGGGCTTGGAAGACACGATTAGTAAAATTCTCGTGCCGATGGAAGAAGTCGTAGAAGTCAAAGACGGCAAAAAACGCACGGTAAAACGCAAAATGTATCCGGGCTATGTCGTCCTTGAAATGGAAGTAAATGACCGTTCCTGGTACGTCGTACGCAACACCCCTGGCGTAACAGGATTTGTTGGCTCGGCAACGAAGCCCGTTCCGTTGGAACCGGATGAAGTCAAAAAGATTTTGAAAACTCAGGGTATGGACAATGAACCTAAGACACAGATTTCAGTAGAAATTGGGGAACAGGTTCGCATCACATCCGGTTCATTTGAAAACTGCATTGCTACCGTTACGGAAATTAATGAAGAAAAAGGTACCGTAAAAGGCCTCATTGATATGTTTGGCCGTGAAACAGTGGTAGAAGTCGACTATTCTCAAATCGAGAAGAGTCTGGAATAATATACTTCTAAAATGTGGCGTAAGCCGCGAGTGGGAGAATCGAAAGATTCGCTTACCACATCTTGTAATGTAAGGAGGTGTAACTCACCATGGCAAAAAAAGTAACAAAAATGGTTAAGCTTCAGTGTGAAGCTGGCAAAGCAACTCCGGCGCCTCCTATTGGCCCTGCATTAGGCCAGGCTGGTGTCAACATTATGGCTTTCGTAAAGGAATTTAACGAACGTACAGCTAAACAGGCTGGTTTCATCATCCCTGTCGAAATTACTGTATATGAAGACCGTTCCTTTACATTCATTACAAAAACACCGCCCGCTGCTGTTCTCTTGAAAAAAGCAGCTGGTATCGACAAAGCTTCGGGCGAACCGAACAAGAAAAAAGTTGCAAAAGTTGGTCGTGACAAAGTTCGCGAAATTGCAACGACAAAAATGCCGGACCTCAACGCTAACGACGTTGAAGCCGCTATGAAAATGATTGAAGGCACTGCCCGCAGCATGGGTATTGAAATCGTCGACTAAGTTCAGACGGTTTCTCTGCCCGTGGAAGGGGTCTATCGCCCCGCTAAACCACATAAGGAGGAAAACACATGGCAAAAGTAGGCAAGAAATATGCTGAAGCAGCTAAATTGGTCGACAAAACAAAATTGTATGACCCGACTGAAGCAGTAGATATCTTGAAAAAAATGGATACAGCTAAATTTGATGAAACCGTTGAATTGGCTGTAAACTTAAACGTAGATCCGAAATATGCTGACCAGCAGGTTCGTGGCGCCTTGGTTCTGCCGCACGGCATTGGTAAATCCAAGACAGTTCTCGTATTTGCTGAAGGCGAACAGGAAAAACAAGCTCAAGAAGCTGGCGCAGATTACGTCGGTGCAGACGACTTGGTTGAAAAAATCAAGGGCGGCTGGCTTGATTTCGACGTAGCAATCGCTACACCGAAAATGATGGGCAAAGTTGGTCGTTTAGGTAAAATCCTCGGTCCTAAAGGCTTAATGCCTAACCCGAAGGTTGGTACTGTAACGATGGACGTTGCAAAAGCTGTTTCCGAAAGTAAAGCCGGGAAAGTTGAATACCGTACTGATAAAGCCGGTAACATTCATTCCCCTATTGGCAAAAAGTCTTTCGATGCAAATAAATTGATTGAAAACCTTACGACTCTCGTCGATACACTTATCAAAGTAAAACCGTCGGGCGCTAAAGGCCAGTACATCAAATCGATTACCATCAGCTCCACAATGGGCCCTGGTATTCACATCAACCCGTTCAGCGTTAAAGGTGTTGTAAAAGCTGACGAACAATAATATCTCTCTTAGCTGTAGACTGAAGGTATGTA
This sequence comes from uncultured Megasphaera sp., assembly GCA_934193515.1. GTDB lineage: Bacteria > Bacillota > Negativicutes > Veillonellales > Megasphaeraceae > Megasphaera. The sequence continues at coordinate 1,317 of CAKPVJ010000015.1, read as the reverse complement.
TAATGGACGATCGTCCGCCATCTGAGGCTAAAACTAGTAGATTATGACTATGACTAGTTCGGCCTCATGCAAATGAGGCCGTTTTTTATTGCTAAGACGATATAAATCCCACATCAAGGAGGTGTATCGAAACATGTCTATGTATGCAAAACATCAGGTATCCCCGGCTAAAGCTGCAGTCGTTGAAGAAATGAAAGAAAAACTGCAGTCCGCTCAGGGTGCTGTTTTAGTCGGTTTTACCGGCTTAACTGTAGCTGAAGTTACAAAACTTCGTCGTAAATTCCGCGAAGGCGGCGTTGAATACAAAGTTATCAAAAACACATTAACTCGTATTGCTGCTGATGAACTCGGCTACAATGGATTGGATGAATTCCTCGAAGGCCCGACAGCTATCGCATATTCTACAGAAGATGTCGTAGCACCGGCAAAAATTCTCAAAGAATTCATCAAAGAAACAAAGACAGAAGCTATTACCGTTAAAGTTGGTATTGCTGACGGTCAAGTTATTGACAAAGCATCTGTTGACGCATTGGCAAACTTGCCAAGCCGCGACGAACTCATCGCAAAAATCGTTGGCAGCATGCAGGCTCCTATCTCTGGCCTCGTCAACGTACTCCAAGGCAACATCCGCAATATGGTTTATGTGCTTGACGCAGTACGTGCTAAAAAAGCAGAACAAGAAAGCGCTTAATGCGGCATAATAGAGATTACTTAGTAACACGAAACTAAAACAACTGTAATATTACAAACTGATACTATGGAGGTATTTTAAAATGACTAAAGAAGAAATCATGCAAGCCATTGAAAACATGACTGTTTTGGAACTTTCCGAACTCGTAAAAGATATGGAAGAAAAATTCGGCGTATCTGCTGCTGCTCCTGTAGCTGTTGCTGCAGCTCCTGCTGCTGGTGGCGCTGCTGCTGAAGAAAAATCCGAATTCGACGTTGTCCTCACATCTGCTGGCGACAAAAAAATCGGCGTAATCAAAGTTGTTCGTGAAGTAACTGGCCTTGGCTTGAAAGAAGCTAAAGCTCTCGTTGACGGCGCTCCTAAAGCTGTTAAAGAAGGCGTTGCTAAAGCTGACGCTGAAGCTCTCAAAGCTAAACTCGAAGAAGCAGGCGCTTCTGTTGAATTGAAATAATTTCATTCGTGAAATGATGGGCTTTGCGAACCGCATGCACATGCGGTTTGCAAAGCTTTTTTCATTTTCCGGGAAAGGCGATTTGATACTATTTTGATGATGAATTGTCAAGTCAAGTGCAACGTTTTTGAAAAATAGACCTCATAGGGTGTTTTGTAGCCAAGACATTTTCTAG
>CAKPVJ010000014.1 GCA_934193515.1 uncultured Megasphaera sp. | reverse complement strand
TATTTGATTACCCAAGTATGAGGGATAAATTAGATTTGTGCAATAACCGGTTTACACAAACTATTTTACACTCCCTACCGCCTCCAACAAAAGAGTCTAATACAATATCTCCTTGATGAGAAAAACGTAATAAAATATTACGAGGAATGTAAGGAGACCAGTTACCTCGATATGTTCCATCATGTGTTGCCCAGGTACCACGTTGGGGAAATTGCCATACAGTTGTTGTTTCTAATTGAAAAGTATTGGGTTCTGTTTTCATAATAGGGGACCACCTTGTTTGTATAATAATATTTAAAACTAGTATAGCAAACGAACATTAAAACAAGATTAAAATAAAATTAGAATTAGATTAAAATTTGACAAAAAATATGACTTGATGATATGCTGACCATTGTTTATACTAAACATAGAATAGATTACATGAATAAGGAAGAATTAAATGATACCATTTGTGAAATGGGCTGGTGGAAAACGTCAGCTAGCAAACCATTTGCATGCGTTAATGCCGACAAACTACCAAGCTTACTATGAACCTTTTTTGGGGGGTGCGGCGCTGCTTTTTTTTGTACAGCCAACGGTTCCTGTATATATAAATGATGTAAATGCGCAACTGATACATGTATACAGGACGATTCGTGATAGTACAGAAGAATTTATAAATACAGTGAATGAATTAGATGTATCTGTTTGTAATAAGGAGCGGTATTACTACATACGAGAATGTTATAATCGTAATATTGTGAATCAAGTATTTGACGTAAAAACAGCGGCATTATTTGTATATTTAAATAAACATTGTTTTAATGGACTATATCGGGTGAATATGAAAGGGTTATTTAATGTTCCCTGGAATCATAAAGAAAACGTAAATTCTATTGATGAAGAGAACATAAGAAGTATAGCTCTGTATCTGCGTCAAAACGAAGTAACAATTACTAACAGTGATTTTGAATTAGCTTGTGAATCATGCAAAGAAGGTGATTTCGTATATTTTGACAGCCCTTACGATATATTAAGTAAAACGGCATCGTTTGTGGATTATACGAAAGAATCGTTTAAGGAAGAAGACCATATAAGATTGGCTGCTTTATACCGTAATTTAACAAAAAGAGGCGTTTTTTGTCTATTAACCAATCATGACACGCCGTTGATTAAGAAACTATATAATGGATTTTATATTGAAGAAGTGGAAGTTCAAAGAGCGATTAATTCAAATGCGTCTAAACGAAAAGGACGAGAAGTGATAATCAGGAATTATTAAAATGAAATATTACTATGAAGATGCACAAAGTAAGCTTATACAGGGAGATACCTTTAACATATTGAAAAAATTACCTGCCCAACATTTTGATATGATATTTGCAGATCCGCCATATTTTTTATCAGCAGGAGGCATTACATGTCATGCAGGAAAAATGGTATCCGTTGATAAGGGAGAATGGGATAAGAAAAAAGATAGTAAGGACAAATTAGCATTTAATAAGAAATGGATTCACTTATGCAAAAAATTGCTAAAACCGACAGGAACAATCTGGATTACCGGCACCTTTCATAATATTTATAGTATTGGAGTAGCATTGGAAATGGAAGGATTTCACATACTCAATAATATTACCTGGCAGAAAACGAATCCGCCACCTAATTTAGCCTGTAAATGCTTTACGCATAGCACGGAAACTGTTTTATGGGCATGTTTACCCAATGCTAACGGGAAAAAGATATATACATTTAATTATCAAGAAATGAAAAAACAAAATAACAATAAACAAATGAAAGATGTATGGACAGGTTCCTTGGTAAAACCTAGTGAAAAAAAGGAGGGAAAACATCCAACACAAAAACCATTATATTTGCTAGAAAGAATTATTCAGGCATGTACAAAAGAAGGGGATTTTATTTTAGATCCCTTTGCAGGCAGCTCTACTACAGGTGTAGCAGCTAAAATATTAAAACGAAATTATGTAGGAATTGAATTAGAATTAAAATATCTTGAATTGTCAAAGCGTCGTTTAATAAATTACAACAAAGAATAGGAGAGAAGTCATATGTTGGACCAAATCGCCGTAGGTATACCGTTGGAATATGCCGTTTCAGATGTATTAAATGATGACAGTCAGGCTGGAGATTTCTTTGTATGGCAGAATGATTATTTTATAGCAGATTGGGCAGAAACCATGTATAAAAGAAGAAATCACAAAGATCTACATGTAATTGAAGATTGGACTGATAAGGGAGACTATGTGCGTATATATGGAGATGAATTAAGCCAGTTAGAACAAGATGTCCAGATGTTTAAATTTAACGATAAGAAAAAATATGAAGATACGATGCTTTTTATTGCATTGGCAAGAAAAGCTATAATAGATGGATATGCTGTTTATTATACATATTCTACGTAACAGGGAGAATTTTGAATGCGAGTATTTGAAGATTGGTTGAACTCTATGAAAATGAGCATTAATGGATATGATTACTATGCTGATTTTCCAAAAATTTATGAAAACGTAAATAAAATGAAGCGTGAATTGTGTTTACTAAATTCGTTAATAGGGTCTCCGAATATACAGGAAGAATTTATATCCTTGATTAAAGAATATCCCGGTACATTGAAATGTATTCCGATTTTATTGGCTGTACGTCAACATGAAATTTATGCGCAGGACGAAGAGGGGAGTTATTTGTATGAATTTTGTAATCCAAATTACTCATTAAACCAGTATTGCGTATTTATGAAAAAAACGGGATTATTTGATTTAATTTCACATCATGTTGTTAACAATTTAGTAGATTATGCATTAGGAATAGAAACTGGATTAGATAGCAATGGGAGAAAAAATCGTGGGGGACATCAGATGGAACATCTGGTAGAACGATATATAAAAAAGACGGGTGCAGAGTATTATAGGGAAATGTATTTGACTGAAATTGAAGAAAAATGGGGGTTGGATTTATCAGCAATATCAGCAGAAGGGACATCGACAAAAAGATGGGATTTTGTAGTAAAAACGGATGCTATGGTCTATGTCATCGAAACTAATTTTTATGCAAGTGGTGGTTCAAAATTGAATGAAACATCACGGAGTTATAAAATGATAGCAGAAGAAGCGCGAAATATACCTAATGTTGAATTTATTTGGATTACAGATGGTGGTGGGTGGAAAAAGGCTAAACGCAATTTAGAAGAAACATTTAATACAATGACACATTTATATAATATTCATGATATGGAACAGGGAGTATTGAACAAACTATTTCAGTAATTCGCTTGGTAGAAAAGTGGCAAGAAGCAATTTCTTGCCACTTTTTTTGCGCATAAGTTTCACTATAAGTGAAACTTATGCGCGTGAAAATTATGTAATAATAAACATATATGCAAAAGAAGGGCAAGTTAATGGATGATAAAACATTATATAAACTAATAGGGCAAAATATTAAAAAATATAGAAAAGCCAATAATATGACACAACAAGAATTTTGTGAACGAATGAAAATCAGTCTGAGCTATTTGACTAAGATTGAAGCAATGCATTGTGATAAAAGTTTATCTATATCATTGCTTAATCACATAGCCAATGAGTTACATTTAAACATAGTGGATTTTTTTAAGGAGACATGACATGAAAAATAAGCATAATATGCACGGTGGCGGTGCGAATACGAATGTTACAGGATTGAAATTTGAACGAGATACAGATTTAAAAAGTACTTTAGAAAATATTGGATATATTGTAGAAGATGATGGAGAAGTAAAAAAAGAAGGAAAAACATATGGCTTTTTAGTTCCTAAACATAAGTTTTATGTATTTTTGAATCATCAGGGAGTAAACTATCAAGATTATAACTCAATTAAATGGCTGCCAGATGAAGCATTTATAAATCAAAGAAATAAAACCTTATATATTATTGAAAAAAAGATGCAGACGCAAGGAGGGTCTGTAGATGAAAAATTAGCTAATTGTGAGTTTAAGAAAATGGAGTATCAAAAATTGGCAACCCCTATAGGATTACACGTAAAATTTATATATATTTTTTCAGAATGGTATAAACAACCTAAATATAAAGATGTTTTAGCGTATATCAGGTTGAAAGACTGTTCGTATTATTATAATGAAATACCCATTCAAGAGTTAGGTTTGGATATATAAGTTTTATGTAATATCAATATTTACCTAAATTTGACATCTTTTACAAGTATTAATTACACGGGAAGCGTAGAGTAACCTTTGTAATTAATACTTTTTTTATAGGAGATGTTATGGATATGTATCCTTTTCGTAAGTATAACCACAAGAAATTGGCCGCTATTAGTGCTGCGGCTGTACTATGTATGGCTTCTGTCGGTGTATTTGCAGCTACTGAACATTGGAATGATGCGTCTCTTACACCGACGGTGATGACGAAAACGGCTGTATCAAATGATACGGATTGGCAGCAGTGGAAAGATAATTGGAATCAGATGAAGACACAGTATGAACAGGTATCGATTGCACCTGGCGCAGATGCTTCTCAGCTGAATTTTGGCTGGTATTCTAAGACGAAAGTGAAAGCGGCTGAAGTTCGCATTGCTGATAATAAAGAAATGAAGCACGCCAAGACGTTTACAGGTACCAATCAGGAAGGGACGGTCATCAGCGGTGTAACCTATTATTCCAATAAAGTGACTGTGAAGGGCTTAAAGCCAGAAACGACATATTGGTATCAAGCCAAAGTTAATGGCACTTGGCAGGATGCGCAGCAAATAAAGACTGGTAATCCGGATGATTTTACGTTTATGTATGTAGGTGACCCGCAGATTGGGGCTTCGGCAGGGCAGGTGCCGTCGGACAGTGCTTCGAAGCAGACCGGAGATTTGGCAGCGCGCAATGATTCTTACAATTGGAATAAAACGTTGAACACGGCTCTTTCACAGCATCCGGAAATCAATTTCCTTGTATCTCCGGGTGACCAGATTAATGAACCGGCAGAAAACCAAAGTCCGGAAAAAATCCAGCTTCAGGAATATCAATACGCGGGCTATTTATCTGCAGCCGCTTTGCGGAATTTGCCGGAAGCAACGAGCATCGGCAACCATGACTGTCTGACGAGCGGCTATCAAAATCATTTCAATGTGCCGAATCCGTTTACGGAAGAAACGAATCCGACAAAAGCAGGCCACGGATATTTCTATACGTACGGCAATGCCCTCTTTATTGTTATCAATGCCAACAACTATAATGCAGCCGACCATCAGGCATTGATTGAAAAAGCTGTCAACGCTCATCCGGACACTAAATGGCGGATTGTAGTTATGCATCAGGACATTTACGGCAGCGGCTTGGATCACTCCGATTCGGACGGCATTTTGCTCCGTACACAGCTCACGCCGATTTATGATGCCAATAAAATCGATGTCGTGCTGCAGGGGCATGATCACTCGTATGCACGCACGTACCAGTTGAGCAGTGACGGCAAACAGCATGCAACCTTTGATGACATGAAAGTAAAAGGACAGACAGGGCAGACGCATGGTTTATTGAATACGGCTTTGAAAAATGCTGACTTCAAAAACAACTATGAATCCCAAAACTTGTGCTATACGATTGCAGACATGAAGCAAGGCGTACTTCATAACCCGAAGGGTGTATTCTATATGTCTTCCAACTCGGCAACAGGCTCTAAGTTTTATAATTTGATTCCCCAGCAGCAGGATTATATTGCAGCGCGCAGTCAGACATGGCGTCCGACCTATTCCGTGATACACATTACCAAAGACACCTTCTCTATCGAAACCTATGATGTGGAAACGGGCACGCCGATTGACAGCACATACAGCATTGTCAAGGACTAAGGACAGGATAGATATATGATGCATACGAAATGGATGCGGTTTCTTATCGTCGCCGTTTTTCTGGTTGTTGGCGGTATCGGGCTGCGGCTGTATAATCAGGTGGACAAGCCGCAGATGGTCAACACGGGAGGCAGGACGTTTGAAAAAGCGCAAGTCGTAGAAATCATGCAGGACAATGTACAAGAAGATGGCAGCCGTGCAGGCGACCAAATCGTCATGCTTCGCATAGAAAGCGGGGCAGCGGCCGGAGAAACCGTTCAGGCAAATTGCCCGAACGGTCTTCTCTTTGGTACAGTTTGCCAGCCGGGCATGCAGGTGATTGTAATTTCCAGTACGATTGGGCAGCTGGATTTGCATACGGTATATAATGTGGACCGCTCCCTGCCCCTGTATTTGTATGTGGCTGTTTTTCTTATTCTCTTGTGCCTTATCGGCGGTAAAAAAGGTGTCAAATCCGCCGCTGCTTTGATTTTTACGTTTATTTGTTTTGTCTTTTTGTTTTTCCCAATGATTTTACGCGGTATGTGGCCTGTGCTGGCAGCTGTCATTACCTCGGCAATTGTGCTGGGCGTGACGATGTATTTACTCAACGGCTGGACGCGAAAAAGCGGAATTGCTTTTTTGGCGACTATCGGCGGCATTCTTACGGCAGGGGCCGCTGCGGTTATTTTCGGTCATGCCGTCAATCTGTCCGGGTATAATGTATCCAATATTGAAAATTTGATGTTTGTCGCTCAAAATACAATGATTGATGTAGGGCAGATTTTGTTTGCCGGTATTTTATTTGCCAGTCTGGGAGCTGTCATGGATATTGCTATGGACGTTACCTCAGCGTGTGCCGAAATCGTAAAACATACGCCGGATATTTCGCGCAACGCCTTGTTTCATGCTGGCATGAACGTAGGACGCGATGTAATGGGAACGATGGCTGCTACGCTTATTTTGGCGTTTTTCGGCGGCTCTCTCGGTGTATGGGTACTCGATTATGCTTATGATTTGCCGTATTTGCAGTTAGTGAATTCCAATGCTGTCGGCATTGAAATTATGAAAGGGTTTTCGGCCAGCTTTGGTGTTATTTTTACTGTACCGATTGCTGCTGCGCTCAGTGCGTTTTATAAAGCGAAATGAGAACCCGATTTCTTGAAAAAATATCTTGACAAATTAGACATAAGCCATTAAAATACGTCTATGTACAAAGAATTGTATATTATAGTAAATGCAATGAACAAGACGTCTTGTATCGCAAGTCTTTTCAGCGAAGCAGGGAGAGTGTGAGCCTGCCAAAGACGGTATATGAGTGAATCACTTGGGAGCAGCAGTTGTGAACCAGCTGCCGGGTCGCATCGTTATTTGCGTCAGAGTGGCTGCAGCAGCAGTCAATAGGGTGGTACCGCGGTGATTACACGTCTTCGTCCCTTTGGGATGAAGACGTTATTTTTTTACATGTTGGAGGAGGAAACACAATGGATTACGGTAAGACGTTGCATCTGCCTAAAACCGATTTCCCAATGCGCGGCAATTTGCCGAAACGGGAACCAGATTTCTTGAAATTCTGGCAAGAACACAAAATTTATGAAAAAAGATTACAAAAACGGGACGGGTCTCCTAAGTTTATTCTGCATGACGGCCCTCCGTATGCCAATGGCAAGCTCCATATCGGCCATGCTTTAAATAAAGTATTAAAAGATATTATTTTGAAATATAAAACGCAGCAGGGCTATTACACCAAATATATTCCCGGCTGGGATACGCACGGCCTGCCAATCGAACATGCTGTCATCAAAGATACGGGACTGAATCGTCACGAAATGGCACCGCTTGACTTGCGTGCAAAATGCCGTGAATATGCATTGGCCCGCGTGGAAGAACAGAAAAAAGATTTCGTCCGTTTTGGCGTGCTCGGTGACTGGGATCATCCGTATCTGACACTGCAGAAACATATTGAAGTAGCTCAGATTGGCGTATTTGGCGAAATGGCTAAAAAAGGCTATATTTATAAAGGCTTGAAGACCGTTTACTGGTGCCCGTACTGCGAAACAGCTCTGGCTGAAGCTGAAATCGAATACAAGGATGACAAATCCTTCTCTATTTACGTTAAATTTAAGGCTGTTGACTTAAACTGCCATATGCCGAAAGGCGCCGATCCGGAAAAGGTATTTGCCCTCATCTGGACGACAACACCTTGGACTATTCCTTGTAACCTGGCAATCAGCGCCAACGAAAACTTTGAATATGTCTGGGTCAAAGTGAGCGATGAATATTTGCTCATGGCAAAAGATTTGGTAGAACCGACTATGAAAGCCGGTAAAGTAGAAAACTACGAAGTACTGCCTGAAGTCATGATGGGCAAACAGCTGGAAGGCCTCGTTTTCCAGCATCCGTTCTATGACCGCAAGGTACCGGTTCTTTTGGGCGACCACGTTACGCTGGAAGCCGGCACCGGTCTTGTCCATACGGCGCCTGACCATGGCCAGGATGACTTTGAAGTCTGCATGAAATATGCATCCTGGGGTGTCAAACCGATTGGCACGGTAGATCCGTCCGGTAAATATACGGATAAAGTCCCCGGATATGAAGGCCAGTTTGTCTTTGATGCCAATGTACCGGTTATCAAACAGCTCGCTTCGATTGGCGCGTTGTTTGCCAAGAGCACATTCCGCCATCAGTATCCGCATTGCTGGCGCTGCAAAAACCCGATTATCTATCGGGCTACGGAACAGTGGTTCTCTTCAGTCGATGGATACCGCCAGAAAGCCTTGGATGCCATTGACCATGTAAAATGGATTCCGTCCTGGGGCCATGACCGCATTTACAATATGATTCGTGACCGCGGCGACTGGTGCATTTCCCGTCAGCGTGTATGGGGCGTGCCGATTCCTATTTTCTACTGCCAGGACTGCGGCAAACATATTATCAATGATGAAACTATCGCTCATTTGCAGGAACTTTTTGCCAAAGAAGGCTCCGACGCATGGTGGGCTCATGATGAAAAAGAACTGCTGCCGGAAGGATTCAAATGCCCGGAATGCGGCGGCACGCATTTTAAAAAAGAAAGCGACATCATGGACGTATGGTTTGACAGCGGCTGCACGCATCAAGGCGTCCTGAAACACGATCCGGAATTGGATTATCCGTGCGAAATGTATCTGGAAGGCTCTGACCAGCATCGCGGCTGGTTTAACTCTTCCTTGCTGACATCCGTAGCTATCAACGGCTATGCACCGTATAAATCCGTATTGACTCATGGCTTTACTGTCGATGGCGAAGGCCGCAAGATGAGTAAATCTGTCGGCAACACTGTCGCACCGCAGGAAGTTATCGAAAAATATGGTGCTGACGTTATGCGTCTCTGGGTATCTTCTGCAGATTACCAGGGTGATATCCGCTTGTCACCGAAGATTTTGAAACAGCTTTCTGATGTATACCGCAAAATCCGCAACACATTCCGGTATCTCCTCGGCAACCTGGCTGATTTCGATCCGGCCAAAGATGCCGTAGCATATGAAAATATGACAGAACTCGATCAGTGGGCGCTGCTTCGTCTGGAACAGGTCTATGAAGCTGTTACGGATGCTTATGAAAACTACCAGTTCCATGTCATGTATCACGCTATCCACAACTTCTGCACCGTTGATTTGAGCGCTATGTATCTCGACGTCATCAAAGACCGTCTGTACACGGAAAAACAGGATTCTGTAGAACGCCGCAGTGCTCAGACGGCTATGTACCGGATTCTGGATACGCTGGTAAAAATCATTTCACCGGTTCTTTCCTTTACGGCAGAAGAAGTTTGGCAGAATATGCCGGCTGTAGAAGGCAAAGAAGAAAGCGTACTCTTGACGGATTGGCCAAAAGCGCATGCAGAATATCTCAACGCAGATTTGGAAGCACGCTGGAATACGTTCCTTTCCTATCGCCGCGATTTGACGCGTGTACTGGAAGGCGCTCGTAAAGATAAAAAAATCGGCCATGCGCTGGATGCAGCTGTTACTATTTATGCTGATGGCGAAGACTATGATTTCCTCAGCCAGTGGCAGGATAAATTAGCAACCTTGCTTATTGTCAGTGAAGTTTCCATTGTAAAAGGCGCTGCACCGGCTGAAGCAGTTGCCGGCGAAGACCATCAGGACATGAAAGTTGTCGTCGTACCGTCTGCGCATGAAAAATGCGAACGCTGCTGGATTCACAGTGAAACCGTTGGTTCCGATCCGGAACATCCGACACTGTGCGCTCGCTGTGCTGCTGTACTCAAATAATAAAAACAGCATACTACTATAATTTCTATGACGAAATCCCGGCTTGGCTTGTTCAAGACGGGATTTTTCATAGCCAGGAGGTCTTATCATGAAAGATAGCACATCGTATATGCTGCAAATCAATGCAGCTGTCTTTTTGTTCGGCTTTTCCGGCGTATTTAGTAAATATATTGCATTGCCTGCTGTCATCATCACGCTGGGGCGTGTTGTTTTTTCATCTATCGTGCTCTTATTGGTTTTGAAATTGCGAAAACAGTCGCTGCACATTGCGTCACAAAAAGACGGACTGGTGTTTTTGGCGATGGGCGCGCTGCTGGCTGCGCATTGGACGATGTTCATTTATGCCATTCAGATTTCCAGTGTTGCCATCGGGGTGATTACGGCTTCGACGTTTCCCTTGTTTGCTACCTTTATTGAGCCCCTGTTTTTTCCAGAACGATTAAAGCCCATCAATATATTGTTTGCCCTTATTATCGTTGCCGGCGTCTTTATTCTGGTGCCCATGGATGCCCTGCAGGGACGTGTCGGGATGGGTGTCGGATACGGCATGGCTGCCAGTGCTGCCTATGCGGCGCTGTCTTTGGTCAATCGCTGGTTTGGCAGCCGCTACAACGGATTTGTTATTAGTTTTTATGAACAGGGGATTGCCGCGCTGGTGCTGCTGCCTGTACTGCTTGTAATACCTGTTGCCATTACCTTGCCGGTACTGGGACAATTATTTATTTTTGGCGTAGTCTGCACGGCCCTGTCTCATTCGCTGTTTATCAACGGGCTGCGAGGCGTTACGGTGCAGACGGCCAGTATTTTGGATGGTCTGGAAACCATTTACGGCATTTTATTTGCCTTTTTGCTGCTGGGAGCCGTGCCGACGTGGCGGGAAATCATCGGAGGTCTGGTAATTGTCGCAACGGCTGTGGTGTCCAGTATTTATAAAGAAAAAAGTAAAGCAGGCCATCTGGAACATGCAGAATAAAAATCTGGGGGATGGAACTGTAAAGCATCTTGAAAAAAATATAAAAAGATAGTAAAATAAACAAGTGTACATCGTACATGCACATCTAGTAGCTTCAAAAGTTTCAGAGGGGGTATAATAATGAAGCAGTTATGGCATGCGTTCAACAAGATTAGCTTGATTCAGCAAATCATTGTTGGGCTGATTATCGGGATTGTTGTAGCGATGGCATTCCCGTCTGCCGGTAAACAACTATCGCTGTTAGGTATTTTATTTGTAGGCGCGCTGAAAGGGATTGCGCCTGTGCTGGTTTTTGTATTAGTTTCGTCCGCTTTAAGCCGCAAACAGGACGGCCATGATTCGAATATTAAATCCGTTATTATTTTATATTTAGTTGGAACATTTCTGGCTGCGCTGTTTGCCGTTTGCATCAGCTTTGTTTTCCCGCTTACGCTGCAGCTCGATGTAGCCGGAGCGGCTAAAGAAGCGCCGGAAGGCATTGCGCAGGTATTGATTACATTGCTTACCAATATCGTCGACAACCCTGTACACGCACTGATGACAGGCAATTATATTGGGATTTTGGGCTGGGCCTGCCTGTTTGGCGTAGCACTGCGTCGCGTTTCTGCTGCGTCCAAAGAAGTCGTAGATGACTGTGCCGAAGCAGTTACGACTTGCGTACAGTGGATTATCCGCTTTGCTCCTTTTGGGATTATGGGCTTGGTAGCCGATTCTATTTCTTCTAATGGCATTGGCGCGCTGATTGGCTATGCAAAGCTTTTGGTACTGCTTTTAGGGACGATGCTTTTCTTTGCGTTTGTTATCAATCCGATTATTGTGTATTTCAAAATCAAGAGAAACCCGTATCCGCTGGTATGGCGCTGCATTAAAGTTTCAGGGGTAACAGCGTTCTTTACGCGCAGTTCAGCAGCTAATATTCCTGTCAACATGTCTTTGGCAAAACAGCTGGGTGTAGATCCTGATACGTATACGATTACGATTCCGCTGGGCGCTACTATCAATATGGCCGGCGCTGCTATTACGATTTCTATTATGACACTGGCAGCGGTTCACACCTTAGGCATTTATGTCGATTTTCCGACGGCATTGCTGCTTAGCATATTGTCTGCTGTAGGAGCTTGCGGCGCTTCCGGCGTTGCCGGCGGTTCCTTGCTTTTGATTCCGATGGCTTGCAGCCTGTTTGGCATTTCCAATGACTTGGCTATGCAGGTCGTTGGTGTAGGCTTTATTATTGGCGTGCTGCAGGATTCCACAGAAACAGCACTCAATTCTTCTACAGATATTCTCTTTACGGCAGCCGCAGATTTTGCGCGCCGCGGCTATCCTGCTTCGCTGGATAATCCCGTTGAAGTAGCGCATCGGTCGGCAAAATAATATAGCACAAGCCGGATGCGTATTCATTCAGTATAAACCATACCCTCTGCACAGCTTGTGCAGAGGGTATGGTTTATGCCTAAAACGAGATATAGTCATACAGTGTATTGCTTTATGGTTATGGTCTCAGTTTTTTACCGGTGCGAGATTGATTTTGGAAGGCATTTTGTAATACAATAGTAAGGGTATCGCGTGAATGCGTACTATAGGGGGTGGGCTTAGAGATGAAATGTCCTGTTTGCGGCGCAGAATTTACGCCGAGACGGCCAACACAAAAATATTGCAGCTATGAATGCCAGCGCTATGCCAATCGGCATGGTGCCAACGATATACGGCCGCTGCCATCTCCTTCCGCACCGGTTATTCGAGAATTTCGCTGTCTCAAATGCGGAACGATGGTACGAGTTACCGATCTGGCAGATGGGAGAATGAAGTTTTGTTCGCAGCATTGCGAAAAGCTGTATTGGAAGCATTCTAAGAAAGTAAAAGCGCAGTCCGTGCATCGGGAATTTTTCTGCCGTTTGTGCGGTAAAAAAGTAGAAGTCACGGACCCGCTGGACAGACGGCGTGTATTCTGCAGCAAAGAATGTCAAAAGAAATGGACAGGGCTGTCTGCCAAACGGAAACAGGAAATTTTGGAAGCAGCGCAAAAAACGAAATAACTAGTTCATACGCGTGAATACAAACGACCCGCTATATGCTGGATACTGCATAAGCGGGTCGTTTTTTACACATTTTGTATCGATAATGTGTTATTTATGCCGTGTCAGATTGACTTCTTTTAACGGAATAATGTGTGTATGATGTTTGAACTTGTGATATAAATAGACTGCTAAAAATACGGGAATACCGATGTAGGCAACACTGGCACCGTACCAGTCAATTTCTGCGCCCGTAAAGGCAGAATAGTTTTGCCCGGCCGTGACGATGATGCACATGAGTAAGGCTAATAATGGGCCGAAAGGAAAGAGTGTTGCTTTATACGGCAGAGCGCTTAAATCCTTTCCCTGTGCCACATAGGCGCGGCGGAAACGGTAATGGCAGATAGCAATACCAATCCAGGTAATAAAGCCGGCCATGCCGCTGATATTGACGAGCCAGTCATAGGCTTTGCCTTCGCCGATGAGTGAAGTGAGGAAGGCTGCCAGCCCGAAGACGACCGTGGCAAAGAGGGCGTATGAAGGAACGCCGCGTTTGTTTAATTTTAAGAAGCATTTGGGGGCTTGTCCTGTTTCTGCCATAGCGTACAGCATACGAGTAGAAACATACAGGCCGGAATTGCCGGCAGAGAGAACAGCCGTCAAAATAACAGCATTCATGACGGAAGCGGCAGCTGCCAGACCGAAGCGTTCAAATACCAGCGTAAATGGGCTGATAGAAATGTTTTCAATATTGGTATTTAGTAAATTGGGATCGGAATAGGGAATCAGGAACCCGATAACCGTAAATGCCCCTAAATAAAAAATAAGAATACGCCAGAAAATAGAATGAACGGCACGGGGAATATTCTTTTCCGGATCTTCGCTTTCACCGGCAGCAATGCCAATCATTTCTGTCCCCTGAAAGGAAAAGCCGGCGACCATAAAAATCCCCAGCATGGCAGTAAAGCCGCCGACAAACGGCGCTTCGCCAATAGTCCAGTTGGTAAATCCTGGTGACGGTTCGGAGCCCAGTCCCAAAATCAGGCAGGTTCCGGCAAAGAGAAAGACCAGGACGGTCAGTACTTTAATACCGGCAAAGATAAATTCACTTTCACCGTAGGAGCGGGTGGACAAATAGTTAAGGATAAATAATACGCATAAAAATATGCCGCTCCAAACAGCAGCCGGTATATCAGGAAACCAATATTTCATGATTAGCGCGCCGGCAACTAGTTCTGCTGCTACCGTAATGGCCCAGTTAAACCAATAATTCCATCCCAGGGCAAAGCCGAGTGATTTATCTACATATCGGTTGGCATAGGTTTCAAAAGAACCGCTTACGGGCAGATAGGCAGCCATTTCCCCTAAGCCGGTCATCAAAAAATATACCATAACGCCGATAAGCACATATGCCACAAGGGCACCGCCCGGGCCGGCCGAGCTGACTGTTTCGCCGCCGGCGACGAAGAGCCCCGTGCCGATAGCACCGCCGATGGCAATCATGTTCATGTGGCGGGCTTTTAGGCTGCGGCGCAGTCCCTGTTGCTGTTGAGTTTCTTCCATGGAAAATCACAACCTTTTTCTTATTGTATTGATATATAAAATCTAAAAAAAACTCATACTATTACATTATATAGGATAAGAAGGTTCCTGACAAATGGAGATTCTGCATGGAAGTAAATCGTTTATGCAATCTTGACAAAAGGGTTTAGGACAGCTACACTAAAACTATAAGTTGAACATGTTCAAGGAGGCTTCGTGATGGAAAAGGAAAATGATGACGTACGCCGGCGCATTTTGGCGGCAGCGAAGGAACTCTTTGTCCGCCAGGGCTACAAGAAGACGACGATTCGTCAGATCGTCCAAAAATCCGGCGTCCTGACAGGGAGCATTTATTATTTCTTCAAGAATAAAGACGATATCTTCCAGTCCCTGGTCATGGAGCTCTTCCGCCAGTGCACGGCCCTTATCGACGGTCATTTCCGCGAAGAATCGCCGGCCTTCCGCTATGCCGCCCTCTGCCTCGTGGAATTAGAAGCCGTGGCCATGAATCCCCTCGTCCGCGAAACCTACTACGAAGGCTATACGACGCCGCTCATCTTTGAAAAGATTACGGACCACCTGACGGATATGACGGGCCGCATCTTCGGCAGCAGCCTGGGCCTTTCGCGGGATGAGATCTTCCTGCGCTCGCTCCTCATCAAAGGGGCCATGCGCAGCTACATCGTCCAGTTCGAATTCAAACAGTCCCTGGACCGCAAGGCCTACGTGACCTTAGTCCTCGATACGGCCCTGCAACTCTTGGGCGTATCCCAAGAAGAACGGCACGATGCCCTGCAGCAGCTCCAACAGCGCCTGCCCGAAATCGAAACCATCGCCGACGAAATGATCCACAGACGATGATAGGATGAAAAAGGTTTTAGCTATTAGCCAAGAGAACTCTTCTAAAAACTACAAACTAAAAACTAAAAAAGGGCACGGCTCTTTTCACTCCTCGTTTGAACATGTTCAAGAAAAACGCAAAGGGGGAAGATCCATGTTATTCTCGTTTACTCATAAGAAAGTCCTTGCGGCTGTGTCCTGCCTGGTTCTGGCAGCACTCCTTGCGGCTGGCTGCAGCCTGCAGAAGGAAGAAGCGTCGGATGAATTGTGGGGCCGCGCCGATGCCAAGGAAATCGACATCAATTCCAAAGTCGCCGGCCGCGTCATTTCGCTGCGCGTCAAGGAAGGGGACCAGGTCCAAAAAGGCGAGGTCATCGCCTATATCGACCAGCGTGACCTCCTGGCGCAGAAAGCCCAGGCCGAAGCGAATATCAAAGCCCTCGAGGCCCAGGTGCGCCAGTCCGGCGTCGTCACGGATCTCCAGGACAGCACGTCGAAGTCCCAGGTCGATACGGCATCGGCCGGCCTCGATTCGGCGCAGTCCAACCTGGAACTGGCGGAAAAGAATTTCAACCGCTATCAGGAACTCTACGACCAGGGCGCCGTCTCGAAGTCCGTCTTCGATTCATATAAGACGAAGTATGAAGTCGCCCAGTCGGCCTACAGCCAGGCCCAGGCCGGCGTCTCGTCGGCCCATACCGGCCTTTTGCAGACCGACGCCAACGAAGCGGCGACCGATGCGGCGCAGAAGAAACTGGAAGCGGCTCAGGCTCAGCTGCAGCAGATCGAAGTCTCGCTGGATGAAACGGAAATCAAGGCGCCCTTTGACGGCGTGATTACGGCCAAGTACGTCGAAGAAGGCTCCATGATTTCCCTGGGTACACCCCTCGTAGCCATCCAGGACCCGACGGACAACTGGGTCGATTTCAAAGTGCCTGAAACGAAGCTCAACGATTTCCACGTCGGTGATGTGCTGCAACTGCAGGCCCGGGACGGCGTGACCCGCGTCCAAGGGACGATCACCGACATCAGCCAGAAGTCGGAATTCGCCACCCAGCGGGCGACGAGCGAACGTGGCGACGATACGGATATCATCAGCTTCAACGTCAAGGTCCAGGTCGACGATCCGGTTCTGCGGCCGGGCATGCGCTTCCAGTACATGGCAGGTGAGTGAGATGTTTCTTTCTGTCCTGAAAAAAGAATGGCACCGTCTCTGGCAGGGGCGCTTCCCAGTGGCGGCCATCCTCTTCCTCCTGCCGCTGGCCTTTACCCTGGCTTTCGGCATCATTTACTGGCAGAACAGCGTCGAAGCGATTCCCCTGGTCATCTGTGATGAAGAGCAGTCGTCTCTCAGCCGCACGATCATCCAGGCTTACGGCGATGCCCAGAAATTCAAGGTCGTCGCTCAGGTCACGCGTCCGGAAGAGAGGGTTGATGCGCTGCGCAGCGGCAGGGCCCTGGTGGGATTGACGATTCCGGCCGATCTGTCGAAGAAGGTCAAGCTCGGCCGGCCCGTGGCCCTCATGCTGACTGTCGATTCGGCGAACAACATGTTCGGCAATGCCGCCCTGACAGCAGCTGCGGAAATCAATAAGACCCTGGCGACGGGTATCGCTTCGCAGCTCCTGGAAGCAGGGGGCGTCCTGCCTAAAGCGGCGCTGAACATGGTCTACCCCGTGCACCTGGGACTGCGCATCATCAACAACCCGGCGACGGGCTACACGCCGTTCATGCTCGCCGGCCTGACCATGAACGGCCTGCAGATTGCCGTCATGCTCGTCCTCTGTCCGCTCATCGCGCTGGAATTCCGGGCCCACAGCTATGAAAGGAAGGTCCCGTCCTGCCTTATTCTAGGGACGAAAGCCCTGCTCGTCACGGTGCTGGCCGTCGTTTCTTTCGGCGTTTCCCTCATTTTTCTCCATTATACCTTCGATGTGCCCGTGAAAGGCTCGCTGGTCGCGCTTTTCCTGCTCATCGCGGCCTTCGTCTTTGCTGTGGCAGGCATCATGGTCCTCTTTGCTTCTTGCAGCCCGAACGACGTCATGTCCATCGAGCTGCCCCTCCTTTATATCATGCCGGGCCTCTTGTACAGCGGCCTCAGCTGGCCTGATTTTTACATGAACGACCTGGCTTCTTATATCGCTCAGATCTTTCCCATGCGCCATGCCGCCGACAGCGTGCGCGATTTGCTCCTGGCCGGCTATGCGCCGGATTTCGCCTCCCAGAGCCTGCAGCTGGTCCTCATGGGCGCCGCGGCCTTTTTCTTGGGGACAGGCGTCTTTGCCCTGCGCCGCCGCTGCGGCATGGCAACGCTCCTCGCTATCGGCCTGGGCTTTTGGAAAGGGAAGGGAGGGAAGGCATGATGACGATTTTACGACTCATCCGCCGCGAACTGGCCAACGCCTTCGTCCACGATGCGCGGCGGGCCATCTTTCTCTTCGGCGCTGCTGCGGCCTACCTGATCCTCTTCGGCATCCTCTACTATCCCGGCGTCGTCAAGGAAATCCCGACGGTCGTCTGCGATGAAGAACATTCGGCCTACAGCCGCACCCTGATCCGACAGGTCGACGATGACGAACGCCTCGGCCTCGTCCGCGTCGTCGGCGACATCGACGAGGCGCGGGCTATGCTGCGCGGCAAAAAGGCTTATACGGCCGTCGTTATCCCGGCGGATTTCTCCAAAGACATCCTCAACGGCCGCAGTGCCAAGGTCCTCTTCCTCTTCAACGGCGCCAACATCATTACGACGAACATCGCCTCGTCGGCAGGAAATGATATCGTCAACACTTTCAACGCGCGCTTCGCTGCCCGCCAGGCGGCCCTGCGCACGAGCGGCGACGAACAGCTCCTCAAGCGGCGCATCGAGCCTGTGACGACGAGCCTGCGCGTCCTCAACAACCCCACGCAGAGCTACATGCAGTTCTTCATGGTCGGTCTGGCCATGGCGGCCATGCAGCAGGGCATCTTCCTGGCCATCGGCGCCGCCGTCCAGGGGGACTTTGCTGACAAAAAGCTGCAGGGCACGTCGAAGGCAGCCCTCCTGGCCGTCAAGTTCGCCGTCTACTGGCTCCTTTCGCTCCTCTCCTTCGGCCTCATCTGCGTCCTTTCACGCCTTCTGGGCCTGCCCATCCGGGCGCCGCTGACGGCACTCTTTCTCCTCGACGGGACCTTTGCTTTTGCGGCCATTTCCCTGGGGATTTTCGGTGCATCCCTCTTTCAGGATGAGCTCCAGTTCGTGCGGGCCTCCATCATGTATACCGTGCCGGCCTTCATCTTCGGCGGCTATACGTGGCCTTTCGAAGGCATGGGGCCGGTGACGCAGCTTGCAGCCAAAGCCTTCCCCATGGCCTGGCTGTCCAATGCCGTGCGCGAGCTCTTCCTTTCCGGCCGTTTCGCGGCTCTGCTGGAAAATCTCCTCGTCCTGACGGTCATGGGCGTCCTTTTCCTTTCCCTCGGCACTTGGCTCTTCCTGCGGCGCTTCCGGAAAACTGAAAAGGCCTGAAGTAGACAACCCCTTTTGTTTTCTCTATAATAGAAGTATTATAAGCGAAAGCGAAAGGGGTTTTTGTCATGGAATTAGAAGAATGCCGCCGGGAAATCGATCGTTTAGATAAAGAACTGACAGCTATTTTGGAAGCGCGCATGCATGTCGTGGCACAAGTAGCTGCCTATAAAAAGGAACATCATATGGAAATTTTTGATTTGCGGCGGGAGCAGCAGGTGCTGGAAAAAATTGCTGCCTTGGCAGAGCATAAAGAACTGGCACCGTATTTGCAGAAGATTTATCAATGCATTATGGATGAAAGCAAAAATTATGAACGGGAGCATATGAAATAAACGTATGGCAGACACATTGGAAAAGATACAGGGCGTCGTGGAACGCGTGCTTTTTGAAGCAAATGACTCTGATTATATGGTATTCCGCATTCGCCGCGAAGATGAAGATACGCTGCTGACAGTTACGGGTAATGGTTCCAAGCCCTTAGTAGGGGACAGGCTGGAAATCCAGGGACGCTGGGTACAGCATAGACGATATGGGCGGCAGTTGGCCGCTTCATCATGGAAACGGCTGCTGCCGGATACGACGGAAGGGATGGAACGGTTTTTAGGTTCCGGCGCCGTGAAAGGGATTGGGCCGTCTTTAGCCCATCGTATTGTAGCCGCTTTTGGCAGTGATACGATGAAGGTGATGGAAAAAGAACCGCAGCGGCTGCTGGACATTGAAGGAATCGGCAAAAAGAAACTTTCAATGATTACCGAGTCCTTTTATGAAGAAAAAAAGGTCAACGATTTGGCGCTGGATTTGGAAACCCATGGCGTCGCCGGACGGTATGCGGCACGGCTCGTGCAAAAATATGGAGATGACGCGCCGTACATTTTACGAGAAGAGCCATATCGCATGATTCATGAAATCGACGGCATCGGCTTTAAGACGGCAGACCAGATTGCCTTGGCATACGGCATGGATCCGGAAGATGAGGAACGGTTATCAGCCGGTTTGACCTACGTTTTATATGATATGACGCAAAACGGCAATGTATGTGTCCCTGATGCCGAATTAGTACGACGAGCCGCCATGATACTGCGAGCTGACAGCCTGCATCTGCATGATATGCTGCAGGAAGCGATTGCCATGGGACAGCTGGATACAGCGGCATATCAGGGAAATACATTGGTCTATACGCCGCAGTCTTATGAAGAAGAAGTATGTATTGCTGAACGGATTCGGGACATGATTGCCATGAAGCAGCCCAAGCCCCGAACCCATGTGGAATTGTTTTTGGACAGATGGCAGGATTCGTGCCACTTTTCATTGGCGGATAAGCAGCGGGAAGCCGTAGAAAAATCCCTGCAGTCCGGCATGCTGGTCATCACCGGCGGGCCTGGTACAGGAAAAACGACGGTCGTACAGGCAATTATTCGCCTGGCAGAACAAGAAGGCCTGCGGATTTTGTTGTGTGCGCCGACCGGCCGGGCAGCTAAACGGTTGGAAGAAACGACGGAGCGCAAAGCGAAAACAATTCATCGTCTGCTCATTCCCGATGGATTTAACGGCGAAATGCAGGTTTTTGAATATAATGAAACCAAATTGCTGCCGGCAGATTTAGTCATTGTCGATGAAGTATCCATGCTGGATATGGAAATGATGTATCATCTGCTGCAGGCATTGAGTCCGCGCTGCCGCTGTATATTAGTCGGCGACGCCGATCAGCTGCCGTCTGTAGGGGCCGGCGCGGTGCTGCATGATATCATTCAGTCCCAAGTCGTGCCGGTCGTGCGGCTGGATACGATTTTTCGCCAGCAAGAAGGCGGGCGCATTGTAACGAATGCCCATTTGATTAATCACGGCCGCCTGCCTGTCGTCAATGCGGATGCGGAATTTCGGTTTGTAGAAATCAAAAATGAAGAAGATGGCGCTGCCAAAGTCTGCCAGCTGTATGAAGCAGAAACGGCAGAAGCCGGAGATAAATTTGCTGTCCAAGTGTTGGCACCCATGTATAAAAATCCCTGTGGTGTAGAACATCTCAATGCCGTGATTCAAGAAAAGACGAATGAGCCGCAAAAAAGTAAAGGCGAATATAAAAACGGCAAGACGTTGTTTCGGCGCGGTGATAAAGTCATGCAGAAACAGAACAATTACGACAAAGGCGTGTTTAATGGGGATATAGGTGAAATATTTGCTATTCAAAACGATGTCATCTATGTACGGTACCCAGAACAAGATGTCAAATACGAAGGACAGGAAATCGATGAAATTACGCTGGCCTATGCGATTACTGTCCATAAAAGCCAGGGCAGTGAATATCACACGGTTATCATGACGATTGTCAACAGCCATGCCATCATGCTGCAGCGTAATTTATTTTATACGGCTGTTACTAGGGCCAAACGAAAAGTGATACTGGTCGGCACCAAAATCGCTTTGCAGTCGGCAATACAAAATACACGGACGAGTCGGCGCTTTACATTGCTTACGCCGCGCTTGCGCGAGGAGGACGTATGTTAAATACACTGCAAGACGTATTCCTGCAGCTGTTATATCCGGCCCATTGTCCCGGCTGCGGCCAAACGGTGCCGCGGCAGGGGCAGTGGTGTCCTGCATGCTGGAATCGTGTCTGGCATCCTAGAAAGTTGAATCACAGTCAGGCCATACGCTTCTTGGACGGATGCTACTGCCTGGTGGACTATCGGGGAGCTGTACGGCACGTGCTGCATGATTTGAAATATAACGGTGCGAAACGGCAGGCCGCAGCGTGTCAGTCTTTTCTGCGGCAGTTTCCCTGGATGCCGCGCTTGAAGCAGAACGATGTCGTTATGCCGGTGCCGCTGGCTCCTGAAAAATATAAAGAACGGGGATTCAACCAGACAGAGCTTATTTTTCGCCCGTGGGCAGAAACATGTTGGCAATGGGCTGACGGGCTACAGCGAATACGCCATACAGACGCGCAATGGCAGCTGTCCCGTCAGGAGCGAAGTACCAATGTAAAAAGAGCCTTTGAAGTGAAAGGCTCTTTTTCTGCAAGTCAAAAACATATTTTATTGGTAGATGATATTTATACGACAGGAATGACGATGGAGGCCTGTGCCAAGGCGCTAAAAGAAAAAGGCGCCGCCAGCGTGACCGGGTTGGTCATTGCCAGCGGTGCCTTATAAAAGGACCCATTAATGGCCCAAGGTTTCAATAAATGCTTTGACAACTTCCGGATCAAATAAAAGTCCGGAAGCACTGAATAATTCACGAATGGCAGACAAGATTCATTTCTGTTCCCGCCGTATTTTGGATTATAGAATATCAGATGAACTTTTTATGCCAAGTTTACGTATTGATGATTGCTTTTACTGAAATTTATTTAATTTGTACTTGTAAATTAGGTTCCTATTCTATTATTTTGAAAAAATAATTTTCACTGGTTGGTGCATATACGTGATTATAAGCCACCGATATATTTTAGGACATATCGATTATTATCTTTGATTAAAATATAGAATTCTGATTTATTATTTATCCATAAGCCCTCACTATTTCCGTTACCTGCAATCCATGTCGGATCTATAGTTTTTACTGAATATGACACGTCATAATAACTTTTGTCTAACTCACCGCTATTCTTTATGGGACCATTAATTCGATTAATTTTGTAATCGAAAATCTTATTTTTAGTGAATAATTTTTTATACTTATAATGGTCAAATTTTTTAGTTAGTATCGTATTTACAATCTCTTTTTCTGAAAACCCCTTTACATCTGATATTGCTATGCAATCGCATTGGATCTGCTCATTAGGTAGAGATTCATAAGAATAGAACGTTATATATGCGATTCCTATTAGCAGAATTACCATATTTTTGGAACCTATTTTTTTAGCTCGGATACATTTATAGATGGTAATAATTATTATAAGAAAGGAAAGAAAATATAAAAAAAACAAAAAATCACTTATAAATATAATCATTTCTAATATCACCTATTTTTCAAAAACTATAACAGAGCCAGCATAGATAAAACTAAAAAAGTGTAAATTTTCAGAAAATAATGAAATAGATGATTCATCTTCCTGTATTGATAAATATCAACTCAAATATGATGAAGCTATGTTTGTGCAATTAAATTATAACATAAATTACATATGAATATTAGTAAAATTACAAATATGTTTAAAAGACGAGATACTGTTTATTGGTGTTGATATCTATTCAATACTAGACTGGATAGTTATACTATTCAGCCTAGCATATATTTATGTGTAAAAATTTTTTTTAATACCATAAATGCTATGTTATAGCCATATTCAATTGGTGTATCAGATTTCATCATTTTTGCATGGTTTTTTACGGAAAAGCCAGCTTTATCAGCCTATCGTTTTTCATCTAATTTGGTCAGTTGTTAGCGGCCGGCGAAAACAGCCGCTAACACAGTGTTGAAACTTATTAGTTGCACCAACACGTCATTCGAAAAAATAATGATGCCGGATTACTATTTGAACTATGAAATTTCTTTTTATACGCTTAATATACACTATGGTACTATTAAAATTTTATAATATAGTCAAGAATTTGCTTTACTAATTCTTGACTATATTTATGTTAAAAAGGGAGTGTTATTATGTCGTTTAGCCGTTCAAATGCTATTGACTATGCGCGTCAGTACTGGAATAATTATAATCCAGATTTTGAAAGTTATGCAAACGATTGTACAAATTTTGTTTCCCAATGTTGGAACTATGCAGGAATTCCAATGACTTTAATGTGGCATGGTGGTAAAACTGTTTGGGAAGGACATCCAGGAGTATCTAATACTAATAGTTGGGTTAGTGTACCTGATTTTTATGACTACATGGTTAATAATGGAATTGCGGTAGTAAAATGGAGTAGCACAGAGGTTAATATTGGCGATGTTATACAATTTTGGAATCCAGGTGATGAGGCGTGGACTCATGCTGGTATTATAACCAATCTAGACACTCCATATGGAATTACATATGCAGGACATACTGATGATCATTTTCAGAAACATCTAAGTGATGTATATCCCGATTCTTATACAGAAGTACGTTTTTTATGCCCAATAGATGCTATTGATTAATCATTTATATGAGGCGGAGACATCAGAAAAGTATCCAATTAGGATTCGTATTTACCTTAGGCACTAAAAGTCGAAGAGAAGTAAAAAGGTAATACAATCTAAAGCCCTGAATGTATGAAAAAGAATAGCATACATCTAGGGCTTTTTCTATACACCAATTTATTTTACGCTTACGATGGATTGGATTAAAGTCAGGCTTTTTTGAGATGATATTTATACGACAGGGATGACGATGGAGGCCTGTGCCAAGGCGCTAAAAGAAAAAGGCGCCGCCAGCGTGACCGGGTTGGTCATTGCCAGCGGTGCCTTATAAAAGGACCCATTAATGGCCCAAGGTTTCAATAAATGCTTTGACAACTTCCGGATCAAATAAAAGTCCGGAAGCACTGAATAATTCACGAATGGCCTGTTGCTTCGTTTTGGCCCAAAATTCGGTAGACGGATTGATAATCGTGTCATAATAATCAGCGACTGCAATAATCCGCGCTCCAAAGGGGATATTGGCACCCCGCAGATGTTTGGGGAATCCCGTGCCGTCCCAGCGTTCGTGATGATAGCGGATATACGGGACAATATCTTGGCAGCAGGGAATATTTTCCAGCATATTGCCGCCGGCCGCAGCGTGCCGACGATACTGTGCCTTTTCCGACCGGTTTAGATACGGCATCTTGGCGAGCAGCGTGTTGGAAACAAACAACAGCCCGATATCATGAAGTAAGGCCGCGTGCTTGATTTGTTCTATTTCACTGCGCGGCAGTCCCAGCTTGACAGCAATACTGACGCTGTAGTTGGCTACCTGCAGAGAATGCATATAGAGACGCTGATTCTTTAGTTGTAAGAATTTGAGAAGTTCTGCCGTAATGGTATCGAGAGAGTTCATTTCCTCCATACCGATACCGGCAGCCTGCTTCAATGACACCATATACATGACCAACAAAACCTTTCCCAATCAATGTGATTAATTCTTTACTTCTTAGTTGCATGGCGTGCTCGGTGCGTTTGCTGCGGGTGACGCAGAATGTGAAACATATGCGTGCTTGTCCGTTTGATGCGGGCACCGGTGTTTTTCATGCGGCGAACCGTTGTGATTTTGGATTTGCGTTTCGGACGCATATCGCGGATAGAACCAAAATCACCGCGGCGAATACTCGTAGCTTTAACGCGGTCAGACCGCAGATTGACTTTTAAGGCACTCATAATTTGGCTGGCCTTTAAATCAATATTAAAACTATAAATATCAGCTGCTACATATGCCAGTAACGGATAGGCATGAATACAGATATGGGAATTGCTGGAAACGGCAATACAAGTCAATTCGTCATCGACGTGGTAAAAAGTAATACCGTCTAATGGCGCGCCGACGAGTTCAAAAGCTCGTTTCACTAAAGGCTGTAATTCTTCCGGTTGCGTAAATGTTGTTTTGCAGTTGTAAAAGTCGATTAGTAAATGCTTTCCTAATGTATTGTTCATGATTTCCACCCATTATTTTAGTACAGTTCATTATATACTGTTTTTGGTATCTTGTAAACGAGATTTTACAAAAGGAAATAGGTTCATCATACGTATATAGATTTTCTATACCCATATAAAGGCATAAACACGCGGTACTTGCAGGAAAAATACGTATTGCCAAAGGATGAACATATCAAAAAATCATACGCCTATGCCAAATAAAATAGTCTATTCGGGCAGGTGACAGTAAAATACCACCCGTTGTCATGACAATAGTCTTGTCAAAAGAAGACGCCTGAGCTATAATACACAGTAATTGCAGTACGCACTGGATGATATTGAATAAAAGTACCAGCGACTGTACGAAACGGGGAGGAAAGACACGAATGGAATACATAGAAGATGAAATTCTTAGACTAAAAAAAGAGAAGCAGGCCGTCATTTTAGCCCATTATTATGTACCGGATGAAGTGCAGGAAATAGCAGACTATATTGGCGATTCCTTTGCTCTCAGCAAAAAAGCAGTAGAAACAGATGCAAAGATTATTGTGTTTGCCGGTGTGCGTTTTATGGGAGAAAGCGCCAAAATGCTGAATCCGGATAAAAAAGTTCTCATGCCGGACCGTACAGCAGACTGTCCCATGGCCCATATGGCTTCAGTGAAGACCATAGAAGAAGTACGCCAACAGTATGATGACGTGGCTGTTGTTTGCTATATCAATTCAACAACCGAATTGAAAGCGGCTTCCGATGTTTGTGTCACGTCGTCCAATGCGGTCCGAATTGTCAAAAAGCTGCCGAATAAAACCATTTTCTTTACGCCGGATAAGAATTTGGGACACTACGTATCGACCCAGGTGCCGGAAAAACAGTTTATTCTCAATGATGGATTTTGTCCGCGTCATGATTCGATTCGTACAGATGTTGTTCAAGCGGCAAAGAAAAAACACCCGCAGGCTTTATTTTTGGCACATCCGGAATGTCACAAAGAAGTATTGGCATTGGCTGATTATATCGGCAGTACGTCAGGCATCATTCAATATGCGTCTGCTTCACCGGCACAGGAATTTATTATTGGCACGGAAAACGGGGTACTGTATGAGCTGCAGACACGAAATCCAGAAAAAGTGTTTTATCCGGCCATGGAAGATCAATACTGCATCAATATGAAGAAAGTGACGCTGGAAAAAGTACGGAACTGCCTTCGCGACGAAACCAATGAAGTACATGTCGATGCAGAACTCAGCCGTCAGGCTGTACGCGCATTGGATAACATGCTGAAATTGGCCCAATAAGAGAGGAAATCATACCATGAATAAGAAAAAAACAGATATTGTTATTGTTGGTACAGGAGCCAGTGGTCTGTTTGCAGCACTGCATCTGCCGCGGGATAAAAAAATTCTGATGATTACCAAAGATGAAGTAGAAAACAGCGACTCCTTTTTGGCACAGGGCGGTATTTGCGTACTTCGTGATGCCGATGACTACGACAGCTTTATGGAAGATACGCTGAAGGCCGGCCATTATGAAAACCGCAGAGAATCCGTTGATATTATGATTCGTTCTTCGCAGGAGGTAATCCGCGAACTGATTGCCTACGGCGTAGAGTTTGCCCGCACGCCGGACGGTAAGCTCGACTATACGCGTGAAGGCTGTCATTCCCGAGCTAGAATCCTGTTTCATGAAGATATTACGGGTAAAGAAATTACAAGCAAACTGTTGGCTGCCGTAAGAAAACTGCCCAATGTGACGATTCTTGATTTTACGACGATGCTGGATATTATTGCCATAGATAACCGCTGTCTGGGCGTGTTGGCACAGGATGCGCGGGGCAGCCTTTTGGCGATTGAAGCCGGACAGACTATCTTAGCCAGCGGTGGAATTGGCGGGTTGTACGACCATTCGACCAATTTCCCGCATTTGACAGGAGATGCCTTGGCGATTGCCATGAAACACGGTGTACAGCTGGAACATATCGACTACGTTCAAATTCATCCGACTTCGCTGTATTCTCAAAAGCCGGGACGCAGTTTTCTTATTTCTGAATCGGTTCGCGGTGAAGGTGCCAAACTGCGCGGCAAAGACGGACAGCGTTTTGCGAGTGAAGTGCTGCCGCGCGACTTGATGACGACAGAAATACGCAAACAAATGAAAAAGGACAATATGCCCTATGTTTGGCTGGATATGACGGTGTTGGGAACGGAAACCATCAAAAATCATTTTCCTCATATTTACGAACGCTGTCTGGAAGACGGCATTGACGCGACGAAGGACTGGGTCCCCGTTACGCCGGCGCAACACTATTTTATGGGCGGCATTCATGTAGATGCCAACAGCAAAACGACGATGGCTCATTTATATGCCGTAGGCGAAACGAGCTGCAACGGCGTCCATGGCAAAAATCGACTGGCAAGCAATTCTCTCCTGGAAAGTTTAGTCTTTGGCAAACGGGCAGCTCTGCATATTGACGAAGCCTATGCAAAGGGCTATACTGCTGTACATACTGATGTTTTTGATGCGGCGGCCACTAAAACAGCAGCGGATATCAAGGAAAAGGCCGGCCAATTGGCACAGCAGTACAAGACAGCCATAGTACAGGAAATGGAAAGGGAGAAACGAGCAGAATGAACAGCATAACAATGAAATTGCAGGCAGAACCGCTTATCCGCATGGCACTGCGGGAAGATATTACGAGTGAAGATGTATCTACCAATGCGATTATGCCCGAAGACTGCCAGGGGGAAGTCGAATTGATTTGCAAGCAGGACGGCATTATTGCCGGGCTTGATGTGTTTGCCCGCACATTTACGCTTTTGGACGAAAAAGTTTGGTTTGAATTTTTCGTAAAAGATGGGGATGCTGTTAAAAAAGGACAGGTAGCGGCGAAAGTTATCGGCAATATTCGCGTTCTTTTGTCGGGAGAACGGGTGGCTCTCAACTACTTGCAGCGTATGAGCGGTATTGCTACGTATACTCGTCATGTAGTAGATTTGCTGGCAGGGACGCAGATTACTTTATTGGATACCCGTAAGACAACGCCTAATATGCGCGTGTTTGAAAAATATGCAGTCACCGTAGGCGGCGGCAAAAATCACCGCTATAATTTATCTGACGGCATTTTACTCAAGGACAATCATATCAATGCTGCCGGCTCAGTCAAAAAAGCCATTGAACTGGCTAAGGCTTATGCTCCTTTTGTACGTAAAATCGAAGTAGAAGCAGAAAATCTGGATATGGTGCAGGAAGCAGTAGAAGCAGGCGCCGATATTATTATGCTGGACAACATGTCCCATGACATGATGAAACAGGCTGTAGAATTGATTGACGGCCGGGCAGCAACGGAATGCTCCGGTAATGTTACGGCAGAAAATATTGCCGGGTTGGCAGATATCGGCATCGATTATATTTCCAGCGGCGCCTTGACGCATTCGGCACCGATTTTGGACTTATCGTTGAAGAATTTACGGCGCATTTAAAAGAAAAGCCAAAGGGGGCTGTCGCACGAAGCGGCAGCCCCCTTTGGCTTGTAGTTTGTAGTCTGTAGTTTGCAGTAGTACTGTGCTACAACGAGAGTATTTTTTAACTTGCAACCTCAAATGTAAAATAATATAAAAAAGAATGGTGCATGATGACGAGCATCATGCACCATTCTGAAAAAATCACAACGATTATGCTTCGTGCGGACGCATTGGCGTGAAAGTAAATTCGTTGCCGTCGAAGTCGATGGACACCGTATCGCCTTCACGAATCGTACCGGCAATGATGTCACGGCTCAGGGCTGTTTCTACTGTATGAGTAATCAAGCGGCGGAGCGGACGGGCACCAAACTGCGGGTTGAAGCCTTGGTCAGCCAACGCCTGAAGCGCATTGTCTGTCCATGTGAGATGGATTTTGACTTGTTTTTCCAAGCGCTTGCCAAGACGTTCCAAAAGAATAGAAGCAATATCTTTGACTTGTTCTTTCTGGAGTGCCTTGAAGACGACAATATCATCGACACGGTTGAGAAATTCTGGACGGAAATATTGTTTGAGCAAATCACGAACTTTTTTATTCGCTTCATCATAATCTTTGGATTCCAAAATTTCGTGAGAACCCAAGTTACTGGTCATGATGATAATGGTATTCTTGAAGTTGACGACACGGCCTTTCCCGTCGGTCAGACGGCCATCATCCAGAATCTGCAGCAATACGTTGAAGATATCCGGATGGGCTTTTTCGATTTCATCCAACAGGATGACGCTGTACGGACGACGGCGAACGGCTTCGGTCAGCTGACCGCCTTCATCGTAGCCAACGTATCCCGGAGGAGCCCCGATTAAGCGGGATACCGTATGTTTTTCCATGTATTCAGACATATCGATACGAATAATATTGCGTTCATCATCGAAAAGGGATTCAGCCAGCGTTTTGGCAAGTTCTGTTTTGCCGACACCTGTTGGGCCGAGGAAGATGAATGAACCAATCGGGCGATTCGGGTCTTTGATGCCGGCACGGGCACGGATAATGGCATCGCTGACGACTTGGACTGCTTTGTCCTGGCCGACAACACGCTGATGCAGTGTTTCGTCGAGGTGGAGCAGTTTTTCCCGTTCGCCTGTCATCATTTTGGTAACGGGGATGCCGGTCCAGCGGCTGACAACTTGTGCAATGTCTTCTTCACCGACTTCTTCTTTTAAGAGCTGAGAATCTTGATGTTCTGCCAGATAGGCTTCTTGGTCTTTCAATTTCTGCTGCAGTTCCGGCAGTTTGCCGTATTTCAATTCAGAAGCTTTGGCCAGGTCATAATTGTGTTCGGCCTGTTCCATCTGGCTTTTTACCGAGTCAATTTCTTTCTTGATTGCCTGGGTACGGAGAATGGATTGTTTTTCTTCATCCCATTGTGCTTTCAAGGTGCTTTCTTTTTCTTTTAATTCATTTTTGGTTTCCGTAATTTTGGCCAGACGTTCTTTGGAAGCGTCGTCTGTTTCTTTATTGAGGGATTGTTCTTCGATTTCGAGCTGCATGATTTTATGGCGCAGTTCGTCAATCGGAGTCGGCATCGATTCGATTTCTGTCCGCAGTTTTGCGGCAGCTTCATCGACTAAGTCGATGGCTTTATCCGGTAGGAAACGGTCAGAAATATAACGGTCAGACAAAACAGCGGCAGCGACTAAGGCTTTATCACGGATACGAACGCCATGATGGACTTCATACCGTTCTTTCAAGCCACGGAGAATGGTAATGGTATCTTCGACAGAAGGCTGGTTGACCATGACTGGCTGGAAACGGCGTTCCAACGCGGCATCTTTTTCAATGTATTTTTGATATTCGTTTAAGGTCGTTGCCCCGATGCAGCGGAGTTCACCGCGGGCCAGCATCGGTTTTAAAATATTTCCAGCATCCATAGACCCTTCGGAAGCACCGGCACCGACAACGGTGTGAATTTCATCGATGAAAAGAAGAATCTGGCCGTCTGATTTGGCAATTTCATTCAACACGGATTTGAGTCGTTCTTCAAATTCACCACGGTATTTTGCACCAGCAATTAACGAACCCATATCCAACGAATAAAGGGTTTTGTTTTTTAACGATTCCGGTACATCGCCGGCAACAATACGGCGGGCCAGACCTTCAACGATGGCTGTTTTGCCGACGCCAGGTTCACCGATTAAAACCGGGTTATTTTTGCGGCGGCGGGACAGGATTTCTACAGTCCGGCGGATTTCATCATCACGGCCGATAACCGGGTCAATTTTATTTTGACGGGCAGCAGCCGTCAGGTCACGGCCGTATTTTTCCAAGGCTTTGTAATTATCTTCCGGATTGTCGCTGTTGACGCTGCCTTTGCGGTTGGCTTTGATCGTACTCATGATTTTGTCTTTGTTCAAGCCGAATTCGCGGCACAGCGATTGGACCGGCTCATCGCTTTCTTCGACAATGCCCATGAGGAGATGTTCCGTGCTGATGTATTCATCATGCATGGCATCGGCCAGCTGTTGTGCTTTACCGATGACACGAACCATTTCTGTAGCCATCGACAACTGGCTTTGGCCTTTAACGGACGGAATCTTTTTTAAAAGTTGTTCCAAGCGGGCTTGGAGCATAGGAACGTCTGTATGACATTCTTTAAAAATCGTATCCAGTAATCCTTTTGGTTCTTTCACAAGCCCCAT
This sequence comes from uncultured Megasphaera sp., assembly GCA_934193515.1. GTDB lineage: Bacteria > Bacillota > Negativicutes > Veillonellales > Megasphaeraceae > Megasphaera. The sequence continues at coordinate 20,134 of CAKPVJ010000014.1, read as the reverse complement.
GAGCATATGAACGGAAGTGATTTCCTGGTTGTAATGCAAAGCGGCAATTTGCTGCGCCGTTTGAAACGCATCAATTACCTTTTGCGTGTATTTTTCATTTCCCATAATTAAGACCTCCTTACTTACAGGTACGTTTTCTTGTGTAATATATTGGGTGAGTGGCTGTTTGCCTAATCTCAATTATCATTATACTAATAAAAGTCAAAAAGTCAATAGAGCAAAAGAGAAAAGTTGAAAAACTCTTGTTGAATATCTTTCTTATTGGTATAATTTCCATAAGACTAAGAAGGGAACAGACTATCATGGATGAATCTATGAGCGAATTGGAAAAAGAAGCATTTGCAGGCAGTACAGATGCGCAGTGCCAACTTGGCGATTGGTATTTTTTTTCAGCAGAAGAAAATGAAGAACAGGCATATGTCAAAGCCGCCTATTGGTACAGCATGGCAGCTCATCACGGCGATGTCATCGGCCAGTATAATTTGGCATATCAGTATGAGCATGCTTTAGGCGTTGCCGCAGATGCTGCCAAAGCGGTGTATTGGTATCAGTGTGCTGCGAGTAAGGAGTATGGACCGGCAGAAAATAATCTGGGCCATTTGTATGAATCAGGCTGGGGTGTGCCGCAGGATTATGAAAAAGCCCTGTATTGGTATCAGCGGGCCGGCCTGCACGGTGATGCAGACGGTCAGTGCAATACGGGCATCATGTATCAGTTTGGCTATACGGGAGAGAAGGATTATTCCAAAGCTGCTTACTGGTATCATAAAGGAGCGGAGCAGGGCAGCTTTATTGCGCAAAATAATTTAGGATACTTATATGAAATGGGCTGGGGTGTAGCCAAAGATGAACAGCAGGCTGCGGTATGGTATGAAAAAGCGGCGCTGGCTGGCGATGGTCCGGCACAAAATAATTTGGGGCAGCTGTATCGGGACGGCCGCGGCGTGCCGCAGGATTTGACACAGGCCGTGTATTGGTTTTCTTTGTCTGCAGCAGCCGGTTATATTGAGGGAATGAAAAATCTGGCTCATGCCTATGCAGCAGGTGAAGGCGTGGCCCCCAATGAAGAGTTGGCAGCGTATTGGCAGCAGTTGGCCCAGCAAAGGCAGCAGTGATAGTCATATTTATAGTTATATAAAGGAGAAGTACAGAATGGCCAAACGAAAAACACGCTATGTATGTTCAAACTGCGGCAGCGTCTCAAGCCGTTGGCTGGGAAGATGCCCACAGTGTGGTGAATGGAATACGATGACAGAAGAAGAGGAAGTAGCAGAAGCACCGAAAGGAAGCCGCAGTATGCAGCGAAGCGGAGAAGGTACCAAACCGTCTTCCCTGCAGGATATTGCCATGGAAAAGATGACACGTATTGTAACCGGTATTGGTGAATTGGACCGTGTTTTGGGCGGCGGCATCGTGCCGGGGGCGTTAATCCTTTTAAGCGGCGACCCGGGAATCGGAAAGTCCACGATTGTCTTACAGGCAGCGGCGGCTGTATGCAAAACGGCGGGTACGGTTCTTTATGGTTCCGGCGAAGAATCGGCAGGACAGATTAAAATGCGTGCCCAGCGGCTGGGCATTGATGCAGCGAATTTGATTATCCAGGCAGATACGTCGCTGGATGCTGTTTTGCAGGAAGCCCGGCGTTTGCGTCCGGCGCTGTTGGTTGTAGATTCGATTCAAACAATGTACAGCAGCGAAGCAGACGGTACGCCAGGGAGTCTGAGCCAAATTCGGGAAGGGACGAGTCGGCTGATGACGTTTGCCAAGACCGAAACGATTCCGGTCATGGTCATCGGCCACGTGACCAAAGAAGGGACGATTGCTGGGCCGCGGATGATGGAGCATATGGTAGATGTCGTGCTATATTTTGAAGGTGAACGCAATTACCAGTTCCGCGTGCTGCGAGGCATCAAAAACCGCTTTGGCTCAACCAATGAATCCGGGCTGTTTACGATGAATGAGCAGGGATTGGCAGAATTGGCAAATCCTTCGCAAATGCTGCTGGCTGAACGAGCAGCGAATCAGGCTGGCTCTGCGATTGCCTCTGTCATGGACGGCATGCGTCCGCTGTTGGGAGAAATACAGGCATTAACGACTCATTCTGTGTTTCCTGTGCCGCGCCGGACGGCTTCCGGTATGGACTATAACCGGCTGATTATTTTATTGGCCGTGCTGGAAAAGCGGGTAGGCATACCGTTAGGTACGCAGGATGTATATATTAACGTCGTCGGCGGCCTGCGCATTACGGAAACGGCAGCAGATTTGCCGATTGCCTTGGCAGTATATTCCAGCCTGCGGGATGTGTCGATGGACAGCCGTACTGTCGTCATGGGAGAAGTCGGCCTTACGGGTGATATCCGCCGCGTGCCCCATGCGCTGCGCCGCGTCAAGGAAGCGGCTAAATTAGGGTTTCAATCGTTTATCATACCCAAAGGCAATCAAGACGATGTACCTGCAAAAGAAATCGGCAGTGGACGTATTATCTGTGTATCTACGCTGCAGGAAGCGATTGAAAAAGCTTTCACATCCTCTGCTGCCAGGTAGTCGTTTATGTAAAAGTATGGTGAATTTTACGGCAGTTTTCGCTTTTTATATGGTTTATACAGATAAAATGTGATATAGTTATATAGTTATGACAATACAATTCAGTATGTAAAGGAGGTGCGTTCGGTATGGATAATTTGCACGAATCTGGTACGAAAGAATTTGGAAAAGACAAAAAAACAAAAAAGTTTAATGGCGGCAAGATTGCGGATAATATCATGAAGGGGATTATTATGCTGATTATGGCAGTGGCCTTTGTCATGATTGCCGATCAAATCGTTACTACACCGTATTTTAGTGCAGAAATCGAGGGAGAAATATTCCACGGCAGTATTTTTGGCACGACGCTGCTGACCGTTATTGCCTATATCATAGGTGTTGTACTGGGCCTTCTGCTGGGATATATTATATCGCCTTTTGTACTGCGGCTGATTTGGAAAGCTATTGAACGAATTGAAATAGGATTAAATGATTTTGAAAGCCAGGATTTGATAGTCGGAACGCTAGGTTTGCTTTTTGGACTCATAATTGCTAATTTAATAGGATTGGCGTTTGCCCGACTGCCTATTATAGGTGCGTATGGTCCTATTGTGTTCAGCATTATTTTTGGCTATGCCGGGATGAGTATTGCTATCCGCAAGCGAAATGATATTATTGGCCTTGTAGGCGCTCTTCGCATTGGAAAGCAAAACAAAGAAACGGCAGCCGTTGCACACAAGCATGCAGATACAGATTTTTCCGGCAAGCTTTTGGATACCAGCTCTATTATTGATGGACGTATTGCAGAAATCTGCAGTACGGGATTTTTGGAAGGACCGCTGTTGGTGCCTGTGTTCGTGCTTGAAGAACTGCAGCTTATCGCTGATTCTTCAGATTTGCTGAAACGAAACAAAGGCCGCCGCGGCCTGGATATTTTAAAGCAAATGCAGGAAGATAATTATGTCGAAGTCCGCATCATTAATGATGATTTTGATGATGTACAGGGCGTAGATTCCAAATTAGTGCGTTTAGGCCGTAAAATCAATGCCAAAGTAGTAACCAATGATTACAACTTAAATAAAGTAGCAGCCCTTCAGGGGGTTGTCGTGTTGAATATCAATGACCTGGCAAATGCCCTAAAACCGGCTCGGATTCCCGGTGAGCAAATGGAAGTTCTCATCGTCAAATCCGGGAAGGAAGAAAATCAGGGCATTGCGTACTTGGATGACGGCACGATGATTGTAGTAGAAAACGGCCAAAAATATATTGGTTCAACGGTACCTGTAACGGTGACATCTGTGCTGCAGACATCGGCAGGACGTATGATTTTTGTAAAAATTGCAGATGAGTAGGTGAATTTGTTGAAAGTATCTGTTATCGTTGTAGCCGCTGGTTCAGGCCGACGTTTTGGATATGAACGAAATAAGTTGTTTTATCCGTTGTGCGGCAAGCCTGTGCTGGCACACACGCTGCTTCATGTCTTTGCTGCTTCCAAGGTAGATGAAGTTGTCATTGTGAATGCAGAATGCGATCATGATGATATTGCGGCGATGGTAGCGTCACTGCATCCGGTTAAGCCGGTCCGTTTTGCCTTAGGCGGCGCAGAGCGGGAAGATTCCGTATACAATGGCCTGATGGCAACCAGTGCCGATACGGATGTTGTCATGGTACAGGATGGTTCTCGTCCGTATACCGGCCCGGAATGGTATGACAATGCAGTTGCCGTCATGGAACAAACTGAAGCAGCTATTTATGCCATTCCTGTTAAGGATACGGTGAAAGAGCGAGAGCGTGCAGACGCACAGGGAGCGCAGACCGTACGCACATTGGAGCGCAGTCGGCTGGTTGCGGCACAGACGCCGCAGATTTTTCGGCGCGATGTACTGATAGCGGCCCATGAATATGCTAAAAAGCATCACATCAGCGGCACGGATGATGCGTCCCTGGTGGAAGCGATGGGGAAAAAAATCGTTCTCCTGCAGGGGGATGAACGCAATCATAAAGTGACGACGATGGATGATGTCCCTATTTTGGAATTTTATCTCAATGGGCCTACAGAGCATCGTGTCGGCAGCGGCTATGATGTACATCCGCTGACCAAAGGCCGCAAGCTCATTTTAGGCGGCGTCGAAGTGCCGTTTGACAGAGGGCTGGCAGGACATTCTGATGCCGATGTATTGATTCATGCTGTCATGGATGCACTGCTCGGTGCGGCCGGGCTCAAGGATATTGGAACCTATTTCCCAGATACAGATGCAGCGTTTAAAAATATATCCAGCGTCACGCTGCTGGAAAAAGTACGGCAGATTTTAATCGAAAACAGCTGCCGGATTATTAATGTGGACGTTACCTTGCTGGCACAGCGTCCGAAAATTAAAGAATACGTGCCTCAAATGATTCGCAATATTGCCAAGGCCCTGCAGATAGACAATTCGGCTGTTTCCGTCAAAGCTACGACGACAGAACGGCTGGGCTTTGTCGGCCAGGAAGAAGGAATGGCCGCGCAGGCAGCCGCCATGGTACTCAAATACAGAAATATTTAGGAGGAATTTTTCATGTCACAGGAAGTTCGCGTTCGTTTTGCTCCCAGTCCTACTGGTCCGTTTCATATTGGCGGTGCTCGTTCGGCACTGTTCAATTACTTAGTTGCTAAACATACAGGCGGCAAATTTGTCGTTCGTATTGAAGATACAGACAGAAAACGTTCTACCAGTGAATCGGAAGAAAACATCAAAGAAGCTTTGAAATGGCTCGGCATCAACTGGGATGAAGGAATTGACGTCGGCGGTCCGGAAGGTCCGTATCGTCAAACCGAACGGTTGGAAATCTATAAAAAATATACAGAAAAGCTGCTGGCAGAAGGCAAAGCCTATTACTGTTTCTGCACACCGGAAGAATTGGAAGCCGAAAAAGAAGAACAGCTGAAAAAAGGCGAAACACCGGTGTACAGCGGCAAATGCAGTCATCTTCCCAAAGAAACAGTAGAACAATATTTGAAAGAAGGCCGTCCGTACGTTATTCGTATTGCAACGCCGAAAAATGAAACGCTGGAAGTCGATGATTTGGTACGCGGCCACGTTACGTTTGATTCTAATAAAGTCGGCGATTTCGTCATTGTCAAATCCGACGGCATTCCTGTTTACAATTACTGCGTAGTCATTGATGATGCCTTGATGCACATTACGCACGTTATCCGCGCAGAAGAACATCTTTCCAATACGCCGCGCCAGATTGTGTTATATCATGCATTAGGATTTGATGTACCTAAATTTGCCCATGTATCGTTGATTCTCGGCGCAGACAAAAAGAAAATGAGTAAACGTCACGGTGCTACTTCTGTACAGCAGTATCGAGATGCCGGCTATTTGCCGGATGCATTGGTCAATTTCTTGGGCCTTTTGGGCTGGACGCCGAACAGCGATCAGGAAATTTTCAGTCGCGATGAATTGATTCAGCAGTTTACGCTGGACCGCGTTGCCAAAAACCCGGCAGTTTTCGATATTGAAAAACTCAACTGGATTAACTTCCATTATATGAAACAGCTGGATGCTGACCAGTTACTGGCTGTTTGCCTGCCTCATTTACAGCAGGCTGGGTATGCGTCCCAAAATCCGGATGCAGCAGAAATGCAGTGGCTTAAAGACATGGTATGGGCTATGCGTGAACACGTACAGTATGGCGCACAGATTGTCGATGCGGCCAAGGTCTTCTTTACCGATGACTTTGCACCGGAAAATGAAGAAACGGCTGCTGTTCTCCGCGAAGAAACGGCCCCGGCTGTCTTAACAATGTTCCATGATGAATTGGCTGCTTTGGATGAAGTAACAGCCGATACGGTACAGCCGCTCTTTAAGAAAATCCAAAAAGGCTTGAAAGTAAAAGGCAAGTTTGTTTATATGCCTATCCGCGTAGCTGTTACCGGTGTGATGCACGGTCCGGACCTCAATGTCATTGTCGCCCTCATGGGCCGTGAAAAGGTATTGGCACGCTTGCAGCAGAGCGGCTTGCTGAACAAATAAAAACCTTGACAGATTGAGAATTATTCGTTACTATAAATAACACATAGTACATAATACAGTCTATTATGTAGATAAATGCAATGACCAAATTTGAATTGCAGATGAGCCATACAGAGAGGACAGGCCAAGCTGAGAACTTGTCTATACAGCAGAAACTGCAATAATTGCCTTTGTGAGCAGGCCAGGTGAAGAGTAGTAATCTGGTTCGGTAGCACCCGTTACGTGCTTTGAGATTATGGCAGTGCCATAAAAACAGAGTGGAACCACGGGCCACCGTCTCTGTCAAAGGGATGGTGGCCTTTTTTTTTATAACATAGGAGGTACAGCATGAGAGAACTAAAAGTGTATAACACCTTAACTCGCAAAAAAGAAACGTTCGTACCGGTTACGCCGGGACAAGTCAAAATGTACATCTGCGGTATTACACCCTACAACCATTCACACATGGGCAATGCCCGTCCCTTTGTTACGTGGGATGTTATCAAACGGTACTTGGAACATTTAGGATATGAAGTTACGCACATCCAAAACTTTACGGATGTAGATGATAAGATTATCAACGCAGCAAATGGAGAAGGCGTAACATGGGATACGATTTCCAACCGCTACATTGCATCGTACTTTGATGTCATGGACAAACTGCATATTCGCCGTGCCGATAAATATCCTCGTGTATCAGAACACATGGAAGAAATTATCAACATGGTACAGACGCTGATTGACAAAGGATATGCTTATGTCATTGACCATGATGTATACTACAGCGTAGAAAAATTTGCAGATTACGGTAAATTGAGCGGCCGCAGCTTGGATGATATGATGGCAGGTGCCCGGATTGAAGTAGATGACCGCAAACATAATCCGATGGATTTTGCACTTTGGAAAGGTGCCAAACCGGGTGAACCGTCTTGGGACAGCCCTTGGGGGAAAGGTCGTCCGGGATGGCATATTGAATGCTCTGCCATGAGTAATAAATACTTGGGAGATACATTTGATTTTCATGGCGGCGGCAGTGACCTCATTTTCCCGCATCATGAAAATGAAATCGCTCAGTCTGAAGCCTTTACCGGCAAGAAACCGATGGTCAAATATTGGCTGCACAATGGATTTATTACCATTAATTCGGAAAAAATGAGCAAATCGTTAAACAATTTCTTCCTCGTCAAAGACGTATTGGCTCATTATAGTGCCGATGCCCTTCGGTTCTTCCTTATTTCCAACCATTACAGAAGCCCGTTGGACTTCAGCGATGAACGCCTGGAAGAAATGACGCGCAGCCTTGAACGTCTTGGCACGGCGATTGACAATGTATTGGAACTGCTGGATATGCCGGCAGGCGCCAAGTCTGAAGAAGCTAAACAACTGCTTGACATTGCCAAGAAAGACGAAGAAGCGTTTGAAGAAGCGATGTGCGATGATTTTAATACGGCGCTGGCAAGTGCGGCTATGTTTGATTTGGCGAAAAACGTCAATATTTATAAAAACGCTGTTGTCAATAATGGCGTACCTGTAGATTCTTCTGCAGTGTCTGAAGTTAAACGCATTTTCAAGACGATGACAGATATTTTAGGTATTTTGGAAGAACGCTGGAGCGGCCAAAAAGCAGATGCAAGCAGCAAGGATTATGATGATTTAATGCAGGCCATTTTGGAAATTCGTCAGGAATGCCGCAAACAAAAACAGTATGCCTTGGCAGACGCCATTCGTGACAAATTATCGGCTTTGGGCATTACGATTGAAGATTCACCGCAGGGAGCGCGCTGGAAAAAGTGAAATTTAAACAACTGCAGGCATTAAAAAAAAGAGCATATACGGCATTTGCCAACGGACAGCGACTGGATGTGCCGCAGCAGGATGCATCCCGGCTGGATCCGATTACACTGGCCTTTGTCGGTGATGCGTACTATTCGCTGCATATGCGCCGCCGCTTGGTAGATACGGCGATTCCCAATGTACAGGTACTGCATCTGCTGGCAGCAGAATTTGTATCGGCCAAAGTGCAGGCCTATGTGTACCGGCAGCTCAAAGAGGGATTGGCCGGAGATGAAAAAGCCGTATGCCAACGGGCGCGCAATGCCTATTCACAGGCGCCGAAGAGTGCGTCCGTTGCAGAATATCATGACAGCACGGCCTTGGAAGCCTTAGTAGGCTACTGCGTGATGGCTGACCGCTGCGAACGGCTGGCCGAACTGATGACGCAGATTTATACGTATACGAAGCAGTATTGTGCTGCTAAACATGGGGAAAAGGTGTAAATTATGAGTACGGAAAGCATCATTACAGGCCGTAACAGTGTAACAGAAGCACTGCGGGCAGGCCGGTCTATTACAAAAATTTATCTTGCTGCCGGCAATGACGCTCCGCCGCTGCAGCGCATACAGGACATGGCACGGGAAAAGGATATTCTGATTGAATACGTGCCGCCCAAAATTTTAAATCACGTCGCACCGGGCAATCGGCACCAGGGCGTAGTGGCGTTTGCAGCTCCTGTGGCATTTGCTGACTTGACAGACGTGCTGGCTGATGTGGAAGCTGCACGGAAAGTACCGTTTTTGGTACTGCTTGACGGTATTGAAGATGTGCACAATGTAGGCGCTATTGTGCGTACGGCAGAATGTGCCGGCGCCGATGCCGTTCTTTTGCCAAAGCGCCGCAGTGCGCCTATTAATGAAACCGTAGGCAAAACATCGGCCGGCGCGATAGAATATATGCCGATCGTGCAGATTGGCAACATTGCCCAGACCCTCAAAAAGCTGAAAAAACAAGGCTTTTGGGTTATTGGGGCAGATATGGACGGCGACACAGACTATTTCCACAGTTCGCTGACGGAACCAGTTGTCCTAGTTATTGGCAGTGAAGGCCGAGGAATTTCCCATTTGGTCAAAGAAACCTGTGATGTTCTCGTACAGATTCCGATGTTTGGGCATGTTAATTCCCTCAATGCGTCTGTTGCAGCAGCTCTTCTGATGTATGAAGTCGTTCGCCAGCGGCAGGCGGTGCAGCCATGAAAGATTTAATGATTGTTGATGGTTACAATATTATCTTTGCTTGGACGAAGCTAAAAAAACTGGCAGATCAATCGCTGGAACATGCGCGTGAAAAATTAATTGATACGATGGCAAGCTATGGCAAAGCCAAAGGATACAAGCTCATTCTAGTGTTTGATGCCATGTACACAGAAGAAACAGAAAAGAGCATGCGCATCGGCAGAGACTGTGAAGTTATTTTTACAGATAAGGAAGAAACAGCAGACAGCCGTATCGAAAGTATTGTGTATGCCCATCGGAATGATAAACGCATTGTGTATGTAGCGACCTCAGACGGTGCCGAACAAAACCAGGTTTTGGGCAGCGGTGCCTACCGCATTCCTGCGCGGGAACTGGCTGAAGACGTAGAACGAACCAAAAAAGAAGTGGCTGCGTACGACCACCGCAATGTCTTAAAAGAAGGAACCCACCGCAATGAAGTGGTGTATCGCGTAAAAAATGAAGATGTATTGCGAAAATTAGAAAAAATTCGCAGATCAAAATAATAGAGGTATAAACTATGCAGGCAGAAGCACCATGCACCGTTTCGCCTACGAATCGCTTTGAAACCATGACGGATGAAGAAGTTGTGCGTCTTGCTCAGCAAGAACACGACGAAGAAGCGACAGAATATATTGTCAATAAATACAAAAATTTCGTCAAATCCAAAGCACGGGCATATTTTCTCGTAGGTGCGGACCGCGATGATATTATACAAGAAGGCATGATTGGCCTATACAAAGCGACGCGGGATTTCCGCGGTGACAAATTGTCATCTTTTCGCGCTTTTGCCGAACTCTGCATTACCCGGCAGATTATTACGGCTATCAAAACGGCAACAAGACAAAAACATATTCCGCTCAATTCGTATGTGTCTCTCAATAAGCCGATTTATGAAACGGAATCCGACCGGACACTCCAGGATATCCTAGCCGGCATTCGTGTCAGCGACCCGGAAGAATTGGTTATCAGCCGTGAAGAATTTGCTGATATAGAATTAAAAATGAATGAAATCCTCAGTGATTTGGAATGGCAGGTCCTGACAGCCTATTTAGACGGCAAATCCTATAATGAAATGTCTAAGGATCTGCATCGTCACGTCAAATCCATCGACAATGCCTTACAGCGGGTCAAACGCAAACTGGAACGGTATTTGGAAACACGGAATGATGAAAATAAGAAAGAACCTATTGATAGAAAAGGTAAATAAGTGTACAATAGTACTGTTAAGTGTGTTTTGTGAGGAGGATTAGCGTGATTAATGTATTGGAAATCATAGACGTTATTTTGGCATTGCTGATTATTGGCGTCGTTGTAGCGCAAAAAAGCAAGACCCAAGGCATGGGGGCCGGCTTTGGCGGCGGTGCAGAAGATTTATTTGGCAGCCGTGCCCGCGGCATGGATGCGTTATTATCCAAACTGACTATTGTCTTGTCGATTGTTTTTGCAGTTTTGACACTGATTTTAGGCAGATTGATGCATACGTTTTAATGGAAATGTAGTAGCCTGCGGCATTGTCGCAGGCTTTTTTCATAACTAATATATACACTCTCGTGTTTTTCTTTGGAGGAAACTAATGGATTTACAACTCTCTCATGATATAATAGAACTATGCAGTATAGAATCATCTGGCATTACAGTTGAAGACTGTGCAGAACGACTCTGTCTCACAGGCTCGCGGCTGGCAGCACTATTTGAAACCTTTGATGGACTAGTAAGGAGTGGAAAGCTCATGAGAGTAGCAGGAGAACGGTATACAGCACTGAAAAATCCACAAGAAATTATTGGCATATATAAAGGCTATACAGCGACGTTTGGCTTCGTCCTCAGTGAAGATTTGAAAGAAGACGTATATATTGCAGAACAAAATCGCCATACTGCCATGAACAACGATAAAGTTACAGTTCGGATTATCCAAAACGGCAGCGGTCGTCATAAACAGGAAGGTGAAATTGTCAGCATCGTCGAACGAGCCAACAAAACGCTGGTCGGTACGTTTGAAAGAGAAAAGCGGTACGGATTTGTTCGTCCTGATGATGAACGGATTCGGGAAGATATCTATATTCCACTGGACAAAACGGCTAATGCGCGCAGCAGTGCCCGCGTTCTTGTTACGATTACCAAATGGCCGACAGACGGACGAAAGGCAGAAGGGGAAATTACAGAAATACTTGGGTACGACGGCGACAAAGACTTGGACATCAAAGTCATTATGGCCCGTCACGGCCTGCCTTTTGCTTTTCCGGAAGACGTACAAAAGGCAGCAGAAAAAATCAACATGAATGTGACAATGGAAGCCGGACGTCGTGATTATCGGGACCGCCAGCTCATTACCATTGACAGCGAAGATGCTAAAGATTTAGATGACGCCATTGACGTCGTCAAACTGCCGAACGGCAATTTCCGCTTAGGCGTATATATTGCTGATGTCAGTTATTATGTCAAGCCCAACTCGGTCATTGACCAAGAAGCGTATACCCGCGGTACGAGCGTGTATTTGGTAGATCGGGTTATTCCTATGCTGCCGACGGTGCTGTCCAATGGCATCTGCAGCTTGAATGCCGGCGAAGACCGCTATTCCATGACCTGTGTCATGGAAATTGATAAAGAAGGCTGTGTGATCCAATCCGATATCGGACCGGCAGTAATTCAAGTCAAACGGCGCTGCAATTATAAGGAAATCAAAAAAGCACTGCTGGATGATATTATACCGGACGATTTGCAGGCCTTTATGCCTATGCTGCGGAATTTGCAGGAACTGGCGCAGATTCTCAAACAAATGCGCCTTCGCCGCGGCGCCATTGATTTTGATTTCCCGGAATATAAAATTATTCTCGACCCGGAAGGTACGCCGCTGCGTTTGGAAAAACGGGAACGGACGATTGCTGAACAAATCGTAGAAGAATCCATGCTGATTGCCAATGAAACAGTAGCTTCGTATTTGCGGGACAGTGAAAATCCCTCTGTATATCGGATTCATGAAGTTCCCGAACCGGAACGCTTGGAAATGATGCGGACTGTTTTATCGACGTTTTCCCTGCCGGTGCCGACGGGAGATGAAGTCAAACCAGCGGATTTCCAAAAACTTTTGACACTTTCCAAAGGAACCAATGCAGAAGCCGTCGTCCAGACAATCGCCCTGCGGTCTATGCAGCAGGCACGCTATTCGACCAACAACGCCGGTCATTTTGGCTTGGCATCGGCATGCTACACGCATTTTACTTCGCCGATTCGCCGCTATCCGGATTTGATGGTTCATCGCTTGATTCGCCAGTACCAGCAAAAAGGAAAACTGACTGAGGAAGAAGCGCAAATGTCCCTGTCATATCATACCATTGCAGCAGACCAGGCCAGCTCGCGCGAACGGATTGCTGTGGAAGCCGAACGGGAAACCGATGACTTGAAGAAAGCACAGTACATGCTGCCGTTTATCGGTCAGCCTTTCCCGGCCCGCATTACGGGTATTACTTCATTTGGCTTGTTTGTTGGACTCGAAAACGGTATTGAAGGGTTGGTACACATTTCTTTACTTACGGATGATGTATATGTGTTCGATGAAGCAACTTATACGATGCGCGGCCAGCACAGCGGTAAAATATTCCGATTGGGCGATCCCATGGAAGTGACGCTGGCGAAAGTCAATACCGAAAAATGTGAAATTGATTTTGTCCCCGGCGTCGTTGAATCTCTCAGTGATTTGCAGCATATGATGGCTGTCAGCGCGGAACGGCGCCATAAAAACGGCAGCAAAAAGGAAGAATCGAAACGGTCTTGGTTTGCTGGTGCTGCCTCTGGTAAAAAGAGTAAGAAAAATAAAAAAGATAAAAAACTGAATAAAAAGGGACGCGGCAAAAAAGGCAAAAGCCGCAAAGGAAGAAAATCCAAGAAAAAATAGGAGGAATAGATAGTGGCAAAGTCACCAAGCGGTGTAAAATATATTACAGATAATCGCAAAGCCCGTCATGATTATTTCATCCATGAATCGTATGAAGCAGGCATTGCCTTGACAGGGACAGAAGTAAAATCACTGCGTCAGGGGAAAGTCAACTTAAAAGATAGTTTCTGCCGCATTGAAAATGGCGAAATCCTGCTCCTGGGCATGCATATCAGCCCATATGACCAGGGGAACCGGTTTAATCATGACCCGCTGCGGACTCGCAAGCTGTTGATGCATCGGTATGAAATTACCAAATTATTGGGAAAGATTAAGGAAAAAGGTTACACGCTGATACCGTTAAACCTGTATTTCAAAAAAGGACGCGTCAAAGTGACCGTAGCGTTGGTTACGGGGAAAAAGCTCTACGATAAACGACAGGCATTGGCAGAAAAAGAAGCCAAACGGGATATAGAACGCCGTATGAAAGAAAGACGGTATTAAACGAAAAAGGGAGCTGCTGCATGAAGACGTATTTCTTACATGCACAGTTCCCTTTTTTGCGTCATTTGCCGCGGTCTGTCTGTTTACGGCGTCTCCTTGGCACCATGGCAGATACTTGTATATATACAAGCTGCTTAGTAAATCGTCATATTTTTTTCTTTATAGGCAGCAAAGATTGTATTAGCTTCATCACGGTCCAGCTGGGTCAGTGACAAGACGTCCGTGTTTTGGCAGCCATTTTCAATGAATTGGTATATAAAATCATCGCGGAAGCCAATAGCTGCCGTATCTTTTGCGGTATTGCCGTAATAGACGGTTTTGATATTGGCCCAAATAATGGCGGACAGGCACATCGGACAGGGCTGGGCAGAGGTGTACAAGTCGCAGCCGGATAAATCATACGTACCGAGGTTGCGGCAGGCATCACGAATGGCCTGCATTTCACCGTGACAGGTAGGGTCATTGTTTTTGATGACTTCGTTGTGGCCGCGGCCCACGATTTTGCCGTCTTTGACGACAACAGCACCAAAGGGACCGCCATGCCCGGTTTCCAAATTCTTTGCTGATTCTGTAATTGCTTCTTTCATAAAATCCATCGTATCAAGTCACTCCTTGTCATCCTGTGCATTTCTGGCAGAGGGTCATTTTTACCGCCTATTATTATAGGAGAAGGACAGAGGCAAGTCAATTTATTCGCTGCATCCCTCTTAAAGCGTTGAAAGAAATAGGATGGGGCATCATGACGAAACGCTTCGTGCGGCAATCCCATTCTTTTTTGTATATTCAGAGAAACGAATATTGACGGTAAGGTCATCTAAGCGTAAACTATAACGTAGAATGTAAAAATTTGAATACAGATAAACTGTTTACCAGACATATTTTTGTAGTATGGATTTTGGTATGCTTTTACAAAGGAGCAAGGTATGAAAAAAGTTATTTTAACAGGTGACCGTCCTACGGGACATCTTCATGTAGGACATTATGTTGGTTCTTTGCAGGAACGTGTTGCATTGCAAAATTCTGGCGAATATGATGAATTATATTTTATGATTGCCGATGCACAGGCATTGACGGATAATGCAGAACATCCAGAAAAAGTACGGCAGAACGTCATGCAGGTTGCATTGGATTATTTGGCCTGCGGCATTGACCCGGAAAAATCTACTATTTTTATTCAATCTATGGTTCCGGCCCTTCCCGAATTGACCGTTTACTATATGAATCTTGTTACAGTAGCCCGCGTGCAGCGCAATCCGACTGTTAAATCAGAAATTCAGCAAAAAAACTTTGAAGCCAGCGTTCCTTTAGGCTTTTTCTGCTATCCTGTCAGCCAGGCCGCAGATATTACGGCATTTCGGGCAACAGCCGTTCCCGTCGGCGAAGACCAGCTGCCGATGTTGGAACAATGCAAAGAAATTGTTCATAAATTTAACAGCGTTTATGGAGAAACATTGACGGAACCGGAAATTATTCTGCCGAAGAACAAAGCATGCCTGCGGCTGCCGGGGATTGACGGCAAAGCGAAAATGAGCAAATCCATAGGCAATTGCATCTATTTATCAGAAGAACCTGAAGATATTCAGAAAAAAGTTATGTCCATGTTTACCGACCCGACACATTTGCGCCGTGAAGATCCGGGTCATTTGGAAGGCAACACGGTATTTACCTATTTGGATGCGTTCTGCAAACCGGAATACTTCCCCGAATTTTTACCGGAATACAGCGGCTTGGATGAACTAAAAGCCCATTACCAGCGCGGCGGTCTGGGCGATGTCAAAGTCAAAAAGTTCCTGAATAATGTGTTGCAGGCAGAACTGCAGCCTATTCGTGAACGCCGTCATGCTTGGGAAAAACGCCTGCCTGATGTATATGACATGCTTCGCGTCAATACGGCAAAAGCTGCTGAAAAAGCAAATCAGACATTGGCTGATGTACGTAAAGCAATGCGCATTGATTATTTTACGGATAATAATCTTTTAAAATAAAAACGATCTTTCAACCCTCTTATTGGTCTGTCGGCTGATAGGGGGGTTTTTCATAGCAGCCCGTAGAAACCTGCCGATTGCACCTATACAAGGAAAAGCGTGTTTTGTATAATGAATATATAGAAAAAAGTGAGGTGGAGCTATGTCTATCGTTTTATATATTATATTTTGTGCGTTAGTTGCTTACTTTGCCAGTAAGCGCGGCCGCAGCCCTATCCTTTGGGGATTGTTTTCCCTTTTGATTAGTCCGCTGCTGGCAGCCATTATTATTGCTGTCTTGAAAGATTTGACAGCAGAACATCGTATAGAACGGACGAGTTTGGAAACAGACCGTTTGAAAGAGCGTGTCGCTGTATCGGAAGCAGAACTGCATTCCCGAATAGACAAAGTCGAACAGCGGATGGACCGCATGAGCGGCAGCGAAGCCCCTGTTTTGGACGGGGAATGGAAAGAGGCTTTGCCGCCGCAGCCCGCAGCGGAGGAACGGCATTGTCCGCATTGCGGCGAAAAAGTACCCAAAGAAGCGGTATATTGTCCGGCATGCGGCACCAAACTATCCTAAGGAGGGACAGCAATGAATTGGAAAACACGGCTTCGTCATTATTACGGCGATTATCGCTTGACTATCTCCGGTGAAATTTCCTTTGCTCCCAAACAAGCTGTTCGGTATACATGGCCTGCAACGATACGGGAAAAAGTAGATGCCTGGAGAGATTCTTTACAGCAGCAGTATCCGTTTTTAAAAATTTCTATGAAAGAAGGCATTCGGGAATGTGAAATTCAATTTTTTGCATTTTCCAGTGCGTGCGCAGACAGTGATTTTTTGGAAATATTTTGCCAGCATCTGCGGGAAATAGCTCTCGTCGGTATGGAAGATCCTCAAGTCCATGTGACCATGAATTTTAGCGGTGTATTTTCCGCTTACAAAGAAGCACGGCATTTTCGCATTTTAAACAAAAGAGACGACGTGCAGTATCAGATTACAGAACGCAAAAAACGGACGCCCTTTGATTGGATTACACGTTCTTCCTACATGCGGCTGGGCCTGACCATTTTGCTTATTTTAGCAGTCATGCAGCTGCTTTGGAATGAATTAGCAGCAGATGAAGTAGTTGGAAAACTGGTATAATATATATGTACAACAAAAAGGACTTTCTTCCCTGTGGGTGAAGAGAGTCCTTTCTGCTAGGTGTATTTTTTGAAGAGGTGGAAGGAAGTTAAACTATAAGCAAAGGGGATTTTGGAAGGGGTTCCTTTGACACTTTTATTGTAGCAAATGATAGGCCGGAATGCTATTATACCAAGGTATATAGGCAGGAAGAAACGAGTATAGGGAATATGTGGAAACATTGCCGGTGAGAAAGAAGGTATTGTTCCTATGACAAAGACGCTTTTTGCAGATGCAAGAAGCGTCTTTTGGCTATCTTATACAGTGAAACACAGGTCGTTAGTTTGTCTGTTTATTTTGATAAATATCATTGATGGAGAAATGGAAAAAGGTATCGTAATTTCTACGGATAGCGATTTTGGCCGTCAAGTCATGCAAGTTGTAGACGACAGACCACTGGGTCATACTGGTAGCTTCCTGCGTTTCTGGCTGACTGACTAATTCGAGCAGCGACATAGCTTCATTGGGAGTGAGGATATTTTTCTTAAATTTCATGGCGGCTGCTAATACGGCAAACCGGTCATAGGCATGGCCCAAGCCGTGCATCTTGGGAGCTAAATAATGATTGGCCACATAATTGGCATCGATAACTGTCATGTCATTGATGGTATATTCCAGTACGACATTTTTCCCTGTTGCGTCACTGAGTAAAAAATGGAAGTTGGCTGTTTCCATACTGGACTGCATATCATATTGACGAAGCAGCGCGATGGCTTCATCGACAGTAGCGGTCCTGTCCAGCATTAACCGCAGTGCTGCCGTCGTCGTGATTTTTTTCTTTCCTGTCTGTTGATGCGTAGGCTGTCCGTCCAATTTTAATACGCTGACGGCCAAGCCTTTTTCATTCATACCGTCCATAATTAAATACGGCATGCCGACAGCAGCAGATAAGTCTGTCTTGTCATCATCCAGGCTGCCAATGCCATAACCGACCCAGCCAGCGTCGGCCAGACCGATAGAGCGATAGCCGTTTTTCGGTGCCGTCCGGATTAAGACGGCGGTCATGTCCATTTTGTAGTCAAAGTTACGGCCGTAAATGGGTTTGCCATCCTCTGTTTTTCCGGCGAATGCACTGCATCCGGCGTCTATTATTCCTTTGGAAATAGAACCGCTGCACAATAAATCGTTTGAGACAAATGTAAACATACCGTCCAGGGAAGCGATGCTTTTATCCAACAGGTCATCTAATTTATAATCGGCTGTGTAGTCCATCACGTACAAACGGCCATGGTCGATATCCTGAATAGAAGCAAGTGATTCTTTTTGCTTACTGTCTGTTACATGGACAGCAGGATTTTTAGCCAACCCTAAGACTGCTGGGCAAAGCAGCAAGCCAATTAACAATGCAGCACCTAATTTTTTCATGATACTCCAACCTCCTCTGTATCAGCATACTAAAAATGATAGGATACTCCGCCGTACCAGCCGGATAATTTATAAATGCCTGTTCCATCCGCATCGTTTTTTATTTTTAAATCGAGCACGCGGTATCCTGCGCTGACAGAAAACGCATCGCTAAGACGATACTGCATGCCTGTATTAAAATCATATACATGCCCCCGTTTTCCCAAAGGCAGTCCGGAAAATTCTCCGAAAAGAGACAAGGTGTTGGTTACATTGTATTTGCCTCCGATGCCTATAGCGGGCGCAAACTGATTGAGTTGTTTTTTAGCAGTATATATGGATGCCAGTGAAAGAGAGGTGTCAAAGCGATAATACCGCAGTCCTGCCAGCCAATATGCAGAGCCTTTATCTGTCGTATGAAATGTTTTTTTCCAGTTTAACGAAACATAGTCTAGGTTTAACTTGCTGTGTGCAGGAAGCGGTGGATAAGGAGAATGCGTCAGTTTGGTGTTGCCTGATTCATATATACGGATATAATCGATATACCAATTTTTGTGAGAAATGATATATTCCGGCGCGCTGCTGTTTTGAATCTGCAGTGTATCCCGGAAGTTATAAGACGGCAGGCCTCGAGACTCAAATTTTAGTTTGGGAGCATAGTACCGTATCTCTGCTTGCGTTTCAGAGACTGTCTGCCTGCTAGTATCTTGAGCCTGCAAAGATACTGTGCAGAAAAGTGCGATACAGAGACAACATACACATTTTTTCAGCATAGGTATCACCATCCTAAGCAGTATTTATTTTATTGTACTAAAGACCTGTAACACATAACTAGTATACGAACGTATATAAATGAAAAAAATAATCGCTTGACGGGTTATTTGACGAAGACTATAATGACGGTGTAATTTTTTAGAAAGGATACGGTGTAAACAAAATGTTGAAAAAAATGATGATTGTACTGTGCAGCCTCGGTGTATTATGGGGAGGCATGACCGTATGGGCCAATGATTCGTATGATACGGGATACAAGCAAGGGTACGAAGATGCAGATAAGGATATCGATGCCGTCAATGATACGCAGGATGCGGACTATAAAAACGGGTATAAAGACGGACAGCAAAAATGGCATGATGAACATGATAAAAGCTGGGGACAACGCTATGATGAAGCCAAAGATGCGGTACAAACAGCAGAAAATACAATAGATACGGCACAAAAATGGAAAAGCCGCTTGGATAATTGGGCGCAGGAAGATACTGATGGGCAGTAAGAAATGGCTATGTATTAGACAATCTGCATAGCCATATTATAGAAAAATAAAGATAGGATACGATTACTGGAAAATTTTGTAAAAAAAGAGTTGACAGAGGGGGCTATTTGCGATATACTAATCAAGCCGTCGGGAACGGGGCACCGCAAAGGGCTTCGGGAAAGACGAAATATGTCTTTTGATGAGGATATGAAGAATGTTCCATTCTTCCGAAAAAAAGTCCTTGACAAGCTCAGTTGAGTTTGGTAAGATATACAAGCCGTCGCAAGACGGCGATGACCTTTGAAAACTGAACAATGTAAGAATCGAATGAACGCCAAGTGCGAGGTCGTTTCTTTGGTTTACCAAAGAAACAGACGTCAATCAATTCAAAAACGTGATGGAAACATCACACCAAACACAATAATTTGAGCCAAAC
>CAKPVJ010000013.1 GCA_934193515.1 uncultured Megasphaera sp. | reverse complement strand
TGTTTTAGCAGATTCATTATACTTCAAAGTGTGGTTACGCGATATTTATTTGTTCAAAAAGTTGTAAACTGCTGTATGCTTATTCGGTAACATAAAATTCACACTGGTTCCTGTATTCATATGTTTTTTATTTCGGGTACAAAATAATCCAGAGAAATGTTAGATTTTTATGCCATTTTAAGCTATAATAGTGAGTAAAACTTTAAACCATTTTTGGTTACCAAGGAGAGATTATTCATGCTTTTTGATACATGTCATATTGGCGGCATTGATGCAGTCTGCCCAATTGTCCGTTCTGCTACGTTTGAAGGAATGGCTGATGAACACGGCTATCCCACAGAAAAGCTAACGCAGGTCTATACACGTCTTGCAGATGGCGGCATTGGCATCATGATCACAGGAATGATGGCAGCCAGCTCTCTGGAACCACGCCAACATCGCCAAATTTGCATTGACAATGACAGCTGTATTGCACCGCTTGCAGAAATGATTCGTCACGTCCACGAACATCACGGCAAGATTATTGCCCAAATCGTTGTCATGGGGTCATCCATTATGCTTCCGGAAGGTGCCAACCGAATGATTGTCAGCCCCAGCGGTGTAACAGAAAAATTAGGAAAAATCACGCAGGAATCTCATGCGCTGACGATAGAAGAAATTTCTCGCCTTGTTGATGATGTAGGCAAAGCAGCACTTCGCGCCAAAAAAGCCGGTTTTGACGGCGTTCAATTTCACAGTGCCCACGGGTATTTATCCAGTAAATTTTTATCTCCTTATTTCAACCGCCGCACAGACATATATGGCGGTTCGTTAGAAAACCGCGCCCGTTTTCTCTTGGAATGCACGGCAGCCATGCGCCGGGAAGTCGGTGATACCTATCCGATTTGGGTAAAACTAAATTGTGCTGACTTTATGAAAGAAGGCAGTTTTACCTTTGAAGAAAGCCAGCAAGTAATGGCTTGGCTTGCACAGCAAAAAATCAACGCCATTGAAGTCAGCGGCGGCAATATGTCATCGCTTCCCCGCAAAGGACCGATTCGGGCTATCCGCCGTACCAAAGAACCTATGTATTTTGCACACTATGCAGCAACCGCTGCCAGCCAGCTCCATCAGCAGGTAGATATCGGTGTCGTCGGGGGATTCCGCCAAGTACAGGAAATTGAATCTGTACTCGCAGATACGCAGTTATCCTTTGTTTCTATGTGCCGCCCGCTGCTGCGCCAGCCTGATTTGCCAAACCGCTGGAAACATGGCGATACAGAACCGGCAGCATGCATTTCCTGTTCTCGCTGCTTTGGGGCTGAAGATGTCGATTGTATTTTTCACAAAAAAGACTAACTGTCCATGAAGGATTTTTCCTTGCCGGTCTAGAATTGTATTTAATATGTATATTCTGTTGAAGAGAGTGTGGTGGAGTGAATGGGGATTATCGTGCTGCTGGCGGCTATCCTGATCGTTGTTATTACAATAATATGCCTTCCCGTATCCTATAGCTGCATGTTGTATATTGGCTCGCCATTTCATATATCCGGCACGCTTTGCTGGCTGGGGCGCGCATTTTCCTATACATGGCAGTATACGTATGGAAACCGGCCGCAAACAGAATGGTACCTTTTATGGAAAAAACAACAATCGGCGCCACTCTCCACACAGGATGCAAAAATGACCAAAGAACAGCAGGAAACCGTACTGCATGAACTCAAAAAAGAAGCACACACGGTAACGTATGATGAACTGCATACTGCCGACTCTGCGGTGGACACCGCAGAAACACACAAAAAGCATTTTTCTTGGAAATCACTGGTTTGCACCGAAGATTTTGCACTTGCATTCTTTACATGGCTGCAGGATATCCTCTGTATTTCCCGCATTCGTACACTGACCTTAGCGGGTACGCTGGGATTAACGGCCCCTCATAAAACAGGTATGCTTGCAGGTGCTTTATATGCAGTCATTCCCGCCAGTACGTCTGACCTTCATTTTAATTTTACAGCAGAAGAATATGACTGCACCGTACATGCAGTCGGCCGTATCTGTTTGGCAGCAGCCGCAGCTTGCTCCATTACATTTCTTTTATCTCGTCCAGTCCGCCATGTTTTAGCACAGTGGCATGCAGCAAGAAAGGGAGAAAATCATGGATAATTCATATATCAAAAATAATTTGGAAACTATCTTCGAAAATTTTAAAGAAATGATAAAAGTAGAAACCGTAGTCGGTGAAGCAGTTCATATCGGTGATGCCATCCTGGTTCCGTTTGTTGATGTTACTTTTGGCTTTGGTTCCGGCGGCATAAACGGCAAAACAGAAACAGGACGCCAAAGTGCCGGTGGCGGTGGCGGCGCAAAATTAGAACCCTCGGCCATTTTAGTCATAAAAGGGGACAGAGTGGAAATGTTTTCTATCAAAAAAGACGGCTACCAGGCATCGGCATTCGAAAAATTAATTACGATGGCTCCTGAAATTATTGAAAAAATGAAGAAAGATAAATATATATACATAAAAGACGAAGATGATAATCAAAGCATAAACGGTTCGACAAAAGATTAAATAATTTATAAACTATTTATAAGTGTTTGTTACAGTATAGTTACAATGGTTGTGATTTTCTGGTAAGTCTGATATAATACAACAAAGTAATAAATTTGAGTTTATCTCATACTCTCAGGAGGATTATAATATGAAACTGAAAAAACAATTAGCTTCTCTCGCAGTTATCGGTATGATGAGCGTCGTTGCTGCTACTTCAGCATTTGCATCCGGTGTAGGCTATGTAAACTTTGACACGCTTATTTCTTCTCACAAAGATTATCCTAAAGTAAGCGCACAAATGCAAGGCGCTTTCAAAAAAGCTGATGAAGAATTCACTAAAAAATCTGCAACATTAAAAACAGATCAGGAAAAACGTGAATTGGCAAAACAGCTGAACCAGCGTATTACGGATTTGGAAAACAAATTAGTCGTTCCTATGGAAAAAGACGTAGTTCAAGCTGTAGAACAAGTTCGTAAAAATAAAGGATATGACTGCATCGTCGTACAGGGTTCCATCATTGCTGGATACGAAAATGCCAAAGATGAAACACAAGACGTTGTTAATATCTTAAAAAAATAATACATGACGCTTAATTCCCTAGACAGGTATTCTTGTCTGGGGAATTTTTTTACCTATCAATAAACTGGTTTTAATTTTCATTTATTTGTCTTCTTTATATTGACACAATACCCTATACGGGTATATTATATTTACATACCCGTATAGGGTATGTAAAGAATGATGCAAAGGAGGCTGTCGGTATGGAAGAAAAAAATACTTGTGAGTGTTGTTGTTCAACAGGAAAATTGAAATACAGAGACAAAAATAGTAAAGAATACAAAAATCTAATTACGCGATTAAACCGAATAGAAGGACAAATACGGGGAATTCGCAACATGGTTGAATCTGACCGATACTGCGTCGATATTCTGACGCAAGTTACAGCGGTACAATCTGCGCTAAATTCCTTCAACAAGATATTACTTTCACAACATATAAAATCATGTGTTGTTCATGACATCCGCGAAGGCAAAGAAGATGTCGTCGATGAACTTGTCTGTACACTGCAAAAATTAATGAAGTAAAGGACTGATGGCATGAAGCATGAAAAGTATATGATCACGGGAATGAGTTGTTCTGCCTGCTCATCCCGCGTTGAAAAAGCTGTTTCCAAATTAGGCGGCATATCCAAAGCCAGTGTCAATTTATTGACGAACAGCATGCAGGTGGAGTATGATGAAACCAAATTAGACAGCCGTGCCATTATCGCAGCCGTTGTCCATGCCGGTTACGGCGCATCTCTTCCTGGAGAAAAACCTGCTGTCCAGACAGCTGCCGATGCGCCGGATACTGCGTCGCAGGAAATCAAATCGATGAAACATCGTCTCATATGGTCGATTATTTTTCTAATCCCGACCATGTATATTGCCATGCACCATATGTTTTTAGAATGGTTTGGTCTGCCTGTCCCGGAAGGATTTAAAGCCGTATTTCACGGTCCTGAAAATGCAATTACCTTTGCATTTTCTCAGTTTTTGCTGATTCTTCCCATTATGTATCTAAATCGTAAATATTATATTAATGGCTTTCGTAATCTCTTCCATGGCGCTCCCAATATGGACAGTCTAGTCGGCATGGGATCGATGGCTTCCGCTGTTTTTGGTGCTTTTGCCATTTTCCGCATGGGATGGGGCATGGGGCATGGCGATTGGGCCCTCGTAGAAACATACAGTACCAATCTATATTTTGAGTCAGCCGGTATGATTGTCACGTTAATTACCGTCGGCAAATATTTAGAAACACGTGCCAAAGGAAAAACCAGCGCAGCGATTGAAAAACTGATTAAACTGGCCCCTAAACAGGCTACGGTACTGCGCAGC
Organism: uncultured Megasphaera sp.; assembly: GCA_934193515.1. GTDB lineage: Bacteria > Bacillota > Negativicutes > Veillonellales > Megasphaeraceae > Megasphaera. Next base: position 50,532 of record CAKPVJ010000013.1, on the reverse strand, counting down.
GGAATTGAATCCGTTATTCCTATTGAAGAATTAGTCGTCGGTGACGAAATTATTGTTCGGCCAGGTGAACGTATTCCTGCTGATGGCACGATTTGCCAAGGAACGACGAGTATCGACGAATCTACGATTACAGGGGAAAGCATCCCCGTAGAAAAACGTCCTGGCGATACGGTTACATCGGCAACGATGAATAAAGCAGGAGCCATTCATTTTCTAGCAAAACGTGTAGGCGCCGACATGACTATCAATCAAATCATACGGCTTGTCGATGAAGCAAGTGCCAGCAAAGCACCTATTGCAAAACTGGCTGATACGGTTGCCGGAATTTTTGTACCAGCCGTCATTACCATCGCCATACTAGTCACTGCCGTTTGGTATTTCATACTGGGTGCTGATTTAGAATTTGCGTTTTCCATCGGCATCTCTATACTCGTTATTTCCTGCCCGTGTGCCCTCGGATTGGCTACGCCGGTAGCTATTATGGTAGGAACGGGAAAAGGCGCTGAAAACGGCATTTTAATCAAATCAGGCGATGCTCTGGAAACGGCGCATGCCGTTGATACGGTCGTCATGGATAAGACAGGGACGATTACCGAGGGGAAACCTCGAATTACCGATATAAAAACATTCTCTGGAAAAGAAGATGCGCTGCTTTCCTTAGCAGCCGGCATGGAGCAGGGGAGTGAACATCCTCTTGCCGAAGCAATCATAACTTATGCTGAAGAGCATCACATTGCTCCGATTTCTGTCGCAGACTTTAAGGCATTGTTTGGCCGCGGCATTCAAGCATCTATAGGAGAAAAAAACTATTATGCCGGCAATGAAGCATTAATGAAAGAAATTCATATCGATATTTCACCATACCGTGCCTGCTTGGACGCATTAGCCGATGAAGGAAAAACCCCCTTAATTTTTGCGGATAAAGAAAAAATCATAGGTATTATTGCGGCTGCCGACATGGAAAAAGCCAGCAGTGCTGCTGCCATTTCTTTATTTGAAAAAATGGGGATTCATGTTGTCATGCTTACAGGAGATAATAAACGCACTGCCGAAGCTATCCGCAAACGGCTTCATATTCCGAATGTTATTGCAGAAGTACTGCCGCAGGATAAAGAAAAACATATTGCGCAACTGCAGGCAGAAGGCCATACAGTTGCCATGATTGGTGACGGTATCAATGATGCTCCTGCTCTTGCCAAAGCAGATTTAGGCATGTCCATTGGTGCCGGTACAGATGTTGCTATTGAAAGCGCCGATGCCGTGCTTATGCGTAATGACTTACTGGATGCCGTCAGCGCTGTTCGCTTAAGTAAAGCAGTCATCAAAAACATTAAAGAAAATTTATTTTGGGCCTTTTTCTACAACGTCATTACGATTCCGTTAGCCGCTGGACTGTTATATCCTGCGTATGGAATCAAACTTAGCCCTATGATCGGCGCCGCTGCGATGAGTATGAGCAGCGTATGCGTTGTCATGAATGCCTTGCGTTTGCGTTTCTTCAAGCCAAATCACACTGTTGGAACTGTTTCACGTGAAACAAAACATGAAACTTCCCATATAAAATCTAATGAAACTACAAAGAAAGAAGGAACTACTACTATGAAAACAACATTAAAAATCGAAGGCATGATGTGCCAGCATTGCCAAAAACATGTCCATGATGCATTGGCAGCTATGGATGGCGTTACGGAAGTCACCGTTGACTTGGAAGGAAAGAAAGCTGAGGTTACGGCAACTAAAGACATTTCAACAGATGCATTTGCAAAAGTCATTGCCGATGCCGGTTATGAATTGGTAAAATAAATTCAATGTTTGCAGTGTAACACAAACCCCCTTGTGATGTTTCACGTGAAACATCACAAGGGGGTTTGATATTTATACCGGCAATGTAAAACTAAATACCGTACCTTTTCCTATCTCACTATGCGCAGCAATCGTACCGCCATGGCTTTGAACAAATTGTTTAGCCAATGCCAATCCAATACCGCTGCCGCCGCTCTTACGGTTTCTTGATTTTTCAGTCCGATAAAAATATTGAAAAATATGTTTTAAGTCTTCTTCTTCAATACCATTTCCCGTATCCGCAATCTCTGTTTGAACCATTTCTTTACCATTTACACGACAGACTGCTGTCTGAATACGAATCACACATCCCGGTTCGATATAGCGAATGGCATTATTCAAAATATTATAAATCACTTGATTGATGCGATCTTTATCTGCCATAATATCCGGCAATGAAGGAAACAACTGCAGTTGTACGCTTAAATTTTTTTCATCACACAACGGCTGCAGCATGCTTACGGCACGTTCCAACAATACATTCATATCTATCGGCGTTTTGTGCAGTACCAGCTCATTAATTTCTGCCAGCGACAAATCCCGCAGGTCCTGAATTAATCGGCCCATTCGCAGTGTTTCATCTTCCATTGACAAGAATGTAGTTTTATCAGCAGAAATCACGTCATCAATCATGCCTTCCAAATTTCCCTGTATAATCGCCAGCGGGGTACGCAGTTCGTGGGCAATATTTGCAAACAGTTGCCGCCGCATTGCGTCATTGCGTGCCAGCTGCTGCGACATATTATTAAATGTTTCAGCTAAAATACCTACTTCATCATGCCGTTCTACTCCTACAGTTTGTCCATATTTTCCTTCTTGTATCGTCCGGACAGCCATTGTTAAATCCAACAACGGAGCAGTTAATTTTCGAACAATAATATAACTAACACCGACGCTGACAACTATCATGAGGAAGCCTACCCAAAAGAGAGATTGATGAATAGATGCAATATAGTGGTGTTCGGCAGCTCCGTGCATCATATGATGGCTCATAACATTGCCTGCATTCATTTGTAAATATTGAGAGAATTGACTGTCCATCTGCGCATTCACTAAAAACAATAAGATAAATATCGTTAAAAACAATAGGATAAATACCATCCCAGTCAAGCGAAATACCAAACTCTCATATCGTTTCATGACTACCTCCGGCAAATTTATAGCCAATGCCATATACCGTCAAAATATAGGTTGGCTTCGCCGCATTGGGTTCCAATTTTTTCCGCAAATTTCGGACGTGCGTATCGATAGTCCGTTCATATCCCTCAAAGCTATAGCCGCCTTGTGCTTTTTCCATAAGCTGCATCCGGCTGAACACGCGATCTGGCGAAGAAGCAAGTACTTCCAATATATTAAATTCCGTAGGTGTCAAGACAATCGGCTGACCGCTGCGTTCCACAGTAAATTTTTCTTTATCAATAACTAAATCACGAATGACATATTGCTTGTGCTGTTGAATCACTTCGCTGCGCACGCGCCGCAGCAAACTATGTACACGAGCAACCAATTCCCGAATATTAAACGGTTTGCTGACATAATCATCGGCACCGATATTCAAGCCAATAAGCCGGTCTGTTTCATCGTCTTTTGCTGTCAAAAAAATAATAGGTATATCACTAAATTGTCTGACACGGCGACAAACTTCAAATCCATCCATACCAGGCATCATGACGTCTAAAATCATAATCTGTGGTTCATGCCGTTTTAACAATTGTATGGCTTCCATGCCGTCGGCGGCACAATAAACAATGCATTGTTCTTGCTTAAAATACGAACATAAGAGAGAGCAAAGTTTTTCATCATCATCTACAATCAAGATAGAGTAGGGGACCATATGAAAACCTCCTTGTCATAAATTCTATCTATATTGTATCACGTTCTTTCTCAAGGCAGTACTGTTTCACGTGAAACAAAAAGGACTGCAAAAAATAGCAATTCATTTTTTGCAGTCCCAAAAAAGAAAGAAAATCAGAAATAATGTTGTTATTTTATATTCATCTGTTGATGGTTCATGTTAGAGTGATCCATATTGAAATGATCCATCATGGAGTGGTTCATTTGCATGGGTTGATTCGGCGACATATATCCTGCCAACTGTGGATCGGCCATGCCAAATACCATAGCAAAATGAGTAAATACAACAAAAAGAATCATAAGCACTACATGATGCATGGTTTTCTTTTCATTTGAAGCCGTTTTATCCATAAAGCCAAATTCTTGAGCCAGTAAAAGAATTGACGGGATAACTGCCAGTATATACGACCATACAGCAATATAATCAATAGGGCCGCGCCACTGAATTGTAGGAATGTATGCGACTCCCAAATAAATAGTAACACAAATAAAGAAAATCCCTAAAACAATCGTCGCAATATGACTTATTGTCTGCCACCTTTGACTGCGTCCATCTTTGTAAAAAAGAGTAAAAATGCCGGATGCCAAAATAGTTTCTGCCAACACCATCGGGACAAGCATAAAGATGATTAAGTTCCATGGTTGATACAGTGAAAGCAATCCCATATAATGAGTCATTACCATGATTCAATTCCTCCTCATATCTCAATATACACGTATAGTATACCTAATTCATATAAAGAAACCATGGGAAAAATATAAAGAAATTGTGAAGATTAAAAAATCCTCAAGAGAGATGCTCCCTTGAGGATACAACCGCGTTACTGCCGACAGCCATGATGGTCATGCGTGTCGTGAGAATCATGGCAATACGAAAATTCTGTATACTCGTTAGGTGTTTGCACAGATACTGCTGCATTTGCCAACACATTCATCATACCAACCAGCAGTAAAACACCCAACATACAAATCAGCTTTTTCTTCATGATATGTGACCTCCTTTTATTCTATTTTATCTATATGTTTAGTGTAATATATTTTTGCGAAGAAAAAAAGAAGAATATATGAAGAAATTATGAAGATATATCGATGTTTCACGTGAAACACAAAAAGAGCGATATTTCATATAAAAACATCGCTCTTTATACGTTCATTTTATAAATTCTGCAGTAATGCTTCTCTTTCGGTTGCTATCGAACAACTGCTATGCAACGTGCCAGTATATAAAAATTCTCAGTGATATCGTCATGAATTATTTTCATGGCACCTTACGGTTGTTCGTCTTCAACGTTGCCAGCGTATCCGCTTAAGCATCTAAAATCACATTATCAATCAAACGTGTCTTACCAATACGAACTGCAATGGCCAGCAAGCTTTCCTGATCAACGGTTTCGATAGGGAGCAGTGCCGGGAAAGAGAACAAATCAACATAATCAATAGAAGCCATCGGTTCGCTTTGAATTTCTGCCGTAACGATTTTTTTCAAAGCATCTACATTTTTTTCACCAGCATCATACGCAGCTTTGGCTTTTCGAAGACTGCGGGACAAAACGAGAGCTGCTTCTTTTTCAGCAGGAGAGAGGTAGGCATTGCGGGAGCTGCGGGCCAAGCCGCTTTCTTCACGGACAATGGGGACCATATTAATATGAACCGGAAGATTTAAATCACTGACAAAACGGCGAACAACTACTACCTGCTGTGCATCTTTTTGTCCAAAGAACGCTTCATCAGCACGAGTAATATTCATCAATTTAGTAACAACAGTAGCTACACCGCGAAAATGAATAGGGCGCTGAGCACCGCAAAGTTTGTGCGTAATATCGCCTTCAACAGTTACATATGTGCAGTAGCCTTCCGGATACATTTCAGACGGTTCTGGATGAAATACTGCATCAACGCCTACACTTTCCAATTTTTTACAGTCTTCTTCAAATCGACGGGGATAGGCATCATAGTCTTCATTGGGGCCAAACTGTGTTGGATTGACAAATACGGATGCTACGACAAAATCACATTTTGCCTTGGCAGTACGCATCAGTGTCAAATGTCCTTCATGAAGCGCTCCCATTGTAGGAACTAAACCGATTACTTTCCCTTCTTTTTTTACTTCTGCAGCATAGGACTGCATATCTGCTACTGTACGAAAAATTTTCATGATACGTGAATACTCCTTTGATTATGCCATATGAATAGATTTTGCTTCTTCCATTTCACCTTGTTTTTGACTTTCGTCACGCCGTGAAAAGAAATTGGCAACAATAGAACCGGAAATGTTGTGCCATACACTGAAAATAGCTCCTGGAATAGCCGCTGCCGGATTAAAATACAAAACAGCCAAGGATGCTGCCATTCCTGAATTTTGCATCCCAACTTCGATAGCGACAGTACGCGCTTTTTTAGAATTAAGCCGCAGCATACGTGCCATGCCGTATCCCAATGCCAGGCCGCACAAGTTGTGCAGTATAACAATAACAGCCATCAGCGGTCCTACTTCAAACAAGCGGGATGCTCCCAATGATACGACAATGCCTACTAAAAAAATAATTGTCAATACCGAGATAACCGGCAGTGCCGGCAGTACTCTGGTCACAGCAGGACGGAAGAAATGATTAGCTGCCAATCCCAACAACACAGGCAGCAAGACCATTTCTGCAATCGATATCATCATAGCCGTAAAGGATACATCAATCCAGGCATCTGCTAATACCCAAGTCAACGCAGGGGTTACAATCGGTGCCAGCAATGTTGTCGCCATCGTCATGGATACAGATAAAGCAACGTCGCCTTTTGCCAAATACGAAATGACATTGGATGCCGTACCGCCCGGACATGTGCCTACTAAAATAACCCCAATAGCAAGTTCCGGCGGCAGGGCAAATAGCCGTACTAACGCCCATGCGATAAAAGGCATAATTAAAAATTGGGCTACAATACCTAACAGTACATCTACAGGACGCTGCAATACGGTCTTAAAGTCCTGCACAGTCAACGTCATGCCCATGCCAAACATGACAATCCCCAACAGCCAGCCAACATACGGTCCGGCCCAAGTCAGTGTCTGGGGACGCATCGCGCCTATAATCCCAATCAATACGACGAAGATGGCCATGTTGTTTACTAAAAAGGAACAACATTTTTTCAAGGTAATACCCTCCCTATGTAGTTTTTTGGGCAAAAGAAAACAAAAAACGCCTTTCAGCCTAGACTGAAAGGCGCACTATACTGTGCAAACGTCAAAACAAGCAGCTTAAAATACTATGTCTGCTAAGAAATGATGAGCAATCCTTTCTGTCTCGGTCCGTTACGATCCAAGCAGATGTCAATCCATCTATACAACAATCCGAAAAAAAGTATAACTCACTTGCGTGATGCTATCTTTTGCCTCTGCCGTATCATACCATATTTAAAATACTTTGTAAACAATTGGTACAAAGTATTTGCATTCATATCCGTTATATATATACAAAATTTCTTGGTATGCATAAAAATTATTAAGTTAGTATATTTGTCATTTTCTTTCCTATGACTTTTTCTCATTGGTGTGTATTTACTTATATACTTTATATAGGGGATAGCACAAATTGCTTGAATTTTACGTTGTTTTAGAATACAATAGTAACATCTTACGTTATCTTTGTTGCATTGTGCGGAACCTAAGTTGCGTAAAATTAAAATTTTATTGCAAAGGAGTAGATGTAGATGTCTATTCAGTTATGTATTGTTATTTTATATATCATCTTATTATTCGCTATATCGTTTTATGTCAAGCGCAGGGCCAGCCAAAACCCGACAGAATATTTATTTGCCGGGCGGAAGTTTTCAACAGGACTTGTTGCTGTTAGTATTACCGGTATGGCCGTCGGAGCCGCTTCCACAGTCGGGGTGGCAGAAAGTGCTACGAAAATCGGCCTGGCTGCCGGCTGGTATAATGGCGCCTGGGCCATCGGTGCTATCATCATGGGATTTGTCGCTGCAGGCAAATATCGCGCCCTAAACTGTACAACAATTCCAGAGTTGTTTGAACGCAGCTATGATGAAAAAGCCCGCATTATCAGTGTAATCGGCTTGTCCTTGATTATGATTTGTATTACGTCCCTTCAATATGTTGCCGGCGGTTCTATCCTGCATGCGTTGATGCCCGATATTTTTTCCATGCATGCCGGCATGATTGTCAGTGCTGTCGTATTTATCGGCATCACGACGATTGGGGGATTATGGTCTTCCGGCCTTTCCAATATTCTCAGTGTTACAGTTATTTATTTAGGTATCATTTATTCTATGGTTCGCGTTTTACTCCGCGATGGGGGAATTGACAATATCAACGCCGCGTTGCCGGCTATGCCGTTTGATTGGTTCAGTCCGTTTGGCGGTCTGACCATGGCCATGCTGCTCGGATGGATTATTGTCATGACCACCCAAGCCATTACCGCCCAAGGCCCTGTGCAAATTGCCTGTGGAGCCAAAGATGTCAAATCTGCCCGCCGCGGCTATATTCTCGGCGGCCTGTTAATCTTTCCCGTTGGTTTCTTCTGTGCCGTCTTAGGGCTGGCAGCCAAAGCACAATTTCCTGATTTAAATCCAACAATGGCTTTACCGCAAATCATTATGAGCCTGGACCCGTTTTCCTCCGGCATGACATTGGCTGCACTTTGGGCTGCTGATGTTTCTACAGCCTGCACCATTTTGTTGGGTGCCGGTACGTTAGTAGCGCAGGATATTTTTAAACGCTTCTTTAAGCCGGATATTTCCAAGGCCTCTTATGTCAGAGCCAATCGCTTCATTATTTTCATTATCGGTATCGGCACATTATGGCTTGCTTTCAATGCCGTCGGCATCGTCAAGGTCATGTTAATTGGCTTAAGCCTGACAACAGCCTTTACGCTCGTTTTCCTCTGCACGATGTTTTGTCCGTCATTATGCCGTAAAAATACAGCGTTTTGGACAACACTCGTCGGTATCATTGGATTATTCGCTTGGCAGCTTTGCCCGGCAATCCATATTTTCCCTCATGTCATTTACTTTGAATGGGTCATCTGCATTATTACACTTCTCATCGTCCGCATCGTTGATAAAACACCCATCAAGATGCCGGAAACGAAAGCAGACGAAATGTAACACCTGCCCTCAAAAAAAACGGCAGCAACGAGAATTCTTTTCTCATTGCTGCCGTTTTTTTATATCTGTATTTATTTCAATACTTCTTCTGTCGTTGCCGGCAAATTAGGCATGTCTGTATTAAACCATTTTTTATACAGTTTTTGGAATTCGCCGTTTTCTTTCAATTTAGCCATCGCGTCATTGACTTCTTTCTGCAATTCTTCATTATTCTTATTCATGGCAAAGGCCAAATATTCAGACTTCGTATCCGGAATTTCGATGACTTTATAATTATCTTTTCCTTCTTGAGTCAGGAAGTAGTCTGCAACCGGTTTATCCAAAATACCGGCAGGGGAACCACCTACGCCTAATTCCATGATGATTTCAGAGTTATTATCAAACTGCTTAATAGTCAAACCTTTTTCTTCAGCATATTTAGCACCTGTCGTCCCCAGCTGCACGGCAATCTGTTTACCCTGCAACTCTTCTACCGAATTGATGCCGCTCGTTTTCGGCGTCAAAATGACGAGTTTGGATTCATAAAAAGGCGCGGCAAAACGAACTTTAGCAGCTCGTTCCGGCGTAACAGTCATACCGGCAACGGCTATATCCATGTCCCCCTGCTGGATAATAGGGATGATACCGGAAAAAGGAATATTATTGAACTGAATATCCCGTCCCATTTCTTTGGCAACCGCTTTCATCAATTCTACTTCAAATCCCTTGTAGTCTTCTGATTGGTCGTTATCTTTAAATTCAAACGGCACAAAAGTAGCATTCGTTGCTACGCGCAGCGGCTGGCTTTTATCTATCTGGGCTTCTTTTTTACCACAGCCAGCCAACAGCGACACAGACAAAACTCCAGCTAATACAGCCGTCATTATTTGCTTTACATTCATATCATACAGCCTCCCAAAATTATTTTATAATACTCATATTTGCATAAGTATACCATACTTAGAAACAAAAGTCTATTTTAAGGACGAATAAAAAACCTGTCTTATTGGCGAAAAAGCTATAAGACAGGTTTAAATACTGTTAGGAATGCCTCATCACATGCCGAATATATATCAACAAGCAATATTACAAACGAATAGAGCGGATTTTTTCACGCAGCGGCAGGATAGAAGAGGGACTGACAGATAGTTCGTCAATACCCATTCTTAGGAACGTTTCAGTTAATGTCAAATCAGCACCTAATTCTCCGCAAATGCCTACCCAGATACCTGCCCGATGTCCATTTTCAATGGTTTGCTGAATCAAGCGCAGCACAGCCGGGTGATGGGAATCAAAAAATGCATCCAGCTTCGTTTGCTGTCTGTCAATCGCCAGCGTATACTGCGTCAGGTCATTGGAGCCAATGCTGAAGAAATCAACTTCTTTTGCCAGCTCATCGCTCATGATGGCCGCTGCCGGCGTTTCTATCATAATCCCGATTTCCATGTGTTTGTCGTACGCTATATCCTTGTCATCCAATTCTTGGCGTACTTCCTGCAGTATCGCTTTACACTGACGCACTTCTGCAGCAGAAATAATCATAGGGAACATGACGGCAATTTTTCCATACGCAGACGCGCGCAGCAGCGCCCGCAGCTGTGTCTTAAACAATGCCGGGCGGGTAAGGCAGATGCGTACGGCCCGCATCCCCATGGCCGGATTTTCTTCGGCATCCAAGCCAAAATAATCTACTTTTTTGTCGGCACCGATGTCTAAGGTTCGAATGATAACCGTTTTGCCCTGCATGGCTTCGGCTGTTTTTTTATACGCTTCAAACTGCTGTTCTTCTGTTGGATAATCGCTGTTTTCCAAATATAAGAATTCGCTGCGGAAAAGGCCGATTCCTTCTGCATCATGGGCAATGGCCTGCTGCAGATTATCCGGATTGCCAATATTCGCATATAAATTAATTTTTTTGCCGTCTTGGGTTTCCGTAGATACACCACGAACCGTTTCCAGCCGTTCTTTCTGTTCCTTCAACTGCTGTTGTTTAGCTTTCATTTTGGTAAGCGTTGCCTCATCCGGATCGATATAAACACTACCTGATGTGCCATCAACAATAGCTGTCAGGCCATCTACATCCGTATGAATCTGCGTACCCGTATTGACGACAGCAGCAATGCCCAACGTGCGCGCTAAAATAGCTGTATGAGAATTCGTGCTGCCGGCAGATGTTACAAACCCCAGAATTTTATCTGTATCCAGCTGCAGTGTTTCACTAGGGGCCAAATCATCTGCAGCGATAATCACATGGTCATATTTACTGAAATCAATGCCCGGGCCGCCGCAAAGCTGTTGTTCCACACGGCGGGAAATATCCAGGACATCTGCTGCCCGTGCCTGCATATAAGCATCGTCCATCGTACGAAACATTGCGGCAAATTGCTGGGCCGTGTGTTCTACAGCCGCTTCTGCATTTACCATTTCGCCGCGAATCTGCCCTTCAATAGATTCGATATAATCATCGTCATCCAACATCATTTGGTGTACTTCAAAAACAGCGGCCTGTTCTTCGCCTACTTTTTCAACAGCACTGCGATGCAGTACTTGAAGTTGTGCAATGGCTTCTGTACGGGCTTTTTGAAAACGCTGTACTTCATCTTCTGCATTATCAATAGGATGACGGGCAGTGGAAATGGTATTGCGGTGAAACAGTGCCAACGGCCCAATCGCAATATCCGAAAACACACTTTTACCTTGTAATGTCAGCATACCGATATCCTCCTCACTGCTGCTTAGAAGTTTTCTTTCAAAAAGGCTTCCATAGCCGCTGCCGCTGTGTCTTCATCTGCACCGTCTACGGTAATTTTAATTTCTTCACCTTGTTTGGCACCCAAAGCCATCACAGCAAAAATTTTCTTTACATCGCCCGTTCTTGCACCTTTAGCAATCGTAATTTTAGATTCATATTTTTTTGCTTCTTTGACAAGCAAACCAGCTGGACGAGCATGAATACCCTGGGGATCTGTAATAGTAAATGTAAATTCTTTCATTGTAAATTCCTCCTTGAATACGTTATTTCAATATATGAACATATATGTATTGTATATCCAATATACTTATTCTTGTACTTGTTTTTTACGAATCATACCCATTAACACGGCAGCAATACCTACACCAACAGCCAAGGCAGCAATATACATCGGCCAGTTGACGACTACACCAAGAACAAAAATACCGCCATGCGGTGCCGGAATCGTACAGCCAAAGAGCATGGAAAGCGCACCGGCAACAGCTGCACCTACAGCACACGGTGGAATGATATGCACCGGATCGGATGCTGCAAAGGGAATCGCACCTTCTGTAATAAACGATAAGCCCATAATAAAATTGGTAACTGTTGACTGTCGTTCTTTAGGCGTAAATTTTCCTTTAAACAACAGCATAGCCAACGCAATCGCAATCGGGGGAACCATACCGCCGATCATAACAGATGCCATAATACCGGAGCTGACAGCTTCACCAGCGGCACTCATCAGGGATGCCGTCCCGAATACATAGGCCGCTTTATTAATCGGGCCGCCAAAGTCAATAGACATCATGCCGCCAAGAATAAATCCCAAAGCAACGCGGCTCGATGTCGTCATGCTATTGAGCATATCTGCCAACCAGCTGTTAAAGAATGCCGTCGGCGGATTAATAATATACGTCATGATAAGTCCCATTAAAACCAGCCCTAAAACCGGGTAAATCAAAACAGGTTTGGTTCCATCCAAGGCCTGGGGAAGATGGGCAAATATCTTTTTCAACAAGAGAAGCAAATACCCGGCAATAAACCCAGCAAAAAGGGCACCAAAGAACCCAGAGCCGCCGGTAGTCGCCAAAAAGCCGCCGACGATGCCCGGCATCAATGCCGGCCGTTCACCAATACTCACGGCAATATATCCTGCAAGAATAGGGAGCATCATACTAAACGCAAGGCCGCCGATGTTTTTAAGGAAGGCAGCCAGCGGCACACCGGTGCCAAACTGTGCCGTCCCGGCATGCTGCATATCAACCAGAAAGGCCAAGGCAATCAAAATACCGCCGCCAATAACAAAGGGAAGCATATGCGATACGCCGTTCATCAGATGTTTGTAAACCTGCCGTCCTGCACTTTCTGTTTCTTCTATATTGACAGCAGCCGCTTCCGATGCAGATGTCTCACTTTGGAAGAGGGGCGCATCATGGTCAAGGATGGCTTGAATCAACTCTCCCGGAATTTTAATTCCATTGGCAACTTTTGTAAAAATAACCGGCTTACCGACAAAACGCTGCGTCGGCACGTCTTTATCGCAAGCGACAATGATACCGGCTGCTCGCTGAATATCGTCTGCCGTCAATCGATTTTTGACACCGCCTGAGCCGTTGGTTTCTACTTTGATATCTACGCCCATAGCCGCAGCTTGCTGTTCCAGTGCTTCTGCAGCCATATACGTATGGGCAATGCCCGTCGGACAGGCTGTAACAGCAGCAATAAAAGGCCTTTCCGGCTGGGATTCTGCCGTCTGTGTATCTGATTCCTGCTGTTCTGCCGCTTCTTTTTCTTCTTCAGCGATTTGTGCCGCTTCTGCCGTATCAATAATCTGTATGTATTCTTCCGGCGTCTTGGCCTGCAGCAAATGTTCTCTAAAATCATCATCCATCAACATCCGGCTCAAACGGCTTAATACTTCCAAATGAATATTGGCTCCGCCGGAAGGCGCTGCAATGAGAAAAAAGAGATACGCCGGTTCATCATCCAAGCTTTCATACTCAACGCCGTTTCTGACGATCATAGATGCCAGCCCCGGTGTCTTTACAGCATCGGTCTTGGCATGGGGAATGGCAATGCCTTCACCGATGCCTGTACTGCCTTCTTCCTCGCGAGCCAATACACATTGTTTATAAGCTTCCTTATCATTCAAGCTGCCGCCTTTATCCATCAAATCTACAAGATGGTCAATGGCTGCTTTTTTGTCTGATACAGCTGCGTGTAAATCAATACTCTCCAAGTGCAGTAAATCTACAATACGCATGACTTATACATCCTTTCTTTTAGTATAACATCGACGTTATGATATCGTTTGATACAATGCCATAATTTCTGTTTCCGTTGCCAGCCATTCATGAAACGCAGAGGCACTGCCGGCACAGACTCCCATTTTTAACGCTTCCTTCAAACTGCCGCCAGATGCTGCAAAGCCTGCCAAAAATCCGGCTACCATGCTGTCGCCTGCACCGACAGAATTGACCAAGGTACCAGCAGGGGAGGACATACGGTACACGCATCCGTCTTCTCCGGCCAAAAGCGCACCGTCTTTGCCGCGCGATACCAAAACATTGCGTGCCCCCATAGCCTGCAGCCGTTTGGCACAAATCGTAATTTCTTCCTCGGTATGCAGTTCTGCGCTAAATAATTCACCTAATTCCAAATGATTGGGTTTGATTAAAAACGGCTTGTATTGAATCACGTTTTTGAGCAAATCTCCCGTAGCATCTACTACTACGTGAATATCTCTGCCCTGCAGCCGTTTAATAATTTGCTCATACATATCGTCCGGAATATCTGCAGGAATACTTCCGGCCAATACCAGCGTATCTCCGGCAGAAATACCATTTATTTGCTGCATCAATTCCTGCAGTTTTTCCTGGGGGATATGCGGTCCTGTTCCGTTGACAGCCGTTTCATGCTGTGAGCTGATTTTTAAATTAATACGTGAATATCCTTCATCCAAAGATATAAACCGACAGGTGCCGCCGTGTTTTTCTATGAGCCGCTGTATTTCTTTTCCTGTAAATCCTGCTGTAAATCCCAGCATTTGCGCTGGTATTTTTAAGTGTCCCAATACCAGAGCTACGTTAATCCCTTTGCCGCCGGGATATATCATTTCCCGCCGCGCTCGATTAATCTCTCCGGCAGTAAAATGGTCCATATAAACCACATAATCTAAAGACGGATTAAAAGTAACCGTATAAATCAAAGTATATGCACCTCCGTTATTCGCTGATAGGGGGTATAATCTACTACCACATCATTTGCCCGGGCAGTAATAAGCGCAACTTGGTCTATATCCGCAAAGGTAATATGAGCAGATAAACCAAACTTGCTGCTGTCAGCCAAAATATATGCCTGCGCGCACTGCCCGACAGCTGCCCGCTTGCAAACGGCTTCTTCATCATCCGGCGTCGTGCATCCGGCTCTGACATCAACGCCATTGGCACCAAAAAAGCCTTTGGTAAAATGGTATCGGCTCAGCATATCCCGCATCTCACTGCCAATAATAGCTTCTGTCTTGCCTTTGACACGTCCCGGCAGAATATATACTTTCACGTCATTGCGACCCAGTTTTTGCGCCAGAGGAATACTGTTGGTAACAAATGTCGCTTCTGAACCTGTTAAAAATTCCGCCATTTGCTCTACTGTAGACCCTGAATCCAAATACACAAAATCATTTTTTTTGACTTTCGTCGCTGCAAATTGAGCAATCCGCCGTTTATCCAGCATATGAAAGGAATATTTATCTCGGAGATTTTCCATATCGGCTTCATACGCACTTTCTTTAACAGCGGTCGCTCCGCCGTGAACACGTTTGATTCGTCCCTGTTTGTCTAAAGCAAATAAATCACGACGTACCGTCGATTCGGATATATCCAAAAAATTAACAAGTTCTTGTACAGAAATCGCGCCGCTGGCATCGACAATCTTTACAATTTCATCCTGTCTTTCTTCCGTTAACATCATCCCACCTCGTTTCTATGGTTGTATTATATATTCAAATTCAATCATTTTCAATCATTTTCAATCATTATTCACATAAAGTACCTATAAACCGGTTGCTATGTATTTAAATCATATTTACAAAAATTCAATATAGCCAAAATAGTATAATCTAGGTTACAATATGTGCGGGGATTATCTTCATGGGCAAAACGTAAAACCATATACAGAACTATCTGTTAAACAGCAACAACACATGAAGAAAGCACGGCTATAAAAAAAATCAAATTCATTCCCTATATACAGGCCGTATCCATAAAGGAGACATTTATGACAAATTCTAAAACACCTTCAGCAGCAACGCAGCGTCCTATATGTCACGTCTTTTTAGGAAACCTGGAGCGACTGGGAAATAAACTGCCAAATCCAGCCATTCTCTTTCTTATTTTATTAGTTTTACTGGCCGTCATTTCATATAGTATGGAACTAGCGGGGCTTACAGCTATAGACCCTAGAACACATGAACCAATCGTTGCCAAAAGCCTTATCAGCAGGGAAGGGTTCGATTGGCTTTTGTCAAATCTTATTAAAAATTATATCCATTTTCCACCGTTAGGTATGGTCATTATTCTTACATTAGGTTTGGGAGTTGCTTCTGAAACAGGATTTTTAAAAACGCTGATTCATCATTCCATGCAGCATATCTCCCGCCGCTATGTAACAGTCGCTGTCGTATTTATCAGCTTTATGAGTCATTTAGCCTCTAATGCGTCTATCATCATTATGCCGCCGCTGGCAGCCATGTTGTTTCATTCATTAGGCCGTCATCCGCTGGCTGGCTTTGCGTGCTCTGTTGCCGCTATTGAATCTGGATTTACAGCCAACATACTCATTGTAACGACAGATGTACTATTATCCGGCATCACCACTCAGGCAGCTCACAGCATAGCGCCAACACTGACGGTATCACCCGTCGATAATTGGTATTTTATTTCTTTTTCTGTCTTATATCTAACGATTTTCACGACACTGATTACAGAAAAATGGCTTGAGCCTCGTTTAGGTACATACCAAGCACAAACGCCATTAACGCTGCCGCACGTATCCAGTCAAGAAAAAAAAGCACTGCATCAAAGCGGCATCGGTACGTATTTATCTTTAATGCTGCCGTACGCAGCCGGCTTTCTTATCATGTGGTACTGCTTATTTATCTTCTGGTACTGCATGGGCTGGCCTGTCGGACCGGGAATTCCACAACATTTATCATACTAAAACCAGTAGCTGTAACATACCATTTTTGCCATTATGCATACTGTTCTTTCTTTAAAAGTTTTTAGTGTTTTGTTTGAAGTTTGAAGAAAATGAATCGTAATAGGGTGTGACAAAATGGGCTAAAAATTCTCATTTTGTTATGCTCCTGCATAAAAAATAGGTTGCAGTACCAAACTCAAAAATCGCATTGTTGCTTAAACTAAAAAGAGACTGCCGTTTCTGAACGGCCTTCCCATCGTTAGATTTTAGGTCTAACAATAGGAGGTAGTTCAGTTTCGTAAGCAGTCTCTTTTACTATATACTAGTTCGTATGTATTTTTTTAACAGTCCATGTATGGTCATGTGCCGTTGCGATACCATGACGTGTTTTATATTTCAATACTATCATAATCAGCAGCGAAGATACAAAGCAGACAGCGAAAAACTGTAAGGTAATCGTGTAACTGTTTGTTGTTTCCTTTATCCAAGACAGCAGCAGGGGACCGGCTACACCGGCGGCTCCCCAGGCAGTCAGTACTCTGCCGTGAATAGCACTCAGTGCTTTTATGCCAAACAAATCACTCAAGTATGCCGGCATGCAGGAAAAACCGCCGCCGTAGCAGGTAATGATGAGTAATACGATAATTTGAAAGCTTATGGCATTGGTTTCAGAAGAAAGTTTGAAAAATGCTAAAATTTCAATAGCAAAAAACAAAAGATACGTATTGGCTCGGCCAATATAATCAGATACCGTTGCCCAGGCAATTCGTCCGGCACCATTGACGAAGCCAATCAGTCCGACCATGGAAGCGGCTGCCATAGGCGACATATGCACGATTTCCTGCGCCATGGGGGAAGCAACAGCCAGCAGGGCAATGCCGCATGTAATATTGACAAAAAAGAGCCACCAGATAGTGTAAAACTGCCATTGCTTCATAGCCTGCGCTAAAGAAAACTGCGGCATCGCAGCGGCGTATACAGGCTGTGCCGTATCTGCTTGTCTTTTTAAACTTCTATCTTGCTGCGGTATTTCATCAGCTTTAGGCGGTGCCAGATAGAAGGACGAAGCTGCCATAATGCTCATATAGAGGATACCGAGAATAAGAAAGTTATCTACTAATCCAACGTGCTGCACCAACAGCTGCATAATGGGGCCGGCAATCATACTGGCAAATCCAAATCCCATAATCGCCAATCCGGTCGCAAAGCCGCGATTATCCGGAAACCATTTAACCAAGGTAGAAACGGGGGTAATATATCCGGTTCCCAAGCCAATACCGCCAATTACGCCATAAAACAAGTAGAGCAGGGGCAAGCTGCGTACATAAAAGGCCAGCGCCGTGCCAAGCATGCCGCAGCCAAAAAAACAGGCTGCCAGAAGACCTGATTTCTTCGGGCCTATTTTTTGAACTACGCTGCCCAAACAGCCTGCAGATAAGCCCAAAAACAAAATAGCCAGTGAAAACGCCCAAGTCGTTTCTTTCAGCGTAAATCCCATCGTTTCCATAATCGGCTTGGTTAAAACACTCCATGCATACACACTGCCAATACAAATATGAATGCCCATAGCAGCCAATGCAATACACCAACGGTTTCTTTTCATGTCCAGTCTCTCCTTTTGCAGACCAGCCGCTATAAAAAAAAACGCCAACCGACTGGTCAAAGAATATGGTATTCTGCCCAGACGGTCGGCGTGATATGCTGTTCAGTCCACGTGGTTATTCCACATTATCCGTCAGTCCTGCACAGCTATGTCGTTGTAGGTCTTATTATATGCATTATGCAGCTTTTTGTCAATCCTAAGCCGATTTTGCAATTTTAGCCGGCACGGTATCATCGTCTGTGCCGTATTTTTGCTGCACTGCCAATGCAGCCGCTTTTTTCTTCATTTCAGCAGCTTCCGTCAGCGTCTGTCCTGCCGGCGCGGTACGCATGACATATACGTTTTCCAACGGCTGCAAGGAAGAAAAGCCGTATTTCATTAATTTCTGCGCGTCGCCAAACCGGTCATCAGAATTGAAGATTACGGCAATGACCGTTCTGCCGTCCTGCGTTGCGGACGCAATCAAACAGGGACCGCCTGCATTGGTCGTCCCAGTCTTGATGCCATTGGCGCCAGGGAAGCCGCTCGTCAAGAAATAATTGGTTGTCGTGCAGTGTTTTGTGCCGCCGTTTATATACGGCATATCGTACTCACTATGGCTGACAGCCTCGCGAAATTCGGGCATTGTCATGCCATATGCAGCAATTTTAGCCATATCGCGAACTGTCGAATAATGTGCGCTGTCCGGCAGGCCATGCGGATTGACAAAATGCGTATTCGTACAGCCAAGCGCAGCAGCCTTGGCGTTCATTTGATAGACAAAATCCGCTTCCGTCGGTGCTACTGTTTCTGCAACGTCAACAGCCGCATCACAGCCGGATACCGTCATCATGCCGGTCATGGCATTACGAAGGGTAACCTGATCGCCTGGATATAAACCAAGAACGGACGCATCGCTTTCCAAATTCAAAGAATCCTGCGTAATGCGGATAGGCTGATCCAATATACCTTGGGCTTTGCCCATTTCAATTCCCAAAATACAGGTCATAACTTTAGTCGTACTGCCGGGATAGGACTGTTGATCCGGATTTTTGGCATATAATTCATTGCCGGTATCTGCATCCATAACATATGCCATTTGCGCATCTACAGACGGCTGTTCTGCTGTTTCCGCAAAAACACTGACCGACATCGCCAGGCAGACAGTCATTGTCAAAATCATTTTTCGTAAAACCATTATCTATTCACTTTCCTTCATCGTAGTAATTTATAAGGGATTTTTAGCCGCCATCTTAGGTTTGCGGGGATATTTTTTCGGGCTTGCCTTTATTTTTCGTATATAAATGACAGCGCGCTTATCCGTAAGGCCCGGCAGCACGATAGGACGGACTTCTTCTATAATACCTCCCAAAATCTGCAAGGCCTGCTTACTTTCTTTAATTTCGTCTTCATATTGAGCCCCTTTTAAAGAAATAAAAAAGCCGCCTTGCTGGACGTAGGGAAGGGCCCATTCTGCCAAAATCTGCAGACGCGCGACAGCCCGGCTCGTCACGATGTCAAACTGTTCTCGATAAGCCGCTTGATGCGCCATTTCTTCTGCCCGGCCATGCAGGCATTTTGCCTGCAGTCCTGTCTGCTGGAGAACTTCTTGAATAAACCGCAGTCGTTTTTGCAGGGAATCAAAAAAAGTCATCTGCAAATCCGGACGATATATAAGCAGGGGAAGACCGGGAAAGCCTGCACCGGTCCCCAAGTCCAAAACACGGGCATGCGATGCAAAATACGCTTCATCATAACAGGACAGGCTGTCTGCCATATGTTTGACGGCAACGTCTGCCGGTTCTGTAATAGCCGTCAAGTTCATTACTTTATTCGTTTCCAGCAGCATATCCTGAAACAGGCAGAATTGTTGTACCTGTTTTTCTGTCAGCGGCCGTTCCATCGCGTTCATGGCTTTGATAAGCTCAGTCTGAAACATGTTTTTTATCCTCCCGCTGCCGTTGTTCCAATACAATGAGAAGCGCCGTAATGTCTGCCGGTGAAACGCCGGAAATACGGCTGGCCTGACCGAGAGAACGGGGGCGGATTTGGTCGAGTTTTTGTCGTGCTTCGCCGGAAAGGGTATCAATATCGGCATATACGATATCTTCAGGCATCAATTTTTGTTCCAAGCGGTTCATTTTTTCTACTTGTTCCAGCTGCCGTCCAATATAGCCTTCGTATTTGACCATAATTTCAATTTCTTCACATACATCTGCTGCCAACGGTTCCAACGGGAAAATGGTCCGCAGTTTATCATACGTCACTTCGTTACGGCGCAGCAAATCATATGCTGTAAGGCCTGTATGAATCGGCGCAGTACCAATAGACTGCAGCTTTTCCTGGTTGGCCTTTGTCGGCGTAACAGAGAGTTGTTTTAATGCCGCTAAGCCCGCTTCAATGGCTTGTTTTTTCTGTACAAAGAGGTCATATCGTTCTTGTGTCACTAAGCCCAAATCATAACCTTTTTGCGTCAGCCGCAAATCTGCGTTATCCTGCCGCAGAATAAGCCGGTATTCAGAACGGCTGGTCATCATGCGGTACGGTTCATTGGTTCCTTTAGTGACCAAATCATCGATTAACACCCCAATATAGGCCTCCGAACGGGTAAGGATAAACGCTTCTTTACCTTGTACCTTGCGGGCCGCATTAATGCCGGCAATCAGCCCTTGTGCCGCTGCTTCTTCGTAACCGCTCGTACCGTTGGCCTGTCCGGCAGAGAAAAGGCCGCTGATTTTTTTTGTTTCCAGTGAAGGCATGAGCTGGGTCGGATCCAGGCAGTCGTATTCAATGGCATAGCCTGGGCGCATGATTTTCACGTCTTCTAGTCCAGGAATAGTCCGCAAAAACTCATACTGCACGTCAATAGGCAGGCTCGTACTCATACCTTGGACATACATTTCTTCCGTCATTTCGCCTTCTGGTTCAATGAAAAGCTGATGTCTTTTTTTATCGGCAAAGCGCACGATTTTTGATTCAATAGACGGGCAGTACCGCGGCCCAATTCCTTGAATCATACCGTTGCACATCGGCGCTCTGTCCAAGTTGTCCCGAATAATGCGATGCGTTTCTTCGTTGGTAAACGTAAGCCAGCAGCATTCTTTATTGCGGTTTTTCCGTTCAGACAGGAACGAAAAAGCATGGCCGTCTGTATCGCCTTCCTGTATTTTCATTTCATGAGTCCGCAGCGTACGGCGGTCCACGCGGGCAGGTGTTCCTGTTTTAAACCGCATCAATTTGAGCCCTGCCTGTATCAGCGAGCCGGACAAGTCTTCAGCAGAACGCTGCCCAATGGGGCCGCCGGAATAGGCACATTCGCCAATAATAATTTTGCCCTTTAAATAGGTTCCTGTCGCCAAGACCACGCAGCTGGCACAATATACTTCTCCCAGTTCGGTGCGAACGCCGGTAACCTTGCCGTCTTCGACTAAAAGGTCAGTAATCATCAGTTGTTTGACATCCAAATTTTCTTGATTTTCCAACGTTTTGGTCATGGTCAGCTGATACAACTTTTTATCAGACTGCGCGCGCAGGGAATATACAGCCGGTCCCTTGCCGGTATTGAGCATGCGCATCTGCAAACATGTTTTATCCGTATTAATACCCATTTCGCCGCCTAAGGCATCAATTTCCCGTACTAAATGACTCTTACCGGGACCGCCTACAGCCGGATTGCACGGCATTAAGGCAATGTTATCCAAATTGAGTGTTGCCATCAACGTACGTGCTCCTAAACGAGCGCTTGCCAAAGCAGCTTCGCAGCCGGCATGGCCGGCACCAATGACAATAACATCATATGTATCGACTACAAACATCTTGCTACCTCTCTATTTTCCTAAGCAAAATCTGCTAAATATTTCTTCTACTATATCGTCATGTACGGTATCGCCTGTAATGGAACCCAACAAATCCCAGGCTTCCCGAATATCTACAATAGCACAATCAACAGGCATGCCGTTTTCAATGGTTGCCAAGGCCCGCTGCAGGGCAGCACGGCTCTGCCGTACTAATTCAATATGGCGGGTATTGGTAAGCAGTGTACTTTGTTCGGTTGTCGTTCCTTCCTGCAGGGCCAGGGACAGCAGCATATCCTTCAAAGCATCCATTCCAGCTCCCGTATCAGCAGAAATGGAAAGAATGGGAAAGCCGTACTGTTTCATAGATGCAGCCGCAAACGCAGGCTGCAGGTCTTCCTTGTTCAACACGACAACAGCATTTTTTCCCTGCGCATCTGCTAAGATTTGCGTGTCTTCCTGCGTGAGGGGACGGGACTGGTCAATCACAATCAAAATAATATCTGCTTTATCCATGTATTCTTTAGCACGCCGTACGCCGATTTGTTCCACTGTATCCTGGGTACTGCGAATACCTGCCGTATCTACCAGGCAGATAGGGACGCCTTTCAGCGTAATCCATTCTTCAATAACATCCCGCGTCGTCCCCGGCACATCGGTGACAATCGCTCGTTCTTCCTGCAGCAGTCTGTTAAGCAGACTGGATTTCCCGGCATTAGGCGTACCTGTAATCGCCGTCATGACGCCATCCCGTATCATCCGGCCGCTTTTAGATGCAGCCAGCATATCATCAAGCCGCTGTTCTATTTCTTTGATTGCCCCGGCAATATCGGGCACCTCGATTTCTTCCAAATCTTCTTCCGGATAGTCTACAGTAACTTCCAGCCGTGTAATAAAATCCGTCAAATGGTGCCGCATTTCTGAAACTACGTGAGACAGCCGTCCTTCCAGCTGATTGACCGCGCTGGTAAGCCCTTGGGCACTCTTGGCCTGAATCACGTCCATAACCGCTTCTGCCTGGGCTAAATCGATACGGCCATTAACAAACGCACGCTGCGTAAATTCGCCGGGATTGGCAAGCCGGGCACCGTGGCGAAGGACAAGGCCCATAATTTCTTCCAATGACTGCCGACCGCCATGGCATTGAATTTCCAATACATCTTCTGCTGTATAGGAATGGGGGCCTTTCATAATGAGTAAGATGACTTCATCTACCGGTTTGTTTTGTTCATCGACAATCGTACCATATTGAATCGAACGGTCCCGCCGTTTGGCTAATGGGGTAGAAGACGTACTGCGAAAAATAGCATCTCCTACAGCATAAGCCTGAGAACCGCTGATACGAATAATGCCAATACCGCTTTCCCCCAAGGGCGTAGCAATGGCTGCAATCGTATCTATTGTATCGTACACCATCCATTCTCCTTTCAAAAAAACCGGTGCAGCGCACCGGTTTTTTTTCGTTTTCACCAGTGAATAATCTGCTCTTTATGACTAATCACTGCTTGATATCTTTTTTATTCCTGATAGTAAATGACGACATGACGGTACGGATCTTGTCCTTCACTTTCCGTACGAACATGTTCTTCGTTCTGCAATGCCACATGAATGACTTTGCGTTCATACCCATTCATCGGTTCCAAAACGACTTTTTCGCCGCTTCGCTTAACTCGGCCAGCCAATCGTTCTGCTAACTGCTTCAAAGTTTCTTCCCGACGGTGACGGTAATTTTCTACGTCCAGCATAATAAAATGACGATTTTCCTGTCCCTGGTTCGTCGTAAGGTTGGTTAAATATTGGAGTGCATCCAATGTCTGACCATGTTTTCCAATAAGAATGCCCAGGTTCTTGCCATGAAGATGAAGGATAATTTTATCCGCTTTAATCATCTTTTCAATCATGACATCAATCCCCATATTCTGCAGGACTTCCATCAGAAAGTCTTTCGCTTTAGCTGCCGCATCTTCTGCTGTAAATGTTTCTTCTGCAGCAGCTTTTTCTGCTTGCGGCGCTTCCGGCAAATCTTCTGTACCGGATACGGTTGTATCAGCTGCAGCAGGTGTTTCTTCAGCTTGTGCTGCTGCCGGTTTTGTTTCTTCTATATGTTCGGGTATGGCAGAAGCCGTGTTACCAGATTTCGTTTTTTCAGTAAGACGAACAACAGCCGGCTTGCTTCCAAAACCCAAAAAACCGCTTTTCGGTTCTGCCAATACTTCAATGTCTACTTCTTCTTTGATTTTTCCGAGACGAACCAAGCCGGAACGAACGGCATCTTCAATCGTCTTACCGGTTACTTCAATGCTGCTCATGCCTGTGCTCCTCTCTTCTTTTTACCATGAAACATGATAACCTGCTGTACCCACTGGAAAACGTTTGAAATAACCCAATAAATAACCAAACCGCTTGGGAAGCTTAAACTAATCCAGCCAATGAACAGCGGCATAATAATCTGCATGATTTTCTGCTGTTTGGCTTGTGCATCAGAAGCTGCTACCTGAGCACCGCTCATCTGCTTTTGAATGCCAAATGTAGAAATAGCAGACAATACCGGCATAATGTATGTCGGGTCTGCCTGACCCAAGCTTGGCAGCCACAAGAATTGTGCAAAATTAGGGTCATAAGGATATTCCCGCAATGCCCAGAAAATGGAAATCAGGAACGGCATTTGAATGAGAATTGGCAAACATCCGGATAATGGATTGACTCCTGTTTCTTTGTAGAGCTTAGCCATTTCTTCCTGCATTTTTTTCTGATTGCCCTTATATTTCTGCTGCAGTGCTTTGATTTTAGGCTGCAGGGTCTGCATGCCTTCCATCGAACGAATCTGCTTAGCCGTAAGCGGCGATAATACCAACTTAATAATCAGCGTCAGCATAATGATAGCCAAGCCGTAGCTAGGATATCCGATGCTTTGTGTGAATGCATAACAGTAATCCATGAAGGTCGTCATAATCTGCGTCAGGATGTCTGCTATTCCACTAAAAAATCCCAATACTCTCAACTCCTGTCGGGTAAAAAAATAATCTCAGTCAGCCTTTATTTCATCTGACCGAATATTACGGCACAGGATCATATCCGCCTTTATGAAAGGGATGGCATTTCAAAATGCGCCTTATTGCTAAATAACTCCCTTTCACAGCGCCGTATTTCTGCAGCGCTTCCAGCGCATATGCAGAACAAGTAGGATAAAACCGGCAGCATGGCGGTTTTAACGGTGATATACAAGTTTGATAAAACCGTATAAGGATGATAAGAAACCGTTTCATGCATCATCACTTCTTTTGTAATACCTTAGCATGCCGGAACAGCTGCATAATGCTGCGTTCAGCTTGTTCATATCCAGCATATTTTAATTTACTGCGCCCAATAAGGACCAAATCGACGCCGTTAATCAATTCAAACTGATGAAGACGATATACTTCCTTCATCAGCCGCCGGCAGCGATTGCGGTCTACAGCGCATCCAATTTTTTTGCCCGTTACAAAACCGATGCGGGCAGGCTGTTTGGGAGAACGGGGCAGTACGTATAAAACAGCTAATCTGTTTACATACGACCGGCCGCGCCGATACACATACTGATACTCCCGATTCTTAGTCAGTCGTTTTTCTTTTTTTAGCTCATACATTCATTTTGTCCTAAAAATGCCAGAAAAACAGAAAAATTCCATGACGGAACTTTTCTGTTCATCTTGTAATGATTAAGCGGAGAGTTTCTTTCTGCCTTTCATACGACGTTTTTTCAAAACCATGCGGCCGCCTTTTGTTTTCATTCTTTCGCGGAAGCCATGTGTTCTTTTTCTCCACAATGTATTCGGCTGATATGTCTGTTTCAATATAGACACCTCCTTTGTCTCAATAGACAGTCAATGAATTTACACCATAACAGCATAATTATAGTCAAAAAGAAATATACTGTCAATTACTTTTTTTTGCTTTCTCAATATGCATTTTGCATGCTATATCTTTTTTGCATACTTGACACAGTATATCGGGGGTGCTATTTTGACAAATTCACTTCCCATGTGCATAGTTTTGTTGTAAAATGTGGATAGATGTAAGTGTGGATAGAAAAAAGATTTATCAACAGTTTATCCACATTTTGTGGATAAGTCTAACATAGGCCGGAAATTCGATATTTATCGCGTTTCCGCTTTTTTCAGCTCTCAATTATGCACTTATCCACAATACGATATATCAACATATCCACAATAAAAAAGACAGGAAGGATGTATCATGGAATCAATGGATTTAGCCACGTTATGGACAGGCATGCTGGACGAACTAAAACAATCACTGCCGCCGCCATTGTATATGAATTGGTTTGAATCATCGCTTATTCCTTTTTCTTACGAAAAAAATAAATTAGTCTTGGCAACACCGCAAAAATTTATTTTTACATTTATTAACAAAAACTATGCCGCTCTGCTCAACGAAGTGGCACAAAAAGTAACCGGTCAGCCTATACAGGTACATATTATCCTCATGGACAACGCTGCTGCGGCATCGACACCGCCACCGCAGCCAGCGGCTTCATCCGTACCGGAACAGGACTTGTATGAAACCGTACATTTGGACAAGGTACCGCCGCATCAATCTGTAGAATGGGTGCAGCCTGAACTGCCTGTCATAGACACGCCATCTCCTAACCAGGTTCAACAACAGCCCGCTTCTTTTGTAGTAAAACGGGCTGAAAAAATTATGCCTCCAGATATGCATCAGGAAACGAATTTGAATCCCAATTATACCTTTGAAAACTTTATCGTCGGCAACAGCAACCGGGTTCCCTATACATTTGCCACCACTGTCGCCGATGCGCCGGCACAAAAATATAATCCTTTATATATATATGGAGACAGCGGCCTGGGAAAAACACATTTGATGCATGCCATAGGCAACCGAATCCTGCAAAAATTTCCACACATGCGTCTTCGCTGCATAACCAGTGAAGATTTTGTCAATGATTTCATCCAGTCAATTCAAGATAAAAGCACAGAAAATTTCCGCCAGCAATATCGAAATATCGATGTTCTTCTCGTCGATGATATTCAATTTTTGGGCTTTGGGGAAAAAGACAGCTCCAAAGAAGAGTTTTTCCATACCTTCAACAAACTCTATCAAGGGCAAAAGCAAATGATTTTTACCAGCGACAGAGCGCCTCAGGATATCAATAAACTCGAAGACCGTCTTCGTTCCCGCTTCCAAAGCGGCATGGTTACTTGGATAGATCCGCCGGATTTAGAAACGCGAATTGCTATTTTACGAACATGGGCGCAAAAACAAGGTATTACGATTGAAAATGATGCCATTACGTATATTGCTACCAATGGTAGTGAAAATATTCGTGAATTATCCGGTGCGTTCAATAATGTAGTGTACTTGGCTTCCGTAGAAGATGCGCGTACCATCACTGAACAGCACGCACACCGTGCGCTGCAGTATTTAGTAAAAAATAAGGAAGAAAAAAAATATATTACGATTGATGAAATTACGTCAGCCGTATGCTCTTTTTATAATGTAAATTATAAAGAACTGATGGGTAAGAAAAAGACAAAAGATATTGCGCTGCCGCGTCAGATTGCTATGTATTTGTGCCGCGAACTGACAGGCAATACGTATCCGCATATTGGGACTGCCTTCAACGGCCGTGACCATACGACAGTAATGCATGCCTGTATGAAAGTGATGAAATTAATAGAAAAAGATGCCCGGTTTAAAGAGTCTATAGAGAAACTTCAAAATAAAATTAAAGGTGTGGATAAGTAGGATGATAGGCTGTAGATACTTTGTGCATGATTTAAAATTCCAGAAAAAAAGTGGATTTGTGGACAAATAAAACCAATTTATCCACAAGTTATACACATTTGTGGACAGCTTAAAATAGCCGTTTTTATTGACTTATCCACAAATTCACAGCCTCTACTACTACGACTACTATTTTTTTAATTTACTAAAACTAAAAGACTAAGCGCAGAAAAGGGGATACACCAATGAAACTCAAACTAAAAAAAGAAGATCTAAACAAAGGCTTACAGACCGTACAAAAAGTTGCACAAAACAAAAGCAACAACCTAGCCTCTGAAAACGGTCTTCTGATTAAAGCCATCAACAATACCATTGAATTTCAAGCCAACGACTATGATATGGGTATTAAAACCATTGTTCCCGGCATCATCGAAGAAAGCGGTGAAGCATTTATTGCCAACCCGTACTTGATGGAACTGACAAGAAAACTACCTAGTGATGAAATTGAAATTCTTAAAGAAGATGCTGACACCCAACTGATTATTAAAGGCGGCAAATTAAAATTTGAATGCCTGACCATGAATCCCAACGATTTTACGGAAGTCGAAATTGTAGAAAATGGCTACTCCCATTTTGATACGACCAGCGTTATTATGAAAGATTTAATCGACAACACTTCATACGCCTGCGCAACAGACGTAGCCCGCCCGATTTTTATGGGAACTTTTTTAGATGTACAACAAAATAATATTTCCATGGTTGCAACAGATACCCATCGGCTGGCCCTGAAATCCTCTTCGTTGGAAACGCCGATTGAAACACCGCTGCAAGCCGTGATTCCCAGTCGCTTATTAGCTGAAATTTCCCGTCAGCTGCCGACCGATATTCCGGAAACTGTTGAAATAACAGCAGTTCGCAGCTATTTAGCAATTAAATTTGGAAATGTATATATTCGTACTCGGTTAATTGAAGGTGAATTTCCGAATTACCGCCGTGTTATCCCGACAGATTTTCAATGTACCATTACGATTAACCGAGCAGAGTTTACCGGCGCGGTTGAACGCGCATCTATCGTAGCCAAAGATGCACAGTACAACGTTATCAACTTTGTTATTGCAGACAATGAAATAAAAATGATGAGTCAGCATCCAGATTACGGCACGATTGAAGACTCTGTTCCCTGCCAGATGGAAGGCGAACCGCTGGATATTTCGTTTAACGGCAAATTTATTTTGGATATGCTCAAACATTGTCATGATGATGAAGTCGTTTTGAAATTGCGCAAAAACAGTCCGATGCTGGTACAAGATAAAGGACAAACTGACTGCGTATTTGTTGTTACACCGATGAGGACAAAATAAATGGAAAAAATTAAAATTGAAACTGATATGATACAGCTGGACCAATTTATGAAATGGGCAAGCATCTTGCAGAGCGGCGGAGAAATTCGATTTCTGCTAGATGAGAATAGAATTTATATCAATGGAAATTTATGCAAAGCCAAACGCAAAAAGCTGTATCCAGGAGACATTGTAGAAATTAAAGAAGTCGGTAAATATGAAATAGTTGGTGCATAAATATGAATATACAATCTGTCCGTCTTCACCAATTCCGTAACTATAAACAGGAAGAAATTTCATTTCCAAAATCTATCATTATATTATATGGAAAAAATGGGCAGGGAAAAACCAATTTGCTGGAAGCACTGTATATGGGGGGCGTCGGCAAGTCCTATCGAGGCATTGCCGATGCGGACCTAATTCAGTGGAATAGCAGCGATGCCAGCGTTATTATTAATTTTTTTCGCAGCGGCGTAGCGCAGCAGGTAAAAATAATTCTATCCAAACTCGCTAAAAAAGAGCTGTGGATTAATGAAACCAAAGTACCGCAGCGCGAACTCGTAGGGACATTGAATGAAGTCTTGTTTTCGCCGGAAGACTTGCAGCTGATCAAAGGCAGTCCGGCACTGCGGCGCCGTTTTATGGATATGGAAATATCTCAAGTCAATCCTACATATTACAAAGAACTGCTGCAGTATAACCGGGCTGTGTCTCAACGGAATCTTTTGCTGAAGAAAATGAAATATGAAGGTCATTTTTCCATTGAGGAATGGGATCATCAGATTGCGGCGTTTGCCGCGGCAATTGTCAAAAAGCGGTTGGCAGCGCTTCATAAAATCAGTTTTCTTTCCGGTGTGATTCATCGTCGTCTGACTGGCGGCAGCGAAAACCTGACGATATCCTATGTACAGCCATATGATACCGTACAGGACAGCACGCAGTCGTACCGCTGCGATGCGTCGTGGTATTATCGCTTGCTGCAGGACCATTTACAAGAAGATATGTACCGCATGTCTACTTCTGTAGGGCCCCATCGCGATGATTTGGCCTTTGCCGTAGAAGGCGCGGACTTGAAAAAATTTGGCTCCCAGGGGCAGCAGCGCACAGCCGTGCTCGCGTTAAAATTATCTGAATTAGAGTATGTCAAGTCTGAAACGGGAGAATATCCGGTATTACTGCTGGATGATGTCATGAGTGAACTGGATGCGGCACGGCGCGAAGCGCTTTTGGAATTTGTCCGTGAGCGTATTCAGACGTTTATTACGACAACTGAGCCGACTGTTTTTCAGTCCATACCGGGATATCATTATATTTGCATTGAAGAAGGCAAGGTAAAAGGCCATGGAAGAACGGACACATACGCTGGAAAAAGCAGGAATGGCGATTCCGAAAATATTGGAGGAACATAAACTGCTGACGCCGTATAAACTGTATCAGGCAAAGCTTTCCTGGTCAGAAATTGTCGGCGTGCAGATTGCTAAATATTCTTATATACAGCAGTTTGACGGTCAGACGGTTATCGTTGCTGTACTGAATTCTGTCTGGATGAACCAGCTATTTATGCATAAAAAACAACTGATTGAAAAAATAAATACATTTATTCATGAAAGTTACATTCGTGATATACGGTTGGTGCGCAGCGGCAGAAAACCGGCAGCTGTTGTCTATGAAAAACTGGACGGCGAAGAAGAACGTGCTTTTCCGGCAGAAAATTTAAACAACATTATCCTTCCTAAAGAACTGGTAGATAAAATTTACCAGGAAACGGCTCATTTGCCGTCCCGGCTGCAGGAGCAAATCAGGCAGCTGCGGTTTTTGCAGGAAAAAAGAAAAGTTGCTTATATGCAGGCAGGACGGAGCGTTTGTCCCTGCTGCGGCAGGTTTTTGCAGCCGGGAGAAACTATCTGTTATTTGTGCCGTTTGGAAATCAGGCAGAAAAAAAAGAAACAGCTGCATGATATACTTATCAAAATGCCATGGCTGACAGTAGAAGAACTGACACAGCATGGTTATATACCGCAGGGGAAAAAAATATACGTTGAGCTGTATAATGAAATCCGCCGTGACTGTATTTATCGGTACATAGAGCGGATTCATCATAATTGTGATACAGCAGAAGATGATATGATGCTGGCATTGTTTGTCACTCGTAAAAATCCTACGGAGATGACCGATTCTTTTATTCATAATTTGGCAGAAAAGTATAGGAGAAAAGAAGATGTATCTACACATCGGCGGCAATCAAATGATTGATGTACGGCGTATCGTAGTGATGTTTAAAGCCCATCCGCGCAAATCGAACAAATCCAATCCGCTGCAGCAGTATTATCAGCCCTTTATTTCCGTATCGGGAAAAGAAGCGGGGCCGGTTCGCTGTTATGTAGTGACGGAAGACGGGATTTATGCTGCGCCGATTACGTTGGAAACACTAGTGGAACGGTATAAAAAATTATTTAAAAAGCCTAGGTTTGCACCGTCATCCCCTATAAAATAATACAAAAATGCGATATAATAAGATGTTAAAAAGTGTTTCGAATAGGAGGAATTGTTACATGTCGCAAGACAAACATATAGATTATGGCGCTGAGCAGATTCAAGTATTGGAAGGCTTGGAAGCCGTTCGTAAACGTCCTGGTATGTATATTGGCAGTACGTCGCTTCGCGGCCTGCATCACCTCGTGTATGAAGTCGTTGATAATAGTATCGACGAAGCATTGGCTGGATATTGTACCCATATTGAAGTCTCGATAGAAGAAGACAATAGCATTACTGTTGTGGATAACGGCCGCGGTATTCCTGTAGCTATGCATAAAGTGGGAAAACCGGCAGTAGAAGTCGTATTGACGGTCCTGCATGCCGGCGGCAAGTTCGGCGGCGAAGGCTATCCTATTTCCGGCGGCTTGCATGGTGTTGGTATTTCCGTTGTCAATGCCTTGAGTGTATGGACCAAGGTAGCTGTCAAGCGTGACGGCTATTTATGGAATATTTCTTTTACACGCGGCCGCACAGAACAGCCGCTGAAAAAAATTCGTCCGTTGGAAAAAGATGAAGAAACAGGGACTAAGGTAAGTTTCAAGCCGGACCATGAAATTTTCCCGGATACGATATATGATTTTGATACGTTGAAAACACGTCTGCGAGAATTGGCATTTTTGAATAAAGGCCTGCATATTACACTGACTGATAAACGGGGCCAGGGAAAAAGTGAAGTATACTGCTATGAAGGCGGTTTAACGTCTTTTGTTGAATTTTTGAACGAAAATAAACAACCGGTTAATCAGACGATTATATCGCTGGAAGGTGAAAAAAATCAGGTTCTTGTCGATATTGCCATGCAGTATAACGACGGCTACAGTGAAAATATACTGACCTTTGTCAACGATATTTTTACAGAAGAAGGGGGCACGCATTTAAGCGGCTTCCGTTCCGGTTTGACTAGAACTATAAATGATTACGGCCGTTCTTCCGGCATTTTGAAAGATAATGAAGACAATTTATCCGGTGATGATGTGCGTGAAGGGCTGACAGCGATTGTCAGTGTTAAAGTACGGGAACCGCAGTTTGAAGGGCAGACCAAAACCAAATTAGGCAACAGCGAAGTCAAAGGGATTGTCGATAACATCGTTTCCGACGGGCTGAAAGAATATTTGGAAGAACACCCCAGTGAAGCCAAAGCGATTATCAACAAAACGATTTCTGCATCCCGCGCGCGGCAGGCTGCCCGCCGTGCCCGCGAATTGACACGCCGTAAAAATGCATTGGAAATCAGCAGCCTTCCCGGCAAACTGGCCGACTGCTCAGATAAAAATTCAGCAATGACAGAAATCTATCTGGTCGAAGGGGATTCGGCAGGCGGTTCTGCAAAACAAGGGCGAGATCGCAGATTCCAAGCAATTCTGCCGCTGCGCGGTAAAATTATTAATGTTGAAAAAGCGCGTTTGGATAAAATTTTGGCCAATGATGAAATTCGTTCTATGATTACGGCATTTGGTACCGGTATCGGCGAAGAATTTGATATTAATAAACGCCGCTACGACAAGATTATTATTATGACAGATGCCGATGTAGACGGTGCGCACATTCGGACACTGCTGCTGACATTCTTCTATCGGTTTATGAAACCGTTGATTACAGAAGGACATGTATATATTGCACAGCCGCCGCTGTATCAAGTGCGCAAAGGCAAGCAGGTATGGTATTATTTCTCAGATGAAGCCATGAATCAGAAATTAGATGAACTGGGACGCGACAACAGCGTCGTCGTTCAGCGTTATAAAGGGCTTGGGGAAATGAATCCGGAACAGCTTTGGGAAACGACAATGGACCCGGAAAACAGGACTATGCTTCGCGTTCACTTGGAAGATGCGGCTGAAGCAGATCGAATTTTCTCCGTTCTCATGGGGGATAAAGTAGAACCGCGGCGTAAATTTATTCAGGATAATGCTAAGAAAGTACGAAATCTGGATTTGTAAGATAAAAAACGGCAGGGAGGAATAGCATATGAAATGGTGGCGTATATGTGTTCTGACAATGTTGTGCTGCTTTAGTGCGGCAATATCCAGCCTAGCAGGAGATACGGCGAAGATACAGTCCGTAGATCCGTCTGTACAAATGAAGAACTTGGATGCGTATTATATTACTTCAGGAAGTACGTATGATAAAATTACAGCATTGCTGCAAAGTATTCCTGCCGATAAGACAGGATTGGATACCAACTACTATTTTCGTATTGATAAAAATTTGACAAGTAAATATTTTTATCATGTAAATGCTTATGATACCTACACGCATACCCTAAAAAGCAGCTATTTTATCGCGAAAGATACGTCTTGTGTTTGGCGGCTTCACGATGAAAAAGATGCTGAACTTATCTTTGGTAATGCGGAAGAAATGCTGAAAAAGACAGAAGTCATTGTCTATCCGAAACGAATTCCTGTCGGAAGTTATGGCATTGTCCGGGTACATGTGCCGGGAATGATTCCGTATGATATTAAAATGACGAGTCTGAACGCGCATGTGGCGACGATTTCCGATAAAATGAATATTGTTCCTGCTGCGGCAGGGAAGACAAGCGTTGTCGTCGATATTAAAATAGGGGATGCGACGAGAACATTTACGCAGGATGTTACCGTTGTCGACACGGCCGATCCCTATGATGGCGGCTATCGCCGCGGTCCCAATGTCAGCGTCGGTGTGGGCATCGGCTGGCATCATCACGGCGGTATCGGCATTGGAGTCGGGCCATGGTGGTAAACAAATACTAACAAAAACAGAAGCTGTAACAAAATGCGGTTTTTTGGGTCATTTTGTTACAGCTTTTTTACGATACCGTTTTGAGTGTATAGGTTTGTCGTATTACTATGACATTGTAAAAAAAAGAGAGAGTATATGATACTAACTCCTTTGGCAAGTCTCTTTTTTAGAGGATAAAACTTGTTATACCTAATAAAACCATGTATAATAAATCCTAAAAAGTATGGTTGTATTATAAAAGGAGACGTGATTGGTTTTGGAATTTTCCCTAGGAAAACAATGTTTGGTTATTGTCTTGCTTATTCTTGGCAATGGTGTTTTTTCTATGTTGGAAATGTCGATTGTCAGCTGCAGACAGGCCCGGCTGGAAGCGATTGCGGAAGAGGGAAACAAGTCCGCAGAAATTGTTCTGAAACTGCGGGAAAACCCAAATAAAATGTTCTCTGCTGTCCAGTTTGGTATTACGCTGTTGGGCCTGCTTACAGGTGTATACGGCGGTACGGAAATGGCGCAGCCAATGTCCAAATATGTAGCCATGATACCGGGGCTGGAACCGTATGCGTACAGTATCAGCTTGACGACGATTGTAGCAGTGGTCACGTATTTAACGATTATTTTTGGAGAAATTGTTCCTAAACGAATTGCCATCGACAATCCTGAAAAATTGTCCTGTATGCTGGCTCGGCCCATGTTGTATTTTTGTACGTTGTGCACCCCCTTGATTTGGGTTTTATCTGCTTCGACAGCGTTAGTTACAAGGCTGATAGGCGTATCCAAGCCGGAAGTACATCCGGTGACGGAAGAAGAAATCAAGCTTCTGTTGGAACAAGGCGCTGAATTAGGTGCGTTTGAAAAAGAAGAACCAGAATTGGTTGACAGGGTATTCCGCCTGGCAGATATGAACGTCAGCGATATTATGACGAATCGGACGCAGGTAGATTGGATTGATTTGGAAGATACAGAAGATTCGATGATCAAAGAGATTATCTCCTGCAATCACGTACATCTTCCTGTGGGCAAAGGGTCTTTGGATGAGTTTTTAGGCATGATTACTGTGAATACCGTATTCCAAAAGTACTATGAAGCCGTACAAACGAAACAACACGTATCTTTAGGTGCGATTGTTGAAGAAAGCATACAAAAACCGGTCTTTGTTCCGGAATCGATGGATATTATGAAAGTAGTGTCTGTCTTTCGGGAAGAAAGTGTTCATGAAGCGGCTGTTTTGGATGAATACGGCAGTTTCAGCGGTATTTTGACACTGCATGACATCTTGGAAGAATTAGTCGGCAGCATGCCTTCTGGTGAACAAGAGAAAAAAGAAAATGCCAATCGGATTGTAAAACAAGGAACCAACCAATGGCTTATGGAAGGACTGCTGACGATTGAAGAGTTTAAAGACTACTTTGAAATAGAAGAAGAACTTCCTGAAGAAGATGAAGATTTATACAAGACGCTGGCTGGGTTGGTAACCTATGGGATTGGCCGCATACCCCAAGAAAAAGATACGTATACTTGGAATGAGTTTACGTTTGAAGTTGTAAAAATGGACAATTTGCGGGTAGATAAGCTGCTCGTTACACGGCATGAGATGCCGGCTGCTGTAGAAACGAAATAAAAGAATCCCTCATATATCTTATTGTTTTAGAGAAAAGATATATGAGGGATTTTTTA
Source organism: uncultured Megasphaera sp. (assembly GCA_934193515.1). Lineage (GTDB taxonomy): Bacteria > Bacillota > Negativicutes > Veillonellales > Megasphaeraceae > Megasphaera. The sequence continues at coordinate 14,427 of CAKPVJ010000013.1, read as the reverse complement.
ATATTCTGTTTTAGTAGAACGCAAAAATAAGGAAGCGAGAACTTCTTGCGGCGATTGATGGTCTTGAATAATGGCATGTACAGCAGCCGTAATGGGAAGCTCGATATGCAGCTGTTGGGATAAATCCATTAACGCTTCGGTTGTATATACGCCTTCTGCCAATTTTTTAAATGGTTTTCCCTGAATAAAATCTTCTCCAAAACGACGATTGTTGCTGTGAGAAGAAAAGAGCGTTGCCTCATAATCGCCGAGGTGGCTTAAGCCATAAACGGTCATTTCGTTGCCGCCCAACGCTTTGATTAATACAGATAATTCATGGGTCCCCCGGGCCATCAAAGCCCCTTTCAGACTGGTCAGATGGGCGCCGTCCAGCATGCCGGCAGCAATCCCCATGACGTTTTTAGCAGCAGCGCCGATTTCGATGCCCAATAAGTCTTGTCCATAATAAAAGCGGATGAGCGGGCTGGTAAATATATCGACCAGTCTATGAGTCAATGCCGTATCTTTAGAAGCCATAACCATGCAGTTTGGCATGCCGCTGACAAAATCCTGCACATGTCCCGGGCCTACCCAGACAGCTGTCTGCACTTTCGGACCGAGTTCTTCTTCCATTACGGTTGTCAGCCGTTTGCCGCTGCCGATTTCCAGGCCTTTCATCGCCAAGATGATGGGCTTGGTCAAAGGGACAGGCAGGTCATGCAGCTGTTTGGCAAAGGAGCGGACTTGCTGTGCGCTGATGGAAAGAATGCATATGTCGGCAGAAGAAATGGCTTGTATCAAATCAGATGTCAACAGAATAGAAGAGGGGAGTGTTACATATTCATTTTTTCTGGTTGTCATTAATTCTTTTAAGTTTGGTGAACTGTCTCTGCCCCAAAGGGTAACGGTATGTCCAATATGGTCAGCATACCAGGCATGAAACGAGCCCCAGCGGCCGCAGCCTAAAACCGTTATATTCATAATGCCATCTCCTTATCGTAATTGACACCATTGTATAAAATAGATATATCATTTGTCAACAAGACAAAAGGGCCGGTCGTTTTGTCACGACCAGCCCTTAAATACAGCGATATATATTTATAATTTGGCTATTACGGCATCGCGATAGGCTTCGGTAGAAGCACTGCCGCCTAGGTCAGGTGTAAGATATTGTTTTTCTGCTAAAACACGGTCTACGGCTTGACGGATGTTGGCAGCAATGGCAGTTTCACCGATGTATTCCAAGAGCATGCATGCTGACCAGAGAAGTGCTGTAGGATTGGCAATATGTTTGCCTGCAATATCCGGCGCACTGCCGTGAACGGCTTCAAACATGGCATACTTGTCGCCAATATTCATAGAAGGCATCAGGCCTAAGCCGCCGATAAGCCCGCTGGTGAGGTCGGACAGAATATCGCCGTAGAGGTTGGGCGTGACGATAACATCCATCGTTTCCGGATGCATAACGAGCTGCATGCAGGTATTGTCAACGATTTTGTCATCACTTTCAATCTGCGGATACTCCTTGGCAATCGTTTTGAAAATGTCGAGGAACATGCCGTCTGTCATTTTCAAAATATTGGCTTTGTGAACACAGGTTACTTTTTTGCGGTTGTGGGAAACGGCATATTCAAAGGCTGCCCGGATGATGCGTTCACTGGCTTTGCGGGTAATGATTTTGATAGCATGAACAGTATCGTCATTGATTTTATATTCTACGCCGACATATAATCCTTCTGTGTTTTCACGGAAAGTGACAATATCTACGTTCGGAAATGGCGTCGGTACAGCGGCATTGGACTTAGCCGGACGAATATTGGCATAGAGGTCATATTTTTTGCGCAGCGTGACATTGAGAGACCGGAATCCCTTGCCGATAGGTGTCGTAATAGGGGATTTTAATAAAAGATGTGTTTTTTCAAAGGATTGAAAGGCTTCTTCCGGAATAAGCGCGCCGTTTCGTTCGTATTCAGCAGCGCCGACGTTGAAAAATTCATAGTTGAGCGGTGCATGTGCTGCTTTTAAGATTTCAATCACGGCATCTGTAATTTCCGGGCCGATGCCGTCGCCTTTAAATACAGTAATTGTCTTCATCTTATCTATCCTCCATGGGTATGTAGTCCATTAAATCGCCAACGTATTTGGCAGCCGGGCGGACAATACGATTGTCATACAGTTTATGTTCAATATTATGAGCCAGCCAGCCGACCATACGGCTGATAACAAAGAGCGGCGTGTACAAATCGCGGGGAATGCCGAGCATATGATAGGCAAAGCCGCTGTAATAATCGACATTACTGCAAATATCCATGCCTGTTTTTTCTGTTAATACCTTGGTGGCAATGCGTTCAAAATGATTGTAAAAGTTGAAAATATCTTCCATGCCTTTTTCTTTAGCCAGTTTGCCGCAGTAATGCCGCATGATTTCCGCACGGGGATCGGACAAGGTATATACAGCGTGACCAAACCCATAGACAAGGCCGTCTGTATTGTCTTTAAATTTTTTATCCAAAATTTTTTGTATAATCCCTTTGATTTGGCTGTCTGTAGCCTTAGTGCCGATAGCATCGATAATATTTTCCATCATAATGGATGTGCGAACATTGGCACCGCCGTGGCGCGGCCCTTTCAGGGCGCCGACAGAACTTGCCATGCTGGAATAAATATCCGTGTTGGTGGAAGAAACGACGACATTGGTAAAGGTGGAGTTGGTGCCGCCGCCGTGATCTGCATGGAGAAACAGGAGCAAGTCGAGCAGCTGTGCTTCCTGCGCCGTAAATTTACTGTCAGGGCGCAGCATGGATAAAATATTTTCTGCTGTAGAATAGTCTTTGCGCGGATAGTGAATAACAAGACTTTTCCGATGATAATAATGAATTTTGGACATATAGGCATAGACGGCAATAGACGGAAGCTTGCTCATAATATTCAGTCCTTTGCGAAGCGTCTGGTATACGTCAGTATTATCCGGATCGGGGTCATAATTATATAATGTCAGTAATGCATGCTGTAATTTATTCATCAAGTTTTTACCGGGAAGACGCAGCAGATTCATTTCCAAAAAATCATCCGGCAAGTCATACCCGTCCTGCAATACGTTGCAGAAGGCATGCAATTCGTCATGAGACGGTAAATACCCAAATAGCAAGAGGAAGCTGGCCTGTTCATATAAATAGCCGTTATATTTCTCTTTTTTTACTAAATCGCGAATATCGATGCCGCGATAATAGAGTACGCCATCACAATTGACTTTATTCCCAGAAGCGTCACGCTGATACCCGACAACATCGGCAATGCGGGTCAGCCCGACAAGTACGCCCGTATGGTCTTCGTTGCGCAGACCTCGTTTTACACCGTATTTAGAGTACCATTCACGGGGAATCTGGGTGTAATTCTGTGATTTTCCATAGAATTGGGCTAAGTAGATATTTTTGTCCAAAGTGATTCCTCTCTTTCCTGCAAGGATAAATGTCCATTGTTAATTATTCCGTGATATTCATAAAAATGTCTTGCGAATATGACGGTGGTTTTTCTTATAAATTATAAGTTATTATAGCATAGTTAAGGTAAAAATAAAATAAAAATAATGAGAAAAAGAAAGAGACAAGGGTAGTCACAATAAGAATAATTATGATATAATATGAGGTGAATGCAGAAAAATTTTATAATGTGAAATCTAATTACATAAATTTCTGTATGAGAAATTGCTACTATACAACAGTTTTTAGGACTGTGCAGAGGAGGCTAAACTCATGATTCAATTGTATAGAGGAGGCGCGTATTTGATTCATGGTACGGAAATTGTACCAGAACAAGAAGCGGCTAAAGTAGAACAACTTACTGGAAAGAAGCCAAACCGGGATGAAGCTCGGAAGGGAACCATTGCCTATTCCATTTTGAAAGCGCATAATACAGCGGACAATATGGAACATTTGAAAATCAAATTTGATGCTATGGCATCCCATGATATTACGTTTGTCGGTATTATTCAGACGGCAAAAGCTTCCGGTATGGAAAAGTTTCCTCTGCCTTACGTGCTGACAAACTGTCACAATTCGCTTTGTGCAGTCGGCGGTACGATTAACGAAGATGACCATGTATTTGGCTTGTCTGCAGCTAAAAAATACGGCGGTATTTTTGTCCCCCCGCATGTGGCGGTTATTCATCAGTACATGCGTGAAAAAATGGCAGGATGCGGCAAAATGATTATCGGTTCAGACAGCCATACTCGCTACGGCGCGCTGGGAACGATGGCTGTCGGCGAAGGCGGCGGCGAACTGGTAAAACAGCTGCTGTGTGATACGTATGACGTGGCGTATCCCGGTGTTGTCGGCGTGTACCTGACAGGCAAGCCTAATCCGGCAGTAGGCCCGCATGATATTGCCATTGCGATTGTAGGTGCTGTATTTAAAAACGGCTACGTCAAAAATAAAGTGATGGAATTTGTCGGTCCCGGCGTTGCGTCTATGTCTACGGATTACCGCAACAGCGTAGATGTCATGACGACAGAAACGACTTGTTTGTCTTCTGTATGGCGTACTGACGAAGATACCAAAGCGTACTTGACGCAGCATGGCCGCCCTCAGGATTATAAAGAACTGAATCCTGCTGATATTGCGTATTATGACGGTATGATTTATATTGACCTCAACACGATTAAACCGATGATTGCTATGCCGATGCATCCGAGCAATGCATTTACGATTGATGAATTGAATGCCAACTTGGCTGATATTTTGCATGAAACAGAAGAAAATATCAAAAGCCGCATGAGCAATAAAGACATTCCCTTTAGCCTGACAGATAAAATAGCAGACGGCAAGCTTCATGTACAGCAGGGAATTATCGCTGGCTGTGCCGGCGGCAATTACAGTAATGTCATGGCAGCGGCTCATATTTTAAAACATGCCAGCTGCGGCAATGGCGTCTTTACGTTAGATGTCTATCCGTCGTCTATGCCTGTGTATATGGATTTGGTACGCAAAGGCGCGGCAGCAGATTTGATGGCTGCCGGTGCGATTATGAAAACAGCGTTCTGCGGCCCATGTTTTGGTGCCGGAGACACGCCGGCGAATAATGCCTTTAGTATTCGTCATACGACACGTAATTTCCCGAATCGTGAAGGGTCTAAGCCGGGTAACGGTCAGTTCTCGGCCGTTGCGTTGATGGATGCCCGTTCTATTGCGGCGACAGCTGCAAATGGCGGTGTCTTGACCTCTGCGGACGGATATATGGATGATTATAAAGAAGCCCCATATGAATACGATAATGCTTCTTATGAATCCCGTGTATATCAGGGATTTGGTAAAGCAGAAGAACAGACTTCGCTGGTTTACGGGCCGAACATCAAAGATTGGCCGTCGATGGAAGCCTTGGCAGACAACATTCTGCTCAAAGTTTGCTCGAAGATTATGGATCCGGTCACGACAACAGATGAATTGATTCCTTCAGGAGAAACGTCATCCTATCGTTCCAACCCGTTGGGCTTGGCTGAGTTTACCTTGTCGCGGCGTGACCCCGATTATGTAGGCCGTGCCAAAGATGTAGATGTGGCAGAACGGGCACGCATGGCAGGCAACTGTCCGGCAAGTATCGATTCGCATCTGAAAAAAGTATTTGCCACTATACAAGAAAAATTTGCTGATGCGGATATGTCCCAAGTCGAAATTGGCAGTATGATTTACTGCGTCAAACCAGGCGACGGCTCAGCGCGTGAACAAGCAGCCAGCTGTCAGCGTGTCTTGGGCGGCCTTGCCAATATCTGCAAGGAATATGCGACCAAACGGTATCGCTCCAATGTAATCAACTGGGGCATGCTGCCGTTCCAAATGAAAGCAGATGCTTCCTTTGAAGTTGGCGATTATATCTATGTGCCGCATATAAAAAAAGCCTTGGATGGTGACATGAAAGATATTAAAGCGTATGTAGTAGGCGATACGCTTACAGAAATATCTCTTTATATAGCAGACATGACTGAAGATGAAAAGAAAATTGTCAAAGCAGGATGCCTGATTAATTATAATCGAAACAGATAAATCATAAAAAAAAGCCCATCTTACTCATTCGAGAAGATGGGCTTTTGCCATATGCGGAATTCCTTTTTTGGGAGATTGGCCGTATTGTTTTTTCCAGGCTCTGTAAAATGCAGAATATTGTTTGAAGCCGCTGTCGTAACAGATAGTCGTCAGCGGCAGCTGCTTTTTCATGAGTTCGCGGGCCAGCAGCAGGCGTTTGGCCGTGATGTATGTTCCTACGGATTGGCCCGTTTCTTCTTTGAACAGATGCATTAAATAATCCGGGCTGATATAAAACTGGCTGGCGAGCGCTGCAACGGATAAGTCTTCTGTAATATGTTCATGGATATACTGCAGAATGGCGGCTGTCTTTTCATTCTGCCTTCCTGTTTTTACGGAACCAATATGATGGGTTTCTAAGGCATCGGCCAGGTAAATTAAAAATTCTAAAAACAATGTTTCCTGCAGTACCCGATGCCGCGGCGTCTGTCCGGTATTGTACGATTGGCGCAGACGGCTGGATATGCCGTACAAAGAGCCTGCTTCCTGAGGCTGCCGCAACACAGAAGCCGTAGAGGTACTGAAAATAGAAGTCAAATGGCAGCCCTGCTGGTCATACTGCTGCAGATATTCAGAAGAAATATAAGCAATAATGCGTTCGTACACCGCATCTGCATGAATAACGGGACGGTGTATTTGGCCGGCACGGACGACGACGATGTCATACGGCTGCAGTGCATAGGATTGGCCTTCTACTTCATATGTGACATGGCCCTGGAGAAAGAGCATGATTTTATCAAAGCCATGATAGTGATAGGGACATGCCCAATTTTTTTTATCTAATAAATAGAATAACTTTAACGGTTCTTTTAAATAGCCGGTTTGTTTTTCCATATATCCTCCTAAAATAACAGGATTTGCAATAAGTATAACATTTTTTTGATATAACTGCTATTTTCCGTTGTATATAATAAGGAGTAGATACCATACTACCCAGTTGTTCCCAGATGAAGGAGGACGTTGCAATGAAATTTGTAAAAATGCATGGCTTAGGTAATGACTTTGTATTCATAGAAGATAAACAGGGAGCCGACAAAGATTTTTCCCAGTTGGCTGTCAAAATGTGCGCCCAGCATACGGGTGTCGGCGCTGACGGCTTGATTGTCATTGTGCCCAGTGAAAAGGCTGATGTACGCATGCGCATCATCAATGCCGACGGCAGTGAAGCTGAAATGTGCGGCAATGGCATTCGCTGCTTTGCCAAATACGTATATGACCACGGCATTATTACTAAAAAAGAATTTGCTGTAGAAACGTTGGCAGGCATTATGAAACCGAAAGTGACAGTAGGGGATGACGGCAAAGTCAGCTTGGTTACGATTAATATGGGCAAACCGTTTACAGACAGAGCGCAGATTCCTATGGAAGGTCCTGCCGGTCCTGTTGTAGATGAACCGATTGAAATCGACGGCAAAACGTACAAAATTACCAGCCTTTTGATGGGCGTACCTCATACGATGACGTACGTTCGCGACGTAGATGCCGTAAACCTTCATGAACTGGGTCCGAAATTTGAAACATATAAAGCATTTCCCCGCAAGACCAACATGAACTTTATTCAGGTTATTGACAATCATACGATTAAAGTACATACATGGGAACGGGGTGCCGGCGCTACCCTGGCCTGCGGTACCGGTTCTTGTGCCTGTGCTGTCGGTTCGTATCTCAACGGATTTACCGGCCGCAGCGTCGATGTACAGCTGTATCTCGGGACACTTCATATTGAATATAATGAAGAAGATGGCAATGTATATATGACCGGTCCGGCAGCCGTTACTTTTACTGGCGATTGGCTGGAAGATTAAGAATCAAATAAAGAAATAGGCGTGTGCAAAGCACGTCTATTTTTTAAAAAAATAAGAAAAATTATTAGCACTCTATTGACAAGAGTGCTAATATAATGTATAACATAATTGTAATCGGAAAGAGGTTATAGAGAGATACCTTAAAAGGTCAAAAGAATAAAAAGACTAAAGAACAAACCGCTTACCGATGACATAAAAGTTTGATGATTTTGAAAGAAGGGTTTTATGATGAAAAGCTTATTTCCAGTAACAAACAATGATTTCTTATTCCCTGATCACGTATTTAACAGCTTCTTCAATGACTTCATGAAACCGTCTGATGGTTCCTATAGTATTCCTAAAGTTGATATTGAAGATACAGACAAAGCGTACATCTTGACGACAGATTTGCCGGGTGTTGCCAAAGAAGATATCAACGTTACATACGATGATAATGTATTGACCTTATCGGCTAAACATGAAGAAACAAAAGAAGAAAAAGACGCAAAAGAAAAGAAAAATTATATTCGCAAAGAACGTACCAGCAAGGTTTTCTGCCGTCAGTTCAGCGTACAGAACATTCAAAAAGAAGGCATTCAGGCCAACTTTAAAGATGGCGTTTTGACGATTGTCATGCCGAAGGAAGATCCGAAGAAAGTAGCTGAAAGCCATCGAATCGCTGTACAGTAAGCTGTATATGATTTGAAGTTTGTGTAATCAGAAAAGAAGGTATGCGTTATGACTAGCTTATTTCCTATTGTAAATACAAATGATTTTGCTGTTCCTGATGTTTTTGATAATTTCTTCAACAACTTTATGTGGCCGGCAGACAGCTCGTATAACGTACCCAAAGTTGATATTGAAGATAAAGGCGATGCGTATGTTTTGACGGCAGATATGCCGGGCGTTGCCAAAGAAGATATCAACCTGACTTATGACAACGATGTATTGACTTTGTCGGCTTCTCACGTAGAACGCAAAGACGAACAAGATGAACAGAAAAACTATATTCGCAAAGAACGGATGAGCAGCTCGTTCTGCCGTCAGTTCCCAGTCAGCGGTATTCAAAAAGAAGGTATTCAGGCATCCTTTGAAAACGGTGTGCTGACGATTACACTTCCTAAAGAAGAACCGCAGCAAGTAGAAGCAAAACATACGATTGAAATTCAGTAAGACACCATTCCCTATCATTTGATTGGTTTATTCCTATTCCCCTATTCAGACAGCCGGACCGGCAGCGGTTCGGCTGTTTTTTTGTGATATACTAAAGGTGCAGTCAAAAAAGAGAGGAGTGGCAGAATGGAAATCAATCAATATCTCTGTAAGGGATATTTTATAGACAGGCCGAATCGCTTTATCGCCCATGTGGAATTGGATGGGCAGGCGGTTGTCTGCCATATGCCCAATCCGGGCCGCATGTGGGAATTGCTGTTTCCCCATGTGCCGATGTACCTCCGAAAGGCAGCCAAGCCAGGGCGAAAGACAGCGTATGATGTCGTAGGGATTGAACGGGACGGCAGGCCTATTTTATTGGATACACAGTATAACAATGATACGGCAGCCTGGCTGGTGCAGCAGCATTTGATTCCCGGCTGGGAGGAATGGAATCTGCTGCGGCGGGAAGTGACAGTTGGCGACAGCCGGTTTGATTTGCTTCTTTGCCGGCAGGACGAATTGTTTTATGTCGAAGTCAAATCCTGCACGCTTTTTGGCAAAGACGGGGCGATGTTTCCCGATGCTGTAACGGAACGGGGCAGAAAACATATTTTGGAATTAGCTGCCATGCATGATAAAGGAATTCATACGGGCGTATTATTTTTGGTCCATTGGGATAAAGCGCACTGGTTTTTGCCGGATTATCATACGGACCCAGCGTTTGCCAGTGCCTTTGCTCAGGCGGCTCTCGTACTGGATTGGAAAGCGTTGGCGCTGCGGTGGGACGCCCGCTTTACGACACCGATGCCGGTACGGCTGCTGACATATCCAGAAGAAATTCTCCGGCAGGAAAATGAAGACCGGGGTGATTATATGGTCGTACTGCAGTTAGCAGCAGATGCGGATATTAGCATCGGCGCCAAAGGACAGATTCATTTTCCCAAGGGCTATTATGTATATACTGGGTCTGCTCAAAAGAATATGGCTGCCCGGCTTGCGCGGCATCAGCGAAAACGCAAGCAGATGCATTGGCATATCGATTATCTGCGGCAGCACTGCAGCGTTACGGCTGTCATTCCCATTCGGACAACGGCGGATTTAGAACATGATATTGCTCGTGCTGTCGATGCGATTGCCCCTTGGCACATACCGGGGTTTGGCTGTACGGACTGCCGCTGTGCGTCGCATTTGTTTGGCTTTGAGGATAATCCTATACATCGCAGCGATTTTATGCAAATCGTAGAAGATTTTCGCATGAATCGTCTTACGGTGTTGATGCAGTAACCAACTAATAGCATAGTAAGTATTTGGGCATAAAAAAGACGCCGACACTGACTGCGCAGCGAGTGTACGGCGTCTTTTTGTCTACGTATTATAGGGCTTCAAAGCTAATGATAAAAATAACCATAAGGAGTATTCCCAAACCTAACGAATACGCGCAAAGCTTTTTTTCTATAGGCTGCAGTTCAAAGTATTCATCAGCATCTGCATCGAGCTGTATCTGGTTGGTTTGTTTACTGATTTGGTTGTTCGTATGTTTATAGTAATATTCATCTGCTGTTGAAGAAGATGAGGTAATCGTATTTGCCATAGTAAATGTGTCTCCTTTCTATTGGGGAAAATTTTAAATCGTTGGCGGTACAATACCGTGGTAGAAAATATAAGAAATAAAGAGACCGACCCAAATAATGAAGCCGATGAGTGCGATGGCGTATACGCCGACTACTCTGCCAAGACCGGCTTTCCATAATTTGCGGACATTGGTGACAAGGCCGATAGAGAAAAAGCAAAGGCCGAAGAATACAGCGCGCAGGAGATTGGCTTGTCCGGCGCCGGCTTTAGCAGCTCCAACAATATCCGGATTGGCATAGCCGGCCAGAAAAATAATGACAAGGGAAGCGACAAAACCGATGATGAATTTGGGGAAGCGGTCCCAAATTTCTCGTTTGGAAATTTTATAATTCGTGTCAGTAGCGGCGCTGCGGCTGTTGAGATGATATACGGACCAGACAATAGCCAGAATAAAAGACCAAACCCCGATGAAAACATCAATAAAGACTTTGGAAGTCGTCGTAGCCATGAGAATCCAGCCTTCTTGATAATTGATGCCAAATTGCTGCAGGGCACTGTTGCGAATCAGCGTATCGGCAATCGCACCGGAAGCAACGGCACCGCCGTCACTTTTGACGACCAAGCCAAGCCAGGAACCAGCTACCATCGGTTCACTGGGCAGGAAATAGGCTGCGGCAAACGGCAGAATGAGCAATTCGACAGCAACAAAAACGATAATAACAGAAGCCAAGATGGTAGGAATAATTTGACGTGCCCGAATGGCGCTGCCTGTAGCAATCGCCGCGGCAACGCCGCAGATAGAAATACCGGAAGCCATCGGAGCTGCCCATTCCGGCGTAAACTTGAAAAATTTACGGGCAATAAAGTATACAATAGGCCAGTAAATCAGGTAAGCTTCGACGACGGCGCACATGCCGCGGATGATAACCGTACTTGCCAGATTCATGGCACTGATCGTTTGGATGCCGATGTTCATGCCTAAAATTACAATACCTGTTTTGATATACCATTCCGGTTTGGCAGCATCGGAAAGGAAGGCTGTTACTTTGGGGAAGAAATTGCTGATAATCAGACCGGCGAGAAGGGCAAAGACAAAACCTAATTCACCTAAACTTAAAGACCAGCCGATATGAAACACGTCTCTTTTATTGGGAGTAGCTGCTAAATAGGCATAATTGCCAAAGATATTTGTAAGTATCGTAATCCAATAAATAACTGTAAAACCAAGAGCAAATTTTTTTATTTTATTTCCCATAAAATGCGCGCCAATCGAGGTAACGATGAGTGTGAAAAGATACGTTGCAATAACAGAACCGACGCCGCCGAGCCAAGCAAAATTTTTGGAATTGGCGGCAATGGATTTTGCCGGGTCTATCCAAACGCCAAAAGCCGTTACCCAGCCGAGTAAATCCATATTCCAAATTTTTCCTGCGCCTAATGCGAATATAAAGAGTCCCAGCCATACAGCCCACCAATCTTCACTTTGAAGCAGGCTGGAACGATGTATTGTAGTTGTTTCCGTTGCCATAAAAAAACACCTCGCGTTTTCGTTGTAAAAAATTGGCACTAAAAAAGCGCCACCTATACAGATGGCGCATAAAAAGGCAAAGAGGTACTTTACATATTGCTCATCTGTCAGGTAAAAATCCTGCTGGAATTGGCACCGTTCCTATAGGAGGTTGCCGCAGCGTCATTAGGCCAGTCCTTCAGCTGCTCTGGATGATAGAGTGTGCAGTTAAATTATAACTTCTTTTGTGGATATTAGAAGCGATGCTTGCTGCACATTCGCTGGCAGCAGCAACACATGATGGTCAAATTTTTTAAGTACCCCATAGTGAAAACCCCTTAAATGTCTTGTGTAATCAATAAAAATATAAAAATCAGGTAAACCACATTGCAATGTTGTAGTGAATGGTACATGATTTATGTACATTTGTCAAGTAATTTTACGAAAAAAAGCACAAAAATAGTATTGTTTGTACTAAGCAGACAGTACGGTTTATTTTTAAAAATACACTAAAAAAGCGGCATTGTTACACAAGATACAGGCAGTACATATAAAATAAACAGCGTTTCCAATGCAAGTGAAATGATTTGGAAACGCTGTTTGTACATGATAAGGATAAGGGGTTACTTATTATTTTTGCAAAGCGGCTAATTGGGCTTTGAGTTCTTCATTTTCTTGTTTTAAGGATGATACATCGTTGACCAAGGCATTTACTTTTTGGAGCAGGGCATCATTGGCAGCTGTTGGAACGCTTTGGGTGCTGCCAGTACCGATGCGGAATGTAGCACCGACATTGGCTGCTGTTTTATGGTTGTTGAAAGAACGGGAAGCGGCAAAGGAGAGGAGCACGTTTTTATTGGCATTGTAAAAACCGCCGAGAGCGACAGCTTTTTTGCCGTCATAATTACCCATGGCTGTAGCTAGCTGGAATTTTGATCCCGTACCGTCATAATCCAAGGGATGCAGACCGGCTAATGCCGCAGAAAGGGCGCCAACATTGTCAATTTCCTGACCTAAGGCGGCACTGGTAGTATCTATTTTTGCATTTAAAAATGTATCAGCAGCTGTACGGGCTGTTTGTTCCGTATACAGTTGACTACCTGTTGTTACTTCATGAGAATCAGCGGTAATATTTCCGTCTGCTACATTAGTAAGGGTACGGTAGATATTGGAAGCACCGTCACCAAAGGATACTTCATCAGTTTTTGTGGCGATGCTGTTAGCACCAATGGCTACGGCATTAGTAGCAGTAGATATGACCTTGGCATTGGTACCAATGGCAGTACTATTATCGGCTCCTTTTTCTACAGTCGCGCTGTACCCAAATGCATTGGACTTAGAAGCATTAGCTGTGGTATGTGCACCGATAGCCGTGCCGGAGCTGCCGGCAAAGGCACCATACCCAAAATCAGAACGGTCACCGACAATCACTACTCTTGCCTTATCATAGGATGGTTTTATATCGCCGAAATCATAAGGCTGTTTACCTGCATTTTCTGGCTTTTTAGCTGCTTCTTCCAATTTTTCCTTATCGTACGTACCGTCAGCATTTTTGCATTGGGAGATGTCATAGAATGCAGCGCGGGCATTTGGTCCATTGGTAATCATAACACTGGCTCCGGTTGTGCCATCTAACTGACCATTTACTGGACTTGTAGCGATATTGATATTGGTATGGGAACCAATAGTACCATTCGCTTCATTTGTTACATTTGCAAATACAGCTCCGCCTGCTATACTAATTGCGATACATGTGCTTAGTATGGCTTTACTTTTCTTTGTAATCAATTTCATTATATATACCTCCATATTCTATATTTGATATTGCATGGTATGTGATTTTTATTTTCATATAATACAGCAATAATTTTTTTGATATAGCAACAGAAAACGAGAATATACCGAAGATATTGTTCGGTGTCCATGCATCTTAATATGATGATGTACAGTTTGATTTTACATATAACATCTATGTTTTTATTGAATTTACAGATGAAACGCTATTATAAAAATGATAAAAAATACCAATAAAAAAACACATCTATATTTAACCACTGCACTAAAAATTTGTCAATATATTTTAATAATTAATTTCATATTAAACGATAGTTTTCTGACAGATAGGTGCGAACATATTATGTCAAATGTGATAAAAATTGAAAGTAATAGTTAAAATAAAAGAAAGCAATAAAAGAGCATTTGCCAACAAAAAAGCGTTATGGATACGGCAAGGCATTTACCAGCTGATAGTATTTGAATTTTTGCTGTTTTATAAAGAAATACAGCAGTTTACAACTTTTTGAATAAATAAATATCGCGTAACCACACTTTGAAGTATAATGAATCTGCTAAAACA
>CAKPVJ010000012.1 GCA_934193515.1 uncultured Megasphaera sp. | reverse complement strand
CGTCCTTGTGCCAATCCTTGCTCACGCCCTTGTGCCAATCCTTCTTCTCGTCCTTGTGCTAATCCTTGTTTGACTCCTTCTTGTCTGGCATCATCCAATCCCGAATAATAGTCACGGATTGCCTTTTCCCGCAGCATGTATTTATAGCGCATCGTTTCATCGCTCGTAAAGGTATTTTCTGCTTTGGCTGCGTCTTTCATGACTGTATTGCTCATGGTTAACACCTCTGTATTACTGCGATTGAAATTGTTTATTGGCTATCTGTTGAATCTCTGCTACCGAACAAGACGTAATCTTAGCTATCACGGAAATATCGATTCCTTCCCGCAGCATACCTAGGATATTTGCTATTTTTTCCTGCTGCGCACCCTGCGCCAATCCTTGCTCACGCCCTTGTGCTAGTCCTTGCTCACGTCCCTGTGTCAATCCTTGTTCACGTCCTTGTGCCAATCCTTCTTCTCGTCCTTGTGCCAATCCTTGCTCACGCCCTTGTGCCAATCCTTCTTCTCGTCCTTGTGCTAATCCTTGTTTGACTCCTTCTTGTCTGGCATCATCCAATCCCGAATAATAGTCACGGATGGCTTTTTCCCGCAGCATGTATTTATAGCGCATCGTTTCGTCACTTGTAAAGGCGTTTTCTGCTTTGGCTACATCCTTCATAACTGTATTATTCATGGTCAACACCTCCATTTCCTTTTCATCACAGTTGGAAAAATACGCTGCCCAGGTTCCTAATTTCGTTAATTTCTTGATGTCACTGTACGTAAATTTTTTGATTTCTATGAAATGCATGGCAAAATGGTCGGTCAGGCGTTGTTTGGATATGTCGTTGCAAATGTGGTAGATATTATGCCATGCCGTTTCCGGTAAATAGTCAAAATCCAGTAAGATAATTGATATGGTCGGTTTCAGCTGCGTATACTGTTCTTTTTCTTTTAGCTGTGAGCCATATAGGCCAGCCCAGTAATACAAAAATCGTTCGGACAAATAGGAATGTTTCAGCACCTGCACTTCGATGTCAATTTGTGTTCCCCGGTTCGTCTGAGCCAGGATATCGAGCTTGCTCAGTTTTTCGTGTTCAAAATCGGGGTCCTGGTCTTTGTCCAAAAAGATGACATCCTCGATTTGCGTTTCTTCATTTTCATACAGCACATCATTTAGAAACTGAATTGTCAAATGCTTACGCTGTTCACTGCCCAGCAGATACTTGAAATAAAAGTCATTCATTCGGTTAATCTTGAGGGTATTCATCGCCGTGTTTCTCCTTGTATTGTATCATATTTAGTGTCTCCGCACTATATGGGCACAGTATAGCATACGAAGATTAAAACAAAATTAAAATACGATTAAAATTAGATTAAAATTTGACGGTGAACAAGCCAAGAAAAAGGGAACGACGCATTGAGAAACTATTTCTCATGCTGCCGTTCCCTTGATATCACGTATTCAGTTGTCTGTGTACTTTATTTATTTGTGTTGGCTTTGACCGTGCGAACACGCTGAATCGTCGGATTGCCTGCTTTGTCTTTTGCTATCGTATCGACAGTGAAGTATTCCAATTCATGCGAGAATTCGTTCAAAATCTTGTCGGACAAAACAGCGCCTTTCGTCATGGCACGATACAAGATAGCTGCAAATTCATACCGCGTCATCGGGCGGTCTCCGGCAAAGTTGCCATCCGGATAGCCTTCGATCATGCCGTTGCCGGCCAGCTGTGTTACGTATTCGTAAGCCCAGTGGTTCTGCGGTACATCCGGGAAGAGCTGCAGTTTGGATGTATCTATCTTCTTACCTGCATTGGCATCGAGCATAGCTGACTTCATAGCTTCCAATTCACCGCGCAGTTCTTTAATTTCCTTCGCCATCGCTACACGAGAAGTTGATACATGACTGCTTCCGGAACCTAGTTTGAAGCTTACGCCGGCATTAACCATGTTTTCCCCATTACCAAAGGTTCCGCCTACAGAGAACATCGTGTCTTCATTCGGACGATAGTATGCCCCAACAGCAGCTGCATTGGTGCCGCGGTAGTTGCCATAGCCTGCCGCAAAGTCCCACTTCGCATCCGGGTCAAAATCTAATGGATGTAATGCTGCCAAAGCCGCAGCACCGGCACCGACTTTGTTGACACGGTTGTCGAGGTTGCTGATGCGGTTGGTGTTATTGGCAACTTCTTGATTGGTTTTATACAGCTGGCTACCGTTTACAGCGTCCTTAGAGGTTGCGCTGATATCAGCATCAGCTACGTTGGTAACCTTTTGGTCATTAGCATTCAGACCATCAGCACTGATATAGGTCTTGTCGCCAACTTTTACGCCTTCATCGCTGATGGAGGTTTTGCCTGCGGTTACAGCAGTTGCGGTTACGCTTACGTCTTTACCAACCTTCAGGCCATCGTTGTTCATTACAGTTTGACCGGTAGTTACGCTGTCAAGGTTAATATCTTTATCCAGAGCAACCTTGTATTCCTTGCCACCGTCTGTATTGGTGTCTTCGGTTACAGTGATGTTGTCACCTGCTGCAACAGTGGTGTGCTTCTTAGCAAGCTCTTCAACCTTTTTGATGTCCGCTGTATTTTGGGCAATGTTTGCTTTATTGGTAGCAATATCTGCCTTGTTAGTAGCAATATCGGCTTTATTGGTAGCGATATCTGCTTTATTCTGAGCAATGTCGGCTTTGTTCTGCTTGATATCCGCTTCATTCTGCGTTACGCGCTTATCCAAAGCCTCCACCTTGTCATTGGTCTGTTTCAGCTGGCTGCCGTTGATAGCGTCAGTGGAGGTGCTGCTTACTTCGCCTTTAGCTACGCCGCTGATCTTGCCGTTCTGATCAATGGTAACCTTATCGTTAACCTTAACATTGCTGCCGTCCAGAACGATGGAGGAAGCGCCGTTGGAGATCTTATCGCCGGTTACGTCGATATCTGCCAGTTTTGCACCCTTATCAGCATATACGCGATCCTTGGTTGCAATGTAGCCGGTGGTTTCGATAGTACCATTGGTGCCGCTGATGCTTACATTTTTGCCGGTCAGGTCGCCAAGCATGATATCCTTGTTCAAGTTAACCTTGTAAACTTTTTGACCGTCAAGATCGGTTTCTTCAACGTTGATGTTACTGCCGTTTACAACCTTGCTGTGTTTGCCTGCTTCGGTTGCTACTGCATGCAGCTGGCTGCCGTTTACAGCGTCAGTGGAATCAGCAGTTACTGCGCCTGCTGCTACACCGGAAATCTTGCCGGTTTGGTCGAAGGCAACCTTGCTGTTGATTACGGTATAGCCATCCTGCATGTAGATAGATGCGCCCTTGCCGTTAATCATACCAGCTGTTCCTGCTGCACCATCCAATGCCATTTTAGCATCGCCGTTAGAAATAATGTTGCCGGTTACGTCGATATCTGCCAGTTTTGCACCCTTATCAGCATATACGCGATCCTTGGTTGCAATGTAGCCGGTGGTTTCGATAGTACCATTGGTGCCGCTGATGCTTACATTTTTGCCGCTCAAATCGCCAAGCATGATGTCCTTGTTCAGGTTAACCTTGTAGAATTTCTGACCGTCAACATCAGTTTCTTCTACGTTGATGTTGCTGCCGTTTACAACCTTGCTGTGTTTGCCTGCTTCGGTTGCTACTGCATGCAGCTGGCTGCCGTTTACTGCGTCAGTAGAATCAGCAGTGATTGCACCTGCTGCTACGCCGCTGATTTTGCCGTCTTTATCTACGGAAACCTTGCTGTTGATTACGGTAGTGCTGCCCTGCATGTAAACAGATGCGCCCTGGCCGTTGATAATACCTACAGTACCTGCTGCACCATTCAGTGCCATTTTAGCATCACCGTTGGAAATAGTGTTGCCGGTTACGTCGATATCTGCCAGTTTTGCACCCTTATCAGCGTATACACGATCTTTGGTTGCAATAGCGCCGGTAGCTTCGATAGTACCGTTGGTACCGCTGATGCTTACATTTTTGCCAGTCAAATCTCCAAGCATGATATCCTTGTTCATGTTAACCTTGTAGAACTTTTGGCCATCAACAGTAGTTTCTTCAACATTAGTGTTGTTGCCATTTACAACCTTGCTGTGTTTGCCTGCTTCGGTTGCTACTGCATGCAGCTGGCTGCCGTTTACTGCGTCAGTAGAATCAGCAGTGATTGCACCTGCTGCTACGCCGCTGATTTTGCCGTCTTTATCTACGGAAACCTTGCTGTTGATTACGGTAGTGCTGCCCTGCATGTAAACAGATGCGCCCTGGCCGTTGATAATACCTACAGTACCTGCTGCACCATTCAGTGCCATTTTAGCATCACCGTTGGAAATAGTGTTGCCGGTTACGTCGATATCTGCCAGTTTTGCACCCTTATCAGCGTATACACGATCTTTGGTTGCAATAGCGCCGGTAGCTTCGATAGTACCGTTGGTACCGCTGATGCTTACATTTTTGCCAGTCAAATCTCCAAGCATGATATCCTTGTTCATGTTAACCTTGTAGAACTTTTGGCCATCAACAGTAGTTTCTTCAACATTAGTGTTGTTGCCATTTACAACCTTGCTGTGTTTGCCTGCTTCGGTTGCTACTGCATGCAGCTGGCTGCCGTTTACTGCGTCAGTAGAATCAGCAGTGATTGCACCTGCTGCTACGCCGGAAATCTTGCCGTCTTCAGCAACAGTTACTTTACCCAGCTTAGCGCTCTTAGCATCAATGTAGCTGTGGTTACCGTTATCATCGGTGAGTAACAGGCTGCCATCCTGCAATGTGGAATGACCATAGTATACGCCATTCTGCAGAACTACGTTGCCGATTTCGCCTGCAGTTGCGGTTACTTTGCCGTCTTTATCTACGTGGAATTTATTGTGTGCTGCGTAGAAATCGCCGGTGCTGTTTACAAAGAACGGCATGATTCCGTTTTCAGCCATAGTACCTACGGACAGGTTGTATTTGGAGTTCAGAGCGTTGGTTTGGAGGGAGTTTACACCGGCAATGTTGCCGTTCTGATCAATGGTTACCTTATCGTTAACCTTAACATTGCTGCCGTCCAGAACGATGGAGGAAGCGCCGTTGGAAATCTTGTTACCGGTTACGTCAATATCTGCCAGCTTGCCGCCCTTATCAGCGTATACACGATCTTTGGTTGCAATAGCGCCGGTAGCTTCGATAGTACCATTGGTACCGCTGATGCTTACATACTTACCGGTAACATCACCCACCATGATATTCTTGTTCAGGTTAACTTTATAAACCTTTTGGCCATCAACAGTAGTTTCTTCAACATTAGTGTTGTTGCCATTTACAACCTTGCTGTGTTTGCCTGCTTCGGTTGCTACTGCATGCAGCTGGCTGCCGTTTACAGCGTCAGTAGAATCAGCGGTTACTGCACCTGCTGCTACGCCGGTAATCTTGCCGTCTTCAGCAACAGTTACTTTGCCCAGCTTAGCGCTCTTAGCATCAATGTAGCTGTGGTTACCGTTATCATCGGTGAGTAACAGGCTGCCGTCCTGCAATGTGGAATGACCGTAGTATACGCCATTTTGCAGAACTACGTTGCCGATTTCGCCTGCAGTTGCGGTTACTTTACCGTCTTTATCTACGTGGAATTTATTGTGTGCTGCATAGAAATCGCCGGTGCTGTTTACAAAGAACGGCATAATACCGTTTTCAGCCATAGTACCTACAGACAGGTTGTATTTGGAGTTCAAAGCGTTGGTTTGAACGGAGTTTACATCAATTTTTTCGTTCAGCTCAACCTTAACATTGGTACCATCATTGCTGATGGTAATGTTCTTGTCACCACTGAAGTCAACAGTTTCACCAGGAGCTACTTTAGATGCTTCGCCACCGTTAGTGGACAAATTCCAACCTTGGTTTGCGTTCTCCGCTACTTTACTAATTTCCTTCAATTGTTCTTCGGTTGCAGCCTTACCTTCGCCGTTAGCAAAGCCATTATAAGCAGTAGTTGTATTGCCAAGTCCGCTTACCGTTGCAGTAGTGCCATCCATAATAACATTGCCTGCTGCTACACTGCTGCTTGCCCAAACAGAGCCATTGCTGCCGCTGATGTTTACATAAGTGTAGTCATTATCTCCTGCAAGATAAATATTGTTCTTCAGAGCAACATTATATTCCTTGCCACCGTCTTTATTGGTGTCTTCGGTTACAGTAATATTATCACCCTTGGTAACAGTACTGTGTTTGAGTGCTTCTTCGTTTACCTTCTTCAGTTGTGCAACGTTAACAGCGTCCGTATCTTCACTGCCTGCGGCTACATCGGTAATCTGACGGGTAATATCATTGGCAGTATCCCCTACAGAAACAGCACTTCTGGTAGCCAGCCAAGTATATTTATTTGCTGCGTCCATATCGGTCGGAGCAAAAGCAGCGGTTGCACCATCCTTACTTGCCACGCGCCTTGCCACTGAATCAGTGCCGAGCGCTACGCCGCCATCGACTGTTGCATTGGCATTATGACCAAGAATGACAGCGTTATTAACAGTTGTTTCGGTTACTTCATCAGCAGAGCCGAAAATAACGTTATCCTTACCGCTTACCTTGTGGTTATCACCGATAACCTTGTTGCCGTCTGCAGTAACTTCATTTTTAATACCGATTACAGTAACATCAGATGCATTGGTAACAGTGTTTTGATAACCGTTAACAAAGTCATACTTTGCAGCCTTTTTAGTACCGGTTACTTTATTCTGTACACCGGTCAGTTGGGAGTATTTAGCGTAATCAGCCTTGTTGCCGCCGCCGATTGCCATTACAGAACCACCTGCATATTGGCTGGACTGCATAGCTTCAATTGCTTTTTGCTGTGCTTCAGCAACAGAAAGCTTATTCCAGCCATTATAATCAATATCAATGCTTTCAACAGAGTTGGTAACTTCGTTGCCGGTACCCCAGATTAAAGCAGCATTCGCATTTTGAGTTTTGTTAGCAAAGCCAAGCACACTGCTTGCAATACCACTGTACTTTGCGTCACTTGTTGCAGACTCGATGCTGTTCATAGAACCATAGATGGTCGCACCGGTGTTTTGAACTGCATGAAATTTGTAATTATCTCCATCATATTTACTGGAAGCAATAGAAAATACGCCTGTCACACTTGCCAAAGCACCGCTGTTAAAACTGTTGGCACCAATAGTGGTTGAATAAACATCATTATTGTATTTCATAATACCATTACCATCAGGTGTAATGGTTGTATCGCCAATTTTTCCGGTATAGCCATGGTCACCAATCATAGTGGAACCGGAACGGGCTACGGTGTTTTTACCGATAGCTATAGAACCGGGAAACTTAGTGCCATCAACTATTTCAAACTCATAAGGTACACCAAAAAAAGACTTGACTTTTGCTCCGCCCTGACCAAAATCCATCAGAGCTTCTTGAAGGCCCTTGCCATTCCAAGCCTTGGCATTTTCACCAATAGCAACGTTACCTGTCTGTCCTACATAAGGAGAAGAAACTGCACCCTTACCAATGGTTACATTTTTGTCATCCGATGCCGGATTAACAGCCATCGCCGGAGCCATGCTTGCACAGGTCATAACACCTGTTGCAATCAGCATTGTCAACAGCTTTTTCGTAGAGCAGCTTTTACTGCCATGATTTTTCGCGATTTCGGACACAACAACGTATGCGCTGCGTGCATCACTCCAAATTACTTTGAATACTTTATTCATATAGATAGTTCCTCCTTTTTATGCATACTTGCTCAAGAGATTATCTTGGTTTGTACGAAACACTTCGCCGCTGATTAAACCAGCGTTTTCTACATTCATCGCTGCAAAAAGAACGGCGCCGGTCTTTGGGGGTATCAACGACGACAACTTTGCCGCATTCCCGGCACGTAAATTCACGGTGTACCAGTACGGAGCTTACGTGTTCCGGGTGTTTCCAATACAGTTTTTCACAATGCTGGGAGCAAAATTTAGTGCGACAATCTCTCGCCTCCGTAACGCGCACTCGCTTGCCGCATTGCAGGCACGTAAATTCCCGTATGGTCGGCGCATAGGCCGGTCCTTCTACCCGATTATCATTGATACCATGATGATTTGCATACCTTCTACAGGTATAGCTGCAATATCGCTGCGTACGACGGGTAGGAGTAAATTCTTTGCCGCAAACAGCACATTTCATAAGATCACTATGTTCCTGTCGCCGGCAATACTACGAATACCTATACGTATATAGGACACAGCAAAATCCAAGCATACCAAAAAGGACAGTACATACCTATACTGTCCTTTTTGGCATCTATCTAAAACAAACCGCACGATACCCTGAGTCTGCTTTTTTACCTGTATATCCTTATTATATTGATACCTATGAGAATGCCCATTCTCCGTATATTGTTGCCGTATCGTTGCGTTTTTATTATATCTTATAATAATTCCATCAGATTGCGCAAATTGGACAGGATACATGTATTTCACCTCCTTTTACGTATATAGTGATAGTAATAGTAATATTGACATTGATATATTTAGTATACTAATCTGAATTTTATTTTAAAAGGGTGGTTATATCGCATTTCGTAAATTGTATACGTACGTATATCGTATTTCGTAAATTGCATACGTACGTATATCGTTTTATGTTTATTCTTTTTCGTGCCGACGAATGGGCAAAGAAGGGTCTCTGCACTCTCCTCTATACGTTTTTCTTTTTGCGCGGTCAAAATCTAGAGACGTTTCCCTCGTCCCTCTTCTATTCATTCTTTTTCGTTCCGACGAATAGGCAAAGAAGGGTCTCTGCACTCTCCTCTGTACTTTTTTCTTTTTGCGCGGTCAAAATCTAGGGACGTTTCCCTCGTCCCTCTTCTATTCATTCTTTTTCGTTCCGACGAAAAAGAACGAATCAAGAAAAAGGCGGCCGCCCAAAACTCCCATTTCTTTGAGAATGTCCGTCATTGCTAAATGGGCGAAACTCGCTTCGCTCAAACAAAACGCCCATTTTTAACGCAATGCCACCCATTCTCATTGTGCGGCGTAAGCCGCACAACCAGTCATTCCCGTAATGGGGCGGCTTGAAAACAGATACAAACAATTGCGGATAAAGATATGCTGAAAAATCCTTACAGCTTAATGTATAACGCATATGTATTTATGCGAATACGTAAACTACGTCTATATTTGCTATCATTTTTTCTTAACATATGTTATTTTCCCAGCAACCAGACGAAATCTATTTTGCATAGCTGCCAACACCGCCTATTGCGGACGTGCCGACCGGTCGAAGACC
This sequence comes from uncultured Megasphaera sp., assembly GCA_934193515.1. GTDB lineage: Bacteria > Bacillota > Negativicutes > Veillonellales > Megasphaeraceae > Megasphaera. The sequence continues at coordinate 47,227 of CAKPVJ010000012.1, read as the reverse complement.
GGATACGAAGTTTACCGATGACGGAGAAAAGCGGCGTTTGAGCGAAGCGAATTTGCCGCGCCGTCATCGGTAAACGCAGTAAGGCTACGTCCGTTTTTGGCGGCGACTTCTTTAGCTCTGCATAAGCGATTCGCACGAAATTGAAAATTTCGGCTCACTGCTTATTTTTGGTACTTTTTCTTTCTGGTCGTACAGAAAGAAAAAGTACATAGCATATGGAAACAGTACGTTTACTAGAAAAAGAGGAGCACAGGGAGACGCTCTCTTGAGACATGATTTTCTTTTTTGGGCGGCACGAAAAAGAATGAATAAGAGGTTGTGCAGGGACGCTTCCCTGCATTTTGACCACAAAAAAAGACTGTCGCTTCACGCGATAGTCTTTTTTTCTATGCAATTTATATACGCTGCATGCGTTGATAAATAGGCAGTTTTTGCAGATGACGCAGGGTAATCCAAGCCGTTATTCCGATAAGAATGCCTGTGCCTGTGCCGGCAATAGACAATATGGGCAGATACAGCAGTATTTTGATGTTTTCAACGACAGCCGCTGCCACGAGTACTTGTCCCAGATTGTGAAAAATGCCGCCGGCTGCACTGACGCCCAGTAAGCTGAATTTTCCTGTATTTTTTAACAGTATCATCGAACCTAGGCTAAAAACAGCACCAGCAACGCTATATAAAAAGGCATTGATGCCGCCGCCAAAGGCTGTCGCCAAGATAATCCGCAGCAGCAGAATCAGGCACACGTCTTTTCGGCGCGGCAGGGCATACAGGGCGATGACTGTAATCAGGTTGGCCAAGCCCAGTTTGGCTCCCGGCGCAATGAACGGCACGGGCAGCATGCCTTCTATGACATACAGGACGAGTGACTGCGCCACAAATAGACTTATTATGACAATTCGAAAGGTTTTATTCATCATCACACCTCTAATGAGCCGGAATAATATCCGGTTCTTCTGCTGTTGTCGAATGAACTTCAATCAATACTTTATGCGGCAGGCAAACGGCTGTCGCGCCCGGCTTGGAAATAAATCCTTCGCTGATGCAGATTTTATCCGGGCAGTCTGCTTCTATGATGCCTATTTTCTGATCTTTGACAACGACGGTATTATAGCCATCGGCTGTTTGAATCGTAAACGTGTCTGTTCCATGATGTTCAGACAACGGTATTTCTTTATACACACTGCCGTTTACCTGCACCACTGCTTTGGTTCCTTCCAGCATCCGGTCACTGCCGCTGAGGATAAACACGCCTTCCGGCACCAACGACAGCAGCAATAAGGCAATGAGTAAGACAAGATCCCATTTTTTAATCATATGTACTCCTATCTGCCAACTTTTTCTATTGTGATTATATCAGATTTGGTATAATTAGGGAAAAGAAAGGAGCCATTTTGATGAAAAAATATATGACGGCCTGTTTCACCTTGATGCTGCTGGCGGGCATGTTAGCAGGCTGTACGCCAAACACGACGACAGAACCATCTGCGTCGGAACCAAAGCAGGCAACAACTAACGCCGCGCCGCCGACCATTCAGCCTGATTCAGAATCACTCAGTACACAAGGGCTGAAAGCGTACCAACAATTTGAATACGACAAAGCCATTGCCCTCTATGATAAAGCCATCGATGCCGACCATAACAACTATAAGGCCTATTCCGGCAAAGGCATTGCCATGGCCATGCGCGGCAATGCGACGGGAAACAAAAACGATGTTTCTTCGGGCATTGCCTATATTCAAAAAGCCTTATCCCTGTATCCTGATTACGTGCCGACGTTCTACGATTTGGCATTGGCCTGCAAAATCAACGGTCAGTATGAAATCGCCATTCAGTATTTCCAAAAAGTCATTGATGCCGAACCGGACAATACGTGGAGCTATTACGGCATTGCGACGATTTACGGTGATAAAGGACAAGCCAAAGAAGCCGTTTCGTATCTGAAAAAAGCCATTGCCCTAGACCCGCAGCCTGTCAAAGAAGCGGCGCGCACGCAATCCCATTTTGATAAAATTCGCAATAATGCTGATTTTCAAGCACTTATACAATAAAACTGTATACAAAATGAAAAAGGACTGCCCCTACGACAGTCCTTTTTTGTGTTTCACAGACCTATGTTGTTTATATTATTCGGCATCAATGACGTCTTTAACAATGGCAATGCCTTTTTTGAGGACATCCCAAGGAATGTTGAGCGGCGGTAATAACCGTAATAAGCCGTTCGCCGTCAAAACAAGCACGCCTTTATCTACACAGCCGTTGACGACAGTAGCCAAATCTTTTTTCAAGGTAACGCCAATCATGAGGCCCATGCCGGAAACGCTTTCTACATTTTTACAGCTTTCTAATTCTTTTTTGATATATGCGCCTTTTTCTTTGACATCAGCCAAGAGCTGGTCATCAATACGGTCAATAATTGTCAAAGCTCCGGCTGCGCAAATCGGGTTGCCGCCAAACGTAGAGCCATGGCTGTGATCGGTCAACGCATGCTGACAAGAATCAGCAAACATCGTAGCTCCGAGGGGTAAACCGCCGCCAATGGCTTTGGCTGTCGTCACAATATCCGGATGGATACCGTAGTTCATATACGCATACAACGCACCGGTACGGCCGTTGCCGGCTTGTACTTCGTCTACGATAATCAAAATGTCATGGGCATGGGCATATTCGGTGACTTTTTGTACAAATTCTTTATCGAGAGGATGTACGCCGCCTTCGCCCTGAATCATTTCCATCATAATCGCGCAAACATTGTTCTTTTCAGCTAATTCTTTAACAGATGCAAAGTTATCCGGTTCCGCATAGACAAAGCCTTCCAGGAACGGGCCGAAATCCTGATGCAGTTCGTCCTGGCCGCAGGCAGTAAGCGTTGCCATCGTCCGGCCGTGGAAGCTGTTTTTCAGAGTAATAATCGTATAGCGATTGTCGCCGTATTTATCATGCGAATATTTGCGGGCCGCTTTAATAGCGCATTCGTTGGATTCGGCGCCGGAGTTGGAGAAAAACACCTTTTTCATACCTGTTTTTTCACAGAGTTTTTTAGCCAGCAGTACCTGCGGTTCTGTATAGAATACGTTGGACATGTGGCTCAATTTATTAATCTGATTGATAACGGCTTCTTTCCAAACATCATCGCATACACCAAAAATATTAACGGCAATGCCGGCACTCAAATCAATATATTCTTTGCCGTTTACATCGTATATCACAGAGCCTTTGCCGTGATCCAATACGGCATTGAGGCGGTTATATACGTTAACAATATATTCTTTATCCATTGTTTTAAAATCTTCAGCCATGTAAAATCCCCCTTATGCAGTAACGAGTACATTGATACTATATGAAGCTCTTTTTTATCGTGTTACATCGGAATGGCTGCCGACAAACATCGTACCCAGCCCTTCTTCTGTCAACAACTCAATTAAAATTGCATGCGGCACCGTGCCGTTGATAATAAAGACACGTTTGACGCCGCCTTGAATCGCGTCAGTACAGCACTGCACCTTCGGAATCATGCCGCCAGCAATAATGCCTTCTTTTTCCAAATTTTCAGCCTGTTCGACAGTAATATCCGTAATCAGCGACGTCGGGTCATCCTTATCTTTGAGTACGCCATCTATGTTGGTCATGGACAGCATGCATTCAGCGTTTAACGCGCCGGCAATTTCCGCAGCCGCTGTATCGGCGTTAATATTATAGGCCTGCCCTTTTGTATCAGTCCCGATGGTGGAAATAACGGGAATATAGCCTTTGTCCAAATTGTCTTTGATGATTTCTACATCGACAGACGTAATCTTGCCGACAAATCCCAATTCTTCGCTCTGTTTGGTAACTTTAATCATTTGGTCATCCAAACCGCACAAGCCAATGGCATTGCCGCCCATGGAACCAATGAGATTGACTAAGTCTTTGTTGACCTGCCCGGCCAATACCATCTGTACGATTTTCATCGTTTCCGCATCCGTGACTCGCAGCCCATTGAGGAATTTGGATTCCAAGCCTACGCGGTTCAAAATTTCTTTGATGTGCGGGCCGCCGCCATGAACGAGAACGACTTTGACGCCAATGAGATTTAACAGCACAATATCTCCCATGACCGTGCGTTTCAATTCTTCGTTGACCATGGCATTACCGCCGTATTTGACGACGACAATTTTGCCGCTGTATCGTTTGATGTACGGCAGGGCATTCATCAAAATTTGTGCTTTCTGCGCATTGGTAACTGATTGAATATCATGGGCAATTAAATCTTTTCTTTCAAACATTACGTAATTCCTCCCTGTTTCCATGAAATATAAAGTGGTACAAGAAACAAGATGATACCTGTTTCATTGTACCACAGGAATATATAAATTTCTATTCGCTATACTAGGAACATGCCTGCAAGGATACTTGAAATCCCAACTGTCTGCAAAGATTCTGTACAGCATCTGCCAATTGTGAAACAGACATAGGTTTCTTGGCCGCGCCATTGGCCATACAAATCAACGTAAATTCTTCTAAGTCGATGGTTTGACGGCATTGTTCTATGGCTTCCTGCCATTGTTGGGGCGTCACGTCAGCATCTGTCAGTATCACACTTAATCCGGCTTTTTCTCGTGTACCGTCAGCGGCCATGCCGCATAGCATACTTTGGTTGCCCGCCGGTATTGTACAATACGTCAAATCGCCTGTATTATCCAATACTGCGCCCACTTGGTCGATATGACTCGACGCCAAGGCGGCTGTCAGCGTTTCTAAACTGTTGATAAGACGAGACGGACGGAACTGACCTTGAATGCCTTGCGCTGCAAAGACAACGTCTGTTACGGAAAGATGCATATGCGCTGCAATAGCCTGACACACTTCGGTTTTGATTTCTTGTCCCCGCGCATTTTGAGGTAGTGCCATGCCATTATGCAGCAGTACGGCTTTACCCGTATACTGCCTGCAGCCAGCCGTATCAGAAATAAGAATAGAGCAATTCGCAGGGCTGACAAAAGCCGCTACATCCAGTTTTATCCGCATATCACAAAGACCGCTGTACGTTCCCGCTGTCAAAAAGCCTTGAGGAATACTTGCTGTATCTTGTCCCTGTTTCATACGATCTCCACCTTTCTTTCTAATACGGATGTCATGTATTTATTTCAATAGGTTCAGTCCTGTTTTAGGGTCTACACCCATCATAATATTCATGTTCTGGATAGCGGCACCTGATGCGCCTTTGCCCAGATTGTCAAACAACGAAGTCAAGACAATGCGTTCGTCATTGCCGGAAACGATGATTTCCATGTCATCATAGCCGCTGAGGCTGTTGGCTGCGATAAAGCCGCCTTTGTCTTCGCCAAGGGGCAGTACATGGACAAAGGGACAATTTTCATAATGCGCAGCCAGTGCCTGCCATACATCCTGCATGGTCGGCGTTCCGTTGAGCAGGGCCGTAAACAGCGGCACCATGACTTCCATACCGCTGTAATAATCATCGACAATCGGCGAAAAAATCGGTTCGTGTGCCAGTCCGCAGACAGCCACAATTTCTTTCAAATGTTTATGCTTCTGTACCAGTCCGTACTGCCGCGGAGCCAGCAGTTCATCGCTTTTATCGTTGCTTTCATACTGGCCAATCATTCTTTTGCCACCGCCGCTGTAGCCAGTCAGCGAAACAGCAGATACAGGGTAGGCCGCCGGCATGATGCCTGCCTGTACAAGAGGCTGTACCAACGAAATAACGCCGCTGGCATGACATCCCGGATTGCCGACTCTGTCGCTGGCAGCAATTTTTTCTGTCTGCTGCGGAGATAATTCCGGAAAGCCGTATGTCCATCCGGTAGCTGTTCGATGGGCTGTAGACGTATCAATGATTCGGACATGACAATCAGCTGCCAGTTCGACTGCTTCTTTTGCCGCCGCATCGGGTAGGCAAAGAAATGCGATGTCGGCCTGCTTCATACATGCTTTGATAGCTGCCGGATCTTTGCGCAGTTCTTCGGCAATGGGAATCAGTTCAATATCATCCCGATGCTGCAACCGTTCGTGAATTCTAAGTCCTGTCGTACCTTCATGTCCATCAATAAATACTTTTGTCATGCCAACCTATCTCCATTCCTCTATACGTCGATGCGGACAAATGCTGCATCTTGTTATTAATTGAATTTTTATTCATTATATATGCATTTTCATATTGTGTCAAGATGAATGTTGTAATATTTACATAAAATCAACATTTTCTCTGTTTTTTTACTTTTAAATATACTTATTATACAAAAAAATGAAGCCCTTCTCATGCGGAAGAGCTTCATCCAAGCAGCCGTTCTATCTAGGCTGCATATTATTTATCCATATCATAGTCCTGCAATGCAGCTACATGATGATAGCCGTCATTTTTGCCTTTATTGGCAAATACGCGGAGTACTTCACGAGCTGTATCCAGAGATGTAAGGCAGGGAACTGCCAGTTCTACGGCCATACGGCGAAGGTTGAAGCCATCGCGTTCCGGATGTTTGCCATATGTAAGCGTGTTGAGAACCAAGTCTATCTTGCCGCTGCGAATGAGGGTAGCAATGTTTTCGCCGCTTTCGTGAATCTTACGGACAACATCGACCGGCATGCCGTTTTCATTGAAGTATTTGCCTGTACCTTCTGTGGCAATGATGTGATAGCCCAAGTCTTTGAAGCCGTGTGCCAGCTGCAGTGCTTCTGCTTTATCGCGGTCTGCGACGGTAACCAAAATCGTGCCGCCTGCCGGAATCCGCATTTTAGCCCCATTGACGGCTTTGTACAATGCTTCCGAATAGGATTTGCCAATACCCATAACTTCGCCCGTAGATTTCATTTCCGGCCCAAGAGCGATTTCAGCCAAGCCAATCTTACTGAAGGAGAATACCGGTGCTTTCGCAGCTACATGGGATTTAGCCGGCATCAAACCGCTGCCGTAGCCCATGTCTTTCAATGTTTCGCCCAAAGCAATCCGCGTAGCGATTTCAACAATCGGGAAATGCGTTACTTTGCTCAGGAACGGTACAGTACGGCTGGAACGCGGGTTGACTTCGATAATATACAATTTGCCTTTGGATACGACAAACTGGATATTGACAGAGCCTTTAACCTGCAGTTCCAAGGAAATACGTGTCGTATAATCGACGATTTGGTCAATCATATCCTGATCCAAATGCTGCGGCGGATATACAGCAATGGAGTCGCCGGAGTGAACGCCGGCGCGTTCGACCTGTTCCATAATGCCCGGAATATATACATCCGTGCCGTCGGCAACTGCATCGACTTCTACTTCACGGCCTACCATATATTCATCGATGAGGATAGGATGGTCCGGAGAAGCAATAACGGCTTCACGGAGATACCGTTCCAATTCTTTTTCGTTGTAAACGATTTCCATCGCACGGCCACCGAGGACATAAGACGGACGAACGATAAGCGGGAATTCCAATTCCTGAGAAACTTTCATCGCTTCTTTATCGCTTGTCGCAATCCGGCCGTCCGGACGAGGAATATTCAGTTTAGACAAGACTTCATCAAAGCGTTCACGGTCTTCTGCACGGTCCATGCCTTCTACAGAGGTCCCTAAGACTTTAACGCCTCGTTTAGCCAACGGAGCTGCCAAGTTAATCGCTGTTTGGCCGCCAAACTGGCAGATGACGCCGACTGGTTTTTCTTTATCGACAACAGCCATAACATCTTCTACCGTAAGCGGTTCAAAATACAGGCTGTCTGATGTATCAAAGTCCGTACTTACTGTTTCCGGGTTGTTATTGACAATGATGCTGTTCATGCCGGCTTTGCGCAGTGCCCAGGCAGAATGAACGGAGCAGTAGTCAAATTCAATGCCCTGACCGATACGAATCGGGCCAGAACCAAGAACGATAACACTCTTGTCACCGAGCGGTTTGACTTCGTCTTCAGCGGCATAGCAGGAATAGTAATACGGTGTAGCCGCTTCAAATTCAGCAGCGCAGGTATCAACCATCTTGAATGTCGGTGTAATGTCCTTGCTAACGCGGAAATTGCGGACTTCTTCTTCTGTCTTGCCGACAAATCCGGCAATAATTACATCGGGCATGCTGTAGCGTTTTGCCAGACGCATGTTGTCTTCGTTCATGCCGTTTTCTTTGAGGTCTTCTTCCAAATCAACGATGTTTTTGATTTTATTGATAAACCACATGTCATAGCCAGTAATATTGTGAATTTTTTCTTCGCTAATGCCTAAACGCAGTGCCTGCGTAACGACAAAGAGGCGTTCGTCATCCTGTTTGGACAAGAGTTCAGCAATTTCAATGATGTTTTTGCTTTCCAGTTTCTTCATGCTCAAGTAGTTGACGCCGATTTCCAAGGAACGTACGGCTTTGAGCAAGGCACCTTCAAAGCAGCGATCCAAGGACATAACTTCGCCGGTTGCTTTCATTTGCGTGCCCAATGTCTTATCTGCCAAGGCAAATTTTTCAAAAGGCCAGCGCGGGAATTTGACAACGCAGTAGTCCAGTGTCGGTTCAAAGCAAGCCGTTGTTTTGCCCGTTACGGCGTTGGTAATCTGGTCCAGCGTCAAGCCCGTTGCTACTTTAGCCGCTACTTTAGCAATCGGATAGCCTGTTGCTTTGGATGCGAGCGCAGAAGAACGGCTGACACGCGGGTTTACTTCGATAACATAGTACTGGTTGCTGTTCGGGTCGAGAGCGTACTGTACGTTGCAGCCCCCTTCAATCTTTAAGCGGCGGATAATAGCCAACGATGCCGTACGCAGCATCTGGTACTGCAAATCATTCAGCGTCTGACTGGGCGCTACGACGATGGAGTCGCCTGTATGAATGCCGACAGGGTCGATGTTTTCCATGTTGCAGACGATAATGCAGTTATCGGCTTTATCACGCATGACTTCGTATTCGATTTCTTTCCAGCCGGCTACGGAGCGTTCTACCAAAATCTGATGAATCGGGCTGAGTTTGATGCCGCGGGTAGCAATCATAAAGAGTTCTTCTTCATCTTTGGCAATACCGCCGCCTGTACCGCCAAGGGTAAAGGCCGGACGAACGATAATCGGATAGCCAATTTTATCGGCAAAATCAACGGCAGACTGTACATCTTCAAAAATATCACTTTCCGGTACAGGCTGGTTGATGTCTTTCATGGCTTTTTTGAAAAGTTCACGGTCTTCTGCTTCTTCAATAGCCGAAAGATGCGTGCCCAACAGTTTGACATTATATTTTTCCAAAACGCCTGCGTTGGCAAGTTCTACTGCCATGTTGAGGCCTACCTGGCCGCCCAACGTTGCCAGCAAGCCGTCAGGGCGTTCTTTTTCAATAACTTCTGTTACATAATCCAGTGAAATCGGTTCGACATATACACGGTCGGCAATATCTTCATCCGTCATAATCGTAGCCGGGTTGCTGTTGATGAGGACAACTTCCAGTCCTTCTTCTTTCAAAGCCCGGCAAGCCTGTGTGCCTGCATAGTCAAATTCTGCTGCCTGGCCGATAATGATAGGGCCGGATCCAATAACGAGTACTTTCTTCAATCCTTCTACCATGTTAGTTTTCCTCCATCATTTTGATAAACTGTTCAAATAAATACAAGTTATCAGTCGGTCCCGGTGAAGCTTCCGGATGATACTGAACACACATAATTTTTTTCGACGGGCATTCAAAGCCTTCCAATGTATTATCATGCAAGTTGCGGTGTGTAATAATGACATCGGACGGCAATGTTTTTTCATCGACAACATAGCCATGGTTCTGGGATGTAATATATACGCGGCCTGTGCGAACATCTTTGACCGGATGGTTGGCACCGCGATGGCCGAATTTTAATTTCATTGTCTTACCACCCAATGCCTGTCCCAGCATCTGCAGTCCCAAACAAATACCAAAAATCGGCTTTTTGCCAATCATTTTTTTGACTTCTTCTACAATATACGGTACGTCTTTCGGATCGCCAGGGCCGTTGCTGAGGAAAATGCCATCAGGATTAACAGCCAATACATCTTCGGCTTTCGTTTCTGCTGGGAAAATCGTCAAGCGGCAGCCATTATGTACCAATTCGCGAAGGATGTTGCGTTTTGCGCCATAATCCATGACAGCAACATGGAATTTACCATCGCCCATATGCTGAATTTCTTTCGTCGTAACGCGGCGTACGACCTGGGTTTCCAACGGCGTATCAAACAATTCTTTGATGGCATTTTCAGCCATGTCAGCCGGTACAATGACACCTTTCATAACGCCTTGGCTGCGGATAGCGCGCGTAACGGCACGTGTATCTACACCGTACAAGCAGGAGATATGGTGCGTACGAATAAAGGTAGATAATTCGCCTTCGTTCTGCCAGTTGCTCGGCTGATCGCACAGTTCACTGACGACAAAACCTGCTGCATACGGACGGTCAGCCTGTTCAATTTCATGGAACAGGCCGTAGTTGCCAATCAATGGATAGGTCATAGTAATAATCTGTCCGGCATACGACGGGTCTGTAAATGTTTCTTGGTAGCCAGTCATGCCTGTATTAAATACGACTTCGCCAACAGCCGGTTCTTCCATGAGCAACTGGCCATAAAATTTTTGTCCATTCTCTAAAATGAGAACACCCTTCATCGTAAAACCTCCCCATCTTTCATGACAAATTCGCCGTTTACAATCGTAGCGGCGGCTTTGCCTTTAAATATCATTTCATCAAACGGCGATGCCTTGCCCTTGGAATAGAACTTATCAGCATCTACCGTCCATTCTTTATCTAAATCAAGGATTGTCAAATCTGCATCTTTGCCTTCGGCAATGACGCCGGCATCGAGTCCTAAAATCTTAGCCTGTGCCGTAGACATGGCATTGACAATCGTCATCAGGTCTACCGCACCTGTATGGTATAAATACGTCAGTACAGCGCCGACACTCGTTTCCAAACCGACAAAACCGCTGGGTGCCAAGTTGAATTCCTGGTCTTTTTCTTCCCATTCATGCGGTGCGTGATCTGTAACAATCGCATCAATCGTGCCGTCTTTCAAGCCTTCTACGACAGCCTGGCGATGGTCTTCCGAGCGCAGCGGCGGGTTGACTTTAAACCGCGGGTCATACGTACGCAGTGCTTCATCTGTCAAAATCAGATGCTGCGGTGTCGCTTCTGCTGTAACCTGTACCCCCCGTTTTTTGGCCTGACGAACCAATTCTACGGCATTCTTCGTGCTGATATGGGCAATATGTACAGGTGTGCGCGTAGCTTCTGCCAAGAAAATATCACGAGCTACAGCAATATCTTCTGCTACTGCCGGACGGCCTTTCAAGCCCAACTGGTTGGAAACGATGCCTTCATGCATCTGTCCGCCTTCTACCAAACGCTGTTCTTCGCAGTGATCGATAATGACTTTATGGAACATGCTGGCATATTCCATGGCTTTGCGCATAAAATCAGAGTTTTCTACATAACGGCCGTCATCGGAAAACGCTGCGACACCGGCTTTTGCCATGCCGCCCATGCCGGACAGTTCTTCGCCGGCCAAGTTCTTGGAAATAGCGCCGATAATTTCGACTTTTACGCACGCTTCTTTTTCAATTTTATATTTCATGCCGTCAACGATGATGGCTTTATCAATGACCGGATTGGTATTCGGCATCGTGGCGACGCGCGTAATGCCGCCGGCTGCAGCTGCCTGGGTTCCGGTCTTAATTGTTTCTTTACCGGATTGACCAGGCTGACGAAGATGAACGTGCATGTCAATAAATCCTGGGGCTACGACAAGACCGGATGCATCGTATACTTCAGCACCTTCGGCATTTAAATTTTTGCCAATGCCTTTGATTTTGCCGTTTTCAATCAAAATATCGCAAATTTCATCCTGCTGTACAGCCGGATTTATGACTCTTCCGCCTTTAACGAGTAATGTCAACGTCATCGCCTCCCATAATTGTCAAATACAATACAGCCATACGAACGGACACGCCGTTTTTAACTTGTTCCTGAATGGCTGAATGGTCACTGTAGCACGTATCCGTTTCAATTTCAATGCCTCTGTTCATTGGGCCCGGATGAAGGACGAGAACGTCTTTCTTGGCCAGTGCCAGCCGTTCTTTATTAATGCCGAACAAATCATTGTATTCACCGGAGCTTGGGAAGAAGCCAATGCCCTGTCGTTCTTTTTGAATACGCAGTACATTGATGACATCGGCATCTTTAATCGCTTCTTCTAAGTTATAATGAACGGTTACGCCCATGGATTCCAATTCCGGCTGCAGCAGTGTCCGCGGACCTACCAAATGGACATCGGCCCCCATCGTCTTTAAGCCGTAAATATCGGAACGGGCTACGCGGCCGTGGTCGATATCGCCGACGATGACCACTTTCAAGCCGTCTATATGGCCTTTGCGTTCCGTAATCGTAAACAAATCGAGCAGGCCTTGTGTCGGATGCGCATGCGCGCCGTCACCGGCATTGATGATAATCGGTGAAACGCATGTATCAGCAAACCATGGCGAGCCTTCTTGTTTTTGACGCATGACAATCGCATCTACGCCCATTGCCGTAACAGTCAGGAGGGTATCCCGAAAGCTTTCGCCTTTTTGAATCGAGCTGCCGCGCGGGGTAAAGTTGATAACATCAGCCCCTAAATATTTGGCTGCCATTTCAAAAGAGCCGCGTGTACGCGTACTCGGTTCCCAAAACATATTGCAAACCGATTTTCCTTTGAGAAGTGACAATTTCTTGTTGCCGCTGTTGACGACAGCTTTCATTTTTTTTGCCACTCGCAGTATCATTTCAATATCTTCTTTTGGTACTCCTTGCAGCCCTAACAGGCTTTTGCCCTGAATACTAGCCATTGGAATCCTCCTTATATAAAAAAAGACCTCTGCCGAAAGGCAAGGTCATATCATAAGCATGGCAAAATATGTCCCTTTTTAGCCTCTCTGGACTATATTAAAGGTACAATCACTACATTGTGAATAGCGAGGCCTCACGGGACCTCCGTCATATTCTTATATTATTTTATATATATGCCGTCATAAAGTCAAGAATTTTTTGCTGTATCTCATAAAGTTATATAAGAAAAAAACTGGAACCGCTGATACAGTTCCAGTTGAGTAGCGTAACCGCTTTTAAAAGTTAAAAAATTGAAAATGCGGCTGTTCATCCGACATAGGAAGTTCAGGAAAACCTACGGGCTGCGGCTGAATAATCATGAAGACCAATGCAGCCAGTACGGCAATGCCCAGTGTCAAATAGGAGAACTTTCCTTTGGTGCTGTGCGTTTCCACGCCAAAGAAACGGACGCCTACGGCGGCGCCAATCGTGGAAAACAGCGCGCCCAATGAAAAATATCTGAAAATCAGATAGGCAGCAATCAAGCCAACAACCATCGCCGAATTGATGACAATCGGATAGCAGCGGGACAACACGGATTGTTCATTGCGCCGCATAGCCGTAAGCCAATCTGTTGCATCAATACCCGTAAGGCCTGCCAGAAAAGTCGTACCGTACAAAATAGTATCCCATGAGCGGTTCCATTTTTTACGGTCGCCGGCAAACCACATCAGCGCAGCAAAGGCAAGAATAACAATGCCCGCTAAAATATAATAGTACGCTGCCGGAATAAATTCTACAATGACCGCGCCGATCACGACGAGTACACTGGCAATAACACACATCTGCACAAGCTGTCCTTTAGTCGGCCGAACTTTTTGGGGAATCCCCTGATATATCTTGGCGAAGATTTCCAGCAAAAAGACGATGACAAAAAAGACAATGCCGAAAAATGGGCTAACAGCTGCTAAAATAACCGTAATAAACACAGGCAGGAGAAATTTGACACCTGGGAAGATGACAAAGGTCTTCATGTTCATGCGATGTTCCTGTGAATATACCGTAAAATACGTAAAAACGTTAAACAACAGCATTGCCACAATGAGCTCGCCCGGTTTTGCGCCCATATATAAGAAAATCATAAGCAGGCACATGCTCATGTTCATGCCCGTAAAACGGGAAAATACAGCACCGAGAAGACCTGCGCCAAAAAACGGCAGAATAGCTGATAATAATTCCATATTCTGTTTTCAGCCCTTTCTTATTTCAAATGATGGCTGCCGCGTTCTGTCATGGGTACGCCTTCTTTGCAAAGCGGGCAGTTATCCGGCTGATACGTCGGAACCGTCAAATGAAGCAGTGCCTGAACATTTTCTTTCGGAACGCCAAATTCTGCCTTGCCGCCACTGCGGTCTACCAAAAGGCCCACGCCGACAATAACACCGCCGGCTTTCTTGACAACATTGACAACTTCCTGTACAGAGCCGCCGGTCGTAACGATATCTTCTACGATGAGCACGCGTTCACCCGGTTCAATATGAAAACCGCGGCGCAGCGTCATGACGCCTTTTTCACGTTCCGTAAAAATAGCACGGGTTCCCAATGCTTTGCCGACTTCATGAGCCAGCAGGATACCGCCGGTCATAGGGCCCATAACAGTCTGTACGTTCTGGTCTTTAAAGCGTTCAGCCAATTCTTTGCAAAGCTTTTCCGTATATTCCGGATGCTGAAGAACGTTGAATTTTTCAACATAAAGTGGGCTGTGCAGACCGGACGTAAGAAGGAAATGACCTTCCAATACGGCTTTGGTGTCAACTAATAATTGTTTTACTTCTGCTTCTGTCATCATAACTTATTATACCCCCTGAATTTCTGCTAAAATTTTTCGTACTGCTTCTTTCGGATTGTCCGCTTTGGTAATCGGTCGGCCGATAACCAGGTGCGACGCACCGTCCTGCAGTGCCTGTGACGGCGTCGTAAAGCGTTTTTGGTCATTGGCGACGGCAAATGTCGGGCGAATTCCCGGTGTAACAATCAGAAAATCCGGGCCGTTCATTTCCCGAATAGCCTTGGCTTCATACGGTGAAGAAACCGTACCGTCTACGCCGGCTTCTTTGGCCAGTTTTGCCAACCGCTGCACCGTTTCGGCAATGCTGTATTTACCGCCGATTTCCTGCCAGCTCTGTTCATCAATGCTGGTCAGTACGGTAACAGCCAGCAGTTTGGGCCGTTCGATGCCAAGCTTAGCCGCTTCATCCTGAACAGCTTCAGCTGCCGCTGCCATCATCGCTTTGCCGCCTGTGCCGTGAAGCGTCATCAAATCGGCACCCAGACGTGTCAGCGCGCGAATACTCTGCCCGACTGTATTGGGAATATCATGTACTTTCAAGTCCAAAAATACATGTTTTCCCTGTTCTTTCAAATACCGTACCGCATCAGGGCCGGCACTGTAAAACAATTCCATGCCGACTTTATAGAAGGAAACACTGTCTCCCAGTAATTCTACGAGCTTTTTCATGTCCTCCAAGGAATGGACATCCAAAGCAGTAATAATGCGATTATCTGCCATCTGTAAACCTCCTTATGGATATATAGGCATATCTAATTTATTATGTCATTTTTTATATAGACTGTCAACGACTGAAGGTTCCTGCAATGGACTGCCAGTGAAAAAATAATGGCGAAGTATATAAAAGAAAATGTAACATCATGGTTTTGTCTATCATGCGCTATCGTATTTCGTCAAAAGTTTTTTGTTTGAAGTCTGAAGAAAATGAACTGTCATGCTGCAAACCATCCACGTAAGACGATATGACAAAAGGAGCTGTAACAACATGAATTCAACGTTCTCATGTTGTTACAGCTCCACATGCAGCTTACATATCTTCTTCTGCAATTTCGCAAAGAATATGTCCGATCATAATATGCATTTCCTGAGCTCTTGCCGTGGTTTTGGCAGGAACGGCCAGGCAGAGGTCACATTGCTCTTTCATCTTACCGCCGCCAATGGCTGTCATACCGATGACCGTCATGTGTTTGGCATGCGCTTCGGCAATGGCCTGCAGGACGTTGGTACTGTTGCCGGATGTAGAAATACCGACGAGAACGTCGCCTTCTTCTCCCAGGGCCTGTACTTGCCGACTGAAAACGGTATCATAGCCATAGTCATTGGCTACAGCTGTGAGAATCGATGTATCTACCGTCAGAGCAACTGCTGGAAAAGCGCGCCGTTCTTTTTGAAAGCGGCCGACAATTTCCGCTGCCAAATGCTGAGCATCAGCTGCACTGCCGCCGTTGCCGCAAAAGAGAATTTTATGGCCTGTCATCAAGGCCTTTTTTACTATCATCCCCGCTTTTTCTATATCCGGCAGCAAGGTTTTCGTCGCTGTCAGGACTGCTTCATGTTCTTGTATCCGTTGTTCTGCAATCGTCATGATATGCTTCCTTTCTGTTTCCATACATTGGGTATGTTTGTGCCGATTTCAGGCTTCGTTGTCGTCTACAACCCGGATTTCACCGGTATGCGGATGAATCACCATGCCGTAAATGGAAAGGGTATCGGGCAAATACGGATTGTTCCGCAGACACTGTACGGTCTGACGCACCGATGCATCTACATCGCCAATAGGGTCCGCCCAAGCCTGCAGCCGCGGACGAACTGCTTCTATGGCAGCCGCGTCAATACCTTCGTCAGCCATTTTTTGACACAAGCTGTCCGACGTCGTCTTGAGCATGCCGCAGTCGTCATGGCCCATGACGATGATATCATGAACGTGGAGTTCATAGACAGCTACCATCAAACTGCCAATAACGCTGTCAAAATCTTCAAACGCCGTATTACCAGCTACTTTGATGACTTTGGCCTCGCCGCGCCGCAGTCCCATAGCCGGTTCGAGAAAATCGAGAAGCCGCGTATCCATACAAGTCAGCACAGCTAAATTACGGTTGGGATATTTGCTGACGACTTCCAAGCCGCCGTGCATCAATGTTTTTTCTACAAACGCATGATTGGCTTTGGTAATTTGATTTGCTAAGAGAGACATCGGGATACCTCCTATTGTTTCGCTGCTTGGAGAAGACGAACGGCGCGAACGTAGGCATCGATTGCCAATGCCGTTTTTTTGCCTTCCCGCATCGCCAAGACTACGGTCTGCGGTTTATGGACAATATCGCCGGCCGCAAAAATACCTGCCCGGCTGGTCATGCCATAGGGCGTGTCTTTGACGGCAATATAGCCGTCTTCATTGGCATCGACGCCAAAGGAATCAATCACGCTTTTTTCCGGCTTGTTGCCAATCGCCGCAATAATTTTATTGGCCGGTACAATGCCAAATTCACCAGTCGGCACCATCGTCGCATCTTCCAAAATCTGCTGTTTTTCGTACTGCAGTCCTTCGACGTGTGTCGTACCGACAACAGCTTTCGGTGCCGAGTAAAATTGGAATTGTACGCCGTCTGCTTTGGCTTCTTCATATTCAGACGGCAGGCACTTCATATTTTTTTCTGCCCGGCGGTATACGATTTTTACATCCGCTCCCAAGCGCAGTGCTGTCCGCGCCGCATCAATGGCCACGTTGCCAGCTCCGACGACAATGACCTGATCGCCTTTTTGAATCGGCAGATTGTCTATTGTTTCTTCACCGAGCTGTACATTTTGTACCTGCACAAGGAATTGTTCTGCATTGACTACGCCTTCTACCGTATCATTGGCTACGCCGAGGCTCCAAGCATCCATCGTACCGACACCGATAAAAACAGCGTCAAACTGCTGCTGCAGTTCATCTATCGTTTTATCCGTACCGATTTTGATGTGATATTGGATGGCAACACCCATTTTTTCCAGCATGTCCGCTTCACGCCAAACAATTTCTTTATGCAGGCGGAATGTCGGAATCCCATAGGTCGTCGTGCCGCCAGCATGCGAAGAGGCTTCAAATATTGTCACGTCGTAATCGCGAAGAGCTAGTTCACGAGCTGCGGCAATGCTCGCCGGACCGCTGCCAATCAAGGCCACGCTGCCGCTTGTCTTTTTGCTGACGTGAAGAGGCAAAAAACCGCTGTTCATGGCCATATCTGCTACAAAACGTTCGAGTTTGCCGATTTCCATGTGATGTCCTTTTTTACCGAGAACACAGGCACCTTCGCACTGTTTTTCCCGCGGACACACGCGGCCGCAGATAGCCGGCAAATCGCTTTGATGATAAATATGTTCCGCTGCTTTGCCTAAGTTTCCTTCTTTCAAAGCCTGAATAAACTGCGGGATTTCGTTGTGAATCGGGCAGCCTTTGCGGCATTGAGGAACTTTACAGTTCAGACAGCGCTTTGCTTCTTGGACTGCTTCTGCAAATGTATAATCAACATCATGCAGTGCTTCTTCATGGAAAGAAGCTAAAGGATTATTGGTCTTGGACATGACAGGTACCGCCTTTCATATACGTAGTATTTCCTAAGTGTATAAAATCAGCCGTCAAAACGGCCAGTCGTTTTCAGATAAAAAAAATGGTGCGCCCAAGATGACTCGAACATCCGACACGCAGTTTAGGAAACTGCTGCTCTATCCAGCTGAGCTATGGGCGCACAGTAATGCTGCACGCTATTTATGATACCATGAAATACAGGAAAAATAAAGATATTTTCCTTTCTTGCATCACAGGCCCGCCTTCTTTATAATGAGATATATTCATTGATTGATGAATGGTTGATATTGTATGAAAGAAGGATTTTCATGATTGAATTAGATACACTTGCTACTGAACAGCAAAATACGGCCAGCCAGGCAATTGATGCTGTATCGACATTGGACATGGTGCGGATTATCAACGCAGAAGATGCCAAAGTCGCTGCCGCAGTGGGCGCGATTGCTCCCGCCGTTGCCCAGGCCGTAGACCTCATTGCCGCTCATTTGCATGACGGCGGCCGCTTGTTTTATATTGGCTCCGGTACATCGGGACGGCTGGGGATTCTCGATGCCGTCGAATGCCCGCCAACATACAGCACGGAACCGGAACTCGTACAGGGCCTTATTGCCGGCGGCTATGATGCTATTTTTCGTGCCCGCGAAGGAGCCGAGGACTCGCCGCAAAACGGAGAAGCCGATCTAAAAGCGCAGCATATTACTGCCAAGGATGTCGTCGTCGGTCTCAGTGCGTCCGGACGCACGCCGTATGTTGTCGGAGCCTTGTCGTATGCGCAGTCCGTCGGCGCCGCAACCATTGCAGTGGACTGCTCGCCTCACTCGCCCATTGCCGCACATGCCCAGATTGATTTGTGTGTCCTCGTCGGTCCGGAAGTCATTACAGGCTCGACACGCATGAAAGCCGGCACGGCTCAAAAGATGATCCTCAACATGCTTTCGACAGGGACCATGGTCAAACTCGGCAAAGTCTACGGCAACCTCATGGTCGATGTCAAAGCCTCCAATAAAAAACTGGAAGAACGGGCGCGGCGCATCGTCATGACTGTTACGGGCTGTACCCGCGATACAGCCATACAGGCACTGCAGCAGTGCCAAGGAAGCGCAAAGACAGCCATTGTCATGATAAAAAATCAGCTTTCTGCATCTGCCGCCGCCGCAGTACTGCAGCACGCTGACGGCTATCTTCGCCAGGCACTGCAGCAAACCAACAAGGAGGATTGCTGATGGATTACGAAAAACTCGCCCGTGATATTTATGCACTGATGGGGCCGACCGATAATATTACACAAGTATATCACTGCATGACCCGGCTGCGCCTGCATGTCCAAGAAGAGCATTTTACCAAAGAACAGCTCGCAGCCATTCCCGGCGTACTCGGCATCAATAAATCAGGAGATGAATGGCAGATTGTCGTCGGGCCGGGAAAAGCCGGCAAAGTGACGGCCGCATTCAAAGCCCTGCTGACGCAGCCGGCTGCGCCAGCTTCTGCTGCGGCTTCATCATCCGTTGCCTCTCTTGCCAAACAAGCAGCCGTCGGCGACGGTAAAGCCCTGCACGATGCTATCCGCAAAAAAAATGCCACGCCGGTCAAATTGGCTTTAAAGAAAATTGCTCAGATTTTCACACCAATTATCCCTGCGTTTATTGCCTGCGGTTTGATTACAGGCATTCTCAACATCATCTTAAAGGCAGAACCGTCCCTGGCATCCCTGCCGCTCGTTCAAATGCTAGCTGTCGCCGGCAATGCCGTGTTCTTCGGCTTAAACATTTTTGTCGGCATCAACAGTGCCAAAACCTTTGGCGGTTCCCCCATGCTCGGCGGCGTGATGGCAGCAGTTATCAGTCATCCCATGCTGACGCAGATTACGTTTTTAGACAGTCCTCTCATCCCCGGACGCGGCGGTATCATTGCCGTGCTGCTGGTCGTGCTGTTTTCATCGTATCTCGAAAAGAAACTGCATCAGCTGGTGCCCGTCATGTTGGATCTCTTCATAACGCCGCTTCTGACGGTTCTAGTTTCCACACTCGTCGCGCTTTGCATCTTTCAGCCTATTGCCGGCGTGATTTCCGAAGCGATTGGCACAGCGGCTACATCATCTATCGATGCCGGCGGCGCCGTGACAGGCTTTATCCTCGGCGGCACATTCCTGCCGATGGTCATGTGCGGCGTTCATCAAGGACTGACCCCCATCCACGCCGAACTGCTCTCCCGCTATGGCGTCAACATACTGCTGCCAATTTTAGCAATGGCCGGCGGCGGCCAGGTCGGCGCTTCTCTTGCCGTATATGTCAAAACAAAAAATAAATCGCTGCGCAAAACGATTGCCTCTGCCCTGCCTGTCGGCATCATGGGTGTCGGTGAACCGCTGATCTACGGGGTTACGCTGCCGCTGGGCAAGCCATTTATCGGCGCCTGCCTTGGCGGTGCCGCAGGCGGTGCCGTACAGGCTGCCTATATGGTCGGTTCTACCGCCATGGGAATTTCCGGTCTGCCCTTGATGCTCAGCACTAACCATATGCTTATCTATCTCGTCGGCCTTTTGACAGCATATATCGTCGGATTTATTATTACTTGGATTGTCGGCTTCGACGACCCGGAATCCTAAGGAGGATGCGCATGCATACAGGTATCTCACTTTATCCCGGACTGGACGGCACAGCAGCAGACCATCTTGCCTTAGTAGAACAAGCTTCCGCCCTGGGTATTCGCCGTCTGTTTACGTCCCTTCACATTCCGGAAGCAAACAGAGACGCCCTGCGGCAAGAACTACGACAACTTCTTGCCGCTGCCCGTTCACATAACATGGACGTTATTGCCGATATTTCTCCTCAGACAACGGCCTTATTGGGGATAGACACGCTGCGGCCGCAGGCACTGCTTGACTTAGGCATTACAACAGCACGGTTGGATTACGGCTTCAGTGTAGAAAAAACAGCACTGTTCAGCCGCATCATGCCCATTCAACTCAACGCCTCTACCCTGCAGCCGTCTTACATACAAGCCCTGCAGGATGCCGACGCTGATTTTTCACAAATAGACTGCCTGCACAATTTCTATCCGCGCCCGCATACCGGGCTCAGTCCGGTCTATGCTGCACAGCAGACACATTGGCTGCAGGAAAAAGGGCTTTCTGTCGGCGCCTTTATTGCCAGTCAGGCAGGCCGCCGCGGTCCGCTCTATGAAGGACTGCCGACACTGGAAATGCACCGCCGCATGGATGTCAGTCTCGCCAGCCGTCATCTGGCAGCTATGGGCATGCAGTCCGTTTTTATCGGCGACTCTCATCCCTCGCCAGCCGAGCTGAAATCGCTGGCACGCACTGGCAGAGAAGAAAAAAATGTCGTCGTCCTCAAAGCCCGTCTGCTGAGTCGGAACCCATCTATCCGCGACCTTTTATCCTATACGTTTACGGCGCGGCTTGATGCAGCACAAGATGTCATTCGCGCGCAGGAAAGCCGCAGTCATGTCGGCAGTCATATTATCGCTACCGACGGCCCGCAGTGCCCGCTGCAGTATGGCGACATTACCATCGATAATCAAGACTTTCAGCGTTATATGGGAGAAATACAAATCATACAACGTTCGCTGCCGGTAGAGCCGCGCACCAATATTGCGGCCCGCATTCTGCCGGAAGAACAATTTTTACTATCATACATCACACCAGGCAGAAAATTCCGTTTTGAATGGGTTCGGTAACAAAAAGAGGGGCTGTAACAAAATGAGCATGTTTTTAGTTCATTTTGTTACAGCCCCTTTTGCTATACAGTTTTACGTGTATAGTTTGCAGCATTACGATTTATTTTCTTCAAACTTCAAACAAAAAACTTTTAAAAGAAGATCGTTATGTATGACAGCAAAAAGCGTTATGTCACAATTTCTTCTTTTTTCTATCTATCCTGTAAAGCGGCTATATGTTGCTGGTTATGCTTCAGCCTGCAATTTCTGTACGCTTACAGCATGACCGGCAGCTTGCAGCAAGTGAATCAAGTCGTTGGGAGCTATCCAAATGGTAGCCGTATTTTCATTGGGATGTACACCCACACAGGGCCAAGCCATGATATCGTTGTCCAACACGACCTGCACGGTATGGGAAGCATCATTGAGTACGCCCAAGGGAGATACAGAGCCCGGCGTAATGCCCAAATAGTGCCGCATGCATTCTGGTGACGCAAAGCTAAATCCGGCATTGGCAATTTGTATTCCCAGCTTTTTTAAGGGAATTTTCTTTGCCATAGGCATACAAACAATATAATATGCCGTTTTTTTAGCATTGCGCAAAAACAGATTTTTACATACCTTCCCTGCCTGCTGCATGAGTCCCAATGATTCCATATCTTCCATAGTAAATACCGGCGGGTGTTCTTGCATCGTATACGAAATATGCTGCTCAGCCAACAGCTGAATAATTTCTTGCGTGTACATCATGCTGTTTCTTCCTTTCTTTCCCTATTTAACCGTTCTTTTTGTTGAGGAGCACGACAGCACCCAAAATACATAAAATTCCGCAGCCATTCAGTATGGACAGGCTTTCATGAAACACCGCAATGCCTACAAGTGTCGAGGTCAGCGGCTCTATGGACGCCAAAATAGAGGCTTTCCCTGCTTCCATATGATTCAATGCCTCCGTGTACAAACTAAACGGCAGCGCCGTTGATACCAATCCCAGGCACAGAAACAGCAGTCCCGCTGTCGGGGCAGCCAAACAAACAGCCGCCATCGCCTGCAGATGGGAAAAACCGGCCAGGCCGACAGAAGCAATGATAAATGTCCATGTCGTAACAGTCATTGGGCCGTACTTTGCCAACGCATACCGTCCAAAAATAGAATACAGGGCATAGCCCAATCCAGCGCCCAATCCAGCTAAAATGCCGACAGCATTCATACTGCCCGTCCCCAAGCCGCTGACCAAAACGCAGCCCACAAAGGACAGCACCAGACAGGCCGCTTTCCTAGGTGTAACCGATTCTTTAAACAAGATAATGGACAAAATCATGACAATGCTTGGCGCAGTATACAAAAGGATGGCCGCCATGGACAACGTCGTCCATTCCATCGCCGTAAAGTAGCAAATGTTGAAAAATACGATACTGCACAAGCCAGTTCCCAAAAACATCCAACTGTCCCGCAGTGAAACAGCCAAACTTTTTGGGGATTGGTACAGCATTCCCAACAGCATGACGACTGCCGTGACAGCAGATCGTCCAAAGGTAATCTGTATCGGCGAAAATCCCAAAACAGCCAGTTGTCTGGAAAACAGACCAATAATTCCCCAACAGATTCCTGCTCCAATAACCAACAACGGAGCCGTTTTATTATTAATATGCGGCACACGTATCCCTCCTTTTTTTACAGCTACTATTGCTGTCATCTACTGTTTAGCATACAGGTTGCAGCCGCTCCCTTATGAAGCCAAAAATTTATTTTTTTATAGTACATGATTCTGCATATATTGTAAATATATTCTTTTCCAGCTAAGGGAATAATATGCTATAATAGATACGAATTTATTCATTTTCTTAGGCCAAAAGGAGGGTTCACCATGCACTGTAAATCTTTAACACATCGTATACTTGCTTTAGCAATCTGCCTGGGTATAGGGACAACCTGCATGCCGGCCACACCTGCCCAGGCGTTTGATATTGGGACTATTATCGGCGTCGGCGCCGAATACGCACAGCTGAATAAACAGCTCAATTATTTGGACAACGAAGGCCGCGACGAGTTTATGAAGCAGCTGAAAGAAAAGTACGGCGTCAATACCGACGCGCGGGCCAATGCCATGACCAGCCGCGTTATCGGCAACTTGTCCAACGCCATTGCACAGACCGATTCTTCCATCACCAAAAAGCCGTATCATTATTTCGTCAACAACGATACCAGCTTCAATGCGTTCTGCACCATCGGCCACAACATCAGCGTCAATATCGGCTTGTTTGAACCACTCAACTATAACGAAAATGAAGTCGCTTTTGTCTTAGGCCACGAAATGGGGCACGGGCAAAAAAATCATTCCATTCAAGGCGTAAAAAAATCCCTGCCGCTCAGTGTACTGACCTCTTTAGCCGGCTCTGGCGCCTCCCAAGTCGGGGCTGCCATTATCTCCCAAATCGGCTCAGCCAATCTGATTACCAAACCGATGGAAAAACAAGCGGATGCTCTTGGATTTGATTATGCTGTCAGCGCAGGCTATAATCCCGGCGGCGGCGCAGCACTTTGGCAGCGCATGCTCGACAAAGGCGGCGATGTCAAAACCAGCGGCGTCATGGCTCTTTTCAATGATCATCCGACGAACATCAGCCGCCGCAACACCAACAGCAACATGGTGACCAAATGGAGCAACGGCATCGTCAAAGTCAATAACGAAACCGGTATGATTTCCATTCGCGGCAAAGACTGGTATACCCCGGCCGGCATATCTTCCATGAGCGGACAGGAACGAGCCTATCTCATCGCCGGCAATCTCTCTGCCGTATATCATCAATCGCAAACACCCAAAGGCAGTGTCTACGTCAACAACAACGTATTATGCGTAGGCAAACAGCCTATTGTCGATTTGAGCCCGGAAAAACAGCCTAAAGAAATTACACAGCGTCTTAAACAATTACTCTAATCACACACATATGCAGGAGGACAATATCGCATTATGGAACATGAAATGAAACTTGCCGTCGTCATCGATGCAGAAAACATTTCCAACAAATATATCGATGTCATTTTATCGGAAGCCAATAATCTCGGCGATGTGATTTATAAACGTATTTACGGCAACTGGACAACGCCGCAGATGTCATCATGGCGCAATACTATTTTGGACAACGCCATTCAGCCTGTACAGCAGTACAGCAACACAATTCGCAAAAACTCGTCCGATTCGGCGCTCATCATTGATACCATGGATTTGCTGTATCAAAGCAATTTGGACGGTTTCTGCATCGTTTCATCAGACAGTGACTTCACACGGCTGGCATCACGCCTTCGGGAATCGCAGAAATATGTTCTTGGCATGGGAGAAAGCAAGACGCCCCGTTCTTTTATTTCTGCCTGCAACAAATTCCTCTATCTGGATGTATTGCTCGAAGAAGCAGAAGAAAATGAAGCAGAGGACGCCGCTTCCAAGCCAGCCGCATCTAATGATACGGCCGCATCCTCCCGCACCTATACGTACGAAAAAACACCGGGGAAAGATTTCTTTACTATTAAGCAGGCTCTGATCAAACTGACAGAAGAAAACTCGGATGATAACGGTTGGATTTTCTCCGGTACGCTGGGAAATCTTCTCAGCAAACAGTTCTCCGATTTTGATGTCCGTAATTTTGGCTACAAAAAATTCGTGCCGTTTATCGAATCGCTGCGCATCTTTGATGTCAATACCATTACAGATGATAAAAATAAAACGGTCAAACACAACTATTTCAAGCTAAAACCATCAGCTTATCAGACAGATAAACGGTCTATGCCCCATATATTCCATAAGCATTACCGCTAACTCGCTGTGTACCAGAGGCGCAAATGAAATTGCTGTACCGTAATTTCTATTTGCGCCTCTTTTAAGCATATTGTACAATAAAAATATCCACAAAGACCAAAAGGAGGAAATCGGTATGACGACAGATAATCCGCTGCAGGCCCTGCAGTCGCTGGCACAGCGCAAAACCAATGCCACGATTTCTATTGCCGCCGACTTGGCGAATGACAATTTAAACAGCATCTGCCGGTTTGCTCTCTCATGGATCAGCAACGGCAAAGTACAGGGACTTTCGTACTTAATCAAGCCGCCTACAGACGAGTTTACATTTCGCAAGGTCACACCGGACATGGTTGCCGACCGACCGTCATTTGCCGATATTTGGGACAGTGAAATCAGCGCCCTGCTTCACGAATCCCTGCTGTCTGCGTATCATTCCGAACACCTTTTTTTAGCAATCAAGGCCAGCTACGAAGCCAGCGGCAGACCGTTTGTCATGGAAGATGTATATATACGGGATCTGCAGTTTTTAGCCGTGACCTATTTGGCCGATTTGGGCAATTCTTCGTTTACGTCTATCATGCATTACATGAAAATTCCTGTCGATTTGGATGACGCCCTCAGCCGCGCTATGGGCTGCGCCTGCGGCCTCAACTGGCTGGAGCGGCTCTTTCCCGTCAGCAGCTACGGCATTCCCTTATCTTCCATCATGGCCGGTGCGCTGCGGCCGCCGTCTCCGGAAGAACAAAAAGCCGCACGCGAAGCTGAAGATAAAAAATACAGCCGTCTGGTGCATTACACCAAAGTCTGCTTTATCCCCTTTGTCATCTTATGCACGCTCCTCACGGGCTATTATCTGCACCGCTACAACGAAATACAGCGAACGGAAGTTGATTTTTCTGCCTATTCGGCAACCGAAATGCCATCACATGATACAGAAGCTGCCAAGCTTCCCGATCTCGACACGACAAAACCCTACATCATGCTGCGGGGCACATACATTCTTCCCAACAAAGAACATATTCCGGATTTTCTGCAGGCTGTCAAAGCCCAGGATGTCGGAAAAATCCGCACTATGGTTCGTGCTGACAAGGTCATTGTCTTTGCCGGCCCGACACAAATTCAAATCACAGGCCCTACAGAGCCCAACGGGTTTGTTCCCGTCAAAGTACTGAACGGCGATTACGCAGACACAACAGGCTATGCACCGTATACTATGATTTCTCAGCAGTAACCAAACTTGCCGCCGCATGATGACAAAACACATCATGCGGCGGCATTTTCAGTATGCCAGACACCATTTTTATATACTGTATACTGACGATGTATCTAACCAAAAAACCGATATCGGTTTTTACTGTTTGCAATTTCAGCAACTTTCTTGCTTTTCATTTTTGCTCCATATTATACTATTTATATAAAAATTGTATGCTACTTCATACAGCGGGCATCATACATCGTGAGGTGATTATCATTATGCTAACAATGGACGCCGTCATCAGCGCACTCATCCCACGTCAGGCCAAATTGCTCGGCGGCAGCAAGGGAATCTACCGACGCGTATCCAACATTCACACGATTGAAACGAAAGAAATCGCTCATTTTATTCGTGACCACGAACTCATATTTATTACCGGCGTCGCAGTATCCAAGGATACGCCGCTGGAAGAGCTTGTCCGAACTATCTTGAAAAAAAATGTCTCAGGTATTGTGGTTAATATTGGATTTTACATCCATACCATTCCTGACGCTGTCATTACGCTTTGCAATCAAAAAGAAATTCCGCTTCTCTCTCTGCCCTGGAACTATGTACTCAGTGATTTGCAAAAATTGATTTTCACTGAACTTATTTCCAAACAGCACAAAGATGCCTATATTACATATGTTATCGAGCAAATCCTGCATCGGCTGTATCATAAGCCGGTTCACACGATTGACTATATGACGCTTCGCGCGGATGAACAATTTTATATCGCGTTAATCGACGTCCCGCCGAATATGCCGCAATCCGTTGACGAAATACTAAAAACACTGCGGAAAATGCCGGATGCCGTGCATGCTTTTAAAGAAACTTTGGTGCCAAACCGGCTGGTCATCATGTTTCGCCAAAAGCAGCATATGCCTTTTACGCGATGCAAAAAAATCTTCATACCTGGCTTGCCCATACCGGTCTTGCTTCCTACAAAGAGGGAATCAGTCTCCCCTGCTGTACTGCTGATAGCTTGGCCACTGCCTACGACGAAGCAGAACTGTCTATTATTACGGCTGCAGCCTTAGCGTATCCACAGCCCTTTATTATTGCCTTTCAAAATATTTCTCTGCTGAAAATAATCCAGCAGGCCGTACATCCCAAATTGCTGCACAAATTCATGCAGCAAATGCTCGGCAAGCTCATGGAATATGACAAAAATCACCGTACAGATTTACTGCGGTTTCTCCACGTTTGGATAAAACACAGCGGCAACGCCTCGGCCATTACTAATGAGCTGTTTATCCACCGCAATACCGTTGCCTACCGTATCAATAAAATAAAAACGATATTAGGTTATGACGAACTGACGTATCCGATTATCAGCAACCTGTTTCTCGCATTGGTCATCAAGCAAATCATATCCACCAATACAGATATATAAACAAAATACTATCCTCCACGGTCATCATCCCGTATGTGAAGGATAGTATTTTTTGTTGTATTGCCGCACCGATATCATACGCGCATAAGATGTCCTCTGTGTTCTAGATAATGTTCTCGTCTTGTAATATTTTATAGGCTTCTGGGCTTAAATGCAGTACCTCCTGCGTATGCTGGCCCAGCAGCGGTGCCGGCCGGTCAACGCTTCCCGACGTTTTGGAAAATTTAATCGGGCAGCCTTGAATATACATATCACCGATAGTCGGATGCTCTACATGCACCATCATCTGCCGGGCTTGAATATGGGGCTGTTCAATCGCTTCTTTCATGTTCAACACTGGCCCGCAAGGAATGCCGACCTGTGCAAACAACGCTTCCAGCTCTCTTTTTTTCTTATCCTGTACCCAATCCCGAATCAGCTGCTGCAGTCCCTGCGTATAATATTGACAGCGAGAATCATTGGTTTGATAGCGAACATCTTCCAATACTTCGGCATGACCAATCGTCCGGCAGAATACCTCAAACAAGGCATCCGTTCCCACGCCCAGGGCAATGTATCCGTCCTGGCATTTAAAAATGTCAAACGGCGCAATGGACGGGTCAATATTTCCCTGTCGCTTTGGTATCTCTCCCTGCATCGTCGTCTTGACAATCGCATTTTCCAATATAGAAAAAATAGTATCTACCATCGCCACATCGACAGCTTGCCCTTCCCCTGTTTTTTCCCAATGATACAAGGCCATCAATATCCCTACACACAAGTAGATGCCTGTTACGTTGTCAGCAATGGACGGCCCTACTTTTACAGGCGAAGCATCTGGAAAACCCGTCAAATTAACCATGCCCCCATGGACTGTGCCACAATATCATAGCAGGGCCGCCGGGCCAGCGGACTGTCCTGTCCAAACCCAGATCCTGCCGCGTAAATAATAGCAGGATTGATTTGGCGGACACTTTCATAATCTACATGCAGTTTTTCAGCCACACCGGCCCGGTAGTTTTGTACTATAACATCTGCTTCACGGACTAATTCATAAAAAAAGGCCAGCCCTGTTTCTTCTTTCAAATTCAGCGTAATTCCTTTTTTGTTTCGATTTAAAAACGCAAAAAAGCCGCTTTCGCCGCTTTTTTCATCCATAGGTCCCCACTGGCGGCATTGGTCTCCCTGCAGCGGTTCAATTTTAATGACGTCGGCGCCGTTGTCAGCCAACAGCATCGTACAAAACGGGCCATTATACGCATGGGTCAGATCAATGACCTTGAGGCCCTGCAGTGCTTTTTCCATATCGTTCACATCCTATCTCCATTCGCATTCAAACCCGGTACTAACAGACCGTTTCCCCTTGAATAACTTTGTCAGCCAAACGCAAAAATGCCGCAATGCCGATTTCCAAATCGATATCTGACGTATTTTCTTCTTTGCAGTGCGACAATCCTTCTATAGACCGTACAAACATCATCACGGAAGGCAAAATCTTAGCTATTTCAGCAGCATCATGCAGCGGCCCGGAATATATCGCCGTCGCCTCTCCCGTTTCCTCTTTGACGGCTTCCTTACAAAGCGCTACCAACGACGCATCAAAGATAGTCGGCGGAATATCCCATATGGTTTCAAACGATACGTCTACATGATTTTCCTGCGCGGCTTCGATGCAGGCCTCCTGCGCTTCATTATATATTTCTTCTAATATGCCTCTGTCTATATGACGCTGATCCAGCGAAATACGGCACGTACCCGGAAAAATCGTCACGACGCCCGGCGAAACCTGAACACTG
Organism: uncultured Megasphaera sp.; assembly: GCA_934193515.1. GTDB lineage: Bacteria > Bacillota > Negativicutes > Veillonellales > Megasphaeraceae > Megasphaera. Next base: position 17,169 of record CAKPVJ010000012.1, on the reverse strand, counting down.
CCAACGGTACAGTACGCATATGTATCGCCCTGAGTATAGGCATTGCCAATATACCGAAACGCCAAGGCAGCCTGAGCCGCTGCCAAAAACGCATCCCGCCGCATCGGAATGGGACATCCCGAATGGGCCTGCTGCCCCGTAAACGTAATATACTGCCGCTTGCAGCCAGTAATACCGTACACGCAGGCTGCCGCTTTATGCCGGCTTTCTAAAATCGGCGCTTGTTCAATATGCAGTTCCAAGTACTTTGCAACTTGCTTCGCTTGAAATTCTTCCTTGGCTTTGGGAAAATCATACACATCCAGTTGATAGGCCTGCGCCGCTTTTCTAAACGAAATGCCGCCGCTGTCCGTCAGCTGAGCTGCCGATTCTATGTCCAAGGCACCACTGACTGCCGACGAGCCTATGCAGCTCCTGCCAAACCGTGCCCCTTCTTCATCAGCCCAGTTGACGATATATATTGTTTTTTTTCGGTCTTTTTCCGCAGTTTCCATAATACCGAAGAACTTCCATACCGGCAGCCACGCCTAAAGCGCCGTCCAGCCAGCCGCCGCAGGGCACACTGTCCAGATGGCTGCCAATGCAAACTGCTTCTTCCGTTTCACCTGGAATTTTAGCAAAGATATTGTATGCCGAATCAACTGACAGACTGGCGCCTTCTTGCTGCATTTTCTCCTGAAACCAAGTCAGGGCTTTATCCCACACAGGGGTCCAAGCCACACGGTGCGCCCCGTTGGCGTCGGAAGTCAAGGCTGCTAATTCTCTCAAGTCCTGAATGACGCGTTTTGCTCTGTTTCTGTATTCATGCCGCATATACCTCATCTCCTTATCCTGTATACGATGAACTGACTGTCATTCGCGGTGGCAGGCCACAAATTTTCCCCATCCCGGCTGCCCTAGGAATTGTCCCTGCGCATATACTAATTGGCCGCGCGAATACGTATGCGTAATGGCGCCCTGCAATGTTGTCCCTTCCCAAATGGTGTAATCGCAGTCAGAATGCATCTGCTCCTGTCTAATAACGACCTGCGGCTGCGGGTCATACAGAACAATATCCGCATCCTTGCCTGGCCGCAAACTTCCTTTGCGTTGACAGCCAAAAATTTTGGCCGGCTGAAACGCACAGAGTGCCACCGCTTTTTCAAAGGAAATGAGTCCGCGGCTGGCTGCGCTGAGCATATACGGGTACAGCGTTTCCACTCCCATGCAGCCGTTGGGAATCTGCGTAAAATCGTCTTTTCCCCAATCTTTTTGCGCCTGTGTAAAGGGACAATGATCTGTCGCCACGACATGAATCAGCCCTTTGCGAATGCCTGCCCACAATGCATCCCGGCTTTTTTCCCCTTTAATAGGCGGCGAGCATACAAAGTTCCGGCCATCAGGTCGTTTATATACATCGCAGGTAAAGTGCAGGTACTGCGGACAAGTTTCTGCATAGATTTCATAGCCATCATGAATCGCTTTTTCTACAGCCTGCATTCCAATGTGATTGGCCAAATGAACAATATACAGCGGCGCACGCAGGGTTTTAGCCCAATGAATGGCGCGTATATCGGCTTCCGCTTCTACGGCTTCCGGCCGGCTCAGGTAATGGTACCAAGGAGTCAATTTCTTTTCTTTTATAAACTGTTCAATATGCAAATCGATAATATCCGGATTTTCAGCATGCACGGCAATTAATGTTCCCGTTTCTTTAGAACGCTTTAGGGCTTTGTAAATAGCCGCATCATTCATCATCAAGCCATCTTTTTTGTAGACCATGAACAGTTTATAACTCGACAGGCCGCTTTCAGCCGCAGCGGCAAACTCATCCAATACGTCATCCGTCAAATCAGTCAGCGCCACATGAAAAGAATAGTCTACACATGCCTGCGGTGCGCACAGCTCGTTTCTTGGCAGTACTGCTTCCCGAATTCCCTGCCCTTTGCGCTGTGTAACAAAATCAAAAACCATCGTTATGCCGCAGCTCTGGTGCCAGCCAGATAACTGTCAGCCGATGTCGTCTTATTAAACGGAAATTCTAAATGGGTATGTGCGTCAATCGCTCCCGGCAGCACATATTTTCCGGCAGCATCGACAACTTCAGCATCTTCAGCCGCCAACTGGCAGCCAATTGCTTCAATCGTTTCACCGCAAATCAATATATCTGCTTTGAAATGTTTCACACGGCGTCACTATCGTACCGCCCTGAATGATAATTCTCTTCATGCCAGACTGCCTCCTTTCGTGTGTGACAGGTACAGGTCTAATGCGAGCCGCCGTTTTTTTCTGTGCCCGGTTCCTGCAATATGCCATTTCGCAGAAGAAATTCATAGCTTTGGGTACCCAACACATAGCACAAATGACCTAAAACACCGCCGCATGCCATGGAAACAGCCAGCATCTGCCATTCCCCCTGCGCCGCAAAAGTAGAAAAGCATCCCATAAATATACCGGGAACAAATGGCGTGCAGCGAATATATCCCAATAAACACATTACCAACGTAATCATGCCGCACCAGACGCCATCTGAAAAAGAAAACGAAACAGCCGTTGTTAAATACAACAACAGCATCGCGCAAAGAATACCTGAAACATTACATACAATAACGGTTTTAACAGCATGCCAGCCTCGTTCATGAAAAGCAAAATACGTAGTACATCCTGCAAAACCAGCCCAAGGAATCAATTGAAACATCGCAGCAAATTCAATCCATATGCCGCACAGCACACCCGTAGCTATCCCCAACAAACACAACCCCATACCCATATTCTTCTTTACTCCTTTCTATTCTAGAATGGCTGCAAGTGTTCCCTATGATTTTCTATGCCTGCTGTCTGTATCACGCAGGCATTCAAAAGGTCTGCATCCCTTGTATTCCAAAAAGAGTGCAGCTGCTGTCATGCTGCACTCCTCTTGACCAGCTAGGGATACTGACATGTACCCCCGCAAACGGACTATTATTTAAAATCAGGAGCTTGCGGGCCGCGCTGTTCCGACTTCCGTACGACCAGTGTCCCCGTTGCTCGGCCGACCAAAACCGGCGGCTCCAGTACATTGGCAGCAGAAAGGGCCAGTTTTTCATCTCTTGCCAGCTCAATTACCTTGTATGCTTCAAACTTGCACGTTCTGGACGAATTGCCGCGTTCTTCAATCCAGCCCACATATTCAATAAAATCGCCGGCATAAACCGGTGCTAAAAATTCAACGCTTGAATATCCGACAAACAAACTTTCATCACCGTCATTGCGAATGCACAACTCAGTTCCTACATCGCCAAACACATCTAAAATATGGGACCCATTCACCAATTCACCGGCATAATGCGCATCTGCCGAACCCATGCGTACTCTCAGCATCACTTTTTTACCAATCATACGTTTTCCTCCTCACTTATGCTATACAAAATGATGATATTTTCCATCGAATAAGGTCATTATACCGAACACTATACAAAAATCCCATGTCTGTACCACTAAACCGTATTGTGCATTTGCACAAAAAAAGAAGGCTTATCGCTTCATGCGACAGCCCCTTTTTTCTAAATGTATGTCATATCATTTTACATAACAAAAGCGTTGCGTACATCAACGAATTTTCTGCGGTTCTTACGTTTCTTATGCGCAGCAGCCTTGCCGTTTTACATCACATCGTATGCGCTAAACCATCTATCGGCGATATTCTTCTATAGCTTGCACTATCCGCTGCAGTCCTGTCTTTATAATAGACCGCGGCATAGCAAGATTCAGTCGGATATATCCTTTTGCGTTGTCAACAAACAGAGAATCACCGCCTTCAAGCAGGACGCCTGCTTTATTCGCCATAAAATCGGGAATATTTTCTACATCGCCCAGATAGGGATTCATATTAATCCAAGCCAAATATGTCGCTTGCGGAATTTGGAACGTAATCTTTGGCAGTTCACGCGCCAATGTCTCTTTTACGAACTGAAAATTGCCGTCCAAATAGGTTTTGAGCTGGTTAAGCCATTCTTCCCCATGTTCATACGCAGCAGTATGTGCAGCAATAGACAAGGGATTCACATTCATGGCATACGAATTAGTCGAAGCAACATATAATTTTCGCAGTTCCTGGTTCCGAATGATGATTTCGGCAAACATCATGCCTGCCATGTTGAAACATTTCGATGCGGATGTGCAGACAATCAGTTTATCATAATCCGGCATAATTTTAGCCATTGGGATATGCCGAACACCCTGACGGAGAATATCGCAGTGAATTTCATCGCTAATAATCCAAAGATTATATTTTTTAACGATAGCGGCTACTTTTTCCAATTCTTCCTGTGACCAAACACGTCCTGTCGGATTTTGAGGATTGCACCAAATGAGCAGTTTGGCAAATGGATTCGCAGCATCTCGTTCCAAGGCATCGAAATCAATCTCCCATCTGCCGTTGCTGTCGCAGACTAGTTTATTATGGATAGCCTGTTTATGGCGTTCATCAATAGGATGCTGGAAATACCCGTATGCCGGTGTGTTTATAACAGCATAGTCATGCGCTCCTAAGATAAGGTCTACTAACGTATAGAGTGCTGGAATAATGCCTAAGGAAAAGCAAATATCTTCCTTGGGATATGTCCAATCATACATTTTCTTATTCCATGCATTATAGGCTTCATAAAATTTAGGTTCAAATACCTGACTATAGCCGATAATGCGTTTATCTGCTCGATCTTTAATGGCCTGAATGATAGCCGGGCACATAGCAAATTCCATATCAGCCACCCACATGCGGACAAATTCTTCATCCTTAAATGGAAATTTCTTTTTACCTTCAAAATCATGAAAAATATAGCCGCGAAATCCGTCTGTATTCATGGCGTTTGTATGTTGTCTGTTGATGATTTCATCAAAATTATACTGCATGGTACAACCTCCTTTAGTATTGATATCACAAGATGATTTCAGCATACCAAGTTCTTTGTACCTGGTCAAGCAGCCCCTTTTTTCGTTACACGAAACAAAATAGGGCTATTTGTTTCGTATAAATAGATTTTTATAGGCAGATACTGGTATACTATAAGAAAATATATCAACTGACTGCATCTTCATATTTCTAAGAAACAAGGTGATTTTTATGCTCAACATTGCCAAGGAAATTGGACTAAAAATAAAACTGCTTCGCAAACAAAAAGGGCTGACTATTCAGGAACTGGCTGATGCTATTTGTAAAAGCAAGGCAACAGTCTCCAAATACGAAACAGGTCAAATTACACTGGATATCTCTACGTTGTACGATATTGCTTCCGTGCTGTCTGTCAGCGTTGACCAGCTGCTGTATCATCGTGCCGCTCCTGCAACGCCGCTGGTCAGCGCCACGGTTCCTAATTTTTTCAAAAACCAAAACCGTTTTTACATGTACCTCTTTGACGGTCGCAATAATTCTGTCATGCGCAGTGTCATCAACGTGCTGCACGTCATGGATGCAAGCATGCAAACATATAAAACGGAAATGTTTATGAATGTTCCCCATTTAACACAATATCAAATTTGTGAAAATACCTATACAGGAATGATGAAGCATTATGACGCATTGACAAGTTTAACGTTTCAAAACTGCAACACGCCGATGGAGCAGTATTCTATTAATATTCTCGCTTCGTTTTTAGATGCGCCTGTCAAATGGGGCCTAGCATTCGGCATTTCCACGCGGCCGCTCATGCCTATTGCTGCCAAAATTCTCCTGGCCAAAAAACCGCAGCAGGAAACAGATGACTTTATTCGCCGCCTGCATGTTTCCAAAGAAGATATTCGTCTGTTGAAATTATATAATATGTTTTCTATTATTGGTTAGGTATGCGGAATATTATGTTTAACCATATAAAAAGCGCATTGTAATTGTCATTTAATTGCTTATGATGCATAGAAACTATGCGTTTGTCAGAAAAACTCCTACAAAAAAATCAGATTTTTTCCGCTACCGCTGTTATTTTTTATTTACTATAATAAACACAGCAAGAAAAGCGAAAGGAGTTTTGTATTATGTTAAACTTATTATTCCAATTTTTTAAAACGGGTCCCGATGTGGCTCAAATTGCCGACGCAGCTGCCGTCAAGAAAAAATTTAACAGCATGCGCTGGCGCGTATTCGCTTCCATTACGATTGGCTATGCCTTTTATTACATTATTCGGCAAAGTTATTCTGTTATCAAAAAACCGCTTCTCGCATCCGGCATTGTCACGCCGACGGAAATCGGGGTTATCGGTTCCATTTTCTTTGTCACCTATGGCCTTGGTAAATTTACCAACAGTTTCCTTGCCGACCGCATGAATAATAAACGGTTCTTCTCATTCGGTCTTTTCATTTCTTCTCTCACCATGGTTGGCATGGGCTTGGTAAATTCCTTTATTCCGCTGGCCGTCTTATGGGGGCTCAACGGCTGGTTCCAATCATACGGTGCCGGTCCTTCCATCGTTTCACTCAATCAGTGGTTCAGCAATAAACAGCGCGGTACCTTATACGGCGTCTGGTTTACCAGCCACAACCTCGGTTCGTCGTTTGCCTATTTTGCCATTGCCGCTATCGTTTCGGCATATAACTGGTCTATGGGCTTTGTCGCTGCCGGGATTATTTCTCTCATCGGTACCGTCTTCATCTATTTCGGCATGAGTGACCGCCCGGAAACACAGGGCCTGCCCAACGGAGCCGTATACTATGGTGAAAAAACACAGGAACAAATCAATGCAGAAAAGAACAAGTCTGTCGGCTCCATGCAGTGGAACGCCGTTGTCAAAAATCCGGCTGTCTGGATTCTCGGCTTGTCTTCCCTTTGCGTATATATTGCCCGTTATGCCGTAGAAAGCTGGGGCGTCGTCTATTTGACTTCACAAAAAGGCTACGACATCATGGGTGCTGCCGGCGTCATGGCGTACATGCAGGTCGCTGGTATTTTCGGTGCACTCCTCTGCGGCTTGATTTCGGATAAATTCTTTAATCATAAACGAAACGCGCCGGCACTCATTTACGGCATCTTATATTCCCTGTCCATTGCCGGTTTGGTCTGGGCACCGCAGTCCTTTACGATGGATATGTTCTGCATGACTTTCTATGGGTTTACGATGGGTGCGTTGGTTTGCTACATGGGCGGCTTGATGGCTGTCGATATCGTTCCTAAACGCGTTACCGGTGCTGCTATGGGCATGATTGGACTGCTCAGCTATGCCGGGGCCGCTATCCAGGAATTTATTACAGGCAAACTGATGACCATTACGGTAGTCGGCGGCGAAAAAGTTTATGACTTCGGCTATGCTACGGAATTCTGGGTCGGCGCGGCTGTCGTTTCCACGTTATTGGCTCTCCTCGTTTGGAATGCCAAACCGAAAGAAGATTAATTAATCAATTTGTTTTCTCTCTTTTACATATACATATAATGGACGGGAGCAGTCTCACGCTCTTGCCTAAAAAACACGCTTCTTCATGATTGCTGCTGCAGAGTGCGGAAGCGTGTTTTTTATACGCCGGTATATCTTCTATTCCTATTGCCAGTGTTTCATGCTATGATAAATGATGTAATATTATACGGAGAAAGGAGTACAGCTGATGAAATGGAAACGAACGATGCGGCGCGCCGCGGCACTGTTGGCCGCAGGTCTTTGCATGCTCTGCAGCGGTTGTGACAGGCCGCAGGGCTATATTGATTTTGAAAAAAGCCAAAATCAAACAGCTCCCGTTGAAGATGCAGCAGAAAAACCGCTGCGCATTGCTTTTGCATCTGTCATTTCGCCCAAAGAAACACGGCAGGCATATCAGGTACTCGTCAACTATATTTCCCAAGAACAACAGCGCCCAGCCATACTCCTGCAGCGCCGCACCTATGCGGAGTTAAACAAACTCATGGCTGACGGCGATGCCGATATTGCTTTCTTTTCGACGGGAGCCTATGCAGCTTATCGCGGCCAGACACCCATCGAGCTGCTGGCTATGGTGCAGACCAACGGCTCTGTTTTCTATCAAACGTATTTGATTACGGCTGCAGACAGTGACATTACCGATTTCAGTCAGCTGCAGGGCCGCGTCTTTGCCTTCACGGACCCGCTCAGCTATTCCGGCCGACAGGCTGTCGATTTTCTTCTGCTGGACCAAGGATTGACCGCTGAAACCTATTTCAAGCGTTCGTTCTACACGTATAATCACGACAAATCTATTTGGGCTGTTGCCAATCATTTAGCCGACGGCGCCAGCATCGACAGTCAGATTTATGATTTCGTCATGCAGACCAATCCCCAACTTTGCCAAAAGACGCGCATTTTTGCTGTGCTGCCCCAAGCACCTACAGGACCGGTCGTCATGCGCAGCGACCTGCCGGAAACAGAAAAAGCACAACTGCGCCATATATTTTACACGATGGACCAGCATCCGTCGCTGCACGAAGCACTGGACAAGGCACTGATTAATAAGTTTGTCGAGCCCCAGCCGGAACTATATGCCAAACTGCAGCAAACATATAATCGCCGCACGCATTTGACAGGAGAGTAATATGAGAAACTACAGCCTTTACGTAAAATTCAACGCTCTCATTGTCGGGACTATTTTTATCTGCGGCCTGCTCATCGGCTTGATGCTCCTGTATACGACGAATACGGAAATGGAGCATGAATTGGATAAATCCGGACTAGAAATCGGGCAGTCTATGAGCACGGTCATCAGCAATGCGATTTTACTGGATGATAAATTTACCATTACGGAACAGCTCATCCATACCAAAACGGTAAATGACCAAACACGGTATATTATCGTGTCCCATCCCAACGGTGAAATTTTAGCCAGTACCTTTACAGACGGGATTCCCCAAGGCCTGCCGCTCGTCCGTACACCTCAGGCTTCACAGTCTATGGATGTCATTACGTACAACAGCAACGAAGGCTATATCCGCGAAGTACTGTGTCCTATTGACGACGGCCTAGTCGGTTATTTTCGCATTGGTCTGACCGAAAAGCCCATGGTACAGCTTATGCGCAAACGGTTCATCGAAATGATTACCCTGATTTTACTTATCTGCCTGCTCGCTTCCTGGCTCGCCACACGCTATGCCAACGCCTTTCTCAAGCCTATACAGACCATGGCAGCTGCCGTCCGGCAAATTGGCCGCGGCAACTATCACGTCACTGTACCGGCAACCACATCGGACGATGTAGGCCGTCTTGCCAAAGCCTTCAACATCATGGTCAACCGCTTGTCTGTCAAAGATAAAGAAAACCTGCGCCTCGTCGCAGCCCTGCAGGAAAAAGAAAAACTGCGCATGTGGCTTATCCAGCAGCTCTTTACGGCCCGTGAAGATGAACGGCGGCGCATTTCCCGCGAGCTGCACGATGAAACCAGTCAGTCCATGGTCGCCATTCTCTCGTACCTGCGCATCATTATGGACAGGACGACGGATGCATCCGTCAAAGAACTGGTCGGCGGCGTACGCGACCTGACCAAAGATACGCTGGAGGGACTGCGTCATTTAGCCGTCAATCTGCATCCGCCGCTTTTGGATGATTTAGGGCTCATCGTGGCGATGGAAAAGTATTTGGATTCGTTTCGCACGGCGCATCCGCAAATCCAAATCACCTATACCCATGAGGGGGATTTTACCGCGATTTCCCGTCCGATTGCCCTGCTCTGCTACCGGCTCATGCAGGAAGCCTTGACCAATATCATCCGCCACTCCCAAGCTACCGCTGTCGTGATTGCCCTAAAAATCACGTCGAACCAGCTTACCATGTCTATTACAGACAACGGCATCGGCTTTAGCGAAGACACAGCCAAACAAGCCCGTTTGGACAATCATCTCGGCTTGGTCAGCATGCGTGAGCGGACAGAACTGCTCAACGGCACATTTCAGATTCACAGCCAGCCGGATGCCGGCACGGCTATTTGCATTGTACTGCCTTTAGAAAAAGACATGCCTGCTCAAGGAGGTACTTCCCATGTCTCTACCCATTAAAATACTACTTGCTGACGATCATCATATTCTGCGAACTGGTTTAAAGCTCCTGCTCGCTACGCAGGGCGATTTTCAAGTTGTCGCCGAAGCGTCCAACGGCCAGGAAGCATTAGAAAAACTAGCGTCCGTTCCTGTCGATATCATCCTGCTCGACTTGTCAATGCCCGTCATGAACGGTCTCGAATGTTTGCGTGAAATCAAACGCCGCCGTATCCCTGTAAAAATTTTAGTGCTGACAATGTACAGCGAACAACAATATATCAAAGAAGTCATGACGCAAGGCGCTGACGGTTATCTATGCAAAGATACACTCGATGCCGAACTGTTCCGCGCCCTGCATACAGTCATGCAGGGTAAACGGTACCTCAGCGAACAAAACACGCACGCACTGCTCGACAGCTTTATGTCCAATCCGACTGAAACTATTTCCCTGTCTGCACGGGAGCAGGAAGTGCTCCGATACCTAGTACACGGCTATTCCCAATCCTCCATTGCCGAAGAACTGCATTTATCCATCAAGACCGTTTCTACGTATAAAAGCAGACTGATGCAGAAGCTGCACTGTACCTCTAAATCCGAATTGGTAGACTACGCACTTAAACATCATGTACTCGGATAAAAAAAAGACCGCCGCACAAACTGCATTGTTTCTTCCTAAGTGACAAGTTTTGATTATGTCCCTTGTCTGCCTAGGAAGAAGCGATTCTCCTTCGTGCGGCGTTTTTTTTACTATTTCATGCCTATTCAGCAGGTACGATAGTACCTTTATATTTTTCGTCAATAAATTGCTTTACACCATCAGAATGGAATAATTCAGCAATCTTTTTGTATGTCGCATTGTCTTTGTCTTTGCTGCGTGCAGCAAGAATCATGACAGCCAGCGGTTCATCCTTCGGTTCCAGGTAAATCCCCTGTTCTTTGACGTTCAAACCAGCACTCATGACATAATTCATCGTAATGACTGCCGCATCGACGTCATCCAAACTGCGCGGCAGCTGGGCTGCTTCAATTTCTTTAAACTGCAGATGTTTAGGATTTTCTACTATATCAGCAGGTGTTGCTTTAAATCCTACACCATCTTTCAGGTTGATAACACCGGCGCGCTGCAGCAATGCCAAACCGCGGCCGCCGTTAGTCGGATCATTCGGTATCGCTACTACGGCGCCGTCCTGCAGCTGATCTACGCTTTTTACTTTATTGCTGTAGATGCCCATACGCATCAAAATCGTATTGCCAATGGCCGTCAAATCCGTGCCGTTTTGTTTGTTGAAATTGTCCAAAAACGGTTTATGCTGATAACTTACCAAATCGACATCGCCATCCGCCAGAGCTTTATCCGGCGTGATATAATCAGAAAATTCTACGACTTTAATTTTGATGCCCTGTTTTTCCGCTTCCTTAGCCACTGCTTCTACAACTTCAGCATGCGGACCTGCTGTCGCACCGATTTTGATTTCTTTGTCCGGTTTGGCAGCGGACTGACTGCCGCCTTGACTGCCGCATCCCGCCAAACTCAGCACCAACATACTGGCTAATGCCAACAGCATCATATACTTTTTTAACTTCATGATATATCCCCCTTATATAAAAAGCACCCCTGCTGCACAAAAAAACGCCATCCGCCCCGGACGGATGACGCACAATGGAACCAATACGTGTATCCCTGATTCATCTGCCAGGTAACCCTGTTGGAATTGGCACCTTTCTGTCTGCAGAAGGTTGCCGCAGCTTCATAGGGCCAGTCCCTCAGCTGCTCTCGATGATGGATAAAAGTAATGCACTTTTATGAATAGAATCATACACGCCTTTACATACTTTGTCAATAAATTTATTTTTTTAATTCCTTTTCTTCTATATACCGGATTACCATTTCAGCCGTAACGGTCATCAATTCCGCACAAGACACAGGGCCGCCATTGGCCGGGCTTTTCAAGACACGGCAGCACGACGCGTGAAAATGATTCATCCATTGCTGATAAAACGCTTTGACCGGTGCATTCATTTCCGGTTTCGTCTTTTCCTGCGGATCAGCTCGCCCTACCAATGCGCCTAATACCAGACAGGCTCCATTGAGAGCGCCGCAAATACAGCCGCTTCCGGCAACGCCGCCGCCCATGACGGAGACCATACGAAATACTTCTTCTGGAAGCTGTAAATCCAAATAATCATCACATACTTTGACTACTGTTTCTATGCAGTTATTGCCCTGCTGCTGGTATTGATGCGCTAATTCTTTAATATCGTCCATAATTATCCCTCCTGATGACATATTCTGTATTAGTTTATTATACCATATTCAATGCATCAGATATTATGCAATACCACCTCTCGGGCTCTATAGATATACACAAAACACATGGCCGTTTGTATCGTTATGCAAATAAATCATTTGGATGAAATGAGTTTTTATGGTATACTTTTCCCAAGACAAATTTATATTATTTTTATCCAGAGTGGTGGAGGGACTGGCCCTATGAAACCCGGCAACCGGTATCTATCCGGTGCTAATTCCTGCGGAGTAATTCCGAGAGATAAAGATATGCTGTATACCTCTTTTCTCGGATGAAAAGAGGATTTTTTATTTTTAGGAGGTATTTATTATTATGAATCATTTTAAAAAGTTAAGTATCTTAGCAGCCTCTGCCCTGTTGGCTGTTGCCGTTTTAGCGGCTGGCTGCGGCAGCAATGCGCCGACTGGCGGCAAAGAAGTTTCCAAAAACACGACGATTACCGTCGGCGCCACGCCGGTCCCTCATAGTGAAATTCTTAATGAAATCAAGCCTTTGCTCGCCCAAGAAGGTATTGATTTGAAAATTGTCGAATTTACAGACTATGTGAAGCCAAACTTGGCTTTAAATGATAAAGAATTGGATGCCAACTTCTTCCAGCATACGCCGTATCTGGATAAATTCAATGCTGAACGCGGCACCAAACTCAAAGCTATCTGTAAAGTACACGTCGAACCGATGGGCATCTACTCCCATAAAATCAAAGATCTGAAAGATATTCCTGACGGTGCCAAAGTCGCCATTCCGAACGATCCGACCAACGGCGGCCGGGCACTTCTCGTACTGCAAAGCGCCGGTCTCATTGGACTTAAAGACGGTGGCTCTATCACCTCTACCGTACAAGATGTCGAAAAGAACGACAAACATCTGCAGTTTGTTGAATTAGAAGCCGCACAAGTCCCCCGCTCTGTAGACGATGTAGACATTGCCCTCATCAATACCAACTTTGGCATGGAAGCCGGCTTCAATCCATTAAAAGACGCTCTCTTCCTGGAAGCCAAAGATTCGCCGTATGCCAACGTATTAGTCGTTCGTGAAGGCGACGAAAACAGACCGGAAATCCAGAAATTGGTCAAAGCCCTGCAATCTCCGGAAGTAAAGAAATTTATTGAAGATAAATATGCCGGTGCCATTTTGCCAAGTTTCTAATACATAACGTTAAGCCGTGAAATCGAATGTTTCACGGCTTTTTCTTTTTTATTTTTTTCGTTTCATGATATAATACATACTATAATACATGCTTGTATTGGCAGGCCGCTGTGTTTTTTTACTATCACTATCATACATACAAGGAGTTTGAATATATGCACACCTGTGAACTATTTGCCAAAAAAACAGTTTTTTCATTTGAAGTGTTCCCGCCAAAACGGGACATGCCTTTGGATACCATCTATGCGACTTTAGCCGAATTAAGCAAGCTGCACCCTGATTTTATCAGCGTTACCTGCGGTGCCAACGGACAGGGAGGCAACCGTACCGTAGAAGTCGCTTCTGCCATCAAAAATAAATACGGCTGTGAAACAGCCGCCCACATGCCCTGCATCTATTTGACAGAAGAAGAAGCCCTGCAGACACTGCAGGAATTAAAACAAGCAGGCATTGAAAACATTCTGGCCCTCCGCGGCGATGAAACACCTGGCAAAGAACGCGCTCATGTATTTGAACACGCTAGTGACTTAGTTGCCTTTATCAAAAAAAATGCACCGGAATTTAACGTCATCGGGGCCTGCTATCCGGAAACGCATACAGAAGCCAAAACACCGGCTGCCGATATCCGTCATCTCAAAACCAAAGTAGATGCCGGAACCAGCGAATTGATTTCGCAGCTTTTCTTTGACAATGCTATGTTTTACCGTTTTCTGGAACGGTGTGAAATAGCCGGCATCAACGTACCTATCGAAGCCGGCATCATGCCTGTCACCAATAAAAAACAAATTGAACGCATGGTATCCCTCTGCGGCGCTACCCTGCCTGTAAAATTCCAAAAAGCAATTGTCAAATACGGTAATAACAATGAAGCCATGCTGGATATCGGCATTGCCTACGCTATTGACCAGATTGCCGACCTGCTGGCCAACGGCGTAGACGGCATTCATGTCTATACCATGAATAATCCCTACATTGCAAAAAAAATTGCCGAAGCAGTCAAACATTTACTGTAATATCATATAAAAGGGCTGTAACAAAATGGATTAAATGTCCTCATTTTGCTACAGCCCCTTTTTTATCTTATAGTCACCCGGACAAGGCCTTTTATTCTTTTAACACATAACCATAGGCACGAATACGTCCATCATCTTCTTTTTCCAAATATACACCTTGGATTTCTGACGCAAAGCCGGGCAGTTCATTCAAGCTTTCTTCCAACGCTTTAAAATACTGCACCGCCGTATGAGACCACCGTTCTCCCGGCACAACGCATAAGACACCGGGCGGATATGGCAAGGCTCCTTCCAAGGCAATCCGTCCTTCGATTTCATCCAACGGCACCAATTCCCGCTGTCCGCGAATAAACGCATACTGCGCATCCTGCGGCTTCATGGCATATTCAGGAAAATAAGCCCGGCGAAACAGTTTTTTCTGCAGTTCTTTTACATTGCGGTCTTTGTAAAAATCATGCATTTCCTGACACAGCTGTTGAATCGTATAGCCGGCATAGCGGGCCGGATGGGAATTATATACCCCCAACAGGACTTCCTGCATGGGAACGTCATTATCGACAAAGCGTTCAAACCGCACCAGCTGAGATGTCAAAAAGCGCAGCTTATTGCGGTTTTCTGCCGGTGTCAGTAAAAACAAGATAGAATTGAGGTCGCACTTTTCCGGAATAACGCCATTGCCGCGCAAATACGTTGCCAAAATATTGGCATGAATGCCGAAATCTTCATACTCTCCTGTTTCGGCCTGAATGCCCGGCGTCGTAAGCAGCAGTTTGCAGGGGTCTACACGGTATTGTTCCGGCCCGTATCCTTCAAACGCATGCCATTTGGCACCTGGTTCAAACGTAAAATACGCAATATCATCAGCCATAGCGTCCGTATCACCATCCTGCCATGGTTTCCCATGCACTACAGGCGCCACAAACGGCTTGATATATTTACACCGCTTGAGGATACTCTTGCGGGCATCAATGCCCAATTTTACGCAGTCACGCCACATCCGCCGTCCGGCATCGCCGGCGTGAATTTTGGCATTGACGGCAATCGTGGCAAACATAGGATAAAACGGACTTGTCGAAGCATTGGCCATAAATGCGTTGTTAAACGTCTTGTGATTGCAGTAACGAGCCTGTCCATGAATATGGTTGTCCTTCTTATGAATCTGCGATGCCTGCGAAAATCCGGCCTGCTGTTTGTGAACGGACTGCGTAACCATAATTCCTGGGTCATCTGCATGCAAATCCAGCAGCAGCGGTGAGCAATCTTTCAGCATGGGAATAAACTGTTCATATCCGGCCCACGCCGAATCAAACAAAATATAATCGCAAAGATGGCCGATTTTATCGACAACATATCGGGCATTATACAATGTGCCGTCATACGTATCCAGCTGAATGACAGCTAACCGAAACGGCCGCTTCGCCTTGGCTTTTTCCGGATCTCGTTCGGCTGCCAATTTCCGCAAATACGCTTCATCAAAACAATGCGCATCAATACCGCCAATAAATCCATATGGGTTGCGGGCCGTTTCCAAGTAAACCGGCGTAGCACCGGCCTGAATCAACGCTCCCAAGGCCACGGATTTGTGATTGTTGCGGTCATACAACACCAAATCCCCCGGCGTAAGCAGGGCATTCGTAACGACTTTATTGGAGGAAGAAGACCCGTTTAAAACAAAATACGTCTTATCCGCATGAAATACTTCAGCCGCAAAATCCTGCGCTTCCAATGCTGGCCCTTCATGAATCAGCAAATCGCCAAGCGTCACATCGGCATTGCAGATATCCGATTGAAAAATATGAGGACCATAAAAATCATAAAGATAACGTCCAGCCGGATGTTTTTTGAAAAACAACCCATCTTGATGTCCCGGACAATCAAAGGGATTATTTTTTTCGCTCACATATTCTACCAAATCCGCAAAAAACGGCGGCAGTACAAATTGTTCATAATTACTGGCCAATCGTTCTGCTGTTGCAATGCAGCGGCTTTTATTGACCATTTCTTCCGTAATGACAGCATCTACCTTGCCGACATACTGCGGCGGCAGCTTTTCCCCGCCCGGCATAATGACCATAATCGGAATGCCAAAACCAGTCGCATCAATTTTATCAATATACAAAAAATCCTGGTCTGACAGTACAGCAACGGCAACATCCGTAAAATCCGTTTGCTCTACCGGCACAATTTCCCTGTCACTGTCTACAAAGTAATACTGTACATCAAAGCTGTACGCTATCTTCAAATGTTTCATGTCTAAGTCTCCTTATCCTCTTCCTTTTCATTGTAAATTTTTTTATAGCCTTATTGTAAGCAACTTTAAACATTTTATCAAGTAAAACATCCCTAAACACAGTCTAAATTTCTGATGTGACTCACAAATCAAACCTACTGGCCAAACCGTAGAAAGAAAAAGAGTACTATACCTTCGCGGCACAAAAAAATAACAGAGAAGTGACCCTCTATGCAGTCGCTTCCCCGTCGTTACAGCCTGTTAAACCGGTATCATTCTATTAGCTATTCAAATACTGCATGTTCTTTTGCTATCCGTTGAATCTCTTCTACAGAATACGATGTAATTCTGACAATCACGGAAATATCGATTCCTTCCCGCAGCATACCTAGGATATTTGCTATTTTTTCCTGCTGCGCACCCTGCGCCAATCCTTGCTCACGCCCTTGTGCCAATCCTTCTTCTCGTCCTTGTGCTAACCCTTGTTTGACTCCTTCTTGTCTGGCATCATCCAATCCCGAATAATAGTCACGGATTGCCTTTTCCCGCAGCATGTA
>CAKPVJ010000011.1 GCA_934193515.1 uncultured Megasphaera sp. | reverse complement strand
CTAGAAAATGTCTTGGCTATAAAACACCCTATGAGGTCTATTTTTCAAAAACGTTGCATTTGACTTGACAATTCATCTTATTTACTTTCTCTTTTTCCTGCTATACTGTATATACCATTGAAGGAGGTCATATATCATGAAAAAATTCTCTCATATCCTTGCCATCGCAGCGTTAAGCATATCCACTGCTGCCTTAACCGTGACATCTTTTGCTGCATCAGCAACACAAGAACAACCATTGCCCATACAGCAAACAATCCGCCACGACATGCCAAATTACGTAATAACGGACAGTTCTTCCTATGCCGTATCCAAAGCGCTGATTGCCAATGGCAAAAAGCTGGATATACAGCCTTTACAGCTGAACGGTTGTCTGCTCGTACCAGCGCGTGCAGTCAGTAATGCGCTGGGATTTACGACAACCTGGGATGCCAAGGAACATGCCGTAACGATTGTCGGCCCTTCTATGAAAACAACGCAATATCTAGGTGTAGATTTTTCCAACGCCGTAACGACTATTCCCGGTGCAACCGGCATGACAGCCCCCACTTCGTTTGGAGCCCCGCCGGTATTAGTCAATAATACAGCCTATGTACCGGCAGAAATCTTCCAAATTATTCAGGGAAATAATCCGGATACACTGGTCATCACCGATACAACTATCGAAATCAATGCACGACCGAACTAAAGCAAAATTGTGATACCTGCTTATATATAAAGATATGTAAAACAGGGGCTAGAGAATTTGATTTATATCAGTTCTCTAGTCCCTGTTTTTTTAGTCTTCCGTGCCCAACATATATATCGTTTCGGCTTTCCACACGTCCCCTTTTTTTAATATAGGCTGCGGGAAATTGGGATGGGCTAACGCATTAGGATAATACTGGGCTTCCAAGCAAAATCCCGTTCGTTTGGCAAACCTTGTCTTGCCCTTGCCTGTTTCTTTTCCATCCAAATGATTTCCTGAATAAAATTGTACGCCTGGCTGCGTCGTATAGGCCTTTAACGTAATCCCTGTCAAGTTGCCAACAGCATACGCCATCGGATACAGTGTCATGCCGTGCGATACGATAGCCTGCGTTTTATCTTTTCGGATAATCCAATTATGGTCATAGCCGCCAGCCCACTGCAGCTGGGCATACGCATCGTCAATATGCGCTCCTATCGGCTGTAATGTACGCAGGTCCATCGGCGTACCTGCAACATCAAGAATAGTGCCATTGGGCAGCGATTCTTCGTCGCTTTCCGTAAATGCATCGGCAAACAGCTGTATGCGCTGCTGCAGTACATCGCCGCTGTCATAGCCATCGAGATTAAAATACGTATGGTTGGTCAAATTGCAAATCGTATCCGCATCAGATACGGCTTCATAGCGAATAGAAAACGCATCTTCATCACTCAAGTCGTACCAAACCGTGACCTGCAGCGTTCCTGGATAGTTTCCTTCTCCATCCGGACTCGTATACGTAAGTTTCAATCCGTCAGCCGTTGCTTCTGCCTGCCAAAGTTTTTTGTGAAACCCGGTCCATGTGCCGCCATGCAGGTGATTGCGGCCGTTATTGCATTCGAGCTGATACTCTTGGCCATTGATATGCAGCTGTCCTCGGGCAATGCGGTTGCCGCAGCGGCCAATCAGGGCGCCGATAAATTTAGTATCCTGAACATACACAGCTGCATCATCATATCCCAGCACAACATCTACGAGATGTCCGTGTGCATCCTTCTTTTTCAACGATTGCACATGCCCGCCGTATGTACAAATAGAAAGGGACGTGCCTTTGCTGTTGGTCAACGTGTACAACTGTACCTTTCGTCCGTCAGGCAGACTGCCAAACGGTTTTACGGTTATATTGCTCATAAGCTAACTCCTCTGTATGATAGTATTTGTTACCCCCTATTATACACTACAATCGGTTCTTTCTACAATAAACATTGACAATCTCTCCAAATGATGATAATATTTTGATGTTGCATGTATTTAAAAATTTATTATATGAGGTGATGTATCAATGGCAACGAGGAGAGAAGCACGTTTTAAGGAATGTCGCCGGTTCGGACTCAATGTGTACGGACATCCTAAGGCATTAAAACGTGTGAAAAAAGAACAACGTCAGAAGAAAATGTCTGAATATGGCACACAGTTATTGGAAAAACAGAAACTTCGCGCATACTACAACTTGCTCGAACGTCAGTTTGTCCGTTATTATGATAAAGCCAAAAAGATGGACGGCGTAACTGGTCAGAACATGTTAAAATTGTTGGAATGCCGCTTGGATAACTTGGTATACCGTATCGGTTTTGCAAGCTCCATTCGCCAGGCTCGTCAGATGGTCAACCATGGCCACATCTTAGTTAATGGCAAACGTTGCGACATTCCGTCTGCACACGTAAAAGTTGGTTCCGTTATCGCTTTGAAAGAAGCTTCCCGTTCCAACGAAATGTACAAAAAATCCTTCCAGGAATTGAAAACATTTGATGTTCCGTATATCGAAAAGAATTTCGACGGCTTTGAAGGCACACTGACACGTATGCCGGAACGTGATGAAATTCCAGTAGAAATCAACGAAACACTTATCGTCGAATTGTACTCCAAATAATATCCGAAATTTTTTAAAGAGCGTTCGCAAGTGTTCAAATCCGTTTCGCAAGAATGGGATTTGTCCACTTGCTGGACGTCTTTTTTTTGCTCTTACGGCTGCCTTGCACTGCAGCCGGCTGACTAGCGGATTCCTCCAACCAGTATGAGTACGGCTATGTAATATAGGATTCCCATGGTAATTCCTATCCCCGCCAATAGTTTCAATAGTTTTTTCATGATATGCTCCTGATGTATATAGTGCATGGTTTGTACCATGATTCCTGCTTTCTTAAATTTTATCAAAAAAACGACACGATACCCAGAGGCATCATGTCGTTTTTTAATAAATCGGCGTATTATTTTTCAAAGTCAATTACTTTCCCAGGATTCAAAATCCAGTTGGGATCGACAGCTTTTTTAATCGTTTTCATCAATTCCAATTCTACAGGATCTGTGTATTTTTCCATATAAGCCAATCGTTTGAGACCGATACCGTGTTCACCGGAAAGACGGCCGCCCAACCCATATACGTATTTATAGGCTGTAGCACGGAATTCTTTTAATTGGTTAACCCAGTCTTCATCACTCATGTCACATTTCAAAATCTGGAAATGCAGATTGCCATCACCGGCATGAGCCAGACAAAATACACGGAAATCGTATTTTTTGCTTTCTGCAACCAACGTTTGGATGCAATCGGCAATTTTCGTTACAGGCACTACCAAATCTTCTGATGTAGCCACTTTGGAAAAGACACGAGTACTTTCCAAACAATTGCGGCGGACTTTCCAAACGCGATCATCGGCTTCTACAACGTCTGTGGCTCCGCATTCTTCACAAATAGCTGCCAGTTTTTCCATTTTATCATCTAATTCACTTTCATTGAATGTTTCAATGGAAATAATATCATAACAGCCGTCTTCATAATGCGGCAAGCGCAGTTCACTATAGTCGCTGGCACTGCGGACAAAATTATTATCCATAAATTCAACAGAAGTCGGATTGAGACCTGCTTTGACTAATTTAGGGACTAAAGCCGTCGCTTTTGCTAAATCAGTAAAGACAGCTAATACATCCAGACGATATGGGCAAAGCGGTACTAATTTCAGTGTGGCTTTGGTAATAATCCCTAATGTGCCTTCCGAACCAATAATCAGCTGGTCCAAACAAAAGCCTGTAGAACATTTTTTCAACGTAGCTCCCAAATGTGCAATTTTGCCATTAGGCAGTACTGCTTCAATCGAATATACTTGATGACGGGTCGTGCCATAGCGAACGGCTTTATTGCCGCCGGCATTGGTTGCCAAGTTGCCGCCGATCAGACAGCTGTCAGAACTGCATGGATCTCCGGCATACATCAGGCCTTTAGAATTTGCCAAATTTTGAATATCAATGGTACGAACGCCGGCTTCGACAGTCATATACATACCGTCTTCATTTAATTCTAAAATTTTATTCATTCGTTCCATCAAGACAACAATGCCTTCATACGCAGGAACTGCACCGCAGCTGACACTCGTGCCGGCACTGCGCGGCGTGACAGGTACATGATACTGATTGGCCAATTTCATAATAGCTGCGACTTCTTCTGTACAGCCCGGCAATACGACAACTTCCGGTGTATGCCAAAACGAAGGGGCCAAACTTTCATCGGATTTATATACATCCAATACATCGGCATCCGTTTTTACATTTTTATCGCCAACGATTGCTTTTAATGCCTGTATTACTTCATCTGTTACCTTATTATATGGTTTCATTCTAATTCTCCTTACTTATTCGCAACTTGTGTTTCCACTAGTGCAACATTTTGGCTGCAACGTAACTATTATAGTACAAATCTGGATATTTGTCTTCCTATCTACACAAAAAAATTTTTGCATTTTCCTGCTTTATTTTCATATTTTTGCATATAACAAAAGGGTAAAACGTATAAATAAAGGAATTATACGTTTTACCCTTTTCCATCTTTCTTTTAATTATTGAAATAATTTTATTTTAATACAGGGAAAGTCGCTGCGGCATGACTCATAATCGTAACTTTATAATCATGGTTTCCTGCACTAGCTAATTCAGACTTCGCCATGTTCCAAGCTTCTTCCAATGTAGCTGCCGGAATCTGTCCGCTCTGCCGAATGATGTCAAAGTTTTCCGGACGCGTAACGATATACACCTGCTTCATCGAATTAATGATGCAGTGCGTTTTAAAGGCAACAAAAGCAGGAATAGAAAAGTCTGCACGCAGGTCTTTTTCAAAGGCATTCATATCACTGCGGAAAAACCAGTCTGTAAAAATAGCCGGTTCTTTAATATCCGGGCAGTCCAGTGTAAAAATCATGATGCCGCCTGGTTTAGTAGCAAACACTGCGTTCATATGCGCTTTGGTGCTTTGATAAAGATTCATATCTTTAGGATAGCCGCCGGCAGACCCAATGGTTACGTCGGCTTGTTCTTGAATAGCTACACTGGCAATGCGCAGTAAATCCTCACAGCCTTTTTTCCATGCTTCATACCAATGGCCGCCCACTACTTCATATAAGTCGCCGTCGGCAGTAAACACCGTATTGACAAGAAATGCCGGGTTGAGCAGCGCTGCGGCCTGGCGCATGTCGTCGTGCAGCGGATTATGTTCCAACAAACTCGTTTCACACAGAGGATTGCAGCCGCCGCCGACTTCGTCAGTCAACGCTAAAGCATGGTTGCGCATAATAGTTTCATAACTGGCAATTCCAGGAAGCACGCTCTTACGGCCGCCGCCAAATCCAGCCATTGGGTGGAACGATACAGCTCCTGTTAAAATGACTTTATCTGCTTCTACGGCGCGTCTGTCCAAGAAAATATCATTGCCGTAAGTCGTTGTACCGACTTTGACTAAATTGGCTTCGTCACGGCAGTCATGATTGACTATGCGAAGGCGTTTAACCATTTCTTCACCGCAAACAACAGCATTTTCTTCCGGCGTATGTGCCCGGTGCGTCCCTTGAGCAGTAATAACGGTAATTTGTTCGTCTTTGACGCCTATGGCGTTGAGTTCTTCTACAATGACCGGCAGCATCTGCGCTGTATGAACAATACGTGTAATATCGCTGACCACAATGGCAACCGTATCCGTCGCTTGAATAACCTCACGAAGAGGCGCACTGCCAATAGGGTGACGCAGCGCTTGACGCACTGCTGCCGCTTCATCCTGTACGGTTTCTACTTGATTGCCGTGTAAATCATATAATACATGCGATTCATCCAGAGATACTGTCTGGACACCTTTTCCACAAGGAAGAGAAAATGTTTTCATTCGTTAGCTCCTAACTGCTTTAAATGTCAATAAATAAATTCCAACGCCCCATATACAGCGCAATCAGTGCCCGTATAAACAACATGGAAAATAATACGAGTGTTAAAATGCATAAAAAATTTTCAAAATCATCCATATGATTGGCTTTATGCCGAATCTGTCCCAGGAAGTGAGAAATAGATATCATGCGTATTCGCCTTCTTTTTCAAATTACTCACTCGCATGGTAGTCCGGAAATAATTCATGAATTTTACGTGCTGATTCCTCATCTTTTTGAATGCCTTTCAGCAGCGTTTTTTCTGAATTTTCCATATGTTTTTTGGCTACTTTGCGAGCCATGGCACTATTATGCTGGGCAATATTTTCTACCATCTGACGATGTTCTTCCCAGGTTGCCGCCAAGCGTCCCGGATAATGCATGGAAATAGAACGAAAACGCAGCATCTGTTCCCGCAAATTATGAAGAATATCAACCAAACGCTGATTTCGGCTGGCATGGTACAAAATATCATGAAACCGGACATCTGCGTCAACGATTTTGTCAAATTTATCATTGGCCATATATTCGTTAATTTCCACCAAAATGCGTTCCAAACTTTCTAATTCATCCGGCGTAATTCGTTCTGCTGCAAGGCCGGCCGCCAATTCTTCCAAGGCACCGCGGATTTCAAAGACCTGCGAAATATCCTTGAGGGATATATCGGCCACATAGGTACCGCGCCGCGGCACCATGACCACAAAGCCTTCCAATTCCAGTTTGCGAATCGCTTCGCGTATCGGCGTGCGGCTCACGCCTAATTCATCTGCCAGCTGAATTTCCATAAGCCGTTCGCCCGGTTTTAATACGCCGTCTTTGATAGCCTGCCGCAGCGCTTCACTGACAACATCCCGCAGCGGCTTATAGGCATCCAGCTGAATAGGTTCTAATTTATATTTCTTATTTTTCATACGTTCTTCATTCACTCCTGACAAGTCTGCTTATATATACATCCATGGGTTGGGTACTTGCCGCATCCCGTATTTTATCATATAACTGCTGCCCATTTTCCTGCGGCGGTACAAGGGCAAAAACCGTCGGGCCGCTGCCAGCCATCAAAGGGCGCAGTCCCTGTGCCTGCAAAAGGGTTCGGCAGGTTTCAATTAACGGCACATCCGGGATGACCAGTTCTTCAAATGTATTGCCCATAGACGCTGTCAACATAGCAAAATTTTGCTGCTGCACAGCCCGCACGACGCGATCTACGGCTACCGGCTTAATTTGTTCTGACTGGTCAAATAGTCCATACGCTTTACCGGTATACACGGGCACCTGGGGATGGATAATAATCACTTCCCATGCCGGAAGCGACGGCAATTGTTCCAGTTGGTCCCCAATTCCTCTGCCGCGCTGGCTGCCACTGCAAACGCAGAACGGAACATCGGCTCCTAATGCCGCACCGATTCGGCACAGCGCCTCTTGTGATAATCCCAGCTGCCACAGCCGGTTCAGGCCTCTAAGAACAGCGGCACAGTCTGTACTGCCGCCGGCTAATCCGGCAGCAATAGGGATATTCTTATCTATATGTACGTGGGCGTATCGCCCCTGGCTGTGCGGCTGCAGCGCAGCAAATGCTTTATATGCCAAATTAGACTCATCACAGCCAAGTTCTGGTGCAGAACAGGTCAGCTGCCACTCTTCTGCTTCTTCCAGCTGGACAATATCATGCAGTGCAATCGATTGGAATACGGTATCAATGTTATGATACCCATCATCTCGTTTTCCCGTTATCGCCAATGCCAGGTTAATTTTCCCGTAGCCAATTTCCTCTATCACACTGCATCCCCATCCTAAATACAAAATATATACTTCTATATTGAATTAAATTTTGCTTATGTTATAATGATGAAACAACTAGGATACAGCGCATAGTTTTCTCTGCTTAGTATCCTGTCTCACTGCACATAGATACCATTGTGCCAATTTAAATTATACCGTTTTTTCTTTTATTTTACAATTGTTTCTGTACACCGTAGGAGCAAAGAAATATGAAATCAAATCAAAAAACATCGTTAAAGAAATTCTCCATCCCGTATATCGCCTCGCTTATCGGCGGCCTGATTGTCGCGATTGGCATGAATGCCTTTTTTGTTCCCCATCACTTGCTGAGCAGCGGCATTGGCGGCATCGCTATTATGGCGTATTTTGCGACAGGATTTCCTATCGGCATTGGCATTTTTGTCCTGAATATTCCAATTATGATTGCCTGTTATAAATACATGGGACGGCAATATACGGTTCTAAGCATCGTCGGTACGGTATTATTTTCAGCGTTAGTTGACGGGACAGCCTTTATGTCCGATTGGAATCTCATCAAGGACCCCATGATTTCCTGTATCACAGGCGGCTTAGTATCCGGTCTGGGTTTTGGTATTTTATATAAATATAACGGCAACAGCGGCGGGCTGGATGTCGTCGGCGCTATCGTCAAAAAATATTATTCACTGGAAATGGGCAATGTTGTCATGGCTATCAATTCGATTATCTTGGCAGCGGCAGCCTACATGTTTTCACTGGAAATGGCTGTTTTGACGTTTATTGGTTCGTATATTACGGCTTTCATTACCAATAAAGTCGTTATCGGCCTGAAACAGCGCAAATCCGTATTTATTATTTCCAATCGTTCAGATGATATTGCGCATTTAATTATGCGTTATGTCGGCCACGGCGCTACGTACTTTTATGGGCAGGGCGCGTATACCATGCAGGACAAGCGCATTATTTACGCAGCGATTAAGCTGACTGAAATCGCCAAAGTCAAAGAAATCGTCAACAAGATTGACCCAGGAGCTTTCATGATTATCAGTGATGCGTCAGAAGTTGTCGGCCGCGGATTTACCGCCCCATCAGTCAAATACCATACCTATCCCGGCGATTCATTGGCCATGCCCCATACGCGCAAAGCAATGCCTCCGGAAATTAAATAAAAAGGTTCTTCACCATATAAAGCAACAGGGCTGTCGCACAAAGCGACAAGCCCTTTTTGCTTGCCCTTTTTAGGGTATAGTAGTCCTGTTATAAAACGAAAATATCTTCTTTACCATCTAAATTAAAGAAAAAGAACCGTGCATGATAATGAAACACTTCATGCGATACTCCGCTTTCTGCCTCTGCTGCGCATCACTCTAAGCCGCCGTACCTGCATCTCCATTCCCCAATTATATATTTTCGCATCATACTGACATGTTTTATTTTTTCTCCTATATATCTACATCGTTTTCTTTACATTGCATTCTCTCCTTAACACTGTCTTTTGACACAATATACCGGTTTCAATCAAAAAAATCCCCTGTATCAGCTTTATGCCAATACAGGGGGTATCAATTACTATGTAATTATTCCTAGTGAAGGAAAATGCTTTGACCGATAAAGCATACAGCACCAGCTACTACAATAAAGAGAATGAAGTAACCTGCTACGTTCTTCATAATCGTGCTGGGAAGAATGCTGTCACGCAGTTCTTTTGCTTTGCCTTCATCAACTTTATTGGCACTAATATATGCTTCCAGAGCCGGGGCAACAGCGCCTACGCCGATAGCAATACTCTGCGGGGAGAACATTTTGCCAATGCCTGCGCCGCCGGAGTTAGTAGCTGCCAGCCACAAGGACAAGAGCCCGCTGTCATACGAAGTCATACCCGTTGCTGCCATCTGTGTTGCAGCTGCAGTCTGCAGCGGCCCAAAGAGGACATTCGCATTAGTACCGGAACCCGTAATAAAGGCACCCAACGCACCAACCAACGGAGCAAATGCCGGATAGAACGAACCCGTTGCAGCAACAAGCGCGTTTGCAATCGTAGCTGTCATACCGCTGTACGTCATCAATTTAGCCGTAACAACAACGGCGATGATGGTAATATACGTAAATTTCAAGCCTTTGAATGTATTGCCTAATACACCAAGCATTTCACCCAAGCCGGTCTTCTGGACAGCACCGCCAATAAATGCGGAAAGGAAAATCATAATGCCAGGTGTTGCAATCCAAACGAATGTGTACGGTTTAGCACCTTCACCCATGTAAATAGGAATGGATGTCTTGATGGAAGCAAGCGGTGCGTTAATAGCCGGAATCAGTTTAGATGTAACAATTAACAATACGAAAATCAAGATAAACGGCATCATAGCTGTAATGGCTTCGCCCGTCGGAACTTTACGAACTTCTGCGTCTACTTTGTATTCCGGATCATTTGCCGGGAATACTTTAGCACATACAGCAATCGCACCCATGATGATGATGGACGGAACGATAACGGACAATTCCGGACCCATTGCCATGTTGATGCCCAATTCCGGTAAAGACAATGCCAACCCGGAAATTAAAGTAGGAATGAATACACCTTTAAGTGCTTTCGGACCGCCGCCCATAATCATAACAACGAAGAACGGGCTGACTGTGTTCAAAATGAACAGCTGAATAGCAATGAATTGACCTAAATGCACAGAATCCAAACCCGTCAAGGAAGCCAATGTCGTCGTCGGGATAGCAATCGAACCGAATGTTGTCGGTACGGAGTTGGCAACCAAACAAGCCAGGATAGATTTCAGCGGATGGAAGCCAAGACCGACCATCATCGCTGCCGGAATAGCAACAGCAGTACCAAAACCAGCCATGCCTTCCATGAATGCGCCAAAGCCCCAAGCTAAGAGCAGGGACAAAATACGCATATCCGAGCTTACAGAAGTCAAAATCGTTTTGATAGTTTCCATTGCTTTGGTATGTACTACCAAGTTATACGTAAAAATAGCCGATGTGATAACCAGCAAAATCGGCCAAATTGCCAAGGCAACGCCTTCCAACGCCCCGGAGAGCATAATGCCCGATTCTTTGCCAAACGGAACGATAGCAACGATAAATGAAATAATAGCTGCAATCAAGCAGGCTTTCCAAGCCGGCACTTTTAAAATAGCCAATCCTACAATCAACCAAAGGAGCGGCAATACCGCAAGTAATACGTCCATAATCTACATTCACCCTTTCTTTTTACTACAATACCCTTATTCACATACCACGATTCATTTCCCCTTCATACACCAAGGGGGTTCTTATTTAGACTCCTTTCTTTAATTTAGTAGTGTAAAGAACAACCTTTGTTATTATTATAATGCATTTTACGAATAAAGCAATATTCTATTCAATTATCGCAATGAAGTTTTTTATTTATTCTTTTTTATCATTAATCATATTCTCCATGCTTAAAATGTTTAGATATTTACACCAGAATACTTAGATTCCAACCCTATTTATCAAAAACAGTATTTATCCGCACTGACTTGTTTTTATCAATTTTTCATATATATTTTCTTTATATTCTACAAAGGTATGAGTCAGCATTATGCATGCATTTATATCTATGTTTTCATCTCATTCTAAATAAATTCATACAAATACGTAAAAATATGGTATAATAAATGCAATCCGGAAGTTCTTTCAAAACGTACGGAAATGAATCTACGAGGAGGATATCTCATGGCAGTAATTACAAAAGATACGGGTATTATCGCAGCAGTTCAAAAATATCCGCAAATCATTGAAATTTTCCAGCAGTATGGTCTGGGCTGTGTAGGCTGCATGGCCGCTCATTTTGAAACAATCGGCGAAGGTGCCGGTGCACACGGCATTGATGTAGATGCACTGATTGCAGACATCAATGACTGCATTGCTGATAAAGAAGACTAATTTCTTATTAAAAAAACTGCAAGAGAAGGAATTGCATTTTCTTATTCTCTTGCAGTTTTTTTGTATACGACGCGGCTGCCGGCTCAATCATCGCCTGCAAACGCGGCATCAAAAAAATCGGATCCAGTACATACTGGGTCCGATTTTTGCAGCCAGGATATATGACATGTCCTTAACTGAAGGTGTCCTGCTTATTTTACTTTTTCAAACCGATAGGTTTGTTCTGCACGGGGGTATTTTGCCTTGTCGACTTCACTCATAAAATCTTTCAGCGGACGCGCATACGTTTTCATCGTATCTTCCAAGGCTTTATAAATGACAAATTTTTCGCCTGTTTCTGTATGTTCTGCAATCGTAATAATTTGATACGTCTTGTTTTTGAAATGATGCCAAATTTCATTAGCTTTTGGTAATTCTCTCATAGTATGTCTTTCCCTCCTAAATATAATAACCTGCTGTGTATTCAACACGGCATGCTGAATGCTGCTTGCTATTATACCACACAATGCTAAAAAAATGTCATAGATACTGTAAAAAAATTGCACCTTTATTAAAGAACTGCAATGCTTTTTTCTCTATTTTCCCATCGCAGCGATAGACTGTTTTGCCTGCTCTATATTGATGCATTTACATTCTTTTTCCGCTACATCTACGCCTAACCGCTGTTTCGCTTCTCTTTTAATATATTTATACAGGCCATTGGGAAAATCTGGGACAGTCGTCGTCACGCCGCGCGGAAAAACAGCTTCTCGTTCTAACGTATACTTATCCGGATACAGCCGCGTCGCCCGCGGATGGTACATATCTACATACAAATAATCGACAAATTTTCCGCTCACATTTACCAATTCAAACATGTCAATCAAACCAATCGTCTTTATTTTATGAAAAAATACCATCGAACCGGTGCTTCGCAGCCGCAGCCGTGATAAATAGGTTAATTCGCCAAAGGGCCCATTTACCGGAATGGGATTCGTAATATCATGTCCAAACCGCCCGGATGCTCCGCTGACGACATCACAGTCTTCGCCGGCTTCTATTTTTTCTTTGAGTGACGGCGGCAGTGTTTGATTTTGCAGCGCAGCAGAATTAAACAACTGCAGCGCGTCATCATACATTTTTTCACTGCGCGTCTGATTCATTTCTTTACTAAAAAAATTTTCAAACAATCCCATGTATATACCCTCCTAAAGCCGGACGCGGCTTATTTTGTATATATTATACCATAAAAAACAGCCTGACGACGAGACACAGCCGTCAAGCTGTTTACAGGGGATATATAAAGAGAGGTTAGATATTGATTTCGTTTTTTTCGCGATAAATAATCCATTCTGCAATATTATTGGCATGATCTGCCATACGTTCTATATATTTGACAACCAGCACAAAGGCAATATAATCGCGGGAATTTTCAGGATGAGCCGTAATTTTCTGGGAAATGACTTCCATCAGATGATTAAAGGACATATCGACAATATCATCTTTATCTTTCATCAATTCAGCTTGTGTACTGTCTTCTCCTTGATAAAAATCAAGGACGTCACTTACCATGGAAGACATGACACCGTACATTTCTTTCAGCCCGTCAGGAATCGGCACATTGTGATGCGTTTTTTCCAAATGCATTACATAATGGCAGATATCTGCACAATGATCTGCAATGCGTTCCAAGTCAGACAAAATTTTCAATGTAGCCATCAGACTGCGCCAATCCGAAGCTGCCGGACTTTGGAGCATGCTGATGTTGAAATCCTTGCGCATGCATTCTTTGACGAGACTATCTATTTCATCATCGCCTTTGTATACAGTATCAGCCAGCTCTACATCTAAATTTTCCAAGGCTTTCCAAGACTTTTCAATAGCTGCTTCTATTTTAATTCCTAAGGTCGTTACATCTTTATTTAATTCTGCAATGGCCTTTTCATAATTGCTTAACATCGTTGCTGCAGGCCTCCTCTATTAGCCAAACCGGCCGGTAATATATTCTTCCGTTTTGGGATTCGACGGATTGGTAAACATATCTACAGTATTATTGTATTCAATCAATTCACCTAACAAGAAAAAGGCTGTCTTGTCAGAAATGCGGCGTGCTTGCTGCATGCTGTGCGTTACAATAACAATCGTATAATTGTCTTTAAGCTCTAATGCCAGGTCTTCAATTTTCTGTGTAGAAATCGGGTCCAAGGCCGATGTCGGTTCATCCATCAAAATAACGGACGGATTAGCAGCCAATGTTCTGGCAATGCACAACCGCTGCTGCTGACCGCCGGAAAGACCTAACGCGCTTTTATTCAGGCGGTCTTTCATTTCATCCCAGCAAGCGGCTTGACGCAAACTTTTTTCTACAATTTCTTCCAATTGTTTTTTATTGGAAATACCCTGAATCCGCGGGCCGTAGGCAACGTTTTCAAATACGCTCTTAGGGAACGGTGTAGGCTGCTGAAATACCATGCCGACACGGTACCGCAGTGCCAACGGATCTACTTCTTTAAATATATCTTTGCCTTCAAAAAGAATTTTGCCACTGACACGGCATCCTTCTACCCAGTCATTCATGCGGTTCAGCGTCTTTAAAAAGGTCGATTTGCCGCAGCCTGACGGACCGATTAATGCGGTGATTTCATGTTTTTTTATTTTTAAATTGATGTTTTTCAAAGCCTGTACTTTATCATAGAACAAATCCATGTTGGAAACATCAAACGTGTATTCTATATTTTTTGTATCTTCCATCGCATTCACCTTTACAGCATCCGCTGTTTTCTCCTTTTTTGCAGATACGGCCCCCAAACCGGCCAACGTCGTTGTCATTTCAGCCATTATCTGTTACCTCCCATTTTCTTATCAATACGGTAGCTCAAATACCGTGCAGCTAAACTAAACGCTACGACGAGAATCATCAAAATAGCCGAAGAGGCTGCTGCCTGCTGCGCTGCATCGGCATGCAGTGCTTCTGTACGAAGAGCCCAAATGTGAAGCGCCAGCGTTTCACCGGGACGAAATGGATTCAGCGGGCAGGAAGACGCCGTAATATCCCAGTTTTCCCAATCAATATCCGTAGACATGCCGGCTGTAAACATCAAAGCGGCTGCTTCGCCAAACCCACGACCGGCTGCCATAATCAGTCCTGTCATAATCCGCGGAAAACATGCCGGCAGGAGAACTCTCCAAATCGTCTGCCAATGTGAGGCACCCAGCCCCAAACTACCGTTGCGGTAGCTGTCCGGCAAGTTGCGCAGTGCATCTTCTGTAACGGAAGTCACTAATGGCAATGTCAAAATGGATACGGCCAATGAACCGGCAAACAAATTCCACTGCGAGCCTGTCATAACAATGAATACCAAATACCCGAACAGGCCGACTACGATAGACGGCAGGGAAGCCAGCGTTTCGACGGCCATGCGGACCCAATGGGTCATTCTGCCTTTTTTAGCATATTCAGCCAAATAAATGCCTGCCGGAATCCCCGTAATCGTACTGGCAATTAAAGCCAGGAATACTAAGTACAGCGTGTTGAAGAACATGTTGCCCAGCCCGCTGCCGGAAAAGGACAGCATGGATAGGGTCAGGCCGCTGAATCCCTGAATGACGACAAACGCAATAAATGCGATAAGGAGGATGACGGCAAAACCGGCACCGCCAATAAAGATATTGGTCATAAAGCGATCCATACGCTTTTTATATTGGACGCGAGACATCATTACTTGTTTCCTCCTTTAATACTGCATGCTGCATTGAGCTGATGAATGAGGAAAATAAATAAGAACGACAAACAGAAAAGAATCAAGGCCATCGTCCACAAGGCCGCACTGTATTCGCCGCCTTCCATGGCGCCGCCCATATCAGCAGAAATAGCCGTTGTCATGGTGCTGGCCGGTAAAAACAGCGATGTCGGGAACACTTTCATCTGGCCGATAACCATAGCGACTGCCAACGCTTCCCCCAAAGCACGGGCCAAGCCCAAAATAATGCCTGTAAAAATGCCGCCTTTAGCAGCCGGCAGGACGACATGGGCAATCGTTTCCCATCGTGTAGCGCCTAAGCCAAAAGACGCTTCACGCCAAGCTTTGGGGACAGCGGACATAGCATCGGCTGCCATCGTCGTAATCGTAGGAAAAATCATGACTGCCAGCACAATCCCTGCCGCTAATACAGAAAAGCCAAAGGGCATAGGAAAAATGCTGCGTAAAAACGGAATCAATACCGTCATGCCGACAAAACCGTAAACAACAGACGGAATACCCGTAAACAATTCAATAGCCGGCTGAATAAGGCGTCGTGTTCTCGGAGTGGCAATTTCTGTCATAAAAATGGCAGATGCCATGCTTAACGGCAGCGTAATAACCAATGCCAGCGCACACGTGACGAGTGAGCCTGCTACGTACATGCCTGCGCCGACTTGCCCGCCGCCTTCTGCTGTATCACTCGGATTCCATTGACCGGAAAACAGGAATTCCGTGATGCTGTGTCCAAACTGAAAAAATGTATCTGTTCCTTTAAGAAAGAGAAAGGCCCCAATGAGAAACGGCACCAGTGCCATACCGATGCCGCATATTGTAATGAAGGTCCGGGCTGCTTTCTCATTACGGTGGGCTTTGATGACCGCCGCATCGATTGCATTCATTACTTGTCCCTCCAACGATTAGTGAACTTCTTTAGTCTGCATTTTGGAACTTACGCCATAGCCAAGTTCTTCAATCCGTTTGCCGTATTCATCGCCAGTAACGTATTCCAAGAAGGCTTTAACGGCAGCTTTTGGTTCCTTGCTTGTGTAAATATGTTCATAACCCCATACGCCGTATGTACCGCTGTATGTATTTTCCAGAGACGGTTCTACACCATCAATAGCTACGGCATCTACCGATTTGTCATTGATAAGGTACGGCAGTGCGACATAGCCAATAGCGCCTGGATTTTGTGCTACGCTCTGAATCAAGATGCCGGAGTTATCTGTTTCCAACGATTTGTTGTCTGCTTCTTCTGCCCCATTGATTGCATATTGTTTGAAGAGAGCTCTGGTACCCGATGTTTTCGGGCGGGTTACTAAGACAATCGGCATGTCCTTACCGCCTACATCTTTCCAGTTGGTTACTTTAGCTGTGAAAATATCAGCCAGCTGCTGCCGTGTCAAGTTTTTGACGCCAACATCTTTGTTAACAATCGTAGCAACTGTCATAACGCAAACCTTGTGGTCTACCAATTTTTCAGCTTTTGCTTTATCCAACTTGGTTTCAGCCGGTACATCCGAGTTGCCCATATCGACAGAACCATCAGAAACTTGTTTGAGGCCTGTGCCGGAACCGCCTGCATTTAATGTAATCGTTACATCTTTATTATTGACTTTGAATTTTTCAGCAGCGTCTTTAACCAGCGGCAACAGTGCCGATGAACCGGATCCCGTGATACTGCCTTTGACAGCAGCTTGTTTGCCGCCGTCACTTTGCTGACTGCCGCAGCCGGCAGCACCCAATACCATCATAGCGGCCAGCGCTGTAAGTATAACTTTTTTCAATTTCATTCTAAATCCTCTCCTTTAATAACTACCCTTGTGTCGTTTTACTTCAAGTACAACCTTATCCTACCAAGCGTATGTAAGCTTCTTATGTAAACAATGTAAAGTTTTGTAAAATATTTCTGCATCCCCATTTCTGCAAAAGAAAAAAGACGCCTGTATTAGACGTCTTTTTGTTCAGCTGGTAATTGAACCGTAATGATCGTACCCGTATTCTCTTTGCTTTTTAACGTAATCGTGCCATGATGGCGTTCGGCTATATGCTTGACAATGGATAATCCCAAACCGCTGCCGTTTATTTTCTTGGAACGGCTGGAATCAGCACGGTAAAATCGTTCAAAAACCCGTTTTTGCTTGTCTTCAGGAATACCGATGCCTGTATCCTGTACGGTGAAGTAAATCGTATTTTCTTTTTTCCGCAGGCTGACATACACATGTCCTCCCGGCAAATTGTACTTAACGGCATTATCAATCAAATTCATTGCCATTTCCCGCAGCAGTCCCTTATTTCCTATAAGGAGTACATCTTCCATAGTGCAGTGAATTGTCACCTTTTTTTCTATCAGTACGGGTTCCATAAATTCTACAATATCCGCAACGATTTTTTTCAGCGAAACCGGTTCATCTCCTCCTGTTTCCCGATGTTCTTCAATTCGCGTCAAATGCATGATTTCTTCAATCATGTCCAACAGCCGTTTTGCTTCTTTTTGAATCAAGGTGCCAAAATGTACGACATCATCATTGGTTTGAAACAGACCGGCTGACAATACTTCAGCAAAGCCGCTGATAGACGTAAGCGGCGTTTTTAGTTCATGAGATACATTGGAGGTAAATTCACGCCGCAGCTGTTCCCGGTGTTCCTGTTCGGTAATATCATCAATGATAAATAAAATGCCGTAAAATTCATCCTCTTTATATACGGACTGAACGGTTAATTGATACAATAAATGGTCGCGGCCTATTTTTTCTTCAAACACCGTATCCGAATGTTTATGAGCATGTATCTGCTGCCACGAGGCTTCCAGCAGCAACGGCTCCAACGCCTGTCCGATACAAGAAAAGCCTTCTTTTTCATGTAAAATCGTTCTGGCACATTGGTTCATCCCCAAAATCCGATAAGTATCGTCAGTAAGAATAACACCTTCCTGCAAATTTTCCATCATCATCCGAATGATGTTGCGTTGTTGTTCCAAGCTGTGAATCGTTTCTTTAATGACTTTGCTCTGCGCCACAATTTTATCCACTAACGGCCGCAGTTCCGAATCTACAGTGATGTTTTCCTGCCGTTCCATGCTGTCTGGATCTCGCAGCTGCCGCATCAGCAGGACCGTCTGCCGCAGCGGATTCAGCAGGCTAGCCGTCAGCATGCGCGAAGCTTTGACACATCCCAGTGCCGCCAGCAGCAAAAGCACGATGACGATGGGAAACAGTGATAAAAGGTGAGCATACATGGTATCTCGTTCCATGCTGATGCGCAAAATGGTCCCATCAGGCATTTTTTCAGCCGTATAATACAAGGCACGTGACAACGTAGAAGAATCTCGAACCGCACTGCCATATCCCTGCTGTATCGCTTCCTGCACTTCCGGCCGGGCCAAATGATTTTCCATTTGCCCTTGATAGTCTGACTCAAATCGTACCGTTCCATCCGGATTAATCCAAGTGATTCGTATGGTTCCGCTGCGTTTTGCCGCTATCTGCCGCAAATAGTCTTCCGGCTGGTCTGTATGCTGAATGGATTGTGCCATAACGGTCAACGCTACTTCCATTTCTTCTGCCGCCTGCCGCTGCATAGCCCGCCAAAACAGCCAGCTGGAAATAACGATGGTCACGGCCATACAGGCAAATCCCAGCGCCAGTAAGCTTATATATATTTTTCGTCTCATATATTGCCGCCAATCACGTAGCCTACACCGCGGACAGTCCGGATAATATGCCCTCCGTCGCCAAGTTTCTGACGCAGGCTTTTAATATGCATATCAATCGTACGGCTTTCTCCTTCATACGTAAATCCCCAGACAGCTTCCATAATTTGTTCCCGCTTGAGCACGATGTCTGTATTTACCAGTAAATACCGCAGCAGTTCAAATTCTTTGACAGTTAAATGGCATACTTCTCCATCGACAGTGACGATATGTTTTTCACTGTCCAACGTGACTGGCCCAAACGAATATATATTTTTTTCCGTCTGCTGGGGTTTGCTGCGCCGCAGTACGGACCGAATGCGGGAAATGAGTTCTACAATGCCAAAAGGTTTGCAAACGTAATCATCGGCTCCGCCATCCAGTCCTTTTACAATATCATATTCACTAGTTTTAGCCGTCAGCATAATAACCGGCATTGTTTTTAACTGATTGTCTTTTCTAATTTTTTCTAATATTTCGGTGCCGCTTTCACCGGGAAGCATAATATCCAACAAAATCAAAGACGGGGTCTTTGTTTCCATGCCCTGCCAAAATTCTTTGCCGTCGGCAAAGGTTTCTACTTCAAAATCCTGGCTTCGCAGCGCATAGCCTACGAGCTCGCGTATATTTTCATCATCTTCCACACAAAAAATCAATGGCATTGGTAGTTCAACCTCTTTTCATCGTATAGATTCTTACCTATATTATACCTGTAAACACCCGCAATACCTATGTATGTTATGTAAAAAGTATGTAAAATAAAAAGCTGCAACAGCATGGCGGCAGCCATAGCATATTACAGCTTTTCTCTCTGTATTCATTTAGTCAAAATCTTTGGCTCTGAGCTTAACTTCCCAGCTTTTATCAACTTGTTTATACGTAATAACAGCAATGAACGAATGCAAATCCCGAACCCAGGTGTAATTTCTGTCTGAAATATCACGGGTATCCAAGTTTTGCGCAAGCGTAAAAATAAAGGTGTCCCGCGGCGTTAATACATAGCCAAGGGATAATCCTTTTTGTCTGGGATCATCAAGCGTATCAAACCGATAGGGTGTATAGCCGCTGACATTGTGCTTCTTATACCAGATGCTGGCCCACATGTGGTCATTAATGCCCTGATTGACAATCACGCCGCTATAAGGATCACGCCGTTCTGTATCTTGGATGGAATACCAATCCCGGCGATACCCGGCAAAGAACCGGATGTTGGCTTGCTTCCACAACGGCAGCGGCACATGGGTAATTTCTGTACGATACCCTTTATGCGTACCCGTACCAACGCCGTCTTCAGACCAACGGCCCCAGTTAGCACTGCTGTCCACATAAATGCCTGTCGTTCCCAAATGAAGCCGCGGTGCAACGTATTCCAATTCCGGCCATTTAGTAGCCCAAATATTATTATCATTATCTGTACTTTCTTCTTTGCTGTAGCCAAAGCGGAATGTCCCTATCTTGGTGTCTTTCGCCAGACGAACAGATGGCTTCAATCCATGCTTGGACGTCAATATATATTCTACATCCAAATGCAAATCTCCGCTGTCATTCATGGGGAAATCCGCATAGCCATGCAGGCCAAACCCATCTGCTTTCGTATATGTAGGACGGGGGAACAACGTAAACAGCCAGGATTTCGTTTTTCCTGCGTCATCCAATCTTCCTTCATAATGGCCGTACGTAAAGAGACAGATGTGTTTAAACCACAGTTTTGTATTTTCTGCCGTAAATTTGTTGCCCGGATACACACGGATGTCATCGCCGGTTAAATAATAGTCCGGCGTCTTAGCCACAGCATGCGGCGTTGTAATCAGCCCATGTTTTAAATAGTACGTGCCGTCCAGCATTTCTGCATCGGTACCGCGTATATAATAATTAGGTCCCATAAACCCTTCTACAGAGCGCAGCGTCGCGCCGCCTGTCGTGCTGCTGTAAGTCATGTCGGTACCCGTAAAGGCATTGTCTCCCGTAAGATATACATAGTCGCCTGCAGTGTGGTATACCTGCGTTTTAGTATTGCCTTCTATATAATGTGCATGGATTTCATCCATGCCCTGCCGTAAATCCACATTGCCGCGGCCCTGTACATACCCATCTTTTCCGCGCATCATCATAGAATCGGCTGCAACGTGTATGGGCTGCGTCGGCAGGACAACATCTTTCTGCTGCGATGCTTTATCCAAATCTACCGGAACAACCGCTGTCTTTTCCACGGGGATTTTCATTGCCGTTTCCGTATGCAATTGTTTTGCCGTATGTCCTGTTTGAACCGTCCCATCGGCTGCCATAATAGAAAATGGCACCAATGCAGCCAACACAGAAACAGCCCACGTTCTATTCATGTACGTCACCTATCGTCTGTTCACCTGCAGCAGCGGTCTGCCCATGATAGGCTGTGGTATCCGCCTGTTCTGCTGCAGCCGTGCTGTCAGCATGGGCTGTATCGGATAAATCAACAGGCGTAACGTCACCATGATATCCCGTCACGCTAGCATCATCCGTAACAGCCGACAGTACAACTACACCACTGGCAGCCATATTTGCTGTTTTTAAATTTTCAATAGTACCGTTTTGTTTAAAGCCTACAACTTCCGTATCTTTTGCCGTTTCTGCATACATTGTCGTACCGGCAGGGAGATTTACTTCATTGCCATGAACAAATAAACCGCCTACCAGTCCTACAGGCCCTAAAATAATTGCGCCAGCTGCGGAAGCACCTACAGCGCCGGCTGTCCGTTTATATTCTTCTTTGGTTTTTTCACCGACAGTCAAGTCAACCGGCGTGCTGTCTGCTGCCCGTACGGAATGGAATGTAATTTCAATCTTGCCGTCTTTGCCAAACCGGCCGGATTTACGGGCTTTCGTAATCGTTCCTGTCGCTTCCATACCGCGCGGAATGACGACAACACCGTCAACAACGACATCATCTAATACGGCAAAATGCACCGTATCTCCTTCTTGCGCCGTCTTCGAATCTAATGCTTCCAACGTTTTCATAGAAACAATCGTCGATATCGGAATTAATGTTTCCTGAGAAATATATTTTTTATTTCCCAGCATACTGTACCGCAGTGACTGAATACGGCTAATCAATGAACCGGACTGTACTTTGCCGTCAATTCCTTCTTCCAAGGCACCAACACGCGTCAAAATAGGTTCGTCCGTAATTTGGCCGGAATACTGCCACTGCATCAAGTTAGTCGCTGCCAAAAGAGACAAATCAGAACCCGTATTGCCATATACATCTTTATATAATGTATTCGTTTTATCCTGCAGACTGCCTGCTACCGTAGATTTGCCATTCAGCAATTTATCCAAGGCTGCTACACGGTCATTCAATGAACCCGTCTGGGTCGTACCATACACCGTCGTTTCTACTTTATCTGCTTTTTCCAAAATTGTATAATCAGCCGCACTGACAGCCATCGACCCGCATAATGCAATCACAGCCATCAATCCTGCCATTTTTTTCTTCCACATTCAGAATTCCTCCTTATATTTAAAAATGGTATTTAATGTATATAAAGGATAGTCGTATTCATCTTTCATACTTAGTAATATTATATATAACTAAGTATGAAAAAGCAACTCTGCTGTATCGCCGCCTGTCCTCACCGTATAGGGTATCTTTTCTCAAAATTTTTACAAAATCCCCTTGCTTTTACAAATCGTGTCTGTTATAATAAGAGCATAACAAATAAAGATTATTTGTTGATACTAATTAATATTCAATTTCACTTTGAAAATGACATATCCAATTTTAGGAGGTAATGAATGATGAAAAAATTTGTATGCGGTATCTGCGGTTATGTTTATGAAGGCACGGAAGCTCCGGAAAAATGTCCACAGTGCGGTGCTCCCAAATCTAAATTCACAGAATTAAAAGAAGGCGTAAAAGAATACGCTGATGAACATAGAGTTGGCGTAGCCAAAGGCGTTGACGAACGGATTTTGGAAGGCTTGCATTTGAACTTCACCGGTGAATGCTCTGAAGTAGGCATGTACCTCGCAATGAGCCGCGTTGCTGACCGTCAAGGCTATCCGGAAGTAGCAGAAGCTTACAAACGCATCGCATTCGAAGAAGCTGAACACGCTGCAAAATTTGCTGAACTTCTCGGCGAAGTCGTAACAGATGATACAAAGACCAACCTTGAAATGCGTGCTGCTGCTGAACAGGGTGCCTGCGCTGGTAAAAAAGAATTGGCTACCTTGGCTAAACAGCTCAACCTCGATGCTATCCATGATACAGTTCATGAAATGGCAAAAGATGAAGCTCGCCACGGCCGTGTATTTGATGGCTTGCTCGCTCGTTACTTTGCAAAATAAGAAATAGGTATACTATATAGTATATGAAAAAGGGGCTGTCGCCCAAAAGCGACAAGCCTCTTTTTTATTTTGTAGTTGACAATTTATAGTTTATAGTTTGTAGTATTAATATCACAGAGCAAAACATTTTTAGTTCTACGCATTAAGTTTAAATTTTTTAGAAAAGGATGTCGTATGATAACGAAGAATGTTATGCATCAATTTCTCTTTTATAGGTCTGCCACACAGTCTATGCTATAATATAGGCAGAATAAGCAGAAAATTTTTTAGAAAGGAGGCTTTTTTATGACTCAACCGTTTTTCTCCCGTATATGCACACTGTTGGCCGTATGCATGATTCCACTAGCAGCATCTGCAGAAAATTACGATACGTGGAAGGATTCGACTTATGCCTTCTCTTCCGTGCACAAACTGTATGTTGATACCTTAGACACTTCGCAGATACAAGCAGATACACCCATGAAGGTCTACCGTCTGAAAGAAGACTTTCAGAAAAAAGCTGAGGCTGTAAAGGGCATTTCCGTAGTGATGCCTGCGTTGGAAGCGCCTGCGCCGCCAGCATTACGCCAAAAAGCAGCTAAAAAAGAAACAACCAAAAAAGTAACGTCTGTTCCCCAGTCTGTAGAAATCAAACACGCGGCTGCCAGCGACCCGGCAGCCGGTTTGCCGCCCGACACGACGACACCTGCCGAAACCGCAAAATCCGATACTACAGCAGCAACGGCTGTGTCGGAGCCATTGCCGTCCCCTGCGCCGGTCGTAATTCCACAGGCAGTTATTGACGCCAATGCAGATGCATACGTCACGGCTCAGCTTCTGACATATCATGTCGGTACAGGGCTGATTCCGGCTCACACTGAATGGAATTCCTATTCGGTCCGCGATGTGTATTATGACAGCGACGGTCATCCCCATTGGTTTTATCATGATGTGTCGTATCCGGTCTATGTGCCGGATGCCTACGTCCCTATGGCAACCGTCCGCGTTCGCTTTGCCGTATATGATGTAAAAACAGGCAAGCTCGTTTTCTGCAGTGAAGACATGCGCACGCGAGGTTCCTCCGATGATTTGCGCGGCGTATACAACCGTATTATTGACCGTTTTTTCAAAAATCTAAAGAAAGAAATAAAAGGCTAATCTAATCAAACAGGGCTGTGACAAAATGAAAATTCTTAGTTCATTTCGTCACAGCCTTGTTATTATGCCGTTTTACATGGATCGTCTGCTGCATTGCAGTTCATCATAACTGCAGTTCCCATGCCCCATTAATACCAACGTGTCATGGGCAAATCGTTTTTCGTTCCTTTGGTCATCAAAATCTGATGCAAATCAATATTGCCAATATAGAATGATACTGCGCAGCCGCAGAGATACAAATCCCACATCCGGACAAATTCTTCGCCTTTATCTGCTGCTACTGTATCGCGTACTCCCTGGAAATTATGATACCAGCACATTAACGTCTTATAGTAATGCCGACGCAGGCTTTCAATATCAATGACCTGGAAGTCGTTGTCATAAGCCAGACTGACAATTTCCCGCAGCGACGGCAGCGTACCGCCTGGGAAAATGTATTTACGCATCCACGGATTGCCTACGCTTTCATCATGACCGCTGATATAGTGCAGCAAGAACATACCGCCGTCTTTCAGCAGCTGTTCCGCCGTTTCCATATACAAGCCATAATTAGAACGGCCTACATGTTCCAGCATGCCGACGCTGACAATACGGTCATACTGCCGTCCTTCGTCTACCAGGTCGCGATAATCAATCAAATCAATCTGTACCTGACCCTGCAGTCCCAGTTTTTCAATGCGTTCCTGTCCTTTTTTCCACTGTTCTTTACTTAGCGTGCAGCCATATCCTTGAATGCCGTACTTTTTAGCCGCTTCGATTAACAAATAGCCCCAGCCGCAGCCAATGTCCAAGAGGCTCATGCCCTTTTCCAAGTGCAGTTTTTCCAAAATATAGTGAACTTTGTTGTGCTGAGCCTGTTCCAGCGTATCATCATCGTGTTTAAAATACGCACAGGAATAGCTCATGGACGGATCCAGCCACATAGAATAAAAATCATTGCCCAAGTCATAGTGGGATGATACCTGTTTTTTTTGTGTGGATTTAGATTCCGATGTATATAAAATACGTCCCAACGCGCTTTTATCTAAGGAAAATTGGCTGGTCTGACTCAAAATGCACTGCAGCGCCGTGAACAAATCACCTTCAATTTCCAAATCTTTGCGCATATATGCTTCGCCCAATGCCAGCGACGTAGAAGACAATAATTCCTTTTTCGGTATATCTTTGTTGATACGAACATGAAATAACGGTTCGCCTTCTCCAATCGTGTACGTTTTATCATGAAGTTCAACAGTAAAACAATGTTTATCAAATCGACGTAAGTAATGAATTAAAAAATTATCCAAAATATGCAACATAATACAAATCTCCTAAGTTTATATTTTAGTCTCGCTGTACAGCACCGCAAACCGTATTTTCCAAAACCATCATCGTCGTCACAGCACCTACACCGCCGGGAACCGGCGTAATCGCACCGGCAACCTGTGATACTTCATCAAATGCCACGTCACCTACGGTTTTGCCGTTCATGCGATTGATGCCCACATCAATAACAATCGCACCGGGCTTTACCATATCTGCCGTAACCAAACCGGCTTTTCCTGCCGCAGCAATCACGACATCTGCCCGTTTCGTCAGGGATTTTAAATCCCGTGTCCGCGTATGGCAGTGCGTTACCGTCGCATTACGTCCCAAACACAGCTGTGCCAGCGGTTTGCCTACGACATTGCTGCGGCCAATAATCGCTACTTCTTTGCCAGTCAGTGAAATATGATAGTAATCTAAAATCGCAATAACAGCTCGCGGCGTGCAGGGAATAAAACCGGGCCTTCCCGTAAATAAACGGGCCGCACTGCTGTCCGTCAGCCCATCTACGTCTTTGTCCGCATCAATACAATTCAGAATCCGCTGTGTATCTACATGAGCCGGCAACGGCATCATCGGCAAAATGCCAAAGACAGCAGGCCGCTGATTGAGTGTGCGAATCAACGCCATTAATTCTTCTTCGGACACAGTCGTATCCCGATGATAAATTTCTGCTGTCAATCCGACAGAATGAGCCACTTTCTGCATAGATTTCGCATACATGGCAGACGGCTTATCTTCGCCCACTAAAATAATAGCCAATTCCGGCTGCACATTTTTTTCCTGCCATGCTGCCAGCCGACGTTCTACCTGCTCGCGATGAAAAACGGCTACTTCCTTACCACATAATAGCTGCACATACATTCCTCCTAACGCATAAATGTTACTTTTACATTACTGCCGGGGGCCGCATACGTACCTGCCGGCGGGTCTTGATGTACGGCACGGCCAGTGCCATTAGGTACAAAGCCAAGATTTGCGCTGTCCAGCCAATCATTGACTTCGCGAGTATCCCAACCCATAAACGAAGGTATCAATATACCGTCGCTGTTATGCTGCACTGCCGGAATGACATACTGCTTTTCCGGTGCTTCCTTGGGAAGCTGCGCCAGCTGCCGTTCTATAGGCTGGGACGGCCGCATCCCTTTATAATGAACAATTTCCGTCATCATGTCTTTAAATACAGGGGCCGCAACCTGGGCGCCATAAAATACGCCGCTGGGGTTGTCTACGACAATCAAAACGACATACTGCGGATCTTCCAACGGGCCAAAGCCCATAAAGGAAGCAATATACTGCCCTTCTGCGTAGCCGGCCCGTCCATGATTAATTCGCTGGGCCGTCCCTGTTTTCCCGCAAAACGTATATCCGTCTACTTTAGCACTTTGGCCGCCGCCGGAATTAATTTCTTCTGACAGAATTTTGCTGATTGTCTGCGCTGTGTTTTCACTGATAGGCTGGCCGACTTCTTTGGGTTCTGTCTTTTCATATACAGAACCGTCCGGATTATCAATTTCCTTGACCAAAAACGGCTTCATCATATGCCCTTTATTGGCAAGCG
The DNA here is from genome assembly GCA_934193515.1 of uncultured Megasphaera sp. GTDB lineage: Bacteria > Bacillota > Negativicutes > Veillonellales > Megasphaeraceae > Megasphaera. The sequence goes on along the minus strand of CAKPVJ010000011.1, from coordinate 34,089 downwards.
CACCAAATGCCTGTACCATCTGCAGCGGCGTGACAGCAATACTCTGTCCAAACGACATGGCGGCCACATCAACAGGGCTCATATTTTTAGGATCGAACAAGATTCCTTCTTGTTCACCGGGCAGTTCAATGCCTGTTGCCCTGCCAAAGCCAAAGCGTTCTGCATATTCAGTCAATGTCTCGCCGCCAGTCGTCAGCCCCAGTTCAACCATGCCCGTATTAATCGAAAACTTTAATATTTCAGTCAGCGTCACATTTCCCAGACCTCGTTTATCCCAGTTGTAAAACGTTCTGTCAGCTACCTGAATGTGCCCTACGTCATGATAGACGCGGTGAATATCCCATTTCCCTGAATCAACAGCTGCGGCTGCCATAATCGGTTTAAACGTCGAGCCCGGTTCATACGTATTAACGACGGCTCTGTTTTTATATTTATCTGCATTGCCTTTATAGTATTCATTCGGGTCAAAATTAGGACGGCTTGCCATGGCCAATATTTCCCCTGTTTTGGGGTCCATAATGATAATAGCAGCCCCTTCCGGTCGATTGCGCTTCATGACATTGTCCAAACTTTTTTCAGCAATATACTGCACCGTACTGTCGATAGTCAGCTGAACAGCCCGTTCTTTATCAGGCAGAATGCGTTCCAAAACGGAGTTGAAAATAGGAATTTTATTGGTATCTGTCCGCAGCAGCTGTGTCTGCCGGCTGCCTCTGATTTTTTTATCCAATACCAGTTCCAGGCCTTCCATGCCTTCGTCGTCTTTATTGACAAATCCCAAAAGCTGCGACGCCAGCGAACCATTCGGATATAAGCGATGATTTTCCTTGCGGAATTGAATGCCTGTCAGTTTCTGGTCTTTGATGACTTTTTTTACTTCGTCCACCTTATCGTGGTCCATCATTTCTTCCAGCCAGACAAACCCCGTGTCTTCCTGCAGCCGTGCTTCAATTTCCAGTTCTTTGATTTTTAAATACGGTGCCAAGATATGGGCTATTTCCTGCGGCGATTTCGTAATCATTTTCGGATCGGCATACAACGACTGCGCCTCTTCACTAATGGCCAATATCTTGCCGTTTCTGTCATAAATCGTACCGCGCGGTGACTGCAGCACGCGTTTATTGACATTTTGTGCTGCTGACTTTTGCAAATACTCTTCATACTTTACTACTTGCAGCCAAACCATGAAAAGTACCAAAAATGCAGAAAGGATACAAAATCCACTCTTGCATTTTTGCATTCTGCGCCGGAATGTGCGCTGTTGTTTCTCCTTATCGGTCATCATGATTTCTTTCTCCATTATGACGTGCATACCACTTCTCTGCTGCAGCTGCCAGGGTATCCGCATCATTAACCAGGTCTTGGTTTTGTACCCGCTTCAATAATACGCGCAGACAGTCACCGGTCTGCCGCTGGCATATGCCGGGAATTCGTTTATCATACTGTAAATCCTTGGTGCTGACGGGCATTTTGGCAGCCAGATCTGCCATGTATTCTCCAAAAGAAACAGTCCCGCTCGTATCGGCATCGGCATGCCCGCAGCCCAGCACATCGCCGCAGGCCAGCAGCGTGGCCTGCTGTATGGCTTCTACCAATTCGGCAGTCCGGCGGAACGGCCCTTCCAACGCCTCCCGGCGCAGCCATTTTTCTACATCCCCCAAACCGGTATTGGCAAAATAATGAAATTTCATATGCGTTTTTACCAGCCAGGCAATCCGTTTCGCCATCTGGGGATTTTTATGCCAGCGCAGCAAAATAGCTTCTGCCAGTTCTGCCCCTTTTGCATCATGCCCATAGTCTGTATAGCGGCCTTTGTGGATGCCCCGAATGCCAGGCATTCCCTTGGCAATATCATGGAATAAAGCCGCATAGCGAATCGTCAAATCAGGCGGCGTGTTGGCAATCACTGCCAAGGTATGAAACCAAGCGTCAAATAGATGAAACGGCTTGGACTGCGGCGTATCCGGCAAATGGCTGCATTCAGGCAAAATAGGAATTTCTTCATACTGCCCGTTTTCTTTGCGTCGGCAGCTGCAGGCCCCCAGTCCGGAGCGTACTAATACATCCAGTCCTTTATACGCCGCCTCTGTGACCATGAGCCGGTCCAGTTCCTGCATCACTCGTTCCAATGACAAGCCTGTCACTCTGCCAAATGCAGACGGCATGGCTCGCGTCAATTCCCTAACCGGCAGAAAATCCAGCTGTCCCGTAAACCGACAGGCGCGAAACAGCCGCAGCGCATCTTCCTGAAATCGTTTTCTAGGATCGCCGACAGTCACTAATCGTTTCTTTTTCAAGTCTTTTTGACCGCCCACATAATCATATATCTGCCCATCTTTGTCCATAGCGAGTGCGTTGACCGTAAAGTCCCGGCGCAGCACGTCTTCACGCAGCGAATCAGCATACCATACTTCTTCCGGACGATGGCTGTCTGCCCCATACGACTCGCCGCGAAACGAAGCCGTTTCCACTGTCAAGCCATCGACGACCAGCACGACAATGCCAAAGCGTTCACTCTGTATTTCTACCGTATGCCACCCCTTGGCAGCCGCCACTTGCTGGATTTCTTCCGGTCTGGCAGACGTCGTTACATCGTAATCATGAGGCTGCCGCTTCATCAGCAAATCACGAACAGCGCCACCGACAATATACGCTTCAAAACCATTTTCATTTAACGCTTCCAATACGCTCCGTACTCTGGATTCCACGCCAGTCCCTCCTTAAAAATATAATTTCGTAATATAGTATTATACCACGATTACGACAGCCTGAGTAGTTGCAACTGCCAAAGTGAAGGGAACTGTTTTGTATCTGTCACCGTCTTGTAACCTATGCTATACTTATACCATACATATCCATATGTATATACATAATGCAGGAGGTGTTCCTATGGTTGATACTGGCTTGATTCAGTTGTACTGCGGCGACGGCAAAGGAAAAACAACCGCTGCCATCGGCCTGACAATCCGCTGTGCCGGCCGCGGCGGCCGTATTTTATTCTGTCAATTTCTCAAATCGCGGCCTACAGGTGAACTGAACATCCTGCACACGCTGCCGACTGTCACAGTACTGCGCAGTCATGCCATTTCTAAATTTACCTTTCAAATGACGCCGGAGGAATTAGCCGAAACAAAACGACAGCAGGAACAGTTTTTTCACCAAATCGTACAGCGCTGCCAAGAAGCGCCGCCGGATATGGTCGTATTGGATGAAATCATTCCGGCCTGCAGACTGCAGCTGGTAGATGAAGCAGATGTTCTTTTCTTTCTGCAGCATAAGCCGTCTGCTTTAGAAGTTGTCCTTACAGGACGCGGCCCTTCGCCGGCGCTGATGGATGCCGCCGATTATGTATCCGAAATCTGTAAACGCAAACATCCCTATGACCGGGGCATCACGGCCCGGCTGGGAATTGAAGAATAATGCAAAGGAGATATACTATGTTGGAATCCGTATTACAAGCCGTACAGCAAAACCAAGCAGAACTCGTGGCCATCCGCCGCCACTGCCATGAATATCCAGAATTATCCTGTCAGGAAACACAGACGCTGGCCTATATTCAAGAAAAACTCACAGCCTGCGGCATTGCGCATCGCTATATAGAAAAAGGCGGCATCATTGCCTGGATTGACGGCAGCGCCGCCGGCAGGACGTTGCTGCTCCGCGCAGATATAGACGCGCTTCCTATCGAAGAAGGCGAAACCAATCTGTCCTGTACCCGCGTCTGCCGCTCGCGCCATCCCGGTGTCATGCATGCCTGCGGCCATGACGGCCATATTGCCATGCTGCTGACTGCCGGAAAGATTTTGCAGCAATGGAGAAAATCCTGGCAGGGCCGCATCATTCTCATGTTTGAACAAGGCGAAGAAGAATCCGGCCCCCTACCGTACTTGCTGCAGTTTTTAGAAAAAGAAAGCGGCTGGCATATTGACGGCTGTTATGCGACGCATGTCCGCTGGGATATTCCCACCGGAAAAATCGCCGTCTGCCATGAAGCCCCTATGGCCGGAGGATTTGGCTTTGAAATCAAAATCAACGGACATGGCGGCCATGGATCCCGCCCTGATTTAGCCCAAAGTCCTATCGACTGCTTTCATTCCTTCTACAGTGATTTGCAGGCCCTGCGCATGCGCACTGTTTCCCCGCTCAACGGCCTGACCGTTTCTATCGGTTCCCTGCACAGCGGCACGACACTCAACGTCATTCCCGATACACTCACATTTTCAGGAACGAGCCGTTTTTTCAGCTATGACCAGGCAGGCAAACGATTTTACGAAGAATTTCTTCATATCCTGAAAAATGCCTGCGACACCTATCAGTGTTCGTACGAAATCAAGCATCTGCTTAAACCGTTGTTTGAAGTACACAATAATTCCCACTGCGCAGCCTTGGCAGAACAAGCCATTACAGAAAGCCTGGGAAGCCATACGCTGTATGACTGCACGCCCTGGATGGCTTCCGAATCCTTTGCTATCATGACCCGGCTTTATCCGGGCGTTCTCACCTTCACGGGCATTGCCAATCCTGCCAAAGGATGCGGCGGCAATCATCATACACCGGAATTTGACCTCGATGAAGACGGACTTATCTACGGTGCGGCAGCCTGCATCAGTTACGCGCTCACCTTCTTGAAAGATACCACTCCTATTGATTTTACTCGTCCTGACGAACCATTTGATGAACTCATTCAGCACAATATATAAACTTAATATATCGATATACCGTGCTTTATAAAACAGCGAACTACAAAACAACAAATCCGTTTTGTAGTTCGTTTGTCGTTTGTTGTTTGTCGAAAACCTCTCCAACTGATAAAAACGCACCCTCTGCAAAATAAAAGTGTAAAAAATAATTTTCTACGACTAACACTATGCAAAAAAAGGTTGTGACAAAATGAGAATTTTTAACTCATTTTGTCACAACCTTTTTTGCTGTTCATTTTCTTCAAACTACAAACCAAAAACTACAAACTGGTAAAGAAAGAGCGTTGTGTATGACAACAAAAAGTCTGATGTTACCGTCCCTTTGCTGTCATACGATTATTTTTTATGTGCCGGATAAATCATGCCGTAAAATGTCAACAACGCCCCAGCTTCGCCAACTACCATGACAATACCCATCGGAATCGCCGTATAACTGCCGGCAATACCAACAACAGGCGCCATGACAGCGCCGGAAATCATAGAGAAAAAGCCGATAAGAGCCGAGGCACTGCCGGCATTTCTTCCCTGCGCCTGCATAGCCAGGGAAAAACTGCTCGTTGCCATGCAGGACAATGTAGACACCGTAAAAAACAAAACGACGATGACAGCCGGCAGCGGCATATGAATGATAAAGCCCGCCAATAAAAGGACACTGCCAATAACGGCTACATATAATGCAGTTCGTAAAATCTTCCAATCTTCCACACGGCCCGCCAACCGTCCGGTCAACGCACCGCTAATCATCAGGCCAATCCCATTGATGCCAAAAATAAGGCTGAATACTTGCGGGGACACATGATAAATATTTTGGAATACAAAGGATGAACCGGAAATGTACGCAAAAAACGCAGCAAATCCAAAGCACTGCATCACGCAGTGTCCCATAAAATATTTCTGACTGAACAATCCTTTAAAGCCCTTGAGACTTGCAAATACGCCGCCTTCTACGCGTCTGCGTACAGACAGTGTTTCTGTCATCACAATTGTGCAAATCGTCAACACGATGCCAATGACTGTCAGCAGGACAAACACGCCTTCCCATGTAGAAAAGCGCAAAATCTGCCCGCCGATGACAGGAGCCAAAATAGGAGCCAGCCCGTTGACCAGCATAAGCATGGAAAAGAACCGCGTCAATGCCGGCCCTTTGCAGACGTCACGGGCAATCGCTCTGGCAATGACGATTCCCGCACCGCCGGAACATCCTTGAATAAACCGAAAGACTAAAAAGATGTAAATAGATTTGACAAATACACAGGCTGCCGAAGACACAGCAAACACCAGCATGCCTATCATCAACGGTTTGCGGCGTCCTTGTTCATCACTGACCGGACCGGCTACAATCTGTCCCAATGCCATGCCTGCCATAGATGCCGTCAAGGTCAACTGTATCATCGAAGGCGCCACGTCAAAATCTTCCATCATTTCCGGCAGGGCCGGTAAATACATATCCGTCGATAAAGGGGCAATCGCTGCCAGCATCCCCAAAAAGATGGTCAGCAAAGCCATCATACGTTTACGCTGTCCTTGCGTCATTACCTATCGTTCCTTTCTCTTGTTTGAAATAACAGCGGTACCTCTGCCAGTGATTGGCATGTCCGCCATGCTTTTTGCTGCACTTCCGGTGCAATCTGTACCAAATCTGGAATCCATATCGCAGGGATATGAGCCGCATCTGCCGCCAATATCCCATTTTGTGAATCTTCCAGCACCAGTGCCTGCGCCGGCAGGCCGTTCGCTTTTTGGCATACCAGCAAAAATATATCCGGTTCCGGTTTGCCATGAGCTACTTCTTCCCCACTCTGCACAATCTGGAAATACGGCGCAATACGTGTTTTTTCAAGTAAATATTCGATTTGTGAGCGCGGCGAAGAAGACGCTACTGCACACTGTATCTGATGCGTTTTCGCAAATTCCAAACACTGTATCAGACCGGGCTTGCAGGGCACGGGATGCGTATGATAATACTGCAGCTGATAGGCTGTCTTTTCTTGCCAAATTTCCTGATAGGGAAAGTCTTTGCCAAAAAATTCACTAAACATCTGAATGATGCGGCGGTTGTCCATGCCAATTACGCTGCGAAACAACGATTCCGGTATATCATAACCGCGCGGCAGACACACGGCCTGCCAGGCTTTATACGAAATCGGCTCTGTATCAAACATCGTGCCGTCCATATCAAAAATAAATAGTGCCGGTATATTCATCAACTGTCATCTCCTTATATTTCATAATTATATACGATTGCAAAAAACGAATGTAGTACTATTATACAAAACTCAAATCGAATTTCAAGTACCACTTTCTCATCTTTGTCATGTTATTTTCTGCATTCTCAAAATTTTTCTTATTTTACTCTTGTTTCTTAGCTGAAGTCTGCTATAATGGAGAGAATTTACAAAGCAAGGTGACTCTCTATGATTGAACACATCATCAAATGGTGTATCAAAGATTATGAAAATACCAAAGATAAAAAAGTCCGGGAACAGTACAGTATCGTCGGCGGCGCGCTCGGTATTCTCTGCAACCTCTTCCTTTTTGTCAGCAAGTTTGCCGTCGGCACGATGACCAACAGCGTAGCTATTGTATCCGATGCCTTTAACAACCTGACGGATATGGGCTCGTCCTTTATTTCTATTATCAGTGCCAAACTCAGCAATAAACCGCCAGACAAAGATCATCCCTTCGGCCATGGACGTTTTGAATACTTGGCTTCGTTGACGATTGCCATTATCATCATGGTCGTCGGCTATGAACTCTGCCAAACGTCTGTCTCCAAGTTTTTTGAACCGGAAGAAATGGAAACCTCGTTGGTTTCTATCTCAATTCTGCTGCTGTCGATTGCCATTAAAGGCTGGATGTGTTTGTACAACCGCTACATTGGCAAAAAAATCAATTCCAGCGTTAATGAAGCTACGGCTTCCGACAGCGTCAACGACGCGATTGCCACAGCCGGTGTACTAGCAGCGACGATTGCCCAGCCGTTTACAGCACTGCCGGTCGATGCGGCTGCCGGCGTTTTAATCGGCTTGATGATTATGTATGCCGGATACGGTATTGCCAAAGAAGTCATCAATATTCTGCTGGGCAAAGCACCGTCACCGGAACTGATTCGGGAAATTACAGACTGCGCGCTTCACTGCCAATACGTCGTCGGTGTCCATGACATCCGCATCCACGACTATGGACCGGGCCGCATGTTTGGTTCTATTCATGCGGAAGTCCCGGATACGGCAGACTTAGTCGAAGTACATGCCGCCTTGGATGTCCTGGAAGACGAACTGCAGGAAAAATTCCAAATGGAAGTCAACATCCATATGGACCCGCTCTGCACTAACCCGGAAATCATTAACCATGTCCGTCATATTTTAGACCATCTGATTCAACAAAAATATCCTCAGTATCATACAGATCATCTGCGCATTACAGCCGGCAGAGTCCGCCTGAATATTATCTGCGACCTTCATATTCCGCCAGAAGAATATACGCCGGAAAACATTCGCAAAATCCATCAAAACATCGCAAACGACATGCACCAATACAATGAACGGTATCATGTTGTATTGGCCAAAGTACTGCCGGAAGGCGTGCCGACCGTCAACGCACCTGATTTTTCCATTACACCGTAATATGTGACATACAAAAAGGCTTCGCATGAACATTTTGCTATCATGCGAAGCCTTTTTCGATTACAGTAGAAATTCTATTTTTTATGTTTCAACGCCATATAGACTTTTTCTGCCGTTATCGGCAATTCCGTAAAGCGAATACCGACGGCATTGTATACTGCGTGCGCAATCGCCGGTCCCGGCGTATTGATGACGATTTCACCAATAGACTTGGCACCAAACGGCCCGTTTGGTTCATAGCTCGGTGCAAATTCCACACGAATCCGGCCCAAATCCTGCCGCGTCGGAATCCGATACTGCATAAAGGAATTTGTCAAAATCCGACCGTCCTTCGTCATAATGACATCTTCCGTCAACGTCATGCCTATGCCCTGAACCAAGCCGCCTTCTACCTGTACGCGTGCCAATGCCGGATTGATAACGGTACCGCAGTCTACGACAGCGGCAAAGTCAACCAGCTCGATATGCCCTGTTTCCGGGTCCACATCGATTTCAGCCGCGCCAGCCATATACGGCGGCGGCGATGTCGGTGAAAAATGAGATTCTGTCGCTTCCAGCGCAATATCATTATGACACATGGCATCGTTGCCCAAATCTTTAATCGTTACCTGGCGTCCTGTTTGGGTATCTACAATCGCATCGCCTGTAAAATCCAAATCTTCTGCCCGGCAGTCCTGCAGTATCACAGCCGCCCGCTGCTTCATTCTGCCAATCAGCGTCTGACACGTTTTTTCGACAGCCTTTCCCGTCAAATACGTCGTAGACGATGCATAGGAACCGCTGTCATACGGCGAGGTATCCGTGTCTACACCGCGCGTCACAATATTATCTACAGAGCACTGCAGGCATTCTGCCGCAATCTGCGCCAAAATCGTATCGCAGCCAGTTCCCATATCCGTTGCGCCAATAGACAAGGTATAAAAGCCATCGTCATTGACTTTTATCGTCACTGACGCTACGTCTACATTGGAAATGCTGGACCCCTGCATGGCCATGGCAATGCCGACACTGCGAATATGTCCATTGGGCAGCACCCTGCGCGGGAATTTTTCATCCCAGCCAATCAACTCTTTGGTCCGCAGCACGCATTGATCCAACGTACAGCTCAATGCGGTTTCATTAAAATATGCCGGCATGAGCTGGCCTTGACGTACCATATTTTGCAGGCGCAAAGCCACCGGGTCGATATGCAGTGTATCCGCTAATTCATTGACGGCTGATTCCAGCGCAAACAGCCCCTGCGTCGCACCATAGCCGCGGTATGCACCCGCTGCAATCGTATTCGTATAGACCGCTTCATACCAGAAGCGGAACGCTTTCAAATGACTGCCGTACAGCGGAATCGATTTGTGTCCTGCCAGCGTGACCGTTGTCGGGCTATGATCTCCATAGGCACCGGCATTCCATAACGCCTCCAACGAAATAACCTGAATTATGCCGTCTTTTGACGCACCGACTTTGACATGAATCGCTGCTTCGTGGCGCGGCGAAGATACAGTCTGCGTTTCTTCACGAGAATAAATCATCATTGCCGGCTTGCCCGTTATATAGGCAATATATGCCGGATAGACATCCATAACGGCCGTTTGTTTGGCGCCAAATCCACCGCCAATACGCGGTTTGACAACACGAACCTGCGATTTGGGGATTTCCAAGGCCGTCGCGACAATACGCCGCACATGAAACGGTACCTGCGTCGAACTAACGACAACCAGTCGTCCAAACATATCTTTATAGGCAAAGGTGCGAAATGTTTCCATCATAGACTGCTGCGCCTGTTTGGTATGATACGTACGATCAATCACAACGTCTGATTTTTCCAGCAAGTCATCGACATCGCCCCAGTCTTCTTTGGCAGATGCAACTAAATTACGCTTATTGTCACCGCCAACATCGACACGAGGGTCCCAATCATCTTCCGGATGGACAAGAATGGGATTGTCTTTGGCTTTCGTAAAATCCAGCAGCGGTTCATGGACTTCATAGTCTACTCGAATAATCCGTAAGGCTTTATCAACGGCTTCTGCCGTTTCGCCGGCCACTAAGGCAACAGGGTCACCAACATAGCGAATCTGCTTATCCAAAATCAATTTATCATACGGGCTCAATTCCGGATAGGTCTGACCGGCAATGGTAAAGCGCGTTTTAGGCACATCATCAGCCGTCACGATGCATACAATACCCGGCACCTTCATTGCCGCTTGGGTATTCACTTTTTTCACAATAGCGTTGGCATAGGGACTGCGCAAGGCTTTGACAATCAAACAGTCTTTGGGCACAATATCGGCGGTATATACAGGCTGTCCTGTCACCAAACTAACAGCGTCTTTTTTTATAACCGAACGATTGACTTCTCTCATGGTTCCACCGCCTTTCCTTTGGCTGCCAAATACGCCTTCAGTGCCCGCATATGACTGACATAGCCTGTACATCGGCATAAATTACCGGACAAAAATTCTTTAATGCCCGCTTCCGTCGGGTGTTCCATATCCCGCGCCATAGCCAGTACATTCATGACAAAGCCTGGGTTGCAGTAGCCGCATTGGTCAGCGCCTTCTCGTCCCATATACATGGCAAATTCTTTGGCTTCATCCTGCAATCCTTCGAGCGTCGTAATATGATGTCCATCAATGCGGGCAGCCAATAGGGCACACGAAAGAACCGGTTTTTCATCGAACCATACCGTACACAGACCGCAGTTCGTCGTTTCACAGCCGCATTTTACACTGTAACAGCCTTGAGCACGTAAAAAATCATACAGCATCATGCCGTCATCAATAGTGGCCTGATTCTTTTTTCCATTCAGCCAGTATGTTATATCTATCATATTTCTTCCTCCAAGGTCTGTTTCAGCAATCGCCGACACAATACAGCAGCCATATCATGACGATATACAGCAGAGCCGCGCGTATTTGTGCCATACGTCAGGCCGTCAGCCAGTGCCTGCGCCGTTTCGTCTAAACCGCGCGTCTGTACATCTTGTTTGGCAACAGCCTGTACCTGGGCCCGCATCGGACGCGCGCCAATCGCACTGTATACCGTCGTATCCGTGCAGGAAACAGCACAAGCAATGATCGGAAAATCGGTCGCATTCAGCCGCAGCGAAGCATAGGCTGTACGCCGTGCCACCTTTGGAATAATAATATGGGTTACAATATCCTGACCAGCTCCCACCTCTGCAAAGGCGGCAATAGGCATCCGTCCTTTTTTATACAATTCCACTTCAGCCTGCAACGCCAGCAGCAGCGTCAGTATATCCGAAAAGCCAAAGCGGCCGCAGACACTGCCCCCCATCGTAGCCATATTGCGGAACTGTGTTCCCACAATATGACGAACCGCTTCTTGAAAAGCTCCCTGTGTATACTGGGCCAATACCGGTGACATTTCTACCTGCCGCAGTGTCACCATCGCTCCGATGCGAAATGCCGCATCCGTTTCCTCTATCGTATCTAATCCTAAGCCCGCTAGATCAATCACCTGACGATACATGCGCTGCTGAGACAACCGCAGCCAGCATCCGCCGCCAATAATAACAGACCCTTTCTTTTGATTCAATTCCCAAGCAGATTCTAAATCTTGCGCTTTCACATACTGCGCAATATGCATTCTTCAGTTCCTCCCTTACGACGACTCGTAACGTTATCCAATTACATATACATTATATTGTATCAAGAGTCCCCCTTGTCTTTCAAGTGTTATCACAAAAAATAATCTCCTGTTTATTCTTGACTATACAAAACGCAGATGCATATTACATCTGCGTTTTGTATAAATATATACACTAGCTAATTCTTATATCATTTTATTATGCATAATAATCATCTTAACAACAAAATAATTTATCTCACGTATAACTACACGAAATAGAAGTTACGATACCATTTTCAATGAAAACCATCATTGTATTATGTGGCATCCTTGATTTAGTATCTTTTAGCGGAATAGTTCGATACCAAAAAATACCGATTACTTTATCACTATGTTTGGGATAACTATAACTGTCGGAAGTATCATAAATCTTAAATAATTCAGCTGTTGTCATACCAATATGTATTCTCTTATCCGTACGAACAGACTTGGAATTAGTAATGAAATAGTTTATTTTCCAATGTCCATTTTCCAACATATAAATATCTATAAAGTCCTATCCATTCAGAGGATAGGATTTCACAACACTGCTTATCGGTGCTCCATATACTTGGTGAACATCATCAGGGGCAATATAATTTTGTAATCCTTCCAAGGCAGCTTCACTATCTAGTATAGTTGTAAAACAAATACTTGATATGGAAATCAACAACAAACCACTGTACAAAAATTTCACAAAAGCTACCCATTTCTATCATTATCTGCTTTTCTTTTTATATTCATTTTCCACATAGTTAAATAGTGCCTGATAAATAGGCGCTTTATCAAGATTACTTGGATCCTTATGATGAGATGCAATAGCTTTTTCCTTAGGATATGGGGGTAACAAAAAAACATTTTTATTTCGTAAATCACACCTATAAAGGCTAAATACCATGGAAGTATCATCTCTAGGCATACTAGCACACCATATGTATACAATGTCATTTGTAAAATCAAATTCTATAGAATCTTGATCAATGAAATAATCTCTTCCAGCTGAAGAAGTGTAAATCTTTTTTATTCGATTATTTTTTTTATCAAAAGAATAAATCGGTGGCAGTCCATGTTTTTTTGAAACGATATTTGCAATATCATCTTCACCCCCTAAAGGAGCTATCAATTTATTATGATAGTAAAAAGAATTTGTATCGTCTTCTATCTGATTTATCTGACCATTAACAAGCTTCATCCAAGTAATAAACGAATATGTTTTTGTATTAAAATATATCCGTTCCCTCAATAAAACCGTACTGTCATCCAGATCATGTTTTACCCATGCATCCGCAGTATTCGTAATCGAATCATAACGAATACTATTAATCTCAACAGACCATTCAGAAGCATTAGGAAGAGAAACCCAATTTTCTGCCATCGCTGCAAATGAAGTAGCTGTAAATATCAGGCAGAAACTCAACAACAAAATGATTCTTTTCATATTTTTCTCCTTCAAAATAATACCAAACTATAAACTAAAAAAACAGCCACATGGACATCTTCACCAATACTGTCCGGTACTATTAAAATTACAAGAATTGTATAAGAAATTTTCTGACCTAAAATCAATAACTATTTAATTTATTTCGACACAGAAAGCCATAATCCTGCTAAAATATCTTATATATAATAATTCCACTAATTAGTCATACACAATATATCAAAACTTACACGCCAAGCTACTTGGTTTTACCATTAGATGTAATAGGCATATGAATTATGGAATATTTTTACAACAAAAAAAGTTCTATATTCGCCATTTTCTTTTTAAATTCATTGACATTCTGATGTACTTGTAGTATACTAATCTAGTCAGCCGATATATGGAGTGATACTCAAGAGGCTGAAGAGGACGGTTTGCTAAATCGTTAGAGGTCGTAAGGCCTGCGAGAGTTCGAATCTCTCTCACTCCGCCATTTATTTGGACAGAGAAACCTTGGAATATATTCCAGGGTTTCTTTTTTTATATCTAGATAATGCAGGTTGTGCGTTGTACTGTTTATTCCATAATAAAAAGACTTTCGAACAAATGCCGTGTCGAAAGTCTTTTTTGATTTACTATGCTATTTTTATCTTGTTAATATAATTTCCACAATGTTTTGTGCGCAGCCGCCCATAAGGTCTTAAAGGATAAATACAAAATCAGGCTTGTACCAAAAATAAGGAGAAATCCTGCCAGCAGCTGTGTCCATAAGACCGGATGGTCTACACTGTAATGTAAGACGCCGTTTGTAAAAGCCATCGTAGGGAAGCTGCAGGCCCACCAGCCCATCCGAAAGGGTGAATGCCGCATGACATGCAGTATTTTGATGACAATGGGCCAAAACATAAAAATACCGGCATTGATAAATAATTCCGTAAAATGATCGGGCTGATATGTCTGGGTATAGGTAATATATCCCATCCCAAAGGGAGCCATCAAAATCATGAGACTAGGCTGTACGGCATCCGCGACGTGTTTGGCAAAAATACTGTGGGCAAATAAAAGAGCAATGACCGGAATCCCTGTTACCAAGCCAATAGCGACGCAAAATACAGATATATCATGGTATCCCGGATTTTGCAGTACATTTCCGGCAATAGGGATGGTAATCGGGCCAAGTACAGCCAGCAACCATGCCGGGGTCACAGACGTTACATTCTGATCATTTTTCAGCCAATACTCCAATAGTATCCAGCTGAAAATCATGATGACGGCTAATCCGGCATACCAAAAGCAGCTGGCAATCGTCGTATTATACGGAGCCAGCACCGCTGCCAGCAATACCGTCGAAACATTAAAGGTGCCGAAGAAATTAATCTTCGCCGGACTGCTCCATTCTGCCCGGACAGCGGCTGCATCACGCCGCCATTTCCTAATATACTCTATAAAAATAAGAACATAAAATATCAGAGCGCACATGCCAAAAAATTCACCTATGACAGCCGGAGCACCCCAAATTTCATGGGCCATGCGCCAGCCAAAGCACATGCCGCAGTACCCCATAGAAGCAGCAAAGGTGGATACGGACATAAAATGTACGAAGCCAATTTCACGAATTCTGTCTCTATTTAGGGGGTCAATCACTTCTATATGCTGTGCCATGTTACATCGTCTCTCCCATCTATATCCATTTTTGCTTTTTAGTCCATTAGATATCATACTATAAAAAAAGAGGCGTATCAACATACAACCTCTTTCTTATATTCATGATAGATTACCAGTTACTTTCCTTTATATCGGCTAAGACATCCTGCAGCCGCGTGTCATCATAAAACACTTCTTCCAAACAGAGTCCCTGCGCCGGGGCTGTCGCGCCCAGCTGCTTTCTGTCTTTGCTGTCCAGGATACGTTTGAAATCTTCTACAGAAAAACGGTGCAGTCCCAAATCTACCAATCCGCCGGCAATATTGCGCACCATGTGATACAAAAATCCGTCACCTACGACATGGATGCGAATCAGAGGGCCCTGCTTTTCCAGAGTGATGGCATACATCGTTTTGACTGGATTCATCGGCGTCGTATTTTGCCCTTCAAACGCAGAAAAATCATGGGTGCCTAAGAGAATATCTGCTCCCTGCCGCATCGCTTCCAAATCCAGTGGTTTGCGGATAAACCAAGCATACCGCAGTTGAAACGGATCATGAATACGGCTGTTGACAATAGAATAGCAATAATGTTTGCCTTTATTATCATGGCGGACGCTGAACCGTTCAGGCATTTCTTTGGCGGACAGCACGGCAATTTCCAACGGCAGGTACCCTTTCATGGCATAGGGAATTTTTTCTGTCGGGATAGAGCCTTCTCCATAAAAGTTGACTACCTGTCCTCTGGCATGTACGCCGGCATCCGTGCGGGCTGCCCCATAAATCGTAATGGGAGAACGAAAAATAGCCGATAAGGCATCTTCAATACACCGCTGAATGGAAGAGGCATTGGTTTGGCGCTGAAACCCATGAAAATCGGTACCGTCATAGGCTACGGTCAAACAAATATTTTTCTTCATACGGCCCACCGCATCACAGCCAGCACAAGAGTCACGATGAGGACCGCACCCATAGCAATGCCGTCCCGATAGGTATATGTCAGTTCGTTCATCCGTGTTCTGCCTTCACCGCCGCGATAACAGCGGGCTTCCATAGCCGTGGCCAAATCATCAGCCCGGCGAAAGGCACTGACAAACAGCGGTACTAATAACGGAATCATGTTTTTCCCGCGCTGTATCAGACTGCCACTGGTAAAATTAGCACCGCGGGCTGTTTGGGCTTTCATAATGCGGTTCGTTTCTTCCAGCAGGGTAGGAATAAACCGCAGGGCAATCGTCATCATCATAGCCAGTTCATGGGCCGGCACGCCAATTCGTTTGAAGGGATTGAGCAAGTGTTCGATGCCGTCTGTCAGCACGATAGGTGAGGTCGTATACGTCAAAAGCGAAGAAAAGACAATCAAAAAGACCAATCTGGCCGTCATCAGGCTGCCTTGATATACCCCTTCTTTGGTAATATGCAGTATGCCGTACTGCCACCATATTTCTCCCGGCGTCGAAAAAACATGAATTCCCATCGTAAAGATGATAATAATCCATAACGGTTTTAGCGACTTTAAAATTAACTTGGCCGGCAGGCGGGAAATGACAAAGTTTAATACGACAAATGCCGTAACAATCCCATATGCCGCTAAGGAATCCGCAAAAAAGATAGCCACAATGAAAATCATCGTCGCCAAAATCTTGGCTCTTGGATCTAAATGATGTAAAAACGAATTACCGGGAAAATACTGTCCCAGCGTAATATCAGTGAGCATCTTTCATCCCCCTTAAACAGGAATACAGCGCATCGACGCCTTCATCAATCGAATGCACACGGTCATTGACAGCAAACCCGCGAGTCTGCAGATACTGTAAAACGGCTGTCGCCGGCGGTACTGATACGCCTGCCTGCTGCAGTACGCCCTGCTTCGCAGCAAAAATGTCCAGCGGGTCCCCATCGAGCTGAATCTTGCCGTGCGACAATACGAGAAGCCGGTTTGCCATCTGCGAAATATCTTCCATATTATGTGAAACTAAAATGACAGTGACGTGTTTTTCTGTATGCCAGCGCTGAATTTCAGAGAAAATTTCCCGCCGCCCGATGGGATCCAGCCCAGCAGACGGTTCGTCTAGGATGAGGTATTGGGGATGAATGGCAATGACACCGGCTATGGCGACGCGCCGCATTTGACCGCCGCTCAAGCGAAACGGCGAGCGTTCTGCATAGGTGTTGTAATCCAAGCCGACAAAGTCCATGGCTTCCCGTACTCGTTCTTCTACTTCTGTTTCACTCAAGCCAAAATTCCGCGGGCCAAAGGCAATATCTTTGGCAATCGTTTCTTCAAACAGCTGATATTCCGGATACTGAAACACCATGCCGACTTTATGCCGCATCGCCATGACTTCTTTGGTCTTTTGAGAAATATCCGTGCCGTCTACCGTAACCGTGCCTATCGTCGGCTGTATCAGGCCATTCAGCAGCTGTACAAACGTAGATTTCCCCGAACCGGTGTGACCAATGATGCCGACAAATTCTCCCTCATGAATCTCTATGGAGGTATCATACAAGGCCGTCTTTTCAAACGGCGTCCCTACGCCGTAGGTATAGGTCACATTTTCTAATTTAATCGACATAGTGCGTCTCCCAATTCTTCTTTCGTAATAATATCATCTGGCAGCGGAATGCCTTTTTGGCGCAGTTTATACGCAATTTCTGCCGCCGCCGGTACGTCCAGCCCCATGTTTTTCAGTTCTTCTACATGTTTAAAGACATCCCGCGGCGTACCGTCCATCTGGACTTCGCCGTGATTGACGACGACGACCCGTCCTGCCTGTACAGCTTCTTCCATAAAATGCGTAATAATAACGACTGTAATGCCTTCTGCATTGAGCTGCCGAATCGTATCCATGACTTCACTGCGTCCAATGGGGTCCAGCATCGCTGTCGGTTCATCCAACACAATACAGTGCGACTGCATGGCCAAAATGCCGGCAATCGCGATACGTTGTTTTTGGCCGCCGCTCAGCAAATGGGGGCCGTGTTTGGCATAAATCGTCATGTTGACCCGTTTTAGCGCATCTTTCACCCGCTGTTTAATTTCTTCCGACGGGACACCCAAATTTTCCGGGCCAAACGCTACGTCTTCTTCGACAACAGCCGCTACAATCTGGTTATCCGGGTTTTGAAATACCATGCCGACCTGCTGGCGTATATCCCATATATGGTCCGGGTCGTCCGTACGCATGCCGCA
This sequence comes from uncultured Megasphaera sp., assembly GCA_934193515.1. Classification (GTDB taxonomy): domain Bacteria; phylum Bacillota; class Negativicutes; order Veillonellales; family Megasphaeraceae; genus Megasphaera. The sequence goes on along the minus strand of CAKPVJ010000011.1, from coordinate 15,880 downwards.
TACTTCACATACGCCGTCCGTCGGTGTCAGCAAAACGTTAAAATGCTTTGCCAGCGTCGATTTGCCGGAACCATTGGTACCAATGACGGCTACAAATTCTCCCGGCTGAATTTCCAACGATATATCTTTGACAGCATAAACCGTTTTGCCATCTTCATCTTCATAGGTATGGCTCATGTGGTCCAGCCGTATCATAGGTATGCTCATGACCTATCTCCTTATCTAAAAGTATGTATTCGTACGTTATTATACAGTGTTTCCCTGCTCTTGTAAAATACTTTCCGCACATATTTGTTTATGATATATTTTTATATTTAGTTTACAAAAAAATCTAAAAAAACAGACTGCATACTCGATGCTGATACATCATGCAGTCTGTTTCTCCAACACTAGCGAGGACGTGCCGGGCCGTATACATTATCTGCCGCATTTCCCTTAATAAAAAACAAGGCCAAATAAAAAATACCTGCCAATCCCTGCACGACATCCGCTGCGGTACTCCACCCCAAAACAGGAGCAATATAGCTTGCCAAATAGCAGGCAAAGGGAATGATAAACAAAGCGCCTTGGCGATTCATATCATGGCAGCGGCGCACCCCCAGAGAGATTTGCGACCAAACAGCCGGAATCGTAAGAATAATAAAAATAATACCAAAAAGAACGGCAAATTCTGGTTTTTGTACCAAAATGGCTTCCACCATACGGCTATACAGTATAATCGAAAACATAAATTGAGCAAACATCAAAATCAGTGTCCGCATAATAAAAGGACGGCGGGCCAATCGTCCTGTAAGTACAAAATATTTCGCTTTCAATTCAGCCAAGCTGCGGAAACTAACCGTACTGCTTTCACTGCCAGGGCCTACAGGCATCGACAATCCTCGATGAATACGCGCAGACGGGCCGGAACGCCGCTTCAACTGGATTTTTTTGTTGCGAGCCATACTATCCCTCCTTTCTCTATTGTCTAGATATCAAGTCTTATATCATGTTACCATATTCCCCGGCGGGACTCAATTCATTTTTACTAATTTATGCTATAATAAAGTATCTTACAGATAAAAAGGAGACCAAATGATGGATGCCTATACGTTTACCAACCTTACTGGCTCAGAAGGGCTATTTACTTTCAATTTTTTCTGCGAATCTCTTATTGGTTCACTGCATACACTGCATCACAGCATGGAAGAAAACAATATGACGCTTCCCCAAAAAGCCAATGAACTCTCGGACTCACTCGCTGAAATGGGGTCCAATTTGTTGCAGGATTATAGCGAAAACAAACTCGATGGAAGCCGTTTCAAACAAGAACTGCTTGATTTTTATGATTTAGCCTTTTCGCTGAACGACGAAGTCGCTCCCTTGATTCTCAAAGGCGACCATGCACTGCAGTATTATTATTACGTATATATGCAGGGCGTAAACCTGTTTTATCCCAATATGATGCAGGGCATTCTGCGCGACCTGCCTGCCGATACAGATCCCAAACCATTTATAGACGAAATCTCCACGGCTTTTGCCAAGTTATCGTCTCCTGCATGATGTATCATTGTAAAAAAACGAGCCATAGCGGCTCGTTTTTTTTGTATATGCTATATATGATTATTTTAAAATAAAGAAATAAGCGAATGAAATAATCGCAACCAAGAACCGGTAGCAGGCAAAAGAGGTCAATGTCGATTTGTTCAAGAAACGCAGGAACCATAATACGGAGATATACGCTACGACAAACGCAACGACGAACCCAATAGCAATCATCACTAAATCATTGCTGTTCAAATCATTTAAGCTTTTCAGTAAATCATAAAAACAAGCAATAATCATGACTGGTACGGCAATAATGAAAGAAAAATCAGCCGCTGCTTTACGGCTCAGTCCCAAGAATAAGCCGCCGGCAATCGTAGAACCAGAACGGGAAAATCCAGGCCACAGAGCGCAAATCTGAAAGGCACCGACAAGAAAGGCCTGCATGATAGTCATTTTTTCTACATCATTACAAACAATCCGCATTTTTGCCTTTTCCGCTGCCAGCATAAAGATACCACCAATAATCAAGCCAATAATAACCGTGCCCGAAGAAAAGAGATACGTTTTAATCGCATGGTGTGCCAAATACCCGATACACATAACCGGCACGATACCGGCGGCTACATGGGCCAATGTCAAACCGGTGTCATTGCGGTACCAGTTTTCTCTTTTCAGCAAATCCCAACAGCGGTATTGTTTCAGCATGCGGATAAATTTTTCTTTATAAATTAAAAGGACAGATAAAATAGCACCCAACTGAATAAATACTTCAAAGACGCTGGCCCGCGGGCCGTCAAATCCCAGCCAGTCGCCGACTAAAATCATATGGCCTGTCGAGGATACCGGCAGATATTCTGTAACCCCTTCTACAATCCCCAAAATGACTGCAATCATATAATCACTCATGGTATACATTGCTCCTTTTCAATCAAAAAGTATAGTGCTCAAGCCCATATTATATCACACTGCGAAACAGAAAAAAAGTCTGCATACGGCGCGCTGCTCTTTTATTCTTCGGCATACAGGCACACGAATTCGACGTGTTTCAGTATATAAGATAAAGCTAACTATTTTATAAACAAAACCTCAAAAAAGGCATACATTTTTCCACACAAAAAACACTGCAAAAGAATATCTTCCTTTGCAGTGTTTTCAGTCTTTACCTTAGTCTAAGGAAATGACGTGATTGGGATTTTCCAATGTAAATTTAGCGTATTTAGGATCGCCATTGTGTTCAAAATACAACGTATTGCCTTCCAAACTGCCGCGCCAGCTGACGATAATCGGGCATTCGCGGCTCAATTCCTTCAACATCTGTACGGGGTTTAAGTTTAGAATCGGCGCAAATAGGAATTCTACGTTATCAATCATCACTACACGGGCATTCAGCCGATGAATCGCTGCGGAAATAAGCGAAATAGCTTTATCCGGGCGGTCAGCGCGGGGGATTTCCAAAAATTCATCATCAAATAATTCCTTGGCTTCACAAATTTTCCAGCCGTCCTGGAATGTCAATTCGCGAATCAGCTTGCTCTTGCCAGAGCCAGGTCCCCCAATGAGAATCAACAACTTTTCATCTTCCTGCGCAATGTACTTCCAACGTTTTAAAACATCTGCATCTGTAACCATGAAAATCACCTTCATCTGCTAGTAGTATTTGTATTTATTATACTGGAATTCAGTCATATAAGTAAAGCAATTTTAGTATTTTCTTTGGATATAGGCCCATATTTTTCTATTTTTCTTGGTAATCCAGTATTAGATTATTTTAAACCATAGCGGGTCATAGGATCTTGCAAGTTTTTTATCGGCGAATCTGTCAAAATGACATCTTCTACATACTGCGTGTCATGTTTTACGACAAACACCAGGGACACGCCTTTTTGGAATGAACTGTCATAATAATAAGCATCTACCGATTTTTCACCGTCAGGTCCCATTTCTACACGGTCAGGCCGGCCGTATAATTTTAAAATCGTCGAAATATGGTATCCCAACGTAGCACCGCGGCTGGTATAGGCATTATTGGTCAGCAAAAATACCTTGCGCACCGTATTGCGCCGGTCTACTTCTACGCCATAATCACCATACAGCCAAAAATTATTGCTGTCCCGTTTGACGAGATTGTTCCACATGTTGTATTTATTGGCCTGGAACGGCGAATCCAGCCCAAATCCCATCAAGGTGAAATCCCGTTCTGTCCGTTTGTTCTGCACCATTTGTTCATTGCCGCTGCTGTACGGAGGGCGGGCCGGCATCAGTGCGACACGTTCAATTTTACGGTTGGCAATCGCAAAGACCATGTCCGTATCTTCTGCAGGGTGCTGATAGACCATATAGTATACATTGGCATCGGCATCCCGCAGGACGTTTGTCGGTATGCCAAACTGCCGCACCAATACTTCTGTCGGCAGCTTCAAATGCAGCTCTCTGCTCAACAGTATATTTTCTCCGTGTCCCAAATACACGGCATCTACGCCTATACGAACGGCTTTTCGCTCTTCTCCCGTCTTTTTTAAGATGGACGCCGTATCATTTCGGCTGACAACACGCAGTTTCAAATCCGTTCTGTCATACTGCATCGTTGTATAATGCGTACTTTGCAGATATTTCGTCGGACTGCCAAAAATGCGTTTTACTTTATTCAGTGTGTTGCCGCGCCGAATGGTCCCTATTTGAAAATCCATTTTAGACAAAACGGCTGGCTCCGGAATTTCAATGGCAGCCACCTGTTCAGGAGTAAGCATTGAATCTGTCTTTTTGTCGCTCTTTTTATCTGTTTCTTGATTAGGCACAGTTTTTGCTGCCGGTATGGTGAGCGTACCCATGCCAGCCTTTTCTTTCGGAGAAACAACCTTCTGCTGCTCAAATATACTCTCTTGAGAGGCTGTGTTTGGCTGTACTGCCACTATATCAGCTGCTTGTACAGAAACTGCCATCCCCAGTGCGATACCCGCGGCCAGTATCATCTCTCTTCCCTTCATCACGATTCCTCCTCTGACAGACGGTGAAAAAAACACCCTTCGATACATTTCAAAGGGCGTCGATACTTGCATTATACCATGCTCCATGCATGGGAGCAACACCCAAATACGTTTTCTAGCAAAGAGCGGCCTGTCATGATTTTCGCAGCTATACTCCCTATACTTTCGTGCCATAAAACGTTTCGCGGCAGAAAAAAACAGCTGACACATCCTGTGATATATCAGCTGTTTGCATGTAAATTGTAACCTTAATCGATAGGTTTCATCGTCGGGAACAAGAGTACGTCGCGAATGGATGCGCTGTTGGTCAAGAACATAACCAAACGGTCAATGCCAATACCCAGGCCGCCTGTTGGCGGTAAGCCGTATTCCAAAGCGCAGCAGTAATCTTCATCCATCTGATGGGCTTCGTCATCGCCGCGTTCCCGTTCTTTCATCTGTTCCATAAAACGATTCCGCTGGTCAATCGGGTCATTTAATTCCGAGAAGCCGTTTGCCAATTCGCGGCCGTAAATGAACGCTTCAAACCGATACGTAAGAAGCGGGTTATCCCGATCTTGTTTGGTAAGCGGAGAAATTTCCAGCGGATGGCCTGTAATAATCGTCGGCTGAATCAAGTTTTCTTCTACATAGTCTTCAAAACAGCCATTGATAATTTTGCCAATGCCGTCAAATTCTGTATATTCTACATGAAGTTCGTCGGCAATCGCACGAGCTTCTTCGACGGTTTTGACTTCTGCAAAGTCTTTGCCCGTAAATTTCTTGACAGCTTCAATCATCGTCATCCGATTCCAAGGCGGCGTCAAGTCGATTTCTTTATCAATGTATGTCAATTTGGTCGTACCGTATAATTCCTGTGCTAATTTAGCAACAAGGTCTTCTGTAATGAAGATAACGTCTTCCAAATCACCATAGGCCTGATACAATTCAACAGTCGTAAATTCCGGGTTGTGACGTGTGTCAATGCCTTCGTTGCGGAAGCAGCGATTCATTTCATAGACACGTTCCAAACCGCCGACGAGAAGGCGTTTCAAATGAAGTTCCGGCGCAATACGCAGATACATATCAATATCCAAGGCATTATGATGCGTTTTGAACGGACGAGCTGCTGCACCGCCGGCAATCGTATGGAGCATCGGTGTTTCTACTTCCAGGAACTGGCGGTCGTCCAAATATTTGCGGATACCTTTAATAATCTTAGACCGTTTAATAAATGTATCCTTAACTTCCGGATTGACAATCAAATCCAGATAGCGTTGACGGTACCGTGTTTCTTTATCTGTCAGGCCATGGAATTTTTCCGGCAGCGGACGCAGGGATTTGGACAGCAGCGTCCATTTTTCTACACGAACTGTCGTTTCGCCGGTATGGGTCGTAAATACGGTCCCTTCTACGCCGACAATATCGCCAATATCCAATAATTTAAACAGCGCATAGGAATCTTCGCCTAAAATATCTTTACGGAAATACAGCTGGATTTCACCGCTCAAATCGCGCAGTACGCAGAATGCAGTTTTACCGTGACGACGAATAGCCATCAAACGGCCGGCAACACGGACAACAGAATTATCTTTTTCCAATCCTTCTGCTCTTGCCTTTACATCCTGGGCATGATAATCCCAATCAAATTTCTGTCCATATGGGTATACGCCGGCATCAATAAATTCCTGCATTTTTTCGCGGCGTACCTTCATTTGGTCATTTAATTTTTCCTCTTCCACTACGGGAGTTTCTTTTTCTTTCGTATCCGACATGGTTATTCCTCCTATAAGATTATTCTGCATCGGGCGGCAAAATACGGTATTTGAGTTCGCCTGCCGGTGCTTTGACCGTAACAATCGTCGGGTTGCTCTTGCTGATTGTCTGGCCTAAAATAGCTTTACCTACAGGAGATTCATTGGAAATTTTATTATTGAACGGGTCGGCTTCTGCTGTACCAACAACGGTATAGTCAAACCGGTCGCCTGTTTCCACGTCTTCCAAAATAACTTTAGAGCCAAGGCGTACTTTGGCAGAATCACCTGGTTCTTCTTTAATGATTTTCGCTGTGCGGATTTTTCCTTCCAATTCAGCAATACGGCCTTCAATAAAAGCCTGTTCATTTTTGGCATCATCATATTCAGAGTTTTCGCTCAAGTCCCCCAGGGCAATTGCTTCTTGAATACGTTTGGAAACTTTAATACGACGGACAGATTTGAGTTCATTGAGTTCGTCTTTTAACTTCTGTAAACCTTCTTGCGTAATCAGCGTTTCGTTGGTCATAATCGTGCTGCTCCTTTTCGTTATGATTACAAATAAAATAGTGTCAAGGGACCTTGGCACTATGGGGTTATTACTTTTTTACCGTATCTTTAATTATATTCGTATCTTCAAGGGATGTCAATTCATCTCTGCCATCATCTCATGAATAATGGTTCTAAATTCTTCAGCCGATTTGGTTCGGTTAATGCGTTCACGCAGCCCGGCAGAACCATACATGCCCTTAGTATACCAGGAAGCATGGGAACGCATTTCCCGTATGCCAATATATTCTCCTTTATACGCTACCAGGGCTTCAAAGTGTTCCAAGATTTGCTCGTATCGTTCACGCGGCGTCGGCAGCGGCAGTATCTCTCCGGTTTCCATATACTGATAAATCTGCGGAAAAATCCAGGGATTTCCCTGAGCGCCGCGGCCTACCATGACGGCATCACAGCCCGTTTCAGCAAACATATGCATAGCTGACGGACCGTCAACGATATCTCCATTGCCGATGACGGGAATCGTGACAGCGTCTACGACCTGCCGTATCTTGTTTAAATCGGCGCGCCCGCTGTAAAACTGTTCACGCGTCCGACCATGTACGGTAATCGCTGCGGCGCCTGCTTGTTCGGCCCTCTTTGCCAACTCTACTGCCGTAAACGCATGGTCGTCCCAGCCAGTCCGCATTTTGACGGTGACAGGAATAGATACGGCCTCTACTACCGCTTTGATTACTTTTTCTGCCAACGGCAGATTTTTCATCAATGCAGAACCATCGCCGTTTTTCACCACTTTTTTGACAGGACATCCCATGTTAATATCGACAATATCGGCACCCGCCTTTTCTACGACAGCAGCCGCCTGAGCCATAACTGCCGGGTCGGAACCAAATATCTGCATGGATAATGGATGTTCCCGTTCATCGATGCGCAGCAGTTCCTCCGTATGCGCGTTGCTGTAGCGAATTCCCTGGGAACTAATCATTTCAGCGCATACCAAAGCCGCGCCATAATGACGGGCAATGACGCGGTATGGTAAATCACAAACGCCAGCCATCGGCGCTAATATGACAGGATGTTCCAATGTAACAGAGCCGATAGAAAACTTCTTAGCAGTTGCGTTCATAAATAATTCTCAGTCCTTCTAAGGTCAGCATCGGTTCGACGACATCAATAGAATTCGATGCCGGCGCAATGACAACGGCCAAGCCGCCAGTAGCAACCACTTTGGCATTACACCCTAATTCTTTACGCATCCGGCTGACAATGCCGTCAATCTGTCCTACAAAGCCATAATACACGCCGGCCTGCATGCTTTCTACGGTATTGCGGCAAATGACCCGTTCAGTACGGCGGATTTCGATTCGCGGCAATTTAGCCGTCCGTTGTACTAAGGCATCTGTTGAAATGCCAATTCCCGGACAGATAGAGCCGCCCAAGTAATTGCCTTTTTTATCTACAGCACAAAATGTCGTCGCCGTGCCAAAATCAATGATAATAACAGGACCGCCATATTTGGCATAGGCTCCTACAGCATTGACAATGCGGTCGGCACCGACTTCACGCGGATTATCGTATTTAATATCCATGCCGGTCTTGACACCGGGGCCGATAACGAGAGGTACTAAGCCAAAATACCGCTGACACATCCGTTCCAATGTTGGCATCACCGGCGGCACAACAGACGAAATAATAATCGCTTTAATTTCATCAGCGTCGACACCATTGAGATAAAATAAATTGCGAATCAATACGCCATATTCATCGGTCGTGCGAAGCCGATTGGTTGAGACACGCCAATGGTCCAGCAATTCCTTGCCCTTGAAAATGCCCAGCACAATATTCGTATTTCCTACATCAATAACTAATAACATGATTTTTTACTCTCCCTGCGTAAATGAAGTAATATACGCCTAATATAATAGCAGAGTTTTTCCTTCTTGGATAGTCTTTACCGAAAATCCATCCTGTTTATTTCTTTTCCCGCAGCTGCTCGTATATACAGCAAATGGAGCTGTCACACAAAGCAGCAGCCCCATTTGTTTACAGTTTTTAGTTCATGATTTATGTGCTTAGTCAGCCGGACGAATATGTACATCGCCTGCTAATACTTTTTCTATAGCCGTACCTGTATCAACCAGCAAATTGCCGTTTTCATCTAAATCGACAGCTTTGCCGCTGAATGTTTTATCACTGGCTATGACTTTGACTTCCTGTCCCAACGTGCAGGACAAGACTTTCCATTCTTCCAAAATAGGCGCAAATCCCTGTTCTTGTGCCACTATGTAATATTGTTCCAGCTGCTGCAAGATTTCTGCCAACAACTGATTGCGCTGCACAGGTACATCTTCCATGGCAAAACTAGTAACCGTTTTTTTCAATTCTTTCGATAATGATTTTTTAGATAACGTTGTATTAATGCCGATTCCCATCACCAAATAGTTGATTTTTTCAACGGATGCATTTAATTCTGTCAAAATGCCAACCATTTTTTTACCATGTACTAAAATGTCATTCGGCCACTTGATGCCGCAGTGAATTAATCCCATTTTGCGCAGTACTTTCGTAATTGCTACGGCTGCGACCAATGTCATTTTAGAGACTTCCATTGGCGGAAAATTGGGACGAATAATAACAGAAAACCATAATCCCTGGGCAAACGGCGACATAAAAGAACGATCCAATCGTCCCCGTCCGCCTGTCTGTTCTTCTGCAACGACCACGGTACCGTCAGCGGCCCCTTGGCCTGCTAACTTTTTGGCAATGGTATTGGTCGAATCAACCCGTTCATAATACATAATTTTTTTGCCAATAATTTGCGTATGAAGTTCATCCAAAATCTGTTCCGGCCGAATCAATTCAGGTGCTTCTTTTAGACAGTACCCTTTTTTTGTATACGATTCAATGACGTATCCTCTTTGTTTTAGGACACGAATATGTTTCCAAACAGCTGTGCGGGAAATGCCAAATAATTCGGAAATTTTTTGTCCAGATACAAATTCTCCTTTATGTGCTATTAAGTAATCCAGGATATCCTGTCTCATATGTTTCACCTCTACTCAAACCTTATATACCGTTTTTTAACACACAGACGCTTCTGAATGCATAATGAAATTGTAGCATAAAAGCAAATCATGTCAATACCATAAATATATGCAATTGGTATTCCATATTTCTCCTTTTATTATATAATATCCTAATATTTTTAACAAACATTAAACATTTTGTAAATAACTCTTCAATCTTTTTAGTTGCTTATATAAATAAAAGCTGCGAATATCTCGCAGCTTTTATTTATATATTTATTCTTTTTCTTTATTATCAGGAATAGCATTGCCCCATGGGCTGATTTCCACTTGAGCAGGTGCATCCTGTGTGACTTCTTTTGGTTCTTCTTCCGGTTTATTTGCTTCTGCATCCGGTGCAGCAGGTGTTTCTTCTTTTTTCTTATCCTCCGGATTTTCCAATGTACCGAATTTGATAAGATTATCTACCTGTTGATGATTAATCGTTTCGACTTCCATCAACGCCTTTGCCATATTTTGCAGGGCATCAATGTGTTCACGAAGCATGCGCAGTACATCGGCATAGGCTTCGGAAACCATGTCATGCATTTCTTTGTCGATTAATTCTGCTACGCCTTCGCCGTAGTTGCGGTCATGCCCTAAGTTTTTGCCGAGGAATACTTGTTCCTGCTGTTCACCAAACACCATCGGTCCCAATTTAGTACTCATACCTAGGCGAGTAATCATTTGACGCACAATACGCGTTACGCTCTGAAGGTCTCCCGAAGCGCCGCTGCTGATTTCATGGAACACGATTTCTTCTGCAGCCCGGCCGCCCAAGGCTACGCGAATCTGGGCCAAATAGTATGATTTAGTTTCATACGAACGGTCTTCTTCCGGCAGCATCATCGTATAGCCGCCAGCCCGGCCGCGCGGAATAATCGTAACTTTATGTACCGGATCGGCATCAGGAAGAAGGTAGGCAATCAACGCATGACCGGATTCGTGAACTGCTGTCAGGCGTTTTTCCTTTTCACTGATTACATGACTGCGCCGTTCCGGACCAAAGCAAACTTTTTCGCTTGCTTCTTCTAATTCTGGCATATTGATTACTTTTTTATCTGCACGAGCAGCTAAAAGCGCCGCTTCATTGAGCAAGTTGCCCAAATCAGCACCGGTAAAGCCCGGCGTCTTCTTGGCAATGATATCCAAATCAACATCTTTGCCCAACGGCTTGCCTTTAGCATGTACTTCCAAGATAGCACGGCGGCCGCGCAAATCCGGACGATCTACTGTAATTTGACGGTCGAAACGGCCTGGACGCAGCAATGCCGGGTCCAAAATATCCGGCCGGTTCGTGGCCGCAATGGTAATAATCCCCTGGTTGGAACCAAAGCCATCCATTTCGACAAGCAGCTGGTTCAATGTCTGTTCGCGTTCGTCATGACCCCCGCCAAGACCGGCACCACGCTGACGCCCTACTGCATCAATTTCATCGATAAAAATAATACAGGGAGCATTTTTTTTCGCTTGGGCAAATAAATCACGAACACGGGACGCGCCGACGCCTACAAACATTTCTACAAAGTCAGAGCCGCTGATGCTGAAGAAAGGAACACCGGCTTCACCGGCAACTGCACGGGCCAACAGCGTTTTCCCTGTCCCCGGAGGGCCAAAGAGCAGTACGCCTTTTGGAATCTTAGCACCAATATTATTGTATTTACTGGGGTTGCGAAGGAATTCGACGATTTCCGCCAATTCTTCTTTCGCTTCATCTTCACCGGCAACATCTTTAAAGGATACTTTAATTTTGCCTTCACCATGCATTTTAGCGTGGCTTTTGCCAAAATTCATGACACGGCCGCCGCCACCTTGGGTCTGCTGCATAATAAAGAACCATACGCCGATTAAAATCAGAATCGGCAAGATGGAACTCAGCAGGTTCATCCACCAAGAAGGCTGTTCCGGCGGCTTGGCAATGACATTTACCTCTGCATCGCGCAGTGCCGGCATAAGTGCTGAATCTGTCGGTGCATACGACGTAAAGGAAGTGCCGTCCTTCAGCTGACCCACAATGGCATGGTCCGCTGTAATCTGTACGGCATCTACTTTTTTCTGTTCAACCTGATTCATGAAATTCGTATAGGAAATTTCTGATTTATCAGATTTATTCGTCGTAAATGCATCAATAATAGATACAGCCACGATAATAATCAGTAAGTATAAACTTACGTTACGCACAAATTTGCTCAAAATAATACTCCTTTCATTGGAATCTATTTTTAAGTGATTTTATCCAACCAATACAATCTTATCTTACCACACTTCCAGCAAAGCAACAATAACTTTTGCATAAAAACAAGTCTATACTGCACCCTTTTTCTTTTGTTATTTTGTATATACTTCTTCTTTTAAAATGCCGATATACGGCAGGTTGCGATACCGTCCGTCATAGTCCAGTCCATAGCCGACAACGAATGCATCAGGAATTTCAAAGCCATTATAATCTACAGGAACGTCTACTTGGCGGCGTGCCGGCTTGCTGAGCAGCGTAGCCAATTTAACAGAGTTCGCGCCCCGTTCTTTGAGCAATGGCACCAAATGGCTCAGTGTAATGCCCGTATCGATAATATCTTCTACGATAAGGACATCTTTCCCCTGTACATTGGTATCTAAATCTTTACGGACCATGACAGCGCCCGACGACGTCGTGCCGGAGCCGTAGCTGGAACAACTCATAAAATCAAATAAAACAGGTGTGTCAATAGCGCGTGCTAAATCTGTATAAAATGTAACAGCTCCTTTTAAAATGCCGCACATGAGAATTGTTTTGCCGGCATAATCTTTGCTAATCTGCGCACCTAATTCGCGTACGCGTTGTTTAATCGTTTCTTCTGTAAATAAAATTTCTTTTACATCCTGATGCATGGATATTCCCTCCTGAACACATTCACGTTATGATGTTGCTGTATCGGCTTGAACAACAACAGCCGTATCAGCGTCGATACAAACAAGGCTTCATGCAAAGCGCTGTTCGTGTCGTATAGGCCAGCCATGTGCCGGTTTGAAACTGTTTGCCGGCACCTTTGAAAGCCAAATTTCGTACTGTTTCTACATAATGAAAGGAAATATTCTGCATACTCCCGGTAACATCATGACACAACAAACGAATGATGCGGCGCTGTATAGCTAAAGGCTGTGCCAAAAACTTCTTTTTGTCAATGCAGACTGTTTTCTGTTGACGAACAACCAATGCCGCATATACCCGCGCTGTTTCCTGCTGCAAAAAATCATCATCTGCCTGCGCCAACAGCGCTAATCGGTTTAAATCGGCAATAATAGCCGGGTTATATTGTTTTAAATACGGCAGTAAACGCAGACGAATGCGATTTCTGGCAAATACGTCTGAGTCATTGGTTTCATCATGGCATGGCTGCAGCTGCTGCTTTTCAATATACTCGTCTATCTCCTGTCGTGTCAAGTCCAACAGGGGACGAATAATGTCGCCGCTTTTCGGACGCATTCCCTTCAGCCCGGATAAACCGCTGCCGCGCAGGACATGCAGCAGTACCGTTTCGGCCTGGTCATTGCGGTGATGGGCCACAGCAATCGCCCGGGCCTGCCATTTTTTTGCTTCCTGCCGCAGCAAGCGGTATCGTTCTTCCCGCCCGACAGCTTCTAAAGAGCGATGTTCTCTAGCGGCAATCGCCGGTACATCGCTGCAGCAGCATACAAAGGTGCAGTGCCTGCGCGACGCTTCCTGCCGGACGCGTCCCACTTCTGCATCAGCTGCCTTGCGAATACCATGGTGAATATAACAAACAAGCAGCTGCAGATGATGAGCCGGAGCCAGTTTTGCCAACATGTCCAGCAATGCCAGCGAATCCGGTCCGCCGGAACACGCCACCAACAGTTTGTCACCGTCGGCAAACAACGCCTCACGCTGGCAAAACGCCGCAACTTTTTCTAGTATTTTCATCGGCAGCACCTGTCAGTCGTTCCATCTTGAAAGGCTTCTTTGTAAAATACGCCTTCCAATAAATCCCGTTCGCTCATCTGTACAGCGTCTATATCATAATGCTGCAAAAAAGACTGCAGAATCGCCAACCCGGCCAAAATAATATCGCTGCGTTTAGGCTGCAGGCCCGGTACATGCTTCCGTTCTTCCGGTATCATCTGAAGCAGCCAGGTCATACGCTTTGCCAGCTGGTTCTGTGTGACTGTATATCCCGTAATGCGAGCCGGATCGTATACCGCCATTTCCTGTTCCATCGCCGCCAGTGTCGTCAGCGTGCCGCCTACGCCAATAACACGAGTCAGCTTTTTCGGCATGGCCAGCCATTGCGTTTCACAACGGGCGCGAACGGCTGCTACAGCATCTTCAGTCCATACAGGGCTGTTCGTCAAACGCACGGCACCTAACGGATAGCTGTGAGACCATTGCACCGTCCCGGCCGTTCCCACAGCCACTTCCGTGCTGCCGCCGCCAATATCAAGAACTGCCGTACAGCCATCTTGGGGACTTGTCGAAGAGGCACCGCAAAAACTAAAGGCCGCTTCTTCCGTACCTGTCAGCGTACGGCAGTGCCAGCCAAACCGTGACCGTATTTCTGCCAAAAACTCCTGCCCGTCTGCCGCTTCCCGAACGGCACTAGTAGCGACGGCGCATACGGGTATCGACTGCAATTCCTGCTGCCATGCTGCCATAGCGGCTAGAGAATCACCTATTCCCTGCTTAGACAACCGGTTCGTTTTTTCTATATCCTTTCCCAGCTGGGTCGTTGCCAGTTCTTTTGGTGAAAAGAGCCAGCTCCCGTCATCCTGCCGAGTTCCTTTCATCAGCCGCAGTGAATTGGAACCGATATCAATAACTGCATATGTTGTATGTTTCATCGCTTTCTCCTCATATACATACAAAAAATCAGTCTTATAAGAAACACAAAAAGAGCATTCCCACAGGAATACTCTTTATTTTGCCTTGTGATTGCCTCGTTACGAATCAATCGGCATGACGCGCGCCGCGGCCGCCGCGTTTTGATTCCGTATTACGTTTCAAATCCATGAGGCGTTCATCACTTTCCTTCAAGAACTTGCTGAGCCGATCTTCAAAGGATAAGGATGAAGAAGAACGACGATTGGAATCAAAGCCATTGTGCTGCCGGAACTCATGTTTCGGACGAAATTCCGTTCTGGGACGAAATTCCTTCTTTTCCGGTGCCGGTTGGGTCTGCTTAATAGATAAGCCGATTTTTCCCTTATCGTCTACAGACAATACTTTGACGTTGACCTTGTCCTGAACTTTCAAAAAATCATGTACATCTTTTACATACTCATTAGCGACTTCAGAAATATGGACTAATCCCACTTTCTTGTCCGGAAGTTCTACAAATGCGCCAAATTTTGTAATCCCTGTAACGGTACCTTCCAACACACTTCCTACTTCGATTGTCATGCTGCTTTATATTCCTCCTTGTATGCTCCTGCTTTATAGAAGCGTATAAAATTATTATACCCATAAAATATAAAAAATTCAATTCTTTTTCTTTACTTTCTATAGGGAACTTCACCGGGTTTGACCAACCCAAACTGTTCTCTCGCCTGCCTTGCTACTTCCTCATTATCATTCAGGTTTTCTTTACGCTGTTTGAGCCGTTCGTTTTCATCCCGCAGGCTCTGTTCCAGCTGCAGCGTATGCTGCATTTCCTCATGAATCTGGTATAAAATGTAGCCCTTTCTCCCTAAAATGAGGGTACCCAAAATCAAAACGATGATTACGACAATTTTATATTTAGAAAGAGAGGTATTTCGTTTTGCCTTTCTACGCCGACGCAGCCGTCTTCGTTCCAGGCTCGTCATTCGTTTTTCTGCCATACCTTTACTCCTTTACGTACTTTCATTCCATTCTTATTCTATAGTATACCTTGATTCGTCTTTAAGTTAAAGACTTTTTCAAATTTTACTCCCAAATAAGTCTTTAAAAATCTACATCACTTCTATATAATAGTACTAATAAAAATTTTTCTTATGTTGTATAGTACCTTATAATTTGGTCCGTTGTAAAATGAACTTGAACAGTTAATCAAAAAACAAAAATCCATAGTGACGCTTCATGTTAAAATGGTTC